>DATBLR010000124.1:0-10606 GCA_036555275.1 Gemmatimonadales bacterium | reverse complement strand
TCGTCACCGACAGCACCTTCGTGATCGCCGCCGTCAACGACGTCTTCCCGTGGTCCATGTGACCAATCGTCCCGATGTTCACGTGCGGCTTCGTCCGGTCGAACTTCTCCTTGGCCATCGCTCAATCGCTCCTGAAGCTCGTTAACTCTTGACCGCTTTGCCCATGACGCGCGCCACCACCTCCTCGCTCACGTTGCGAGGGGCCTCGGCGTACTTCTCGAAGTGCATCGAGTAGGTGGCCCGGCCCTGCGTGCGCGAGCGGAGGTCGGTGGAGTAACCGAACATGTTGGACAGGGGGACCATGGCCGTGATGATCTGGGTGCCCCCGCGGGAGATCTGCCCCTCGAGGTGTCCGCGCCGCGCGGTGAGGTCGCCGGTGACGGCGCCCGTGTAGTCGTCGGGGGTCACCACCTCCACTTTCATGATGGGCTCCAGGATCACGGGCTGCGCCTTCTTGGCCGCGTCCTGGAAGGCCATGGAGCCGGCGATCTTGAAGGCCATCTCCGAGCTGTCCACGTCGTGGTAGCTGCCGTCCACCAGGGTGGCTTTCACGTCCACCACCGGATAGCCGGCCTGGATGCCGTTCTCCAGGGCCTCCCGAATCCCCGCCTCCACCGGCTTGATGAATTCCCGGGGGATCACGCCGCCCACGATCTTGTCCTCGAAGACGAACCCCTCGCCCGGCTTGGTCGGTTCCAGGTTGATCACCACGTGGCCATACTGGCCCTTTCCCCCCGACTGCCGGATGAACTTGCCTTCCACGTCGGCCACCCGACGGGTGATCGTCTCGCGGAAGGCCACCTGCGGGGCGCCTACGTTTGCCTCGACCTTGAACTCCCGCTTCATCCGGTCGACCAGAATCTCGAGATGCAACTCGCCCATGCCGGCGATGATCGTCTGTCCGGTCTCCTGATCGGACCGCACCCGGAAGGTCGGATCCTCCTCCTGGAGCTTCTGCAGCGCCGTGGCCAGCTTGTCTTGATCGGCCTTGGTCTTCGGCTCGATCGCGACATCGATCACCGGATTGGGGAACTTCATCGCCTCCAGGATGATCGGCTTGTCCTCGTCGCACAGGGTGTCTCCGGTGCGGGTGTCTTTGAGCCCGATCGCGGCCCCGATGTCACCCGCCAGGACTTCCTCGATTTCCTCCCGCTTGTTGGCGTGCATCTGCAGCAGGCGGCCGACCCGCTCCTTCTTGTCCTTGACCGCGTTGTAGACGTAGCTGCCCGACTTGAGCTTGCCCGAATACACCCGGAAAAAGGTCAGCCGACCCACGTAGGGATCGGTCATGATTTTGAACGCCAGCGCCGCGAACGGCTGGTTGTCATCCGCCTGCCGGGTGATATGGTCGGTGTCGTGGAGCGGCACGTGACCCTGAATCGCCGGGACGTCGGATGGAGCCGGGAGATAGTCGATCACTGCGTCCAGCAGCGCCTGCACTCCCTTGTTCTTGAACGACGCCCCGCACAGCACCGGCACCAAGCCATGCCTGATCGTGGCGTTCCGGATCCCCTGCCGGATCTCCGCTTCGGAGAGCTCCACTCCGGCCAGGTACTTCTCCAGCAGCGCGTCCTCGTGCTCCACCGCCGCCTCGATCAGCTCATGGCGGTACTTGGCCACCTGCTCCCGGTACGCGTCCGGGACCGGCATCTCGGAGAAGGTCTTCCCCAGGTTCTCCTCATGGAAGACGATCTCGACCTGGCGAATCAGGTCGATATGCCCGGTAAACGTGTCCGACGACCCCACCGGCAGCTGCAGCGGATACGCCTTCTTGGTCAGCCGGTCCCGGATCATGCTCAGGCAGCGGAAGAAGTCCGCTCCGATCCGGTCCATCTTGTTGGCGAACACCAGGCGCGGGACCTCGTAGCGGTCGGCCTGTCGCCACACGGTCTCGGTCTGCGGCTCCACGCCGGCCACCGAGTCGAGCAGCGCTACCGCTCCGTCCAGGACCCGAAGGCTCCGTTCCACCTCGGCAGTGAAGTCCACGTGACCCGGGGTGTCGATGATGTTGATCCGGTACTGCATCTCGCCCCGGTTCCAGAAACAGGTGGTCGCGGCGGAAGTGATGGTAATGCCGCGCTCCTGCTCCTGCTCCATCCAGTCCATCGTGGCCGCGCCCTCATGAACCTCACCGATCTTGTAGGTCTTTCCGGTGTAGTAGAGGATGCGCTCGGTGGTAGTCGTCTTCCCGGCATCGATGTGCGCCATGATGCCGATATTCCGGTACCGCTCGAGCGGAGTTACGCGCGCCATTCCCCATTCCAGTGATCGGGCCATCGTCGTCGGCCCGGCGACGTCCACCAGCGAAAAAGCGGGGCGACCGACCCGGGAAGACCCGGTGGTATCGCTCCGCACGCGTCCGGGCCGAAACCCTGGACGGGGACCATTGCAGGTCCATTCGAGTTCGTGGGGGCCGCCTGCATGCGGCCCCCACGGGGTCCCGCAGCAACGCCCACTTCGGAAGGTCGGAGGTGGCCGCCAAGGTCTCCCGCTGCCCCGGGGACCGGCGTCACACGACCTGGATGTCTCCCCTTCCTGAGACCGGGGGAAAACCCCCGATCCTGAAAAGCCCGCGAAAGGTAACTTGTGACCTGCCAATGTCAACGGCGGCTCGGGGGGACCCAACAGCGGGTCACAAATGCATCAGGGGTGGGCTCCAAACGGAGCCCACCCCAGTCTTCGCTCGACCCAGCCGCAGAGCCGTCGTTACCAGCGATAATGCGCGAACGCCCGGTTGGCCTCGGCCATCCGATGGGTGTCTTCTTTCTTCTTGATCGCGTTGCCCTCGCCCTTGGAGGCCAGGATCAGCTCGGCGGCCAAGCGCTCCTGCATCGTCTTTTCCGCCCGGCCCCGGGCAAAGTCGATCACCCAGCGCATGGCCAGTGCGGTCCGCCGCTCGGGACGCACTTCCACGGGCACCTGCAGCGACGCTCCTCCGACCCGCCGGCTCTTCACCTCCAGCGCAGGCTTCACATTGTTGACTGCCTGCTTGAACACGGTGACCCCGGGTTGGCCGGTGCGCTCCTCGATCAGGTCCATCGCGGAATAGAAGATCCGCTCGGCCGTGCTCTTCTTCCCCTCATACATGAGGGAGCTGATGAATTTCGATACCGTCTGGCTGTCGTAGCGTGGATCGGGGGGAACCGGACGACGGACGGCCTTGGTTCGACGGCTCACGACTTGGCTCCTGCCCCGGCCTTGGGCCTCTTGGCGCCGTACTTGGACCGACTGCGGCGGCGATCGTTCACGCCCGCCGCATCCAGCGCCCCGCGCACGATGTGGTAGCGCACTCCAGGCAGATCCTTCACCCGTCCTCCCCGAACCAGCACGATGGAGTGCTCCTGCAGATTGTGGCCCTCACCCGGGATGTAGGCGATGATCTCGAAGCCGTTGGTCAGCCGCACTTTGGCGACCTTGCGAAGAGCGGAATTGGGCTTCTTGGGCGTCGTCGTGTACACCCTGGTGCACACGCCGCGCCGAAAAGGATTCTTCCGGAGCGCCGGCGACTTGTCCTTGTAGGCCGGCGACCTGCGACCCTGGGCGACCAGCTGGTTGATGGTGGGCATAGACTTGCAAACCTAGCAACCAGCAGGATTTGGGTCAAGGCAGACCGCCTGGGGGAGTGGTCCAGACCCACCACCCGCCTGGGAGCCATCCGACCCCCGCCCTGATGCACCCGTCAGGGGACCGGCTGCCCCGCCAGGGTATACCGGCCCACGTGCGGCCCGAGCCCGAAGAAGTCCCCAGGGGTGACCCGGAGGTAATACGTCCCGGCCGCCAGCGCCGTGGTGATTCGGGAGCAGTAGTTGTTGTTGGCGGGATCGATGTCGGTTGACTGCGCCAGCACCCCGTCGCCTGAGTCCGTCAGAGCCAGGGTGGTGTTGAGGTCCAGGGCGAACGAGCAGAAGGCCCCCGCGAACCCAGTGGTCTCGAAGCTGTAGGTCCCGGCGACCGGGATTTGGATCCGGTACACATCGGCCTGATCCGTGGCGGTGATGTTGCCCTCCATGGCCCCATCCAGCTCGAGGCGACTCGCCTGGGCCGCGGCGTCGTCCGGTTCCTTCTCCACCGGGAATCCGATGGAGAATGCCGCGAACCCACCAGTGCTGGCGGAGACCGCAACCGGCGTCGGCGCCGCGATCCCCCCGAAGGCCCCAAACCGTCGCCCGGGGAGGCCGGTGACACCGTCTCCGGCCTCGTCCTCCCCGGCGACCACGTAGTAGCTCCCGTCAGGCAGGTTACTGAGCGTATAGTTCCCGCCCGCAGCCGCCACCGTCGCGGTCGTTGCCCCGGTGGCGATGTCCATGGCCCGGACGTACAGCTGGCGTGGCGGAGCCAGTGTCTGGGTGAGCGCATTCCGAGCGTTCACGATGCCGGCCCCCAGCTGCTCCGCAGCCGGCAGCGGGCTCGCGTAGGTGGTCAGCAGACTCCGAAGCTGGACCGGTGTCAGGGAGGGATTCTGGGCCAGCAGCAGGGCCGCGATACCCGCCACGTGGGGCGAGGCCATCGACGTGCCGAAGTACCGCGCGACCAGGGGAGTGCACGGCGAAACCGTGAAATCGCAGACCGAGGAAAAAATGCCGTACGTCCCGTCGGCCGGGGGAGCAAATTCGCCGCCGGGGGCCGCAATGTCCACGGTGCTGCCCCAGTTGGAGAACGACGCCCTGTGGCCGCTTGGCCCCACGGCGGCTACCGACAGCACTTCGGGATAGGCCGCCGGACAGAAGGGCGCCGAGGAGGCATCGTTCCCGGCAGCCGCGACCACCAGCACTCCGCCATTGGGAAGACCTGGATCGGTGACCGCCAGAATCGCGTCATGGATGGGATCCGGATCCGTGCCGGTTGGGCAGTCTCCCCCGAAACTCATATTGATGATCCTGGCGGGTTGGCTCGGTGGGTCGATCATGCCCACCGGGCCCATCACTGGGAATCCGGACGCGTACAGAATGCCGTTCTGGATATCAAACAGATCTCCGTACTGGAGACCGATCACCCGTACCGGTCTGATACTCACGGCCCAGTTGACCCCGGTGACCATGGTCGCGTCGTTCCCCTTGGCCCCGATGGTCCCGGCGACGTGGGTGCCGTGGCCGCCGAGCGGATCCTTGCCGCCGAGGCAGATGGGGTTGTCCTGAAGCCGGCTGTCAGGGACGGAAGGGTCGAGATCATACCCGCCCCCGTCACCGGCGTTGTCAATGCTGCCACCGGCACAGAGCGGAACGCTTCCCGGCGACACAAAATCGTAGCCGTCATTCCGGAGGTTGCCCCCTCCGGTGAGGTAGGTCGCTCCGGCGGCGCCGATCGCCGGATGATGAAAGACGATCCCGTCATCGAGCACCGCAACAATGGTCGAGGGGGAACCGGTGGTGATCGACCACGCCCGCGGCAGGTCCACCATGCCATAGTGCCACGACTGATTGGGAAAGTTCGGATCGTTAGGAATTGTGCCGGGGCGCACCGGTCCGCCGGCGAGTCGCATCCTGCGATTGTGACCGACGGCGACCACGGCAGGGTCGCCGACCACGGCCCGCACGACCGAGTCCACGCTGGAGGGGTCCGCCACCTTGAGCCGGGCGGTCCGGGTCACCGGGGAGAGCCCGGTCACCGCAACTTTTCCCGCCACGGCGTGGGCCGCCAGCCGGTCCTGCATCGCCTGAGCCACAGCCCGGGCTGTGGCGACCGAGGCCATGGCCCTGACCGCGCTCGGCGCGCCTACCGCGCCGGCGCGGAACTTCACCAGCAGTTCATCCGGGATCTGGTCACGACTGATCGGCCGGGCGGCAAAGCCCCGGCGAATCGGCTCCCCCGGGCCAATTGCGGCGCGGGTTGAGCTGGCCCTCAACGAGGTCAGTTGGCCGTCCACCAGTCCCACCGACCCGACAATGCTGGAAGGCGCCGGGACGACCGCGGAGGCATTCAAGGTCACACTGGAGGGTGACAACCCTGCGTTACTCGCGGTGACCGTCTGCGGACCGAGGCTTGCGCCAAGCGTCCAACCCACGAGTGCAGCGCCGCTGGCATCGGTGAGGGTCGAGGGCTGGGCGACCGAGCCTCCTCCCGAGGCCACCGACCAGTCGACCTGGACGTTGGACAAGCCGTGGCCGTCTGCGGTCCGTACCCGGACCCCGATCGGGGCCAGGAGAGATTGTCCGGCGAGCCCCTGCTGCCCGTCGCCGGAGCCTACTGCCAGGGTCGCGCCGGGACTTAGCGCGGCAGTCGCCGTCGCGTTCACCGCGGCAAATCCTGCGAGGGCCTGCAGGGTCTGGCCGCCGAGCTGGTAACCCAGGGTCCAAGTCGCACCGCCGCGCCCCTGTCCGTCGGTCGTCAGCGAGGTAACCGCGATCGTGCCACCACCCCCGGTTACCACCCAGGTGATGGTCTGGTTGCTGGCGGGATTCCCATATGGGTCGGTGAACGCTGCTACCACCGAAACCGGCAGATCCTGCCCCACCGTCCCGTCCTGAGCGTCCCCCTGCACTATCACGCCGCTGCTCGCGGGAGCCGCCACGACCGTCGCAGTGAAGGTGATGGGGGATCCTCCGAGGCTGGCGGCAGCGGCAGTTGCCGTATTGACCGCCCCGACCGCGGTGCCCACCGTCCAGTTGGTCGTGGCGATGCCGTTGCCTAGCGTGATCACGGTCGCATTCTGAACACTCCCGCCACCGGCGGTGACGGCGAACGCGACGTTGACCCCGCCTACGCCATGCCCCCCTTTGTCCACCACCTTGACCGTGAGCCCGAACGGCAGTGGGAGACCCGCGCCGCCGGTCTGACCGTCGCCGGAGACCAGAACCAGATCGGATGGGGTACGGTTCGGCTCGTCGCCTGTGCAGGCGGCGAGAACCGCGGCGACCGCGAAAAGGCCCGGGAGGTAGGTTCGCATGACGATCATTAAAGCCTCTTCCGGGCGGCGGTGCCAGCCCACGACCGGCAGCGAGGTCAAGTCAGCCTGGGTACGTTCAACGTGTTGACTTGAGGGAACAGATACAGAAGAGCGCAGGCGGTACCGGAAAGCTCGGCGGTGCTTACCGGCCAGGAAGGGCGACGCCGTGGCCCGGACGCCTTAGAGCCGTCATCTGCTTGAGCGATGCCTGAATCGGAGCTACTCTCGTAGCAGTTGCCGCACATCGTCCCTCACCCGGAGGAGCAATGCGCTGGAGTTCTGGTCCGATGAGCAAGAACGTCGAGGATGTCCGCGGAGAAACCGGGGGACCACGGTTCGGGGGCGGTATGCGGTTGGGGCTCGGAGGAATGCTGCTCCTGCTCATTCTGAGCATCATCTTCAAGCAGAACCTGTTCACCCTGATCGGCGCCGACGGGATGCAGGCGGGGGTCCCCGGTGGAACGGAGCTGACTCCCGAACAGCAGCAGCATGAGGATTCGCTTGCCCACCTGGTGTCCGCCGTGCTCGACACCGCGCAGACCGAATGGTCCACGATCTTCTCCCGGATGGGAGGCGAGTATCGTGATGCCAAGCTGGTATTGTTCCGCGACGGGGTGCAGTCGGCCTGCGGCATCGCGGAGACGGCCACCGGTCCCTTCTACTGTCCAGGTGATGAGAAGGTGTACATCGACCTCGGGTTCTACGACGAACTGACCAGCCGATTCGGCGCAGCAGGCGATTTCGCCGAAGCCTACGTGCTGGCCCATGAGCTCGGACACCATGTCCAGAAGCAGCTAGGCATCGAGGCCAAGGTGCGACGGGCGCAGCAGGACTCCCCGGACGCCGCCAACGACCTGTCGGTGCGAATGGAACTCCAGGCCGACTGCTTCGCGGGAGTCTGGGGAGGGACCTACCAGGCCAAAGGAGGGCTGGATCAAGGCGATCTCGAGGAAGGCATGCGGGCCGCCGCCGCGGTGGGGGACGATCGGATACAGCGGATGTCACAGGGCTACGTGAATCCGGAGGGTTTTACCCACGGCACGTCGGAGCAGCGTCAGCGCTGGTTCACCCACGGGTTCAGAAGCCGGGATCCGAAGCAGTGCGATACTTTCAGCGCCAACAGCCTCTGAGCGCCGATTCAGGCCCGAGCTTGGTGGCGAAGGACGAGGGCGGATCCGGCGATCCGCCCTCGCTGTTTCGGAGGAGGGATTGCGCCACTGTGAACAGGTGAGGGCTGTCACAGCCCTCCATCCGTATGGAGGCGTAGGCTACGGGGTTGTTTCGCGGTGTCGTGTCTTTCCTCCACCTCCGATTTCTGGAGGCCCTGATGCCTTTACGCCATCTGCTACGGGCTGCCGCGGCGATACTCCTGACGGCAACCCCCGCATCGGCCCAGCAGCCCTGGACAATCGACCTTGGCGCATTTGGACGTCTGAGCCGCTTCGATGCCTCCCTCCCGTTCGACAACCCGCGCTTCGGAGCCGGTGGCCGCCTCGGGCTGTTTTTCTGGAGCAACTTCGCGGTGGAGGGGGAAGGCTCCTACACCGCGAGCGGCGTCCCTGGCGCCTCGGTCAACGCCATACCGGTCCGGCTGCGGCTGGCCTACCACGTGCCGGTGGCCGAAGGCGCCGCCGCGATCATCGGGGCAGGCTGGGTGCACAACTGGTATCGGGGCGGGGTCACCGAGTCCGACAACGGGCTCACCGGGCTGGTCGGACTGCGCTTCGCCATGGCCCAGCGTCTCTACTTCCGCGCGGACGGGACCCTGGATTATGTCGAGCGGCCCTTCAATCGGGCGGTCGTGGACCGGAACATCAACTACGGCGCCCAGGCCGGCATCGGGCTTCTGCTGGGGCGGGCCGACGCGAGGCGCCACGATAGTGATCGCGACGGCGTAGCTGACGCGTTTGACGCCTGCCCCCGGACGCCGGCGGGCGAGAAGGTCTCCAGTACCGGGTGCGTGGCGGATGGCGACAAGGACTCCGTTCCGGACGCCGTAGACCGCTGCCCGGGATCACCGGCGGGGGAGCCAGTCGATTCCCACGGCTGCACGGTGGTTCTGGATGCGGACCGCGATGGAGTGCCGGACGCAACGGACAAGTGCAAGGGCACGCCGCCAGGCGCAGCGGTGGACAGCTCCGGCTGTCTTGTGGACGAGGATGGGGACGGGGTTGTCAACTCGCGTGACCGCTGCGCGGGCACGAGCCCCGGGACGGTCGTGGATGGCACCGGCTGCGCCATTCCCAAGGACAGCGACCGGGATGGCGTTCCGGACGGCATCGACAAGTGTCCGGCCAGCGAGCCTGGAGCCAAGGTGGATGCAACCGGCTGCGTTCCGCCCAAGGACACGGACGGTGATGGCATCAGCGATGCAACGGACGCATGCCCGGCCACACCGCCCCGTGCCACCGTAGACGCGGCGGGGTGCCCTCCGCTGTTCGTGGGGTCCACTGCCGTGGTGCTCGAGGGCGTCACCTTCAACCCAGGCAAGGCCACGCTGCTGCCCGAGGCCAAGCCGATGCTGGAGCGAGTCGCCCGCGCCTTGCTGGCCGCACCGAAGATCAAGGTGGAAGTCGCTGGGCACACCGACGACGTGGGGAATCCCGCGTCGAACCTCATTCTGTCGCAACGGCGGGCGGATGCGGTCCGGTTCAGGCTGATCCAGCTGGGGGTGCCTCCCGATCAGCTTACCGCGCGAGGTTACGGGGCGGAGGTTCCGCTGGTCCCCAACACCACGCGCGCCGGCCGGGCGGCCAACCGGCGGGTGGAGGTCAAGCAGGTCCCATAGGCCTCGCGGCGGACAGCCCGGAGGAATGACGCGGGGGGACGGATCCGACGATCCGTCCCCCCGCTGTCTCCTGTCCCGTACTCTCTCCGCGTACTCTGGGATTACTCGTCGTCATCCGCCAGCACCGCGACCGGCACCGGCGCGGCGACCTCCACCGGCACCTCGCTGGGGGGTGGCGGCTCGTAGCCTTCCGGCGGTTCGATCTCAATCTCGGCATAGCGATAGATGCCTGAGCCGGCCGGGATGAGGTGACCGATGATGATGTTCTCCTTGAGGCCGAGCAGGTCGTCCTTGGCCCCTCGAATCGCCGCGTCGGTGAGCACCCGGGTGGTCTCCTGGAACGACGCGGCGCTGATGAAGGATTGCGTCGTGAGGCTGGCCTTGGTGATGCCCAGCAGCAGGGGCTCGGAACGCGCCGGCGTCTTGCCCTTGGCAATGAGACCCTGGTTGGTCTCACGGAAGACGTTGCGGTCGACGTGCTCGCCCTCCAGGAACTCCGTATCGCCGGAATCGGTGATGCGCACCTTCTGCAGCATCTGGCGGATGATCACGCCGATGTGTTTGTCGTTGATCTTCACGCCCTGCAGCCGGTACACCTCCTGCACTTCATTCAGGAGGTACTCCTGGACCGCCCGTGGGCCCTTGATCCGCAGGATGTCGTGCGGGTTCACGGGCCCTTCGGTGAGGCGGTCGCCGGCGCGCACGCGGTCCTGCTCGTGCACGCTCACGTGCTTGCCCTTCGGGATCAGATACTCCTTGGCCTCGCCTTCACCCTCGTCCGGCGTCACGATCACCTTGCGCGCCAGGCCGGTGACCTCGTCGAACTCTTCCCGGACCGTCACGCCTTCGAGGATGTCCTGATACTCGACCCGACCCGTGAACTCCGTGAGGATCGGGTTGGTGAACGGATCCCACTCGACCAGCACGGTGCGGGT
>DATBLR010000122.1:0-4908 GCA_036555275.1 Gemmatimonadales bacterium | reverse complement strand
CCGGTCTTGATCTCGTCGTAGATGAAGATCACCCCGTGCCGGGTACACAGTTCGCGCACCCGCCGGAGGTAGGCCGGGTCGGGAACCACGATCCCGATGTTCATCATGGCCGGCTCCATGATGATGCAGGCGATCTCCTGCCCCCTCTCCTGGAACAGCCGTTCCAGATGATCGGCGTCGTTGAAGGGCACCACCTCGATGTAGCGGTGGGCATCCTTCACCAGGCCCCTGGAGACCGGCGCCTTGGCCGGGCGTTCCCGGCCTCCCATGACGTCGGCGTTGGGAATTACCGAGAACATCACCGCGTCGTGGTGGCCGTGGTAGGAGCCCTCGATCTTGCAGACCACGTCGCGGCCGGTGGCCGCCCGCGCCACCCGGATGGCGTCCATCGTGGCCTCGGTGCCTGAATTGGCGAACCGGAGCATCTCAAGGTTGAAGCGCCGGCAGATCTCCTCGCCGAACGCGACGGCCTCCTCGGTCGTGACCGCAAAGTGGGTGCCCCGGCTCGCGGCTTCCTGGATCGCCTCGACGATCCGGGGATGGGCGTGGCCCACGACCATGGCCCCGAACCCCCCGTGAAAGTCCAGGTATTGGTGCCCGTCGTGGTCCCAGATATGGCTGCCCTTCCCCCGGGAGACGTAGACCGGGTAGGGGTAGCCCTTCTGGAACGACGAGACCACGCCGAACGGCAGGGTCCGGTAGGCCCGCTGGTAGAGCGCGGCGGAGGCCGGGGTGCGGGTGAGGAGCTTCTGGGTCTCCTCCTCAGCGATCTGCTTGGCGCGAACGAGCAGACGGTTCAACTCCTCCTGCCCACGCGACGGAACAGTAGCGGTCATGGCTGGTATTGGTTTGGAGGGCTAGCTGGGTGCTATCGCCTGCTGCGGGAAGCGTCGCGGCCGAGTGGGCCCGGGCCTGACTCCATACTGCCCCACGGGGCATGGGTTGTCAACTCACGTCGCTGCCTCCAGATTGGGCCTTTCAGACTCCCATTCCTCCACGCCTCCTGAGGTCCCTCACATGGACCCGGTCATCACCCTGGACCACGTCACCAAGCGGTTCGGGGACTACATCGCCGTCCACGAGGCCCATTTCGAGATCGGGCGGGGGGAGTTCTTCTCGATGCTGGGCCCCTCGGGCTGCGGGAAGACCACGACCCTCAGGATGATCGCCGGGTTCGAGCAGCCGACGTCGGGGCAGATCCTGCTCGAGGGGAAGGATGTCTCGAGGGTCCCCCCCTACCAGCGGAACGTCAACACGGTCTTCCAGCACTACGCGCTCTTTCCCCATATGTCGGTACGTGACAACGTGGCCTTCGGGCCGCGTAGCAAGAAACTGCCGGAGCCAGAAGTCACCCGGCGCGTGGACGAGCTGCTCACCGTCACGCGGCTGACTCAGTTCGGCGCCCGCCGGCCAGCCCAGCTCTCCGGCGGGCAGCAGCAACGGGTCGCCCTGGCCCGCGCCCTGGTCAACTACCCCAGCGCCTTGCTGCTGGACGAGCCGCTGGGCGCCCTCGATCTCAAGCTGCGCCAGGCGATGCAGATCGAGCTGAAGCGGATCCAGCGGGAGGTCGGGATCACCTTCATCTACGTCACCCATGATCAGGAAGAGGCTCTCACGATGTCCGACCGCATCGCGGTCATGAATGAGGGCTACGTGGAGCAGATCGGAACCCCGGAGGAGATCTACCATTTCCCCGCGACAGTCTTCGTCGCCAACTTCATCGGGGTGGCCAACCTGCTCCCTGCGACCGTGTCCGGGGCAATGGGAAATCGGATCGTGGTCACGCTGGAAGGCGATACCCGGATGGAAGCGACGATGCCGAGTTGGGAGGCCAAGCCGGGCAGCAAGGGCACCCTGATGATCCGCCCCGAGCGGCTTCATTTCAGCGAGAACGGAAAGGGCTTCAGCGTGAACCTGATCGCAGCCGCCTTCTCGGGGCCTGTCATCCGGCTGGTCCTGCGGTCGCCGGCGGGAGTGGAAATGATCGCGCAGGTGCCGTCCGACGGGCCCCACCCCGTCCTCGAGCCCGGCCGGTCCTATGTTGTCAGCTGGGATGCGGACGGGGCCCGGCTACTGCCGCCCAAGATCACGAAGTCCCCCATCGATATGGATCTTCGGCCCACGCTGGAACTGGTCAGTCAGTCTCTCAAGACCCCTTCGCCTGAGGCACAGCCATGAGCAAGCGCACCACATACGACGAGCAGGAACTCCAGGCCATCGTCCACCGCGCCCTCTCCCGGCGGCAGTTCCTCGGCCACACCGCCGCCGCCGCCGGTACCCTCGCTCTGGGTAGCGCCTTCCTGTCCGCGTGCAAGGGCAAGGAAGCGGCCAGCGGGGCCGGTGCCGCCCCCGCTACGACCGCGACCAAGACCCTCCGCGTCTCCAACTGGCCGCTGTACATCGACAAGGCCACTCCCGGAGACTTCGAGAAAGCCACCGGGATCAAGACCGAGTACACCGAGGACGTCAACGACAACAACGAATTCTTCGCCAAGATCGACGAGCCCCTCAAGCGGGGGCAGTCGATCGACCGCGACATCATCGTGCTGACCGACTGGATGGCGGGCCGGCTCATCAAACTCGGCTATGCCCAGGAGATCCCGGTCGACAAGTTCCCCAACAAGGCAAACCTGGTCGACAACCTGCAAAACGTCGGGTTCGATCCGGGCCGCAAGTTCAGCATGCCGTGGATGTCGGGGATGACCGGCATCGGCTACAACCCCAAGAAGGTTGGCCGGGAGCTCACCAGCATCAACGACATCTTCGATCCGAAGTTCAAGGGTCAGGTCACGATGCTTACCGAAATGCGCGACACGCTCGGGCTGGTCATGCTCGGGCTCGGCAAGGACCCGGCCACCTGCACCGTGGAGGATGCCAAGGCCGCCGCGGCCAAGATCAAGAAGTACCGGCAGAATGGCCACATCCGCGCCTTCACCGGGAACGACTATGCCGAGGATCTTGCCAGCGGCAACATCAGTGTGGCCATCGCGTGGTCGGGCGACATCCAGGGCCTGGCGGCCGACAATCCGGACCTCCGGTGGATCGCGCCCAAGGAAGGCGCCATGCTGTTCTCCGACAACATGCTGATTCCCAAGACCAGCGATCGCCCCGACCTCGCGGCGGCGTGGATGAATTACGTGTACGATCCCGCCCACTCCGCCCAGATCGTGGTCGCGGCTCCCTACCTCTCCCCGGTCAAGGGAGCCGGCGAGGCGCTGGCCGCGATCAACCCCGAGCTGGCCAAGAGCGCGCTGGTCAACCCGCCCGAAGATGTGCGAGCCCGGCTCCACGTCTTCCGGTGGCTGGAGGACGAGGACGACAAGACCTTCAACCAGCTGTTCCAGGACGCGATCGGGGCGTAGCACACCATGGCCGGTATTGCCGCCGGGGGCTCGCGGCGAAACCCGCTGGCCCCTTGGCTTCTGGTTGCGCCCGGAATCCTCTGGCTCATCGCGTTCTACGCGATACCCACGCTCACCCTGGCACGCACCTCAGTCGGTACCGGGGACGTGTCCTGGTACGATGGCTACATCAGGGCCTTCACCGACTACGGCGACCATCTGCTTCGCTCGTTCGGGTACGCCCTTACCGCCACCGGCGCGGCCCTCCTCCTGGGTTACCCGCTCGCCTACGTGATGGCCTTTCGCGCGGGCAAGCTCAAAAATCTGCTGCTTGGGCTGGTCATCCTGCCCTTCTTCACCACGTTCCTGGTCCGGACCTTCGCCTGGAAAACCATCCTGAACGATGGCGGGCCGGTGGTGACCCTGCTGGGCGTCCTCCACCTGCTCCCGGCCGACGGCCGGCTGCTCAATACCGTCTGGGCTGTCATCGGCGGCATTACCTACAACTTCCTGCCGTTCATGATCCTCCCGATCTACGTGAGCCTGGAGAAGATCGACCGCCGGCTCACCGAGGCGGCTCAGGATCTCTACTGCAATCAGTTCCAGTCGTTCGTAAAGGTCGTCCTCCCGCTATCGCTCCCCGGTGTCCTCGCCGGGAGCCTGCTGACCTTCATCCCCGCATCCGGCGACTTCCTCAACGCCGAGTTGCTGGGCAGCCCGAACCAGAAAATGCTGGGCTCGGTGATTCAGGGGCAGTTCCTGACCGTTCGTGACTATCCGCTCGCGGCCGCCCTGTCCTTTGTGCTGATGGCGATCATCACCCTGATGGTGCTGGCGTACACCCGGGTGCTGGGGACGGAGGACCTCGCGTGAGCACGGAGCGCACCGGCGCGGTGGGGTCCCGCTGGACCGGCGGGCTGCTCGACGTATGGGCGGGGCTGGTACTCCTGTACCTGTTCCTGCCGATCTTCGTGATCGCGGCCTACAGCTTCAACAAGCCGGAGGGGAAGTTCAATTTCGTCTGGAAGGCTTTCTCGTTCGACGCCTGGAAAGACCCGTTTCTGTTCCCCGCGCTCGTGGAGGCGATGAAGCTTTCGCTCAAGGTCGCGGCGGTGTCGACTACGGTCGCGACCGTGTTCGGCGCTCTCATTGCCCTTGCCCTGTGCCGCTATCAGTGGAGGGGGGCCGGGGCGATCAATCTGCTGCTGGTTCTGCCGCTCACGACCCCGGAAGTCGTGCTCGGCTCGTCGCTGTTGTCCCTGTTCCTGTCCGCCAACTACCCGACCGGGTTCTCGACCATCGTCATCGCCCACATCATGTTTTCCGTCAGTTATGTGGCGCTGACGGTGAAGGCCCGCATCAAGGGCTTCGACTGGACGCTCGAGGAAGCGGCCATGGATCTCTACGCGACCCCTTTTCACGTAGTTCGCAAGGTGACCCTGCCGCTCATCGCGCCGGGAATCGCCGCGGCCGCGATGCTGTCCTTCGCCCTGTCGCTCGACGATTTCGTCATCACTCTTTTCAACGCCGGCAGCAAAGTCACCTACCCGCTGTATGTCTACGGGGC
>DATBLR010000112.1:0-2420 GCA_036555275.1 Gemmatimonadales bacterium | reverse complement strand
CTACACCGTGGAAGTGGCCCGGAGCGGCAATGAGGGGCTCACCCGGCTCGGTACCCGTCCCTGGGGCGTGGTGGTAGTGGAGGGCACAATGTCGGCCGATGGACGCAGGCTGCTCCTGGAGGTAGTCGCGGAGCAGGACGGACCACGCCTGCTGGTGACGACCTCGGATGCCAGTGTGGCCGCCCGCTGCCGTACTCGCGGGATGGCAGTGTTGCCCCGGCCGTTCCTGCCCCGGGACCTGCTGGTGGCGGTGGGCGACCTACTCGCTCCGCAATCTCAGCCTTCTGCTGCGAGCTGACCGGGCTTCGCGCCTCAGGGGGTCGTGGTGCGGTAGTAGTCGGTGCCGGAGAGGTTCATTCGGAGCGCCCGGCCGCTCACCACGTCGGCAAAGTGAATCTGCTCGACGGGATGTTCGCCACGGCCGACCGCGAAATCGGTCCCGCCTCGCGGCACCAGGGGCTCCTCGATTCCTTCAGGCGAAATCAGCAGCAGCTCGCCCTTCCTCACGACCACCCGGTAGTTGCTGTAGTAGGACAACTGGGCCCGGTAGTGTCCCACCAGGCGGGACCAGGCTGCGGGGCTGGGGAACTCACGTGGACCCAGGTAACGGTCGCTCACGAACCAGCGACCGCCATGCAGTACTTCCGTCGCGTGCCCCTCCTCCCGCACCACCCTCAGTGGAAACCGGCCCCAGATCGAATCCCTTGCGACGAACTTCGCTGGCCCGGCCGCAAGCAACGGGATGCGGGCTCCCCCCGCGAGCAGGTCGAGTCCGCCACCGACGGCTTCCAGCGTGATCTGTTCGCCGGCACTGTCGGCGAAGCTGCCGGCGAATGAGTCCGCGTCGCGAATCCGCTCCGGCGGGTCGGTAACCGGCACCGGCGGAAGGGGCCGATTACGCCGGGCGGCGATCAGCACCCGGAGTGCGTACTCCGCCAAGCGGCGCGGATTACCCGGCCCGTTCATCAGCACGACCACCCCCAGCCCCTCGTCGAGGTCACCTGCGATCATCGAGCGGTAGCCCAGCATTCCGCCGCTGTGCCACAGGATCGGATCGCCCTCCAAGGACCCCAGCACGACGCCGTAGCCATAGAACATCCCCGGTCCGAGCTCGGGAGCCGGCACCGTCCGCTGCACCATGCGGCCGAAGCTGACGGGCTGGAGGAGGCGACCCGAGGGACCGCGACCCTGGGCCAGTAGCATGCGCAGGAAGACGGCCAGGTCAGGCGCGGTCGTCACCAAGTTGGCGTCGCCGGCGGTGTACTCGTTCCAGGGCACCGGCACCAGCGGTTCCCCCGGGGTCGGAGGACGGTCGTCCCATAAGTACTGGTACCCGGTGACTGCTCGCAGTCGCGCACCCTGGGTAACCGCCGGGTCGGTGGCGCGAAGCCCGAGGGGGGTGAGGACCCGGCTCTGAATGATCTCGGTGAAGGGGCGTCCCTCGACTTCCTCGATCATCAGACTGAGCAGCTGATAACCGAGATTCGAATAGGCGAAACGCTCTCCGGGGGGCACGCCGGAGCCACGATCCCTCAGGGCCAGGGCGGTGTAGGGCGAGGAAGGGAGGTCGCCCCGATCGCGCGGGAGGCCGGCTGTATGGGTCAACAGCTGCTCGACGGTGATCGGGCCACCAGGGGATCGCATTCGGAACCAGGGGAGGTAGTTCGCCAGAGGCCGGCGCACGTCGACCAGCCCCTCTTCCTGGAGCTGGAGCAGCGCGACCGCCGTGAAGGCCTTCGAGATCGATCCGGCGAGAAAGCGGCCATCCGCTGGCATCGGTGTCCGGGTCCCGAGATCGGTTACGCCGACCGCCCGGATGCCCAGGAGGCTGTCCCGGGTGACGGCGGCGATGACGATCCCCGGGGTGTCCTCCTCACGGCGATGTTCCTCGGCGGCGGCCTCGAGGTATGCCAGGACCCGGGAGACCGAGGAATCCCGCGACGACTGCGCCCGGACGGGCCCGGCGGCGATCAGAGCGATGAGGCTGAGAGTCCAGGTCACGCGCACGATGCAAGTGTAGGCGCGGCGGTGTGATATCGGCAGTGGGTGGTCACGACGGTAGTGATCTGCCCGTGACAAAGCGGTCCAGGAAGGCTGTCCGACTCCTCCGGGGCGACCGGGACTGTGACGCGTTCGTGGCAGAATAGAGCGCATTCCGATACACGATCCGTCGACTCTCCCCTCGTGCCGGCGCAGCCCATCAAGACCCGCTCGAAGCGACCTCTCCTCAACCCACTACGGCCATGCACATTGTGCTTTCCGCCCGCCCTGCTGCCCTCGCCACGGCCCTAGCGGCGCTGATCGCTCCGCTGTCCGCCATGCCCGCCCTGGCCCAGGAGACTGGCCGCATTGTAGGCCGGGTCATCGACGCCGAAAAGGGGACGGCCATTGCAGGCTCGGTCGTCGAAGTCCTGGGGACG
>DATBLR010000098.1:0-12916 GCA_036555275.1 Gemmatimonadales bacterium | reverse complement strand
CTAACTATCACTTAAGCTGCCAGAACCCCCGCCCCTTCACAAGCCCCACCCTGGTCACGCCGCATATGCCGCAGGGTCCGCATGCAGAAATCGGCTCGGGCAGCTCGGGAGGCTTACTTAACACTGCAGGCCACGCCGACGTATGGCGCACGCCTCAGGAGTGGGCTTCTGAACTGCTCCACCAAGCCAGCGCGCTACCCCTCCTGCCTCCCCCTCTCTGGCTGGTGCCTCTCCCACCACTCCCGGGCCCGCTGCTCGGTCCATCCGTTCCCGCCGTCGACGGCGTCAAGCCGGGCCATGAGCTCTCTCGCCGACTGCGGCCTCGCCGCCGGGTCCTTCGCGAGGCACGCGAGCACCAGGCCGTCCAGCGCGGGAGGGATGGGCAGCTCGGTCCTGGTGGATGGCGGCGTCGGCGCCGTGTTGGCGTGCTGCAGCAGGAACCCCATGGGATTCGCCGCCGTAAACACCAGCTGCCCGGTCAGCAGCCAGTAGGCCACACAGCCGGTGGCGTAGATGTCCACTCGGCCGTCGAGATCGGGCCGCCCCAGGGCCTGCTCGGGGGCGATGAATGCGGGGGTACCGTAGACCGCGTTCTCGACCGTGATTCCCGATCCCGCGGCCGCCGGCTCGTGCACCGCCTTCACCAGCCCGAAATCGAGGACTTTCACGAAGTCGCAGTCCTCGCCGTAGCGGCACAGGAAGATATTCGCGGGCTTGATGTCGCGATGGACCAGTCCGCAGGCGTCGGCCTCGGAAAGTGAGTGGCACACCTGGCGCAGCAGGTACACGGCCCGCTCGGCGGGGACCGGCCCGTAGCGCCGCACCAAGCTGTCGGCGTCGATGCCCTCGAGCAGCTCCATGGCGTAGTAGAAGGCCCCGTCGTCCGCCACCCCGAAATCGAACAGCTCCACCGTGTGGGGCGATCGGAGCCGAGCAATGGCCTGCGCCTCCCGCTCGAACCGGTCGAACACCTCGCGGGAGACTCCGGGAGGTGCGTCGCCCACGAGGGCAGGCCGGACGACCTTGATGGCCGCCGGTCGGGCCAGCATACGGTGCCGGGCCCGCCACACCTCGCCCATACCGCCCTCGCCCAACCGCTCTTCCAGCCGGTAGCTCCCCAGCTCGCGCGCCGCAGCGACCTGCCGCCCCAGCCCGTACACGACGCGCGCGCCCAGGTAGGCGAACCCGACCGCGAACCCTGAGCTGAACAGCATGCTCAGATAGTCGTCTGCGACCGCCGTCACCCTGCCGGTAAGATGGAGCACCAGCAGGGCGAACGGCGCCATCGCCGCCGCGGCACTGGCGGCGGCAAACATCCGTCGCGGCGGGCCCGGCAGGATCAGGGGGAACAGCATCACCACCCCGGGAACCCAGGTCAGGTTGGGAACGATCCCCCGGTCGAGGTAATACCCCCAGATCGCATGCAGCGCGATGACGAAGCAGATGACGACCTCGTAGGCGAGACCCAGGGCGTGGAGCCGGACCGCCTCCAAGCCGCCGCGCCGGGCCACCCACCACAGCGCCGCAGAGGCGAGGACGGCGGCGGCGCTGGCCCACTGGAACCCGATCCGGGCATAGAAGTCGCTCGGCAGCTCAAGGCCGGCCAGCGCAGCCGCGGCCCAGCGACCGAGGTAGATGACCGGATCCAGCGCGAACGCCACCAAGAGCAGGGCGGCCAGGAGCCGCACCCGCCCCCGGACCTGGTCCAGCAGATCAGGGGAGAGCCCCAGGGTGGCCCCGGCGGTGCTCGACCGACGCGGGTCGTGGCGAAGAAGCGTGACCTGTTCGTGCATGCGAAGCTCCCGGCCGCAACGTACCGAGACCTCGCGAAGCCCGCTATGGCGGTTGCCGTCGCTGATCGGCAGATCTGGCGACGAGAGGATCTGGCGGGGTTCGAAACGGAGCTCTACGGCACTACGGTCACCCGCATCGACGCCCGCACGGCGTCGGCGCCTTCTCCGACCGTGCGGGTAATCACCGCGCTGCCGGGGCGGACCCCGGTGACCCCACCGGTCGCATCGATCGCGGCGATCGCGGGTGAATCGGACTCCCACCGAACGGCGGCGGCTGAGCCCGTACCACAGGAGCACGACCCCACGCAGGAGCCGGAGTTGACGTGGATCTGAAGGGTTTCCCCTACGCCGAGGGAGACGTTCGAAGGCTCGAGCTGGAAGGATGCGCAGAGTCCGTTGGGCCCGGCCGTAATGGCGCAGCTCTCCTCTCTCGCGGCAAGGAGGAGCAGCAGACCCAGAGTCCACAGGGGACGTCGGCAGTGAAAGCGCATCGAGGGTTAAGCTATCGGAGGGAGCTTCGCACACAAGACTCACACGGGCCCAGCCGGCCGTGCCGGGGGGCCCACGCACTAGTCAGGCAGGACCGGCGGCGGGAAGTGCAACACCGTTCCCCTTTCCCTGTTCCCTGTTCCCTGTTCCCCTTTCCCGTTCCCCATTCCCCATTCCCCATTCCCCGCGGTAACTCGGGTTGACAGTCGTTCCCGCGCGCGGCATAGTAGCCGAGTCTCCCACACTTCTTTTGGACCGGTCGATATGCGCCTCTTTTGGTCGGTTTGCAGGCGGTTCCCGCAGGCGGCCATCGCACTGGCCCTGCTCGACGCCCTCGCCCTGGCATCGCCGCCCGCGCTCACCGGGCAGGGCCCGAAAGCGACCATCGCCATCATCCGGGAGGCGGACTGGATCGGCAGTGAATGGAGTGAGGATGCGCTGAGAGTCGGGCTGGGCGAGTCCGATCTCGACCAGGGCCGCGACTATGAGTTCAGGACGTCCAGTGCCCAAGGTGATCTGGCGACGCTCCCGAACCTCATCGACGCCGCGCTCGACGCCAAGGCCACCGTGATCGTGACCTTGCAGGACGCGACGCTCCAGGTCGCCGTGAAGCGGGTCAAGGGTACTCCGATCGTGTTTCACATCCTCTCGGATCCGTTCGCGGCCGGCGCCGGCACCAGCGACACCGATCACCTCCCCAACGTCACCGGCGTCTACTCCCCGGGCTTCGGCGATCCGGAGCAGGAGAAGCGGGTCGAGCTCATCAAGCGAATCGCGCCCGGGGCGAGGCGCCTCGGGGTGCTCTTCAGCCCTGGTGAGGACCTCTCGGTGAAACTGAAGAACCGGCTCACTACCGCGGCGAAGAAGGCCGGGATGCAGGTGGTCGCTGTGCCGGTCAACACCCCCGCCGACGCCTCGGACGGGACCAACAGGCTGGTCGACCAAAAGGTCGATGCGATCGAGATCTACGGCAACGCCGCGCACGGCGGCTTCGAGAGCATCATTCGAGTGGCGAAGGAGAAGAAGATCCCGGTGTTCTCCCCGTCTCCCTTCGAGATCATGAAAGGCGCCACCGCGGTACTCTACCCGGACTTCCAGGAAGGAGGGGTGGTGGCCGGGAAGATGATCGGGCGCATCCTCAAGGGTGAGAGCCCGGCGGGGATCCCGTTCTATCGGGTCAGGACGACCAAGACGAAGGTGGCGGGGGAGTAGAGTACCGAGTACGGATCCACAGTTTACCGATCTACCTCTTAGGGGAAACCCATGTTCTCGCTCATCTGCTCCACCAATCCTCGGAGCGGCGGCACGAGGCTGGTCCTCGCGGTCGCTGCGCTCATCCCGTTTCTGGGACTGGTGGGCTGTGGCGATAGCAGTTCGCCCGACCTGGAGATCCCTACTCTCTATGTGGCCAACTTCAAGGCCAACAGCATCACGGCGTACTCCGGCGATGCGACGGGGAATGCAACCCCCACGGCGACCATCTTCGGTCCCAGTACCGGCCTGAGTACCCCGACCGGGGTCGCGATCGGCCCCGCGGGCAAGCTCTACGTGTCGAACATCGGCAACAACAGCATCACGGTCTACACCGCCGGGGCCACGGGGGACGCTACCCCGACGGCGACGATCGTTGGGGTGGACACCAGGCTCAATTCCCCACTCGACGTGGCGCTGGACGCCACTGGTCGCATCTATGCAACCAACAACGGCAACGTCATCACCATCTACGCCGCCGGGGCTACGGGGAACGCCGCTCCCGTCGCCACCATCGAGGGTGCGAGCACCGGGCTCGCCGGACCGGCCGGGCTCGTGCTCGACGGCACGGGCCGGCTGTACGTGACCAATTCCGCCAACAACAGCGTCACGGTCTATGCCCCCGGGGCCGCGGGCAACGCCACCCCGACGGCCACGATCGTGGGGGCCAGCACCGGGCTGGACGGCCCGAATGGCGTGGGGCTCGACCGCTCGGGCCAACTGTACGTGGCCAACTTCGCCGATCAGGCCAACAGCATCGTCGGTTATGCCGTCGGGGCTACGGGGGACGCCGGCCCGATCATCACCATCGCCGGGGCCAACACCGGACTGTTCAGTCCGCTGGGCATCGCGCTCGACCGCGCGGGCCGGCTGTACGTGTCCAACACCGACGGCAACAGCATCACGGTCTACGGCCCCGGGGCCACGGGGAATGCCTCCCCGATTGCCAC
Organism: Gemmatimonadales bacterium; assembly: GCA_036555275.1. Lineage (GTDB taxonomy): Bacteria > Gemmatimonadota > Gemmatimonadetes > Gemmatimonadales > GWC2-71-9 > JADJOM01. The sequence continues at coordinate 8,433 of DATBLR010000098.1, read as the reverse complement.
TATCACCGGACCCAGCACCGGCCTGGACGGTCCATACAGCATTGCACTCGGGCTTAAGACCGGGCCGGTGACGCCGTTCTAGGAGTACCGAGTACCGAGCGTCAGGCAGGGGAACCGGCCGGGAGGTCAAGGGGCGTTCGTACTCGGTACGCGGTACGCGGTACCGGGAGGGAACGGGGGGGTGGGGCGAGCACCCAGGCCCGCCCTACTAAGGGAGGGCGGCGGCGAACTCCTGCATGGTCGCAAATCGGGCGGGCGCCGACTTGGCGAGAGCCCGGGTAATGGCGGCGTCGACCGCCTCCGGCACCTCGGGGTGCAGCCGCCGGACCGAGGGAACCGGCGCCTTGAGGATCTTGGTGGCCAGCTCCTTGAGGGACGTGCCGGTGAACGGCGGTCCCCCGGTCAGCATCTCATACAGGATGCAGCCCAGGCTGTAGATGTCCGCCCGCTGATCGAGGTCACGGTCCTCGCGGAGCTGCTCCGGGCTCATGTAGAAGGGAGTGCCTACGATGGAGCCAGTCTGGGTGAGCTTCTGGTAATCCGCAGCGCCCACGGCCCGGGCCAGCCCGAAATCCGCAACCAGGGCTCGGCCTCCGGCGAGCAGGATGTTCTCGGGCTTCACATCACGGTGCAGCACCCCGCGGCTGTGGGCGTACCCGAGGGCCTCGGATACGTCGCGGGTGATCTGCAGGGCCTCCTCGAGCCCCAGCCGTCGTTCGCGCTGCAGCCGCTCGTGCAGGGACTCGCCCTCGACGTACGGCATGATGTAGTACAGCAAGCTCCCGGCGTTGCCCGAGTCGTACAGCGGCACGATGAGCGGGTGATCCATCGCGCGCGCGATCTCGATTTCGCGGCGGAACCGCTCGACGCCGATCAGGTTGACCAGTCGGGCACGCATGACCTTCACGGCCACCGGCTTCTGCTGGCGGAGATCGCGGGCCAGATAGACGGTCGCCATGCCGCCCCGAGCAAGTTCGCGTTCGATCGAGTAGCGGCCGTTCAGGGCCTCCGCCAACTGCTCCAGCACCGCAGTCACTGATCCCCCCCTGGTAACCCGCCGAGGCTGGCCCGCCTCCCCATGGGGGCCGGCAGGTCCGGGGCGATCGCCGCCCCAAACGATCCATCGGCGCGAGATTGAGTATGTGACAGATGAGCCAGCGAAGGAAGGTACCAAGACCAAGCGGCGGGAGCCACGAGGCTGATCGGTACCGCTCCGGCCGCCGGGGTCGCGACCCGGATTCAGCGGATTTCGGTGATGGGCCCGACCCACCCGACACCACGAATGAGTGCGCTCTCGCCAACCCCCTCATCACCACGATCGTCCCAGACCAGGTGCAGAATGTCACGCAGCTGGTGGTTCGTGAAGAGTCCACTCACGAGGGTGGTGAGCTCGACCGTGCGCTGCGGGACCGGATGGTAAGAGAACACCGCGGCGTGAAAATGGCCGTAGAGCTTTCGCTCCCCGCCGAGCGGCCGCAGGTGGGCGGCGAGGGGCCCCTCCGGCGCCCGCGCCACCACCCCCACGATGACCGCCGTCGCCATGGAGTAGGCGCGCTCCTGGGTGAACGACAGCCATTCCCGAACGGCGGGGACCTCGAACCGGACCGGCGCGGCGCTCCCACCTGGTGATCGCCGGAGCCTCGCCCCGGAGAGTCCAGCCGTCTCGCCGACAATGACCATTCCCGCGACCCGGCCGCCTGCGGCTTGCAGGCCGATGTGGGCCAGCTCGGATAAGGGAACCTCGTCCGCCTCGGCCCCCGTATCGAATCGCACCAGCTGGGAAAACCCACCCTCGCAGGTCAGGCCGGTGGCCAGTACGGCCTGCGGGGCGACCGACCCGCCTCCGACGAGGTAGTCCGCCACCCGGGCGCCATCGGTCGGGAAGTAGGCCACGCACCCGGACACCGCCACCAGCTCCCCGAACCGCTCACGGCCTTCCTCGTAGCTTCCCCCGATCGCGCCGAGACCGAGCCCGAACACTCCGTCCGGAAGAGCCACCACGCTGCAGTCGTCAGGGGCAAACGGAGCCTCGGCCAGCTGATTGGGGTCACCGTGCAGGCGACAGGTCAAGGTGCCCGTTGGAACACTGGAGGCGAGCTCGTACTGACCGCTGGAGGCGAGATCGGCCCGGGAATGCCAGGACGACCGTCGGAGGTCACTCACCACGGATCCGGGGCCTCCGCCCGCCTCGGATTGCGAATCCCATCCGGTGACCGCAAACGCCTCCTGCACCGCCGGGGGCACGGAGGTCAGCTGTACTTCGCCGCGGAGGATTGCCAGCTCCTGTTGCCAGCGCGCCAGGACCCTGGTGGCCGCCGAACTGACATAGGTGACGGCGGACAAATCGATGTTCAGCGATCGGACACCCTCCTGAAGGAGCTCTTCGAGGGTGTCGGAGAGATGTTCGGCCCACTCGCGATCCAGCCGTCCCTCCAGCCGCAACACGGCGGAAGCTCCCTCGCGAGCGGCGTCGATCTTCATGAGTGAGGAGTGACCAGTGAGGAGTGAGGGGCGAGGAGTGGAGTGAGGTTCCTCCTCACCCCTTGCTTCAAGCGAGGCCCAGCTTCTCGGCTAGCGTGCGGAAGCGCGGATCCGACCGCAAGGGGTCGAGCCAGGGAGCGACCTTCATGAACATCAGGCCCGGCTCGCGAAGCTGGTATGCCCGCTCCAGCTGCTCCAACGCCCGGTCTTTCTCGTCCAGCGCCGTGAACAGCATTGCCGACAGGAGCGCCAGGCGGTCGGCGGCGGCCAGCTTCGGTTCCAGCTCCCAGAGGATCCCGGTCGCCTCTTCCTTCCTCCCTGCGGCGGCGTACGCATATCCCAGCATCAGCTTCTTCAAGGTGCCGGAGCCGGGCTTTTCGACCTCTTTCTTGATATCGGTGATCGCCGGCTCGTAGGCTCCCTTCGCGATCTGGGCCCACCAAAGCACCAGGCGGGCGCCCAGGAACTCGGGGTCCATCCCCAGCGCCTTCTGCAGTTCCTCGATCGCTTCGTCGTAGTTGCGCCCGAAGTAGAGCACCCATCCAACGGCCCGATTCACCGGGACGGAGAGCGGATCGAGCTGCTGGGCGCGCTTGATCTCCGCGAGCGCTTCGTCCTGCCTGCCCAGCGCGGCCAGGTACTCGGCGTACCACTGGTGGGCGGGCACGTAACTCGACTTGAGCTCCAGCGCGCGCTTGAACTCCCGCTCCGCCGCCGACCAGTCCAGGTCGCCCAGCCAGCGGGCGTACGCCAGCGACGTGTGCGCCTCGGCCAGGGTGTCGTCCATTTCCAGCGCCTTCAGCGCCATGGCCTTGGCCTGGGCCAGGTTCTCGATCGCGGGGTTGGAGCCGAGCCCGATGCTGAGCAGCTCGTATGCATCGGCCAGGCCGGCATAGGCCAAGGCGTACCCGGAATCCTTGGCGATGGCTCCCTGGAAGTGCTCGATCGCCTTCCGGACGTTGGCTTCCGACCACTTGTTCGCGTGAAAACGGCCCAGCAGGTACAGGTTGTACGCATCCGCGTCGCCAGTCGCCTTCTTCTCGAGCCGCTGCTTCTCCTCCGGTGAGAGCGCGGCCGAAAGCGCCCCGGTAATCTGCTGCGCGACCTCGCTCTGAACCTCGAAGACGTCGGTCAACTGGCGGTCGAAGGTCTCGCCCCACAGATGCTTCTCAGTATGGGGATCGACCAGGTGCACCACGATCCGCACCCGCGGCCCGGCCCGGCGGACGCTGCCTTCCAGGATCGCTCGTACCCCAAGCTCCTGAGCGATCTCGGTGATCTTCTTGGTGGTCTTCTTGTACTGCATGGAGGAAGTGCGGGAGATGACCTTAAGCGCGCTGACCTTGGAGAGCTGGGCAATGATATCGTCGGTGATCCCGTCGCTGAAGTACTCGTTCTCCGGGTCGGTGCTCATGTTCTCGAAGGGCAGGACGGCGACCGATTTCGCGGTGGTGACTTCCTGGGTCATTGCCTGCGCTGCGCCCACCGCGATCGCCACCGTCGCGGGGGTGCCCAGGGCCTCGGCGAAGTCCGCAGCCGTCGAGAACCGATCGGCGGGCAGAGCGGCCATCGCCTTCCGCACCGCGGCATCGACTGCTTCGGGAACCAGCTCGCGGAACGCACGCGGCGATGGCGCCGGACCGCTCAACCGGTTGGCGATGATGGCCGTCACCGTCGATCCCCGGAAGGGCGGCTGTCCCACCAGCATCTCGAAGAGGGTACAGCCCAGGCTGTAGATGTCGCTCCGGCCATCGAGGTTCTCAATGCCATCGACCTGCTCCGGGCTCATATAGGTCGGAGAACCGATCACCTGGTTTTTCGAGGTCAGGCTCTGGGCCTCGCCGATGGCCCGGGCGATGCCGAAATCCGCTACCAGCGCGTGGCCCGAGTCCAGCAGGATGTTCGCCGGCTTGATGTCCCGGTGGACCACCTTCGCGTTGTGGGCGTAGGTCAACGCGTCCGCCACCTCCCGCGCGATCTGGAGAGCTTCGGCGATCGGGAGCTGCTTCTCGCGAAGGAGACGCTGCCGCAGCGATTCGCCCTTCATGTAGGGCATGACGTAGTAGACCAGGCCACCGGCCTGATCGGAATCGTACAGCGGAAGGATATGAGGATGGTGGAGACGAGCCGCGGTCTGGATCTCGTGCAGAAACCGGGTGATGCCGACCTCGGCGGCCAGCTCCGGGCGCAGAACCTTTACGGCGACCTCGCGGTCATACTTGAGGTCGTGGGCCAGGAAGACCTTCGCCATCCCGCCCTCGCCCAGCTCCCGCTCAATCTTGTAGCGGGCAGCGAGCGCCGTGCTGAGCCGTTCCATCAGGTCCGCCACTATTGCCTCACTCCACCAGCCGCGGTCAGGTGGCCAGGCTCGAAGCAGCTGTCGGCGTTCAGACCGGGTTTCCGCTGTGCATTGAGCAGGGGTCCGGTTCGCCGGCACCCGCGGTTCACCAGGCAACATCCCAAAGCGCCAAGCCCCCAAGCCCCTCCCTGGAGGCGGCCTGTGGACCGGAACCCAGCCGTTCTTCGCATTGGATTTTGAATATATGGCCAAACGGGGAGGTCGCTAGATCGGTCGCTCACACCGTCAAGGGCACGCCAAGGCCCGGCGCGATTATCGGGTAATCCCTGCCGGGCGGACCCGGGCCGGGTTCGCTGGATCCGGTTCGCTGCGGAACGGGGCCATGGGAAGTCGGCCCGGGGTTGGTCGGAACAGCCCGGCACCTGCCGGTCGTTACGAACGCAAAAAGATTGGGGTAGCGCGGCTTAGGACGCTCTCCCAAGCCCCGCGGAATCGTTCCCCAGGAACTGGCTGCCGGGAGGTTCAGCAGAGCCGCGCCAGCCGCGAGCGGCGGCCAATGACGACTGGCAGGAGTGTGCTTTGGAAGGGACGGTCCAAAACCCGCTTTCAGCGCCTTTGCTCCGCCTTGCCGGAGAACATGGCGGCGAACGGGCGGCCGTCGAAGCCGATGCGACATGGAAGATCTTCCCGTCTTCCACTTGGTGCCACTCCGCGACCAGCGTGGTGGCCTCGGCGGGCGCCCGGGTCTCCAGCTCGAAAAAGACCGCGACGTTCTTTCCTTCGGCAATCACCACCTTGATGTCGAGCCGTATCACGATCTGCATCAGGCCGGTGAGCGCCGCCAGGTAGGCGTCGGCGCTGGGGTAGGTCTCGAACAGCCCGACGAAGACCAGGTCGTCCTTGAGGTACCTGCGGGCCGTGGCGAAGTCCCGCCGGACGACGGCTTGGTAGAAGCTCCGGAGTACCTCACCCGATGTCCCCATCGATCCTCCACGGGCTGCCTGGCGACCTCTGTGTCTCCGTGGTGAAAACAGCTTCAGGCTCGTCGGACGGCGCCGTGTTCCGCTCGCGGCTCAGCGGGCGGCTCCGGTGCGCTGCCTGGCCCAGGTATCGAGCGGCCGCCCGGTCTCGAGGAACGACTTCAGGCTGGACAGGACGCGGGGCCAGCCCTCGACGATACCCCGGTGCATCTCCGACCCCTCTTCCAGCTCGTCATGGGTGACCGTCAGCCGCACCATCTTCTCGACCCGCTCGATCTCGAAGGTGACCCGGGCCTGTTTCGCCGGGTTGGCGGCATCCTCGGGCGCTGCCCAGGTAATCACCAGACGTCGAGGCGGGTTGACCTCCAGCACCTGGCCGGCCAGGAGGATCTTGCCCGCGCCATCGCCGTCGCGGTGCTCCCACCGGGAGCCGGTCTTCCAGTCCGACACGTTCTCGTAGCCCCAGTACTGCCGGGTCACCGCGCCCTCGGTCAAGGCCTGCCAGACCTTCTCGGGGGTCGTCGCGATGTAGACCACGTAGACGAAGGTCGCCTGCTTCACCGCCGCCCCCTCTCCAGCTGCTTCTTGAGACCGTTGAGCGCGCGGAGCCGCGGCTTCTCGAACTTGCGGATCCAGCGCTCGAAGACTTGGTAAACGGGCACCGGGTTCAGGAAATGGAGCTTCTCCCGTCCCCGCATCACCGTGGCGACCAGGTTGGCCGCCTCCAGCACCTCGAGGTGCTGGGTCACCGCCTGACGGGACATATCCAGGCCCTCGCACAGCGCTGTCAGGGTCAGGCCGCTCCGGGCGAAGAGCCGATCGAGCAGTTGCCTTCGACTCGGGTCGGCGAGGGCCTTGAACACCTTGTCGACGTCGGTCACGCCGACAATATGCAAGAAATTACTTGCATGTCAAGAGCGCCCGATAACGGGCGAGGCTTGAGGGACGGCCGAGGCGGCAGGCACCGTGTCAAAGCCTCGCGGCCGCCTTTGCCGCCGCTGCACGCAAGGACGCCTGGTAGGAGGACGGCGCCTGTCCGGTACCGCCGAGGGCAAGCCCGAGGACGTTGGGTCCCTTTACCACGATGTACTGGGCGGCGATCTCGCTATAGGCCCAGTAGGCCTTGTCTCCGAGCCCGCTCTCCTCCTTCACGGTAAAGTCCTCTTCACCCAAGCGTTCACCCACCAGCTCCCGGGTGGTCGCCTCCCGGGCGGCCGCAGCACTGGCGAAGGTCACCTGGGTGAGAACCAGCAAACTCTTGCCGGCCTGGTAGACGCAGTTGCGGCGGGTCCCACCGCTGTCCTCGTCGGGCTCCGGACCGGAAGGCGTGCCGGCAGCCACGGCTTGACCGAGCAGCTGGCCGGCGGTCGCCCGATCCAGCAGATCGCAGGGCCCGGCGGTAGCGGCATCGGGGGCGGAGAGCACCAGGGACAGGCCAAGGATGACGAGCATGACGACTCCTCTTTGCAGGTGAACACTCGGAAACTCGGCGGCTCGGCGGCTCGGTACTCCGCACCCAGCTTCAGATCTCCAACACCGGTTTGGTCAGGATGAGCAGTTTCAACCACCCCTCCTTCGGCCAAGCTGTCTTCCAGTCAACAACCCGGTGGGACACACCCTCCAACCCGGGGAAGGGCCGAAACTCCCGCGGCACCGTGAACACGGCAACGGATCGATCGTGGAACAGCGGCAGGAGATCGGCCAGGAAGTGCTCCAGCAACCAATGGAAACCGATGCCGTACAAGGTGTAGAGCAGGTCATAGGGGCCCGGCAAGCCCCTCAACGGTGTGTCCCGGGCGTTGAATAACGGTTACGCTGCGGACCCCGTTGAACTCGAGGACGTAGCGCAAGGCGCTGAGGTTCCCGCAGGGGGTCCGCCCGGTTCCTTAGGCAGCTTCCCTGTACCAGCGCGCGCCGATCACGACGGCCAGCGGATACTCCACCAGCGCCACCAGCGTCCCGATCACGTAGAGCTTCTGCGGCAGCAGGCCCATCGGCGCCTCGCTGAGCGCGTGCAGCAGACCGAAGAGAACCCACAGCGCCAGCCCGGCCGTCACCGCCGTCCTTGGGCCCGGGCCGAAGCGCGGGCGGATGGCCGCGTACATCCAGACGAAGAAGATGCCGAACAGGAAATCCAAGACAACGAACCAGTAGATCATGGCGTTGCTCAACGGCGCCTTGCCCACCGCCTGCATCGCCGCATCCATGTCGGTCCGGAGCACCACGCCGTAGAGCACGAAGTCAATGACATTGAGGACCACGCCGGCCACCAGTCCGCCCACGATCACACTCCCCCAGTTGATCTTGCCCATGGGTCACCTCGCTAGGGAGGAACGATAGCGGAAGGGCCGATCTGTGCCTCGGCCGCTCCGAGGATATGCACCCTTCTTCGATCGATTCGACACATACGGCAGAAGCGCGGGCCATCGCCTGACAAACCTAGGGTCGCAGACATCGCGCCGCAAAGGTGGGCCTCGATTCCCGTTCCCTGTTCCCCGTTCCCTGTTCCCTGTTCCCCGTTCCCTGTTCCCTGTTCCCCGTTCCCCGTTGTCCCAGCAGGCGATCAGCGGCGTCGAACAGCTGCGACTCCGCCACCAGCAGCTGGCCGCCGGCATGGACGAGCCGCCCGGTGGCCCGCAGCTCCCCGGCCTGGACCGGGCGCAGAAAGTGAAT
>DATBLR010000087.1:0-2735 GCA_036555275.1 Gemmatimonadales bacterium | reverse complement strand
GAGGAACTCGAGGGTGGAATCACGGCGCCGGAGATTCTCGATCACCGCAGTCTGAATGGTGGCGTCCCCCAGGTTGCTGCCGTTGTACGGGGTCAGGAGTCCGATACGGGTCAAATGGTAAGTCCTGGTCGGGGGCGGTTGCTCGCTGGCGCTCCCTGCACACATGGTACCAGACGGCTGCGGCGCGGCGCGGCCTCAAACCGCGTCGAAAGGCGGGGTTGCCGGCACTACGCTCTGACCCGGCCCACAGCGCCGCTTGGCGGCGCCTTATCCGACTGCTCCGGAGAGCCGCCGTGCTGGCTACCTGCAGGGGCGCGTCCTGAGAGGTCAGAGGTGTCGGGATCGTGGTCGCTGGAGCGATCCCCAGTCCGGGTGTCGAAACGTACCCTGTTGCTATACCATAACTTACATGCACTGACCTGCTCCTGTCGCGCCTGAGCATCGCCGGGACGATGAACTGTTGTCCGTGCGCAACGCTCCAGGACCCTCTGAGACCCTGTGAGCGTGGAAGTCGCGCCAGCGAGTGAAGCCCCTGGGAGGCGCGTATATTGCAAGTCCACGCCGCGAATTGTCCATCCATCATTCACTCGAGGCACCAGGAGCAGGCTCGCGCATGTTGACCACCGCCGTGGCAGAATCGACCGCCAGCTGGCCCACCGCCGCCTCCGGCGCCCCCAAGTCTGGCTGTTGCCGCTTCTGCGGTACTCCTTTCCGCCACACGATGGTGGATCTCGGCATGTCACCGTTGTGCGAAAGCTTTGTTCCGGCGGACAAGGTGAACGCCATGGAGGCGTTCTACCCGCTCCACGCCTGGGTGTGTGAGCGCTGCTTCCTGGTCCAACTCGAGGAGTATGTGAGTGGGGAGGAGATCTTCTCCGACTACGCCTACTTCTCGTCCTTCTCTGATTCCTGGCTGGATCACTGCCGCCGCTACACCGACCAGATGGTTTCGCAGCTCGGGCTGACCGCAACGAGCACTGTCGTGGAGGTCGCGAGCAACGACGGCTACCTGCTGCAGTATTTCGTGCAGCGCGGGATTCCCTGCCTCGGCATCGAGCCCGCGGCCAACGTGGCCACGGTCGCTGAACAGAAGGGTGTGCCTACATTGGTCAAGTTCTTTGGCCGGCAGACGGCCCGAGAGCTGGTGGCCGCGGGCCGCCGTGCCGACCTGATCCTCGGCAACAACGTGCTGGCGCAGGTGCCCGATCTGAACGACTTCGTGGCCGGCCTCAAGATCCTGCTGGCTCCGGCCGGCGTCATCACGATCGAGTTCCCGCACCTGCACCAGACGGTAGTCGGGAACCAGTTCGACCAGGTTTACCACGAGCACTTTTCCTACTTCTCGCTGTACTCCGCCGAGCGGATTTTCCGTGCCCATGGGCTGACCCTGTTCGACGTCGAGGAGCTGCCGACCCATGGCGGGTCGATCCGGATCTACGGTCGGCACAACGAGGACCAGTCGAAGCCGCTCACCGCGCGCCTCTTGGCGCTGCGCGCGCGCGAGATCGCGGCCGGCGTCGACACGCTCGCCTACTACTCCGACTTCGAGGAGAGGGTGCGCGAGACCAAGCGCAAGCTGCTCGAGTTCCTGATCGGGGCCAAGCGGGCCGGCAAACGCGTGGTGGGTTACGGAGCGCCCGGGAAGGGCAACACCCTGCTCAACTACTGTGGCATCAGGACCGATTTCCTGGACTTCACGGTCGACCGCAATCACCACAAGCACGGGAAGTTCACCCCGGGCACCCATATCCCGATCCTGCACCCGGACCGGCTGCGGGAGGCACGTCCCGACTACGTCCTGATCCTGCCCTGGAATCTGAAGACCGAGATCATGGGCCAGCTGTCGTACATCCGGGAGTGGGGCGGCCGGTTCGTGGTGCCGATTCCCGAGGTGACGGTCTACCCGTGATCTTCGAGTCCACCACGCTCCCCGGCGCGATGGTGGTCGGAATCGAGCGTCGGGAGGATGAGCGGGGGTTCTTCGCGCGGAGCTTCTGCCAGCGGGAGTTCGCGGCCCAGGGCCTCGAGACCCAGGTGGCCCAGTGCAACGTGTCGTTCAACCGTCGCCGCGGCACCCTCCGCGGCCTGCACTGGCAGGCGGCTCCCCATGGCGAGGCGAAGCTGGTGCGGGTGACGCAGGGCGCCTTGTGGGACGTCATCGTCGACCTGCGCCCCGATTCACCAACCTACTGCCGCTGGTTCGGCGTGGAGCTGAGCGCGGACAACCGGCTGGCGCTCTACATCCCCGAGGGTTTCGCGCACGGGTTCCAGACCCTGGTGGACGACGTCGAAGTCTTCTATCAGATGTCCACGTTCTACGTCCCCGGCGCGCAACGGGGGGCCCGCTGGGACGACCCCGCATTCGGCATCGAGTGGCCGATCCGGCCGCCGTTTCTGAATGAGCGGGACGCCGCATGTCCCGATTTCGTCCCCGGGACGGGCGCGTGACCGCGCCGTCGGTGGCCGGCAGCGGGCCGGCGATACACGCGCTGATCCGGGAGCTGTACCCCATCTGCCGCAGCATCACGGGGGATGGGTTCCGGCGCTCCCTGCGCCGGTTGGGGGAGATCATCCCCATCGGGCTGAGTGAGGTGGCGAGCGGGACCCCGGTCTTCGACTGGACGGTGCCGAAGGAATGGAACATCCGGGACGCTTGGATCGCCGATGCCACCGGTCGCCGGGTGGTCGACTTCCGCGCCTCAACCCTGCACGTCGTGAACTACAGTGTTCCGATT
>DATBLR010000082.1:0-21814 GCA_036555275.1 Gemmatimonadales bacterium | reverse complement strand
CGGCTCAGGAACGGCCTCCCAGGTCCGGTAGACCGCGTCTCGCATGTTCCGGCTCACCGCCCCGGTGACGACGATCCCATCGGCATGCCGGGGAGACGCGACGAACTGAACGCCGAATCGGGCCATGTCGAAGACCACGTTACCCAGCGCCACCAGCTCGGCTTCGCAGCCGTTGCAGCTGCCGGCCGCGACGGAGCGGAGCCGGAGCGACCGGCCGAACAGCTTCCGGGTGCGGGTTTCCAGCGCCTCCACTTCCGGGAGTTGGCCAGTGGCGGTGACCAGGTCCTGGCGCGTCCGGGCCGCGAGCCGGTGATCGGTGGAGTAGGAGATTGCCCCATGAGCGCAGGCCGACGCCTCCTCCGGCGAGAAGAGGCAGGCGCCGATGTCGAGAGCGGCCCTACCGTCGGCCCCCATCCCGAGCAGCGCGGAGGGCATGCGGCCCCGACACTCCTCGCAGCCGCTCGGGCAACGCTCCCGATCCAGCAGCGGCCGGCCACGGAACCGTTCGGGAAACTCCGTTCCACCCGCCGGGAACGGAGAGGTCCGGGTTCCCTGGCTCCAGCGGGTGCGAAGAAAGTCAAGCACTAGTGCCGTTCCAACTTGTTGCCGTGAATCTCGGCAAGCGAAAACGCGAGTCGAGTTCTGAGATAGCGGCCGCCTCTCCCCGACTTCAGGTAGCGTTCCCGACGGTAGGCGTCCTCAGCGCTTAGGCAGGCCTCATAGTACAGGAGCTTCAGGGGTCGCCGATGCGCCGTGGAGTGTGCGCGGCCAGCGGCGTGGAGCTTCAGCCGTGCCGACAAGTTACCGGTCGTCCCCATATAAAGCCTTCTGTCAAACTCGCTGAACAAGACGTAGGTATGGTGCACTCAGACACGCCTCACTTGGCGAAACAAGTTGGAACGGCACTAGAGATCATGCCCCGCGTACGAGAGGTTGAAGCTCTTGTTGCACAAGGGAAAATCCGAGATCTGGTTGCCGGCCATCGCCGCGGCCAGGGCGCTCCAGTTATGGAACGAGGGGTCTACCACCTTGTGCCGCCGGATTCGCCCCAGCTCTTCGGTGATCACCACGTGGGCGATCTCCCCCCGCCACCCTTCCTCCAGCGCCACGACCAGTTCTCCGGGCCGGAGCGGACCGCATTCGACCTCGCTGCCACCCCTCGGCAGTGCGGCGACCTGATCGATCACGAAGGCCAGTGAACGCTGCACCTCCAGCCAGCGCACCAGCGTGCGGGCCAGCACGTCGCCCGCCCAGGCGGTCGCAACCGGGATGTGGGCGAAGCGAAAGACCCCGTAGGGATGGTCGTGGCGTACATCGCGCGCCACTTCACAGGCCCGTGCGGCCACCCCCACCAGTCCGAGGTCGTGGCAGGCCTGGCGGGAGACCACCCCGACGCCCTCGAGCCGCGCCTGCACCGAGGCGTTCTTGAGCATCAGGTGTCCCACCGGTGCCAGTTCGTCGGCCAGCCGCTGCAGCCGGTCGCGCATTTCCGCCGCCATTCCCGCGGGAATGTCGAACCGCGTCCCCCCGGGCCGAATCAGGCCCCGCCCGTAGCGGTTGCCGGACAGAGTCATCAGCAGGTTCAGGCATTCGCCTCGCATCCGGCCGAAGTACGCCGCCGCGGGCTGGTAGGCGATGTCCCCCGCGATGGCGCCGAGGTCGCCGATGTGGTTGGCCAGGCGCTCCAGCTCGAGAGCAATCCCGCGGATCGTCTGGCCGCGGGGCGTCTTGCGGCTCCGGGCCAGCGCCTCGATGGCGCCGCAGGCGGCGCTCGCGTGACCGATGACGGTGTCGCCCGCGATGGATTCCGCGACCAGCACGGCGTCGGGCCACGCCCGGGTCTCCAGAAGTCGCTCGACTCCGCGATGCTGGTATCCCAGCATGATCTCGAGAAACAGCACCTCCTCGCCGTGGGCCTGGAACCGGAAATGTCCCGGCTCGATGATCCCGGCATGGACCGGCCCCACGGCGACCTCGTGGACTTCCTCGCCCTGAATCTGAAAGAACGGATAGCGCTCGCGGTCGAGGGGTCCGGCGACCGCGACCTGGCTCAAGTGATCCGCCGGGTGGCGCCGCACCGGCTTGAGCCACGGGTGTCCCTCCGGCACGATGCCGCACTGCTCGGCGATTTCCCGTTCGAACAGGTGGGCCTCGGGGCACTCTGGAGTAATCGCTGGATAACGGTCCTGGACCAGCGTGGAGAGGGCTCCCAGCTGTCCCCGGTCATCCTGCCCCAGCACCGCAAGGATCTCGGTCTGGCCGGCGGAGGCCGGCGAGCCGAACAGGGCGACCAGGCGCCAGCCCTCGCGAGTCGCCGCGACGACCGTGTCCCGGAATCGGGAGGCGGTCTCCTGCGGCACGGCGCCGAACGGGATCGCGCGCCGGTTCCGGAGGCCAAGGCCGTCGAACGTCGTCATGGCGCCGTCACCCCGAGTCCCTGGGCGGCGGCAAAGAGCACCCGGTGGAGCGGCGGGGGCAGGTACAGCCCGAACAGCAGGACCGCCAGCAGCAGGGCCACCGGCCCGGCCGTGAGTAGTATGTTCTCTCTCACGACCGGGGCCGGCGACTCGGCGGGCGCATAGACCACGTCGAGCACCACCGCGGCCATCCCCACGAAAATCACCGCCAGAAGGCCTACCACGATCAGCGCCACCCAGGGGTGCCCCTGGGCAATCGCCGCATTGAGAATCGTGAACTCGCTCAGGAAGAGCCCGAAGGGAGGCGAGCCCGTTACCGCGAACAGTCCGAGCAGCAGCACCACTCCGGAGACCGGCAGCCGACGGAGGATCCCGCGCGCCAGGCCCGCGGAGGCGGAGCCGGTGGCCAGGACCACGTTGCCGACCGTCAGGAACACGACCCCTTTGGTGAGGGCGTTATTCACCAGGTGAAGTACGGTGCCGTAGGGACCCGCGCCGCCCAGCCCCAGGCCCAGCACCAGCAGCCCCATGTGCTCCACACTGGAGTAGGCGAGCAGTCGCTTCAGATCCGATTGCCCGATCATGAACGCCGCCGCCACCACCAGCGAGACCAGCCCGAACGCGAGCAGGAGCGGCTGCACGAATGCCGCCAGCCCGGCCGCCATGGTGACCTCGGTGATGCGCGCGACCCCCAGGAAGGCGCAACTCGTCAGTCCGCCGGCCATCAGCCCCGCGACCAGGCTGGGGGCTTCGCCGTAGGTATCCGGCTTCCACGCGTGCAGAGGCGCCAGCCCCATCTTCGTCCCGTAGCCGACCAGCAGGAAGATGAACGCGGTGCGGAGCAGCGCCGGGTGCAAGGTCGCGCTTCCGGCGATCAGGTCCTCGAGTAGCAGCGGATGGCCCGAGCGCTGCGCCGCCGCCAGAAAGAATGTTCCGAGCAGGGCGAGCGCGATCCCCACCGAGGAGAGGAGCAGATACTTCCACACCGCCTCGAGGGACCGCCGGTCGTGCCGGTGGTACACCAGGGGAGCCAGCGCGAGGGTGGTCGTCTCCATGCCGACCCACAGCAATGCCAGGTGGTGGCTGACGGCGACCAGCGTGGCCGCAGCCAGGAACGCCAGGAGCCCGCTCACGAAGACCCGCCCGCCGCGGGGCGACTCCGCCTGCAGGAAGCCGACGGCGTACACCGCGATCACCAGGAACAGGATGCTCACCAGCGACAGCACGAGGAGGCCGAGCGGATCGATCGCGAGCCAGCCCCGGAGGGCCGGGGCCACCGGCCCCGCCCACAGACTTCCCGCCAGGACCACGTGCACCAGCGCGGTGCCGATCAGCAACACGCTGCGCAGCCGGACCGGTCGCACCAGGTACGCGGCGCCGGCCGCGGCGGCCGGAAGCAGTATCAGAATGAGCAGGACCATCAGTCCTTCAGCTCGCTGAGGCGGGTGGAGTCCAGCGAATCAAAGGCACGATTGATATGGAAGACCACGATCCCCATGATGAAGATCCCCACGAAGATGTCCAGCAGAACGCCCAGCTCGACGAGGAACGGCACCCGCTCCGCCTGACTGAGTCCGAAGACGTAGATCCCGTTCTCCAGCACCAGGTAGCCCACGACCTGGCTCAGCGCCTTGTTCCGCGTGGTCAGAACCAGGAGTCCGACCATCACCGTAGAGAGCGCGACCGGAATGAGGAGAGTACTACCGGGCTCCGGCAGCGGAATGCGCTGGGCGATACCGAAGGAGAGCGCGACCGCCACCGCACCCAGCGCCAGCGACGCCGAGAAGCCGATCAGCGGCTCGATCTCCCGGCGCACCGCCGCCTCGCGAATCGCCCAGAACAGGAAGCTTGGCAGAACTACGGCCTTCACCAGGAAGGTGCCGGCGGCCAGGGCGACCAGGTGCAGGGACCAGCCCGGATGCAGCGTCACCGGCAGCGCCGCAAGCAGGGCTCCCTGAATCGCGGTGGCCCGGATGGTCGAGCTCAACCGCGTCGTGCCGAGCACCCAGAAGTTGGTGAGCACGACACACAGGAGCAGCAGCTCATGGAGACCGGACATCGTCTACCTCAGCAGCAGAATGACGCCGAAGACCGCGAGGGCGCCCGCCGCGACCAGGAACTGGGGCACCCGGTTCATGCGCAGTCTGGCCATGCTCGCCTCGACGATGCCGACGCCGATCGCGACCAGGACCAGGCCGCCGACCAGGACCGGCACCGCCAGCAGGGGCTGCAGCCCCCCGAGGGGCACCAGCACCGAAACCACCAGAGCACCGAACAGCGCCAGCTTGACCGCATTCCCGAACAGGATGAAGGCGAGCTCGGGCCCACTGTGATCCAGGACGATCACCTCGTGGATCATGGTCAGCTCCAGGTGGGTGGCGGGATCGTCCACCGGAACCCGGGAGGTCTCCGCCAGCGCCAGCATGAACAGGGCGGCCGCAGCCAGTGCGAGCGAAGGGGCGGCCACAGGCCACACCGCCGCCAGCCGCTCTCCCAGCATGCCCGCCAGTGAGAGCTCCCCGGTCGCCAGCACCAGCACGGTGAAGCACAGGAACAGCGCCGGCTCGGCAAACGCCGAGATGGTGACTTCCCGGCTGGCGCCCATCCCTTCGAAGCTGGAGCCGGTATCGAGCCCGGCCAGCACCAGCGCGAACCGCCCCAGCCCGAGCAGGCCGGTGAAGGCCACCAGGTCACCGCTGAAGCTCAGCAGTGCCCCGTGCCCGTTGAGCGGCAACAGCGCCCCCGCCACCAGCACCGAGGCAACAACAACGATCGGCCCTGCCCGGAACACCGGAGTAGTCGTCCGGCTGTACACCACGCCCTTCCGGCCCAGCTTGGCGAGATCACGATAGAGCTGCAGCACCGGGGCACCCCGGCGGCCGGTGAAGAACGCGCGGGTCCGGGTCGCAATCCCCGGGAGGGCCGGAGCCACCGCGAGTACCACGATGAGGGCGAGGAGCGGTCCGAGGGTCATGGCAGGCTCCCCGCCCGGGTCAGGTAGAAGAGCAGCGCCAGCAGCGTGAAGATCACCGAGAGGAGATACCAGCGGAGCCGGCCGCCATGCACCGCTCTGAGCCGCGCGCCTGTTTGTTCCAGCGCGCGCCAGAATGGCTCTACGACCACATCCTGGACCGGATCCGCTACATGTGAATGAAAGGCCATCCCCTCGCGTTCGCGGCGGACCCCCGCCAGCGGGCCGAACGCCGAGAGGAGCGGCGCCGCGTAGGATGACGCGGTGTACTGCATGCGCGACGTCGCCGCCGCCCCGGCACAGCTCCAGGTCCCCGCCAGGCGGCGGCCGGCATCGGCCGCCAGCGACCGGCGGAGAAGCAGCGCCGCCGCGAGGACCGCGACGAGCCCCAGGCCCAGCGCCGAAATCATCGCCGCCGCCTCGCCCAGGTTGCCGTAGCTCCCCGTACCCTCTCCGGGCAGGTGAGCCACACTCATCGCGAGCAGTTGCGCCGGCCCCAGCACCAGACTGGGCATGAGACCGATGCCGATGCACGCCCCTGCGAGGAGGAGCATCGGCGCCAGCATCGTCGCTACTGGGTCGGCGGGTGCAACCAGACCACTCCGGGCCGACCGGTACTGCCCCAGGAACACCGCCGCATCCACTTTGGTGAAGCAGGCGAGGGCCAGCCCGCCGATCAGCCCCAGACCCGCCGCTCCCACGATGACGAAGCGGACCGCATCGTGAGAGCCGCCGGCGGAGAGGAGAGCCTGGAAGACCACCCATTCGCTGACGAATCCGTTGAGCGGCGGCAGCCCCACGATGGCCACCGATCCCACGCCGAAAGCCAGCGCGGTCCACGGCAACTGCCGCGCCAGGCCCCCCAGCCGGTCGATCACTCGCGTCCCCGTCGCCCGGAGCACGGAGCCCGCGCCCAGGAACAGCAGGCTCTTGAACAGCGCGTGGTTGAGCGTATGCAACAGCGCTCCGGCAAAGCCCAGCACCGAGAGCGTCGGCCGTCCATAAGTCAGGCCTAGCGCGCCGGTCCCCATTCCCAGCAGGATGATTCCGATATTCTCCACGCTGTGGTAGGCGAGGAGACGCTTGAGATCGTGCTGCGCCAGCGCCCAGAGCACGCCCAGCACGCCGGAGAGCAGTCCGAGCAGAAACAGGGTCCAGCCGAACCACGCCGGTGGCGGCCCCAGCAGCCACAGCACTCGCAGGAGCCCGTAGATCCCCGCCTTGAGCATCACCCCCGACAGAACCGCCGAGACGTGGGATGGCGCCGCGGCGTGAGCGCCCGGCAGCCAGAAGTGGAGCGGCACGGCCCCCGCCTTGAGTCCGAATCCCAACAGGGCAAAGATCAGCACCAGCGTCCGGGCATTCCCCGCCGGCTGGGCACCCATCCCCGGCTCGGCGAAGGAGCGTCCTCCGGACTCGGCGCCCAGCGCAGCAAACATCCCGACCAGGGCGAGCGTACTCACATGGGTAAGCACGATGTAGATGAGCCCGGCCCGCCGCACCTCGGCCTGCTCATGATCGAACATCACGAGGAAATAGGCACTGAGCGCCATTAGCTCCCAGGCGGCGAGGAAGGGCACCATGGCCCGGGCAGTCACCACGCCGGTGAGCGCCACCAGCAGTAGAGCGAACAGCGCGTGCGTCCCCGCCACGGAGCGGTGCCTTCGCTCCGGCGCGAGGTAGCCGGTGCCGAACACTCCGGCACAGGCCCCTACCCCGAGCACCACCAGGAGGAACCACGCCGACAGTGGGTCGAGCCCGAAGACCCACGGACCGCCGGGCAGCGACCCTGGCAGTATGGCCAGCCTGGCGGGCCCGCCGCGCAGGACGGCGATTGCCGAACTCACTCCCAGCGTCGAGCCGCTCAGCAGCAAGGCCGAATAGACCGGATCCGCGAGACGGGGATGCCGGCGAAGGAGAAGCGCGGCCCCACCACCGGCGAGTATCAGGGCGACCGCGAGCAGGACGGCAGTCACGGCCCGCGCACGATCGAGGCGAAGAGGGCGGCGAGCAGGAGGAGCACTGTCAGCACGATGTACTGCAGATAGCGGGTGACCGGCCCCAGCTGCAGCGGTCGAAACGCATTGGCGAGCGCCCTGGTCCCGCGCCATAACGGCCCGACCAGACCGTCGAGGACCCGGTCTCGGGCGCGGGTCCGGAACGACCCTGCGGTCCGCTCCACCTCCGGGGCCGCAACGCTGCCGAAGGCCAGCAGGAGCGGAGTGCTGAAGGACCCTGCGGTGTATTGCATGCGCGACGTCGGCTCGGCGTAGCCGCAACCCCAGGTCACGCCTTGGATCGGCACCTCCACCGGTTGTGCCCGGCGGCGGAGATACCAGAGCAGCGCGCCAAGGCCGATCAGAACAGCCCAGGCACCGCTCAGGGTCGCCGCACCCGGCATGACCTGGCTCGGGCTCGCCGCCGCGATGCCGCCTCCGGCCATGATCACTCCCGTCGCGGCCATGGCCGGCTCAACGACGATGACCGGCACCAGGCCGACGATGGCGCACGCGACGGCCAGCACCAGCATCGCACCCACCAGCCCCGGCTGCTCCCGGAGCGAGCCTCGCGGCCGCCGCGCCTGGCCCAGAAAGACGCCTCCCACTGCCCGCGTGAAACAGGCCAGCGCCAGCGCGGCAATCAGTCCCAACCCGGTCACCGCCAGCACCAGCACCGCGAGCAGCCCCGGCTGCCGTGCGCCCTCGAGCAGGCCCTGCACCACTACCCATTCGCTCACGAAGCCGTTGAGGGGTGGCAGCCCGACGATCGCCACTGATCCCACACCGAAGGCCAGCGCCGTCCAGGGCAGCTCCCGCGCCAGGCCCCCCAGTTGCTCGATCACTCGCGTCCCCGTCGCCCGGAGCACCGAGCCAGCGCCCAGGAATAACAGGCTCTTGAACAGCGCGTGGTTGAGCGTGTGCAACAGCGCTCCGGCGAAACCCAGCATGGCCACCCCCGGCCGGCCATAGGCGAGGCCCAGCGCCCCGGTCCCCATTCCCAGCAGGATGATTCCGATATTCTCCACGCTGCTGTAGGCCAGCACCCGTTTGAGATCATGCTCTCCCAGGGCCCAGAGCACTCCCAGCACGCCGGACACGACTCCCAGCCCGAGGAGGGTCCACCCGAACCACGCCGGCGTCGGACCCAGCAGGCACAACATCCGCAACAGCCCGTAGATCCCCATCTTCAGCATCAGGCCCGACAGCACTGCGGAGACATGTGACGGCGCCGCCGCATGGGCACCCGGCAGCCAGAAGTGGAGCGGAACGACACCCGCCTTGATTCCGAATCCCACGAGCGTCAGGAGGAGGACAAGGGTGCGCGTGGCGCCGCCGCTGCCTGCCGCGAGGGCGGCGAAGGTCCGGCCGTCGGCGTGCGCGCTCAAGGCGGCAAACATCGCGAGCAGAGCGAGCATGCTCACGTGGGTCAGTGCAATGTAGATGAACCCCGCTCGGCGCACCTCCGCCTGCTCGTGCTCGAACATGATCAGCAGGTAGCCGCAGAGCGCCATCACCTCCCAGGCGATGAGAAAAGGCGCCATAGCCTGTGCGGTCACCACTCCGACCAGCGCCACCAGCAGGAGGGAGAACAGCCCGTGGGCGGGCGCGACCGGTCGATGGGCCCGCTCCGGTTCGAGGTAACCAAGGCCGAAGACCGCTGCGCAGGCGCCGACTCCAAGGATGGCCAGGAGGAACCACGCGGAGAGGCGATCCAGCCCGAAGGCCCAGGGACCCCCGGGGAGCGAGCCCGGCAGCTCGACCAGCAGCGCCGGCCCGCTTCCCCGCAGCACAGCGATCGCAGAACTCAGCCCCAGTGCGGCGCCGCCCAGCAGAAGAGCCGCGTACACCAGGTCCGCGAGCCTGGCTCGCCGGTGGAGGATGAGGCGACTCAGCCCGCCGGCGACGATCAGGACGGAGCCAAGCAGAAGCCGGATCATGCCGCGGGGAACGATCCGGTACTCCGGTGCTCGATCTCGCGGATTCGGTTCAGGATCTCCCCGCCGGAGGCACGGCGCGTCAGGAGCTCCCGCAGCTCGGCGTCCCGCAGCACGAAGCCGAGCTGTGCCAGGATCTTGAGGTGGGACGGCACGCTGGGGCTGACCACGAAAAACAACGCATGCACCGGCTTGCCATCGATCGCCCCGAACTCCACCGGGCGCCGCAGCAGGCTGAGGCTGACGAACGGCTGGTCCACGTGCAGCAGGATGGGGTTGCGCACGTGCGGGATGGCGATGCCATCGCCGATACCGGTCGATCCCATGGCTTCCCGCGCGTCGAGCACGGTGAGCAGGAACTGGCGGTCCACTTCCGGCGACAGTGGCAGGCGGCGGACGATGGCCGCCAGTACGGCGCTTTTGTCGTCGCCTTCAACGTCGTGGTGGATGCCGCCGGTTTCCAGCAGGCGGGAGAGCGGCGGCACCTCCTCCGGGAAGCGCCGGGCCTCCTCCAGCAGGCTTCGCGACGCGGGGACCCCATGCTCAACCGCCCACTCCCACACCTCGATGGCGTTGAGATGCATGCGCTCGTTGACCCGATGCACCGGCAGCCCGCGCTCCTTGATCCAGCGGCGGAGCGTGGACTCGTTCACGCCGAGATAGGTAGCGGCCTGGCGGACCGTGATCTGCATGAGGTTACGGCGAGGGTGGCGCGGTGGCGGTGAAGGGCATCCACATCCGGCATGCGGGGGTCAACGATGTTGAACGACCGTTCAACCTAAAACGACAGGAATTCCTGTCAACTGGTCCCGGCAGTCCCCGCCCCCGCCCCGGTGCTGCCGCCCCGAGCCCGACCGTCCCCGCTCCTCCGGGCGCGTCGCCAAAGCACTTGACATTGAACGCCTGGTCAAGAAAATTCGCCCCTCCCTGAACCCGGCCCCACCGGCCGAGGCACCTGAAATGACGCCCCGCCCACCCATCTCGACGATGTTCGCACGCGCCCTGCGCAAGCACTGCCCCCTCTGCGGCGGAGGCGCGCTGTTTTCGAGGTGGTTCACCATGAAGGACCACTGCCCGACCTGCAGCCTCCGCACCCGCCGGGGCGAGGAGGGGTACACCCTCGGCGCCCTGTGGTTCAATCTGTTCCTGGCCGAATTGATCACCATGACGATGTTTGTCGCCACCCTCGTACGAACCTGGCCGAATCCACCCTGGGACCAGCTCCAGATTCTCGGACCGATCGAGGCGATCGTCATGCCGTTGCTGGTCTGGCCCTTTGCCCGCACCCTGTTCCTCGCCTTCGACCTCTGCTTCCGGCCGCCCGGACCGACCGACTTTCCCCCCGTCCAGGCGGATACCGGCCTCCCCAGCCGGGCCGCCAGCTGAGGCCACCGGGCCGCGCGAGCACCCGGGAGGGCTTCCGGCACGAACGGCAGCATCGGACTCCGCAGCACCGCCCCGAGGACGCCACTTCCGCCTGATCCGAATCGTGCCGGTGGACTCCGAGCCACGCCCCGCGGAGGGTGCCGGTAGCGGCCGCTGACGGATTGCCCGAACTTCCAGAGTCGGGACGCGCAAGGTATGGCCCTCCCGCCCCGCTCCCCTGCTCTCACTGCATTGGCGAACTGCGCTCATGCCCAAGCCACACCTGATCGGCCACGCCGACCGCGGCATCCCGTCGGGACTCCGCACCTCACGCGGCCACCCGCGCGCGCTCCCGGATGACCTGCTCCGCGAAGCCTCCCGCCGGCTGGGCATCGTGTCGCTCCTCCTGGCGGCGCTGTGGATCATGGCGACGGCGCTGGATCACGTCGCCCTCCGGGTGATGACCCACGGGGATCCCCGCTGGCTCCGGCTGGGGATAGATGATGCGATCGCCGGTGGAAGCGTGCTGGTCTCCCTCGGGATGTTCTTCTACGCCCGCCGGCCCGACCGTGACCCCAGACACGTTCTGAATCTCGGCCTTGGCTACATGGTACTCACCTGTTGCGCCCTTGGCCTGCTGATCCACTGGGCCCCGATCCCGCAAAGCTGGCCGGTGCAGCCAATGATCACCTGGATCTCCCCGATCATCCTGATGTTCGCCGCGATCGTACCGAGCACTCCCGGGAAGACTCTGATTGCCGGGCTGGTGGCCGCATCCATGAACCCGCTGTCCATGCTGGTCGCCAAGGCCCGGGGAACCTGGGAGTTCGGCCCTGCGCACAATGCCCTGCTGATGCACTATCCGGACTACCTGGTCGTGACTATTGCGGTCGTCATCTCGCACGTCGTCACCCGGCTCGGCCAGCAGGTCACCAGGGCGCGGGAGTTGGGCAGCTACCAGCTGGGCGAATTACTGGGGCGGGGTGGCATGGGAGAGGTCTATCGGGCGACCCACAGCATGCTGGCCCGGCCGGCCGCGATCAAACTGATCCGGCCCGAGATGCTTGGCGCGGACGATGCGGTGGCAACGCAACTGGCAATCAAGCGCTTCCAGCGCGAGGCCGAGGTTGCGGCAAGCCTGCGATCACCCCACACGGTCGAGTTGTATGACTTCGGGGTGACGGAAGACCAGACACTCTATTTCGCGATGGAAATGCTCGACGGGATGGATCTCGAGTCGCTGGTGAGCCAGAAGGGCCCGGTACCGGCTGGCCGGGTGATCTACCTCCTGCGCCAGGTGTGCGAGTCGCTGGAGGAGGCGCACGCGCGCGGCCTGGTGCACCGGGACATCAAGCCCGCCAACATCCATGTGGGACGGCTCGGTCTGCGCCACGACTTCGTCAAGGTCCTCGACTTCGGGCTGGTCAAGTCCGTGGCAGGCCCGGCTGGTGAGCACTCGCTCGCGACCGCTGCCGGGCTCACGCCCGGAACCCCCGCCTACATGGCTCCCGAGATGGCGCTGGGTGAGGCGATCGATGGACGAGCGGACATCTACGCAGTCGGGGGGGTCGCCTACTACCTCCTCACCGGCCGTCTGGTCTTCGAAGCGGACAGCGGATTCCAAATGGTCGCCAAACACCTGCGGGAGGAGCCGGTTCCACCATCGCAACGCACCGAGCTCCCGGTGCCTGAGGCGCTGGACCGACTGGTGCTCGCCTGCCTGGCGAAACGGCCGGATGCCCGGCCCCGGAGTGCCGCGGAGCTGGCCCGGTCGCTGGATGCGATCGACGTGGAGCCCTGGGGAGAGGAGCAGGCGGTCGAGTGGTGGCGGGCGAATCGGCCGGGATAGAGTTGTCGACTCTTGATGACGGCCGTCGCCTCCGCATCACGCCTGAGCCCGAAAGTGATTCAATCCACCCGAACTGTTGGACCCGGAGCGGCAAGCGTCGGGGGGCCTTCGACGTGATGCGGCGCCCCGGCATCACGACCCGCGCCGGTCGCGAGAGCACCCCCGGAAGCGGGGACGCCGGCAGCCGGCGGAACCGACTCTCCGCGCATGATGGCCTCCAGGGCGGGTCGGTCCAGGGTTTCCCTCTCCAGCAGGCCACGCGCCAGGGTGTGGAGCTTCTCGACATTCCCGCGAATCAGGTCGCGCGCCCTCGTCAAGGCATCCGTGAGCAGCCGACGGACCTCGTGGTCGACCAGTTCGGCGATGCTCTCCGACACCTGGGCGCGGCGGCCGGTCTCATGTCCGAGATATACCAGCCCTTCACTCTGAGCGACGGTGACGGGCCCCAAAGCCTCGCTCATGCCAAACTCGGTGATCATGCGCCGAGCGAGATCAGTCGCCTGGGCGAAGTCCTGTGCGGCCCCCGTGGTCACCTGCTCCGGGCCAAAGACGATCTCCTCCGCGGCACGACCAGCCTGGGCCACCGCCAGCCTGCCGAGCAGGTACTCCCTGGTATAGCTGTGCCGATCTTCCTCAGGAAGTGCGAAGGTGATGCCGAGCGCCTGGCCCCGGGGGATGATGCTCACTTTCTGGACGGGGTCGAGGCCCGGGATCAGCAGGTTGACCAGGGCGTGACCCGACTCGTGATATGCGGTGAGGCGGCGGTCAGCCTCGGTCAGTACCAGACTGCGGCGCTCGATCCCCAGGGCGACTTTGTCCCGGGCGTCGTCGAGGTCCTGCTGCTCGACATGCAGCTTGTCCCGCCGCGCGGCGAGCAGCGCGGCCTCGTTGATGATGTTCGCGAGGTCGGCTCCGGACATGCCAGGTGTGCCACGAGCGAGGACCGAAAGATCCACATTGTCCGCGAGCGGCACCTTGCGCGCGTGCATGCGGAGAATGAGTTCCCTGCCCTTTACGTCCGGAAGGTCGACCACGATCCGGCGGTCGAACCGGCCCGGCCGCAGGAGCGCGGGGTCCAGCACGTCCGGCCGATTGGTCGCGGCCAGCAGAATCACTCCCTCGTTCGGCTCGAACCCGTCCATCTCCACCAGCAGCTGATTCAGGGTCTGCTCCCTCTCCTCATGGCCGCCGCCGAGGGCAACGCCCCGCACCCGGCCGACCGCATCCAGTTCGTCGATGAAGATGAGGCAGGGCGCCGAGGCCTTCCCTCGCTCGAACAGATCCCGCACCCGTGCGGCCCCCACCCCCACGAACAGCTCGACGAAGTCCGACGCCGAAATGGACAGGAACGGCCGGCCGGCCTCGCCTGCGGTGGCCCGCGCCAACAGAGTCTTGCCGCTGCCGGGGGGGCCCACCAGCAGCACCCCCTTCGGCAGTCGGCCACCCAGACGCTGGAACCGCTCCGGAGCCTTGAGAAAGGCCACAATCTCCTGCAGTTCCGCCTTCGCCTCCTCGACATCGGCAACGTCGGCGAAGGTTACCTTCGGGCTCTCAGGCGAGATGACAGCCGTTCTGGCTCTCCCGAATGCCATCGCCTGGGCACCCGTCTGCCGCGCCTGGCGCAGGGCAAAGAGCCAGACGCCTCCGATCAGGACCCATGGAAGGATGGCGAAGAGCACGCCGCTCCAGGGCGATGATGGGGCCTTTCCTTCGATGGGCACGCCCCGGACCTCGAGGCGGGCGACCAGGGGAGCCGGATCGGTGAAGGGGAGAGCGGTTCGGAAGCGGGAAATGTGGCGGCCGTCGATCACCGCCGCCTGACGCAGGGCGCCGCTCAGCAGGCGCTCGTCCGGAGCGATCTCCACCGAGGCGATGTTGTCCCCATCGAGCTGGGCCTCGAACTGGGTATAGGTGATCATCGGCGATTCGTCCCGCCACCCGGGACACTGCAACACTGCCACGACCGCGACGATCGGTAACAGCCAGAAGAGCAAGTTGCGGGGCGAGATCCGGAATTTGCGCGCCGGGCTCGCGGGGGACGCCGCCGGGGCCATCAATCCCTCCAGCCGAAATCTCTGCATTCTAGACCGGGAGCCATGAGCCGCATGTGAAGCGGCCATGAGCAACACCGCACGACTTGCCCCGGGTCACGCCCGTGCCGGTGACACCTCGCCCGACCGGAGGTACCCGGCAAATGCGGGCGGGACAGCAGGTTGGCGTGAAGGATGCCCGCAGCGACGAGAAGCCTCCCCGCTGCGGCCGCATTCGGACATGAAAACGGCCCTCCGGTGCGAGACCGGAGGGCCGCTCCTGCGACGGGGAGCCGGCAGCCGAGAGCCGTCGGCCGACCGCCCTAGTTCTCCACCAGAATCAGATACCGCGACCCCGCCCAGAACTGCTCCGGCTGGTTGATCTGGAGCTTGCCCTGGAGCTTACCGTCCTTCACCGACGTGGTGTCAGCATAGTTGAGGTCCTGCCGGGACACGACCTTGTACTCCCGGTTCGCCGGCAGATCGATGGTGCCGTTGGTCTTGTCCACCGCGGTAAACACCGACGAGTCCAGGCTGCGCGCGGGATGCAACTGCTTGCCACCGAAGAAGAGGAACTTGTGCCCTTCTTTCACGACGACGCCCTTCTTGAGTAGCTCGTCCTCGGTGCCGGCGATGTAGAACACGGTGTTCTTGTAGTGCGTCAGGTTGGTCACCGTGTCCCTGAGCGCGACCGTCTGGGTCGTCAGCTGCTCGTTCGCGACCCGGGCGGTATCGAGCTGCTGGTTGAGGCCGGCGATCTGCACCGACTGTGAGTCGATGACCGCGCGGAGTTCGGACTCGGTGCGCTGCGCGGTGGCCTGCAGACTGTCGACGCTGGCCTTGTATTCCTCGATCTGGCGGAGCAGCGCGGTGTTGCGGCCGGAGAGCGAACGCGCCCGCTGGCTGCTCTGCTCCAGCCGCTGCTCGGTCTCGTTGAGCCGGGCCACCAGCGCCGACACCCGCTCCAGCGCCGCGCTGCGGGCGGCACGGTCCCGCTCGGCGGGCGTGCCAGCATCGGTGTTGGTCGCGGAGGTGACCACCGCGGTCCGCGCCTTCGCCAGCTCTTCATTCACACTGTTGACGAATTTCGAGGTCTCCAGGACCTCGGTGATCAGGCTGTCCTTTTCTGCCGCGAGAGCCTGCGCGTCGGCCAGCGCCTTCGCCAGTTCCTCCTTGTGCTGATTGCAGCCCATCGCCAGCACCAGCGGCACGACCCACAGGATGCGACGCATCCCAAACCTCCAGCTAGGGGACCCAAAACGCGCACGCGAAGGGGCGAATGCCATGCGCAAGGTGCCGGAATTGTAAACCCGGGCCCAGTGAACGGAAGTGACCCCCCTCACAGGGGCGAATGACAAAGCTGTCATTCGACTATTACCCCGGTATTACGCCAGCGCCATCGTCAGGTACCCCCGGACGGGATGCCGGCCTACCGAACCAGCGCCCCGTGTCGCGTGCCGGCCGCGGCGGGCGGGGCAGCCGAGTCGGGTGGGGCGAGGAGTCCGTATTTCTCCGGATGGGTGCACATGATGGCGGCCGCCAGGATCTTGGGGACGTATTCGCGGGTCTCATCGGGCAGCAGCTTCAGCCGATAGAGGTGCCAGAAGTCGCGCCGGCTCTTCTTGAAGCCGCCGGGCGTCTGGGCCACCTTACGTAGGACCCGCCGGACGCCGTTCTCCCCCTTGTTATAGCTCGCCATCGCCAGCATGAAGGCGTCCTCGCCGAACTCCGCCAGCAGCCCTGCCAGGTACTTGGCCGCGGCCCTGGTCTGCCGGGGGACGTCGGTCCGCTCGTCCACCGAGCCATCCACCCGGAGCCCCATCGCCTGAGCGGTCGTGCGCGTCATCTGCCACATGCCGCGGGCACCCGCCGAACTCCTGGCATAGGGGTCGAACTGGGATTCGGTCCAGGCCACATACGCCATGACATCCGGCAGCTCCAGCGCCTTGAACTCGGCGGTGATCTGGGGCCAGTACTTCACCTTGCGGCGGTAGATGATCCGCGCCGTGGGGCCGGCGCGCCGCAGCTCCTGGATGTGATAGGCGAGCCGCTCCTTGAAGATCGGGGGCACCGCGTAGGTCTCGGCGTCGAACTGCCGCAGGATCTCCCGGATTTCCCGGTCCAGCTCGTCGCCGCTCTCCGCCACTTCCTTGGCCTTGGCCCGGTCGGTCCGGGCCAGATCCGCCAGGGTCCGCTCCGCGTTGGCGGTGACCTCATTGAGCTGCCGCTCCAGCAGCACCAGCTGGAACGAATCCCGCTCCGCGTCCATCTTCACCTGGATGGCGTGAATCTGCTCGTCGAAGCGTCCTTTCGCATCGAGCAGCTCGGCGATTTTCCGGTGCTGGCTGTAGATCACCGCCCCCATGACCGACACGACCAGCAGCGAAACAGCCGCGACGACCGAGACGATCTTGACCCACCGGCTGCGGGTCTTGAAGGTCATCAGGTCGCCCACCTCCTGGATGGTGGTGGCCATGACCTCCATGGTGCGGCGGGACTTGGTGCCGCCCGCCTTGGCCCGTTCCTCCGCGACCCGCTCCGCCGCCGCTTCGACCAGACGCAGGGCCGACGCCTCCCGGGTCTTCCCCTTGAACACCTCGACCATCTGGGCCGCGTCCTGTGCGGCATCGTAGTTCGGGTCGAACACCACCGCGATCTCCGCTTCCGGTCCGCCATCGCCGCCGAACCGGACCCGGTCCCCGCTCCGCAAGACGTGGCTCTGGACCCGGCCGCCGTTCACCCACACGCCGCCTGCCTGGCCCAGGTCCAGCACGTGGTATGCGTTTTCCTTCATGACAATGGCGGCGTGGTAGCGCCCGACCTCCGGATCCCGGTCCAGGTCGTAGCGCACGTCGCAATCCCCGCTGGTCCCGACGCGGATCGACCGCTTGTCGTACTCGGCCGAGGTGCCGGCGAGGCTGCCGGTGACGTGATTGAAGCGTATCATGGGGACGAATTGAGATTTACCGACCGGCGAACCGAGACGCCAGAGTGGCCGGCATGCCACAGCGTGGAACAATCGCGACGAAGCAAAGTGGGCCCTGCTGGATTTGAACCAGCGACCTATGGATTATGAGTCCACTGCTCTAACCAGCTGAGCTAAGGGCCCGGGACAAGTACAACGTACCGTGTACCGCGTACCGCGTACGACGGAAAATAATCCGCACCCGGCACTGGGCACTGGGCACTGGGCACTGGGCACTGGGCACAGCAGGAATGTACGCGGTACACGGTACTCGGTACTTTCAGCCCTCCGGCTGACTCTGCAGATACGCCAGCACCCGCTCGTACAAGGCCACGTGCCGCTCGGCCATCAGCTGGCGGGTGAAATACTTCTCCACTCGCGCTCGGCCGGCGTCGCCCATGGTTTCCCGCATGAAGGGGTCGCGGGCCAGGGTATCCAAGGCCTCCGCCAGGGAACGGACGTCGCGGACCGGAACCTCGAGGCCGGTCTCACCCGGCACGTTGACCTCCCGGACCCCGGTCGGCACCGCGCTGGTAATGACCGGCCGTCCCGCCGCCATCGCCTCCAGCACGGTCAGTCCGAACATCTCGTCCATGGTGACCGAGGGCAGGACCAGGAAATCCGCTTCCTGCATCCGTCGCGGCAGGTCCTCGTCCGGATACTCGCCAAAGAAACGAACCCGGTCGGCCAGCGCGAGGGCCTGGGTCAGCGTCTTGAGCTGGGGGCCTTCGGGCCCTGCCCCGACGATGTCCAGCCGCAGGTCGGGGACTCGCTCCAGGGCACGGAGCAGGACGTCCAGCCCCTTGTATTTCACCAGCCGCCCGATGAACAGCGCCCTGGGGGGCGCATCCATAGGCCGCCTGGGCACGTCGGCCCAGCGGGTTTCGTCGATCCCGAACGGAATGACCTCGGTCTTCTGCTCGAACCCCTCCAGCTCGTGTGACAACGCCAGGTGAGCCCGGCTGGGGACGACGATCGCCGCCGCCCGCCGGAGCACCGCGCGCGCGAGCAGTTGATAGGCACCCTTGCGGACGTCGGCATGCTGGGTCACCACCAGCGGGGTCCGCCGGCTCCTGAGCAGGCTCGCGATGTCGGCCAGCGGATGGGGGTGATGCAGGTGGATGATGTCGGCCCGCCGCCGGGCGGCGGTCAGGTACCCCGGCGCGATTTCTTCCGAGCCCAGCACGCCAAAGGAGAATACCCGGGTGACCGTGGATCGCTGCCGTCCCCCGACTCGCCCGCCCGCCCGGCTCTCCACCGCCACGACGGCCACCTCGTGTCCCAGAGCGGCCGCGCCTTCGGCGAGATCCTGGACCACGCGCTCCATGCCACCGGAGCGGGGCCAGTAATACTTGGCGAGATGAAGGATGCGCATCGGCGGTGCCGCAAGTTGACCGGGTCCGGAAACAGAGTCAACGGAATGGGTGGCTCGGCGACTCGGCCGTATGGCAAGCACCTCACCCCTTCCCTTCCGGTCGCGGCACGGTATTGTGCCTGATTCCGTTTGAGGGTCATTCCTTCCATGCGTGCCGTCATCGTCTCCCACACCTATATCGATCCCGCTACCCGGGGGAAGCTGAAAGCCCTCGTGAGCCTCGGCTGCACGCTGAGCGTCGCGGTGCCAGCCCGGTGGTCGCCGACCTTGCGCGGAGCGCCGCTCCAAGCCACCTGGGGCAACGACGGCGGCGTCCGGATCGTCCCGATCCCGGTCAGCGCGGAACGGGGGGAAGCCGGCCGCTGGAAGGGTCGTGACCTGCAGCGGCTCCTCAGTGACTTCCGACCCCAGATTCTCCAGATCGAGTCGGAGCCGTGGAGCCCCGCCGCCACCACCGCCAGTGCCCGGGGGGCGCGGCTGGGGATCCTCATCGTCGCGTGCTCCTGGGAGAGCGTCAGGCGCCCCTACTCCTTCGCGGAGGGATGGCGTCGCAAGCGCACTCTGAGCCGCGCCCGCGCGCTGGTCGGCGGGAACAAACTCGCAGCCGCGCTCCTGGCGCGGGCTCACCCCGGCATACCGGTAACGGCCCTGCCCCAGCTAGGGCTGACCGCTCCCCTCGAGACCATCCGCCCGGAACAGCCCGAGCTGGCGATCGGCTTCGTGGGGCGGCTGGTGCCCGAAAAGGGGCTGGACACGTTGTTCCGAGCCTGCGTGAAGCTCCTCGGACGCTGGCGGCTCAGTGTGGTCGGCAGCGGTCCGATGCAGGAGCAGCTGGAGGCCCTCGCCGAGCGGCTCGGCATCGCCTCCCGCATCACCTGGTACGGAGCCCTGCCGCCGGGCAGCCTCAAGGACGTCTGGCCGACGCTCGATTGCCTCGTGGTTCCGTCGCGCACCACGTCGCAATGGGTGGAGTCTTCCCCCGCGGCACTGGTGGAGGCCATGGGCCACGGCGTCACCGTGATCGGCAGTGACTCGGGTGCCCTGCCGGAACTCATCGGGGCCGCCGGCCTGATCGTCCCCGAAGACGACGTCGCCGCGCTCACCTCCGCCCTGCAGCGCCTGGTGGACGCTCCCCGCGAGCGGATTCGGCTGGGCAAGGAGGCCAGGCTCAGGGTCATGACCGAGTTCGTGGACGACGCGGTGGCCAGGCGTACGCTTCAGTTCTGGGAGTCGGTCACGGGGAAGAAATGACAGGGAACGGGGAACCGGGAACGGGGAACAGGGAACGGGACTGCGCATCTGTTTCCCGTTCCCCGTTCCCCGTTCCCTATTCCCTCTTCTCCCCTCTCGTTTTCCGCACGGTTTCCTCAGCCCACTGGGTTGACCCCCCTCCGGGCCGCCTCCATCTTCCCGCCACCATGCCTATTCGCCCGAGCCGCCACCACCGTGCGCTCGCCTGGGCTCTGGCCCTCCTGCTCGGTTCAAGCTCCGCCCTGTTCGCCCAGGTTCCCACCCAGGGGCAGCCGATCCCGGCCGCGCCGGGCCAAGTGCTCCCCACGCCCGCGCAGGCCCAGCAGCTCCTGAGGACCCGCCCCGACCTGGTGGAACAGTTGCGCCAGCGAATCGGCGCCTCGGGGCTCACCCGTGAACAGGTGCGGGCTCGGCTCCGGGCTGCGGGCTACCCGGAGAACCTGCTCGACCCTTACCTCGCGGGCGCCGACACGACCGTGAAGGTCACGCCGGGCTCCGACGTGCTGGATGCAGTGCGGGTGCTGGGCGTGATCGCGGGCGAAGCGGTCGACACCCTGCTTGCGCTCACCGATTCCGCCCAGCGGGTGGCAGATTCACTCCGGGCCGACTCGCTGGCGGACACTACCCGGACACTCCGGGTGTTCGGAGTCGCGTTCTTCCGGCGCGCGACCTCCGTGTTTCAACCTGCGCTCGCCGGGCCGGTGGACCCGAGCTACCGCCTCGGCCCCGGCGACGGCCTGGTGCTGATCCTTACCGGCGATGTGGAAACGGCCCACGACCTGACGGTTACCCGGGAGGGCTTCATCGCCATCCCGCAGGTGGGACAGCTGTACGTCGCCAATCTCACCCTGGCTCAGCTCGAAGACCTGCTGTACGCGCGGTTGGGACGGGTGTACTCCGGGGTCCGGCGGGGAACCGGCGCGACCACCCACTTCAACGTCACCGTTTCTCGCCTTCGCACCGTGCAGGTGTACGTGACCGGCGAGGTCGCCCGGCCGGGCTCGTTCCAGGTATCGGCGGCCGGCACCGTGATGACGGCGCTCTACGCCGCCGGCGGACCGGGGTTGAACGGCACCTTCCGCCGGGTGGAGATCCGGCGCGGCGGAGTGCTCGTGGACTCCCTGGATCTGTATGACTATCTCCTGCGCGGCGACAACAACCACGACATCCGGTTGCAGACCGGCGACGTGGTGTTCGTACCGGCCCGGTGGACCCGGGTCAAGATCGCCGGCGAAGTCATCCGGCCGGCGATCTACGAGCTGCGCCCGGGCGAGACCCTGCGGGACCTGTTGCAGGCTTCCGGCGGCTTCACGGCCCAGGCCGTCCGCCGGCGGGTGCAGATCGACCGGGTGCTTCCGGCGGCCCAGCGCGAGCCCGGCGAGCGGGATCGGGTCGTCATCGACCTGGCCAGCGATCAGTTTCGGGACGGACTGGGACCGCAGTTCCCGATCATGCCGGGCGACTCGGTAACGGTCTTCCAGATCGCCGAGCGACGATACCGCCAGGTCCAGATCAAGGGCAACGTCTGGATTCCCGGGGTTGTCGGGCTGTCGCCGGGAATGCGGCTGAGCGAGGCCATCCGGCTCGCGGGCGGACCCAAACCCGATGTCTACCTGGACCAGATCCTGATTTCCCGCCTGCAGAGCGACTCGACCCG
>DATBLR010000074.1:0-20014 GCA_036555275.1 Gemmatimonadales bacterium | reverse complement strand
TCGAATTAAACCACATGCTCCACCGCTTGTGCGGGCCCCCGTCAATTCCTTTGAGTTTCAGCCTTGCGGCCGTACTCCCCAGGCGGGGCACTTACTGCGTTAGCGACGGCACCGGGAGGGTCGCTCCCCCCGACGCCTAGTGCCCATCGTTTACGGCGTGGACTACCAGGGTATCTAATCCTGTTTGCTCCCCACGCTGTCGCGCCTCAGCGTCAGCAACGGCCCAGCAGACCGCCTTCGCCACTGGTGTTCTTCCCGATCTCTACGCATTCCACCGCTACACCGGGAATTCCATCTGCCTCTACCGTGCTCGAGCCTGACAGTTTAGAAGGCAGCCCTGCGGTTAAGCCGCAGGATTTCACCCCCTACTTACCAGGCCGCCTACGCGCCCTTTACGCCCAGTGATTCCGGACAACGCTCGCACCCTCCGTATTACCGCGGCTGCTGGCACGGAGTTAGCCGGTGCTTCCTTTGGAGGTACCGTCACTCGCCTTGCGGCGCATTCGTCCCTCCCGACAGTGGTTTACAACCCGAAGGCCGTCATCCCACACGCGGCGTCGCTGCGTCAGGCTTTCGCCCATTGCGCAATATTCCCCACTGCTGCCTCCCGTAGGAGTCTGGGCCGTGTCTCAGTCCCAATGTGGCTGATCATCCTCTCAGACCAGCTACCCGTCGTCGCCTTGGTGAGCCATGACCTCACCAACTAGCTGATAGGCCGCGAGGCTCTCCATCGGTGCATTGCTGCTTTCACCCCCAGGGGATGCCCCCCAAGGGTCGTACGCGGTATTACCCGGCCGTTGGGCCGGCTATCCCCCGCCGATGGGCAAGTTCCTCACGTGTTACGCACCCGTTCGCCACTGAACCCTTGCGGGTCCCGTTCGACTTGCATGTGTTAGGCACGCCGCCAGCGTTCGTCCTGAGCCAGGATCAAACTCTCCAAGAGTGTTTGAACAGCTCTAGAAACAAACGATCTGGTTTTCGTCAGTTCGTCCGAATCACGTGTATTTGCAGATATGTAAACCCTTCCCGCATCGCGTCTGCACGCGCCACGGGTCACAGGGTCCGCACTGCCACACCCATTGCTCACATCGATTGTCAAAGAGCTTTGTGCCACGGTCAATGGCAGCCTTACATTATAGTCGCCACACGCCGCATCGTCAAGGGATAACACGACTTCCGGCTTTCCCAGCCGGCCCACTCCCACCCCAACCAACCACCCACAAGGACCTTACGGGAATTCTGCGGGGGCGGGATTGTACCTCGGGCTCGCGAGGGGCGCAAGGGGCAGGAATGGGGAGTGGGAGATTGGAGCAGTGGGGAGTTGGGGGAGTGGGGGATCTGGCGGGTGCGGGATTGGGGGAGCGCGGGATGTGGGGGTGGGATTGGGGAAAAAGGTGGGCGTTTTCGCCCCGACGGCGCCGCCACCAGCTTACCGTTCGGGATTCCCGGCCCTACAATCCCTCACGTCCCGACACCAAATCCACCAATCTCCCGGTCCCTTATTCCCCATCCCCAATCCCATGTCCGCCCTGATCGAGTGCGTCCCGAACTTTTCTGAAGGTCGTAACCCGGAAACCATCCGGCAGATCACCGACCGCATCGGGGCGGTGGATGGGGTCGTCCTGCTCCACGTGGACTCGGGTCATGCGACGAACCGGACCGTCGTAACGTTCGCCGGCCCTCCCGAGGCGGTCCTGCAGGCGGCGTTTCAGGCCATCCAGGCCGCGGCCAGCCTGATCGACATGCGCGGGCACCACGGGGCACACCCGCGGCTGGGGGCAACGGACGTCTGCCCCCTCATTCCGATCACGGGCATCTCGCTCCAGGACACGGCACGGCACGCTGCCCGGCTGGCCGAACGGGTCGGCCGGGAACTGGCGATCCCGGTCTACCTGTACGAGGCGGCCCAGCCTGATCCAGGGCGAAAGGATCTGGCCGCGATCCGCGCCGGGGAGTATGAAGGGCTGGCAGAAAAGATCCTGCGGCCCGAATGGCGGCCGGATTTCGGACCGGCCCAGTTCAACCCCAGGAGTGGCGCCACGGTGATCGGCGCGCGGGGCTTCCTGGTCGCCTACAACGTCAACCTCAACACCACCTCGACCCGCCGAGCCAACGCGGTTGCATTCGACGTCCGGGAAGCCGGCCGTCCCAAGCGGGAAGGTGATCCGCTCACCGGCAGGGTGGTCACGGACGCCTCGGGCCGTCCCGTGATGGTTCCGGGCACCCTCAAGGCCGTGAAGGCGATCGGCTGGTACATCCCGGAGTACGGCGTCGCTCAGGTGTCGATGAATCTCACCGATCTGGTGGTGACACCGCTCCATGTCGCCTTCGAGGAGGTGTGCCGGGCCGCCGATGTTCGTGGACTTCGCGTCACCGGCTCCGAGCTTGTGGGGCTGGTCCCACTCGCCTCCATGCTGGAGGCAGGCCGCCACTTTCTGCGGAAACAGAAGCGTTCGCTGGGGGTCTCGGAGAAGGAGCTCCTCAAGATCGCCATCAAGTCGCTTGGCCTGGACGAGCTGGGGCCGTTCAAGCCGGAGGACCGCGTCATCGAGTACCGGCTGCGCCGG
Source organism: Gemmatimonadales bacterium (assembly GCA_036555275.1). GTDB lineage: Bacteria > Gemmatimonadota > Gemmatimonadetes > Gemmatimonadales > GWC2-71-9 > JADJOM01. The sequence goes on along the minus strand of DATBLR010000074.1, from coordinate 17,447 downwards.
GCCGGGGATCGGCACCTGGAGGAGATGGCCCTCGCGGCTTTTGCGGACGAAACCGCGAGCGAGGGCCCTGCCCCCGGTGGTGGTTCCGTAGCGGCGGCCGTGGGCGCGTTCGGTGCGGCGCTCGGGACCATGGTGGCGAACCTGTCGGCTCACAAGCGAGGCTGGGACGACCGGTGGGAAGGGTTCTCCCGGTGGGCGGAGCGAGGCCAGGCGCTCAAGGACCAGCTGCTCCGGCTGGTGGATGCGGACACGCATGCCTTCAATCGGGTGCTGAAAGCCCTGTCCCTCCCCAGGACCACCCCCGAGGAACAAGCCAGCCGCTCGGTCACTCTGCAGCATGCGACGCGGGATGCGATCGCGGTTCCCCTCCGGGTGATGCAGCTGGCGACCGAGTCCTTTGACCTCCTGGAGGCGATGGCGTCCGACGGGAACCCAGCCTCGGTATCCGACGCAGGGGTCGGCGCCCTCTGCGCCCGCGCCGCAGTGCACGCCGCCTGGCTCAACGTCCGCATCAATCTCCCCGGGCTCGCCGATCCGGAGCAGAGAACGGCCCTGCTCGCCGAGGGTCGGCGACTGCTGGAGGTGGCGGCAACTCGCGAAGCCAATGTGTTGGCAGTAGTCGAGCAGAAGCTGACGTGAGGGAGTGTGGGAGGACGGGTGCGGGTGTGCCATTAGGGCCGGTGGGGCAGGTAAGCCGCCCCTACACCCGCCAGATCTCCTTCCCCCTCGCGACCGTGCGCACGCAGGCGTTGGCCCGCAGATGATACAGCCAGTGCTCTACGCTGGACGCGTCGATGACCGCGAAGTCGGCCGACTTGCCGGGCTCGAGAGACCCGACCTCGGACTCCAACCCGATGGCCCGGGCGGCGATACTGGTTGCTCCCTTGAGTGCCTCGGCTGGAGTCATCCGCTGCAGAGTGCAGGCAAGAGTGAGCGCCATGGGCAGGTGGTAGCTTGGGGCAGAGCCGGGATTGAAATCGGTGGCGACGGCCACCGGGACCCCGGCTTCAATCAGGCGGCGGGCCGGCATCGGCGACGCATTGAGATAGAGCGAGGCGAATGGCAGGCTGACGGCCACGGTGCCGGCCTGTCGCAGGCAGCGAATCCCTGCAGCTGAAATGCATTCCAGATGATCGGCGGAGACGGCACCGACCTCCGCCGCAAGCTCCGCTCCTCCGGTCCAGGTCAGCTGGTCGGCGTGCACCTTGGGTCTGAGCCCCACGGCCAGGCCCGCCGTGAGGACCCGCCTTCCCTCCTCCACCGAGAACGCCGTTTCTTCGACGAAGACATCACAGAACCGCGCCAGAGCCCGCGTGGCGGCCTGGGGAATGATCTCGTCCGTCACCAGCCGGAGATACATCTCCCGGTGATCCCGGTAGTCCGGGGGGACTACGTGAGCCGCAAGCAGCGTGGGTACGATCCGCTGTGCCGTGTCGCCCAGATCCCGGTAGACCTCGAGGATTCGGAGTTCGTGCTCGGGGGTGAGGCCGTAGCCGCTCTTGGCCTCAACCGTCGTGACTCCGAGCTCGGCCATGGCCGCCAGATGGGCGACGCAACGGCGCCGGAGTTCGCCAGTGGTGGCCGCCCGAGTCCGGGCGACCGTGGCGGCGATCCCGCCTCCGGCGCTCGCGATCTCGAGATAGGTACGGCCGCGAATGCGCTGCTCGAACTCTTCCGCCCGCCACCCACCAAAGGCCAAGTGCGTGTGGCAGTCCACCAGGCCCGGCACGACCAGGGCACCCCCTGCCCCGTGGGTCTCCCACCGGGAGAACTCGGCCGGCAGGTCCCGCGCCGGTCCTGCCCACCGAATGGTTTCCCGGTCCCACACCAGGGCGGCGTCCGGAACCGGATGCACATCGGCCTGCCCACCGGTCGGGGCACAGGTGACCAGCGTGCCGATGTCGCGGAGAACGGGCATCAGGACAGGTGGGAACGGGGAACGGGAAACGGGGAAGTGACAGCCGGGGGCCCCGAAGAAGATGGATACACGAGGCTGCCCTACTTGGCGGGGTCCACCATCGGGAGGTCGATCCCTCGCTCGCGTGCCGTGTCAATCGCGAGGGAATACCCGGCATCGGCGTGTCGCATCACGCCGGTTCCGGGGTCGGCTGTAAGGACGCGCTGCAACCGGCGATCGCCGGAGTCGGTGCCGTCGGCTACGGCCACCATGCCACTATGAATGGAGTACCCGATCCCGACGCCTCCGCCGTGGTGAATCGAGACCCAGCTGGCGCCACATGCGGTGTTCAGGAGGGCATTAAGGAGAGGCCAGTCTGCGATGGCGTCGGAGCCGTCCTTCATCCCCTCAGTCTCCCGGTTCGGCGAGGCGACCGACCCGGTATCGAGGTGGTCCCGGCCGATGACGATGGGCGCGTCCACCTTCCGGTTCCGCACCAGCCAGTTGAAGCGCAGGCCCATCTCGGCTCGCTCGCCGTACTCCAGCCAGCAGATCCGGGCCGGAAGCCCCTGGAAGCGCACTTTGTCGCGGGCGGTACGGATCCAGCGAGCCAGGGGCTCGTTGCGGGGGAAGGTGTCCAGCACCGCCTGATCGGTAACCGCGATGTCGGCCGGGTTCCCGGACAGGGCGGCCCAGCGGAACGGGCCCGCCCCGCGGCAGAACAAGGGTCGGATGAACTCGGGGACGAACCCAGGGATTCGAAACGCTTCCTGGCGGCCGCGATGATCGGCCACCTGGCCGCGAAGGTTGTTGCCGTAGTCGAAGGTCACCGCGCCTTTTGCCTGGAGCGCCAGCATCGCGTCGACGTGAACGACCATGGAGTCCAGCACCCGCGCCTCGTAGCCGCGCGGATCGGTGTCACGGAGCGTCGCCGCCCGCTCCAGGGAGCACCCCGCAGGGATGTAGCCCAGCCGCAGGTCGTGCGCGGAGGTCTGGTCGGTCACCACGTCCGGCACGATGCCACGCCGTACCAGCTCCGGGAGTACCTCGGCGATGTTGCCGACCAGACCGACGGACCGGCTCTGGCGGGCGGCCTTGGCCTCTGACACGGCGTCCAGCGCTCGATCCAGCGAGGTCTCAATAGCGTCGCAATACCCGGTATCGACCCGTCGGCGGATCCGCTCGGGATCCACGTCCACCCCCAGAAAGGCCGCTCCGTTCATGGTGGCCGCCAGGGGTTGCGCTCCTCCCATGCCGCCGAGGCCGCCGGTTACCACCAGGCGTCCCGCCAGGGTTCCGCCGAAGTGCTGGCGGGCGCATTCGGCGAAGGTCTCGTAGGTCCCCTGCAGGATGCCCTGGGTGCCGATGTAGATCCAGGAGCCCGCCGTCATCTGGCCGTACATGGTCAGCCCGAGGGCTTCGAGCCGGCGGAACTCCTCCCAGGTAGCCCAGCGCGGCACCAGGTGGGCGTTGGCGATGAGTACGCGGGGGGCCTCCGGGTGAGTCGCGAAGACACCGACCGGCTTCCCGCTCTGGATGAGGAGGGTTTCGTCGTCGGCCAGGCGCTGGAGCGTCGTCACGATCCGGTCGAAGCATTCCCAATTGCGCGCCGCCCGGCCGGTGCCGCCGTACACGATCAGCTCATCGGGGCGTTCAGCAACGTCGGGATCGAGGTTGTTCATCAACATCCGCAGGGCGGCTTCCTGGTGCCATCCCCGGCAGCTGAGGCGGGTGCCCCTGGGGGCCCGAACGACTCGCACCGCGGACGTCGCGCTCATAGTCGAATCCTGCGTTGAAGATCCTGCGACCGCAGATCGGACGCGGCTAAAAGTGGAACCAGAGGGCGTGTGGCGCCAGACGGCTGGCGTGGCTACGGCGGAGGTCGCAGGTCCGCCACGCCCTGGAGCAGCCGATCGATTTCCTCATCCGTGGTGTAGCAGGCGCAGCCGGCGCGCACCACCCCGTCGGCAGCCTGTCCCAAGCGTTCAATCACCGTCGCAGCGTAGAAGTCCCCGTGGGACACAAACAGTCCCGTCTCCCCGAGCCGCCGCGCGACCTGCTCGCTTCGGTGCCCCCGCACGGTGAAGGCCACGGTCGGTGTGCGGGGTCGTTCGGGGGGCGGCCCGTACAGGCACACGCCCGGTATCGCCGCGAGACCCTTCCACAGGCGTTCTACCAGCCGCTGTCCGTGCTCCCTGAGCCGGAGGCCGGTGTCGGCGAGCCTGGCCCGGCGGTCGCCGCCCTCACCCAGCGAGGCGAGGAACTCGACGGCTGCCCGGGCGCCGACGATGCCCTCGTGATTCTGGGTGCCGGTCTCGAGGCGTTCCGGCGATGTGTCGGGGGCCGGAGCCAGCTTGGGCACATCGAGCGATTCCACGAGGTCCTTCCGTCCATAGAGGATGCCGAGGTGGGGTCCATAGAATTTGTAAGCCGAGCAAGCCAGGAAATCGCAGCCGATCGCGGCGACATCCACCCGGGCGTGCGCGGCATAGTGGACGGCATCCACAAAGCAGAGCGCCCCGGCCTGCCGGGCCAAGCGGGCGGCCCGGCTGACGTCGCTGATGGTGCCCAGCGCGTTTGATGCCGCGCCGATAGCGAGGACGCGGGTCCTCGGCCCGAGGCTTTCTTCCAAGGCGTGCCACTCGAGCTCTCCGGAGGCCGGGTCGAAAGGGACCCAGCGGAGGGTCACGCCTCGCTCCCGGGCGAGGGCCTGCCAAGGCGCGACGTTGCCATGGTGGTCGAGCTCGGTTATCACTATCTCGTCGCCGGGCCCGAAGCGTCTGCCCAGGGCCCGAGCCAGGTGGAACGTGAGCGTGGTCATGTTGGCGCCAAAGACGACCTCGGCGGGGCTCGCGCCGAGGAAATCAGCAACCGCCTCGCGGGCCTCCCGGAGGAGAGCGTCGGTTTCTTCGCTGGTGGGATAGGCCCAGTGGGTATTGGCGTTGTGATTGTAGAGGTAATCGGTCATCGCTTCGGCGACTGACCGAGGCACCTGGGTACCGCCCGGGCCGTCGAAGTACGCCACCAGGTGGCCGCGATGGCGGCGGGTCAGAGCCGGGAACTGCAGGCGGGTCGCCGCCAGATCCAGCGCCGAGCGGGACGTGCCCCCCAGAGTCGTTTGAGCCACGGTCGCTTTCCTCACTGGAAGGTGCCACTGGCAGCCGCAGCGCTGTCTACGGCCGGCATCAGAACGACGAATTCGCGGTGCCCGTCCGCCACCAGCCGCCGAAGCTCCCCGCGAGCTTCGGCAATTCGCCCCAGCCGCATGAGGCAGCTGGCGAGGTGGGAGCGGGTGTATTTCAGGTCGGGCAGAATCTTGAGTGCGAGGCGATACATCTCGATCGCCCGGTCGCAGTGTCCGTCGGTACGGTACAGGTTGCCCGCGTCGGAATACAAGTTGGGGTCCGCGGGGTAGAGCGCGATGGCCGTGGCCATCTCGACGTAGGCGGACTCACGCAATCCCTGCCCGTACAGGTGGAGACCATAGCTCCAGTGGCTGTGGTAGTTGTCCGGCGCATCGCGAACTTCCTGAGCAAAGAACGTAGCGTTGTCCTTCCACACCGGCTGGCGCAGGGCACTCCGTACCACACCCAGCATGACCAGCAGGGCACCGAGTCCGGCCATCAGCCGCCGGCCCGAGGTGCCCCGATCGTACAGAGCGGCAGCCACCACTCCCACCACGAGCATGACCCCCGCGCTGGCGAGGAAGAGTGTCCGTTCGGCGAGGAGGATGCCAGCACGGAAGACGAGATTGCTGACAGGGAGAATGGCCACGGCGGCCCACAGCACGCCGAAACTCACCACCGGCCGTTTGCGCCACGCTGCGACGGTCAGCCAGGCGGCAGCCAGCAGCATGGCGAGTCCGGCGGCCTGAGCGAGCCCGAAGCTGCGCGCCAGCTCGAAGTCACGGGGAGCGTAGTCGCTTTGAAGGTGGGCCGGCCACAGCAGCAGCCGGAACCAGTCGAGCGACACTCTGAGCATCGTCATGAGGCGCTGCCCGTAGGACGCGTTGAGGATCAGGATATGGGGGAAGTCGCCCGCGAGTGTCCCGGTGACGGTGATTCTCACCACCAGCAGAAACAATCCGATGGTGAGGAGCAGGCTCCAGAATGTCCGGAGTGCGACCAGTCGGGTGAGGATTGGCCGGGGATCCCGCACGACCGTGAACTCTGCTGCGAGCAGAAGACCGGGCAGAATGAGGCCGTTGTCCTTCGACAGGGAGGCCAGCGCGTAGCAGGCATAGATCGTGAGCCTTTGGCCGAGCGGCAGTCCGGCTTCGCTCCGGCCGCGGAGAAACACCACGACCGCGAGCAGGGCGAACAGGTTTACCAGGAGCTCGCTCTGGCCCACCACATTGGCCACCGCTTCGACATGAACCGGATGGGCCGCAAAGAGGGCCCCGGCCAGCAGCGCACCCGGTGGGGTCAGCAGCTCCAGCGCCATGCCGAAAAAGGCGAGGCAGACCACGACATACAGGAGGATGCTGATGAGGTGAAACGGGAACGGACTCCCACCACCAAGCGCCCACTGGATGGCGAAGCCCAGGACGGGGAGAGGCCGGTAGAGGGTCGCCCCGCCCCCGAATTTTTCCGGTGGCCAGTACGTCTCCGCGAAGTGGCGCCAGGGATGGGCCAGGGAGTGAACCCTCACATTCTCGGCGATCATCTGCACGTCGTCGTAGGTGAACCCGTTCCGGACGCCGGAGATGGAGCCAGCCAGCGCCACGGCAGCAACCAGCACCGCCGGGGCACCCCAACGGAATCGCCGGACCAGCCGCTCCATCCCGCTGATCCTCCCATGCAGGCTCGCGGCGGTCACGCAGAATCCCGGTTGTTCGGCAGGGGCGGACTGTCACCAAGCTCGACAGTTGTTCCAGGCTTGCTTTCTATCGACTTGTATGTCATCGGGTTACACAGTCGCTCTTCATCGCAATTTGATCCGGCACAGTTGGTGCTAGCTCTCGGGCAGGCACATCGAGTCTGCGGGATCCGGTCCACCGCTGAAGAATGTGAGAAACGGCCCCATGAAACCAGCCGCGCCGAACGAGCAGCAGCGCCACGAGTACCTCCGCAGCCTGTGGAGCCGGGAGGGATCCCTCGGCCGGGCGTGCTGGCGCTACGCCACGATGACCGGAGACACGGTGTTCGCGGTGCAGGAAATGGTTCGAGGGCAGCTGGGACGGCCGGTTCCGGGCGTGTGGCAGCAGCTGCCGGTGGAAGTGTCGGAGTATCCTGGTCTTCAGGAGAGCATCTACGCCGCCCTGGCGGCGCAACGTGACGAGGTGCGGCGGGCCCACGGCCGGCGCTTCACCATGCTGTCGCTGCTGCAGCAGGCTGCCATCCGCGACCTCGCGGTCGCCCGGCGGCAGGACCAAGGCGGCTACCGCGAGACCACGGTGGCCGAAGCCCGTTGCCGTGACCTGATGCTCATTGCCCGGCTGCTGATCGAGCAGGAGTCGATGCGCGAAGCGGCCCATGAACTGGGCGATGATCATCCCGCGGATCTGACGGCGTGCCGCCTCTTGTACTGGGCTGCCGAAGAGTCACTCGAGGCCTTCGACCGGACGCTCGAGGCCGGGGTCCCGCTGGCCGAGGCTCTCGCGGTGGAAGTGCTGCTGGAGTCGGTTCCGAGCAGCGTCAGGGAGTAAACGCTGCCCGCCGGGGCTCCATCCGGATGATCCACAGGCCGTTGTTGTCGTCGTTGACGTAGGCCAGCCCGTCCCGCACCACCACACCCCAGGTCATGGCCGAGTTCTGGACGTAGCCGCTCATGTCGGCGGTGTTGACGTGCACCATCTCCCGGCCCTGGGCACGCAGGTCACCGAGCAGGTCCCCGGAGATGTCAAACGCCCGGAAGCCTGCGTTGTAGGCGCCCATGTAGAGCGTGTCACCTGCGACCCAGACGTTGTGCACCCCGCCAAACTCCGGTTCGTACCAGGCGACCGCATGGGGGTTGGCGATATCGCTGACATCGATCACCTGCAGGCGGCCATAGGCCCGGAAGGAAGCGGCATCCTTGCCCCCCTTCACCGGGGCGCCAGGAAACACTTCATCGGCGATAAAGACATACTTGCCATGACGCCAGGAGGTGTGGGTGCCCCGGATGAACCCCGGACCGGCAGTCGCCTCGACGTCGCGATAGAGGGTGTTCAGATCGTACTTGTACTGGGACACCAGCTGCGGATTGGACGGAGTGCCCCCCCGGATGCCGTTGCCCACATCCACGATCACCAGGCCGTCGTTCCAGTAGCTGAGATAGGCGAGGCCGTCCTGGACGTCGACGTCGTGGACGTAGTTCCCCATCTGGTCCGGCCGGGTGCTCCAGCGCGCCACCTCCCGGGGATGATAGGGGTCGTTGATATCGATGACGTGCATGTAGCCGGTCGCGTCATTGGTCAGGTAGATATGAGTGCCGTACTTCTCCTGCCGATACACGAACGCCGAATGCACTCCGCCGGTGACCCCCTCGGTGAACTCCGCGATCTTCTTGGGATGGGCGGGATCCTCGAGCGAGGCGATGACGATCCCGTTCTTGCGATCCGAGGCACCCTCCCGGGTATGCACCAGATACTTGCCGTCCGGCGTGGTCATGATGTCGTTGACCCGCCTGGTGTTTCCCATGAGCGAGTCCGTCACCACGGGGTTGGTGGGATCGCTGATATCGATCGCGTACATGCGATCACCGCCCCCGCCGGTACCCAGGTAGGCGATCTTGCCGTTGGGATGGACCCACACCTCCTCAGTCGAGAACAGGCTTCGCGGCAGGCGTCCGACGATGGTTGCGGGCCGGCGCACGGCGCGCCAGCTGAGCGTCACCACGGCCTGTGCAGCCCGGGACCCGACGGTGGCCGTGATGACGTACTTGCCCTCCGTGTAGCCAACGAAGGACCCATCGCCATCCATCATGCCCTCACCCGGAGAGAAGCTCCACGCCGGCGTGAGCCCGGTGATGGGCCGGCCAGCCCGGTCGCGGGCGATGAGCTTGAGATGGACCACGTCACCCTGGCGCGCGCTGACCGCAGCGGGTGAGAGCTCCAGCGAGGCGATGGTGTTGGCGACCACATCGACCGGCAGGGCGCGCTCTTTCCCACCGACTCGGGCAGTGATCGTGGCCTTTCCCGGGCTCAGCGCCCTGAGCAGGCCATCCTTGCCGACCGCTGCAATTCGGGCTGACGAGCTGCGCCAGACCGCCGTATCGGAGCGCGCGTCGCCCACGGCGCTGTAGGCCCTGGCATCGAGCAGGATGCTCTGGCCGGCCACGAGATGCGCGGATTCAGGCCGGAGGACGATCTTTGCTGGGGGCCCAGGAAGCATCCGGATCTCGACGCGCTCCATCACGGGCCGGGTGCCCGGCACACTGGCGATGGCCGAAACGCCCAGAGTTCCGGTCGATCCGGCGGTCACCAGACCGGCCGAATCCACCCTGCCCTCGAACCGCCCACCCGACCCCACGAACCTGATGATGGCGTCAGGGATCGCCTGCCCCCCGGCATCGAATGCGCGAGCCTCCAGCCGGACCGTATCTCCGGCGGTCATGCTGCCGACCTCCGGCGTGATGGCGATCCTGGTGATGGGGGATGGCGCCTGCGGTGGGGGGGCGGGCTGCTGCGGCTGCTGCATGGCCAAGAGAAGACCGAGCGCGAGCATGGGGGTTCTGGGCCTCGATGAAGGATCGCCAATCGACGAGCCAAGCCGCCGAAAAGTTCCCGGCACTCGGCAACTTGTCAACAGACGTTGCGGATTGGATCCGGGTGGCGGGCCGTTCCAGCGATTCTGGCGCAAGATGGAACCAAAGGGGCGGATTCCCGATGGCTAGTGATCGAGCACCGGAAGTCCGCTGGGAACATTGTCGGGAACGTCGTCGAGCAGAATGCCCGAGGCCGGGTCGGTGAGCGCCCGGAGAAAAGCGGCCAGGTCCAGAACGTCCTGGTCCGAGAGGCGGATGCCAACCCGGAGCCGGGGGTCGAGCGTTGCCAGAACCTCCGCAACCGTGGCGGGGTCGATGCGGAGGGTCGGAATGAGTCGCGGGTCCAGCGGCGTCGGGTCGAATCGAGCCAGCGACTCACCTGGGTCTCGATAGTGCCGGATGACGTCCTCCAGCGTCCGATAGCTGCCGTTGTGCATGTATGGCGCGGTGAGGTCGACGTTGCGAAGCGGCGGGGTCCGGAACCGGAACCGGTCATCCGGCAGGCCGGTGACCGCTGCCCTGCCCACATCGGCGCTGACGTCCGGCAGGCCCGGCCCGAGCACCGGGATGCCGGTGTTATGGAAGTCCTGGTCGCTCAGGAGCGGGCCGCGGTGACACTCACTGCAGCGTGCCCGGCCGAAGAACAGCACCGCGCCGCGCAAGGCCTGATCGTTCAAGGCCGCCGTGTCCCCCCGAAGATACCGGTCGAACGCCGTTTCGCCGGTGCTCCAGCGGTCCGCGATGAACGCAGCAATGGCGTTCGCCATCTGGGCGATGGTGATCGACCCGGGTGAGGTCCCCGGGTAGGCGGCCGCGAAGAGTGTGTCGTAGCCAGGGATCGTGCGGAGCCTGGCCAGGATGGCGTCGAAGACAGCGTGCGGCGCCGAGTCCGGGATGGTGGCGAGCTCGTCGCTCCCCCGCCCCCGCATCTCCACCCGCGCGACCAAGGGGAGGAGCGCCTGTGCCGCGAGCGGACCCGACAATCCCGGGGGCAGCGCGGCACCAAAGGGAGTCGTCAGACCGCTTGCCGTCGACGCGACCCGGCCGTCCCACATGAGCACCCGCCAGCCGGGCTGTCCACGGTCGAAGAGATCGGTTGCCTCCCGGCTCGTGAAAGCCCCGGTGCCGAGCTCTCGCGACCCGCCGGGCCGGTGGCCACCGGTGCCGATCGACAGCATCAGGAAATCCGAGGTGTGGTAAACCGGATTGTGGCAGGTGGAGCATCCGATGTCGCGGTTCCCGCTCAGGATCTTGTCAAAAAAGAGTGCCTGCCCCAGGCGGATGAGCGGCGGCGAACCAGACGCGAGAGGGTCGAGTGGCCGCGCATCGGCCCGTGACAGCAGCGGCCCGAGGACTGAGCGGGGATCGGCCGGCTCAGGAGGGGCCGTCGCCTGGCAGCCGGCCAGGACGATCAGCAGAGCCAGCGCGTGAGGGACTCTGGTCCCCCTCCACCCGCCGGACATCAGGGGTTACAGCCGACACCGCTGAGGCTCGCGGCGGTGCCCCCGGTCGCACTGTGATCCCAGAATCCGCCGAAGGTGCCGGGGCTCGGCAGAATGGTCACCGGGCCGGTCTCCGTCTCCAGGGCACTGACGTCGGTGCCGGGCGCACCGGTGATCTCCCCCTGGAAGCCGGATCCGGCCGTGCCGCCGGTGTATAGACCGAACAGCACGTTGTCCGAGCGGACCACGAAGGAGAAGGCGCCCCCAGGGGCAAGATTATGCTGCCCGCAGTAGGCCTCGGTGGTGCCCGCCCCACGGTTGAGCGCCGCGACTCTACCGGCAATCGATCCGGTTCTGGCATACCGGCCGCTGGCGGTAGTGTCCGCGGCGGAGTTCTCCAGCGAGAGGACGATGCGAACGTCGGAATCGAAGGCCGCGACCTGACTGTTGACCCCTGAAATCACCGCCAGAAACTGCTTGGCGACGGCACCGATGGTATAGTGGCCGGTGCTGCCGACGCCGGTCGAGGAGAGGTTGAAGGTGAGGCTGCCCAGCTCGCCGCCGTCGAAACTGCCCAGGACTCCGTCGAAGACAGAGATGATGGGAGATACCACGCTTCCGGGGCAGCGAATCCCCTGCATCGCTCCGGTGTCCCCTGCAACCGTGGCGTAGGAGCCGCTGAAGCTGTTGCTGGCCACGCTGAGGCTCGCGTCACCAGGCAGGTTCACGAGCGTTACGGGCCCGGCTGTGCTGGTAGAACGAAGCTCGCCGCGGAAGGGATCGTTGAGAACCGAGGTGAAGACGCCGCGGCGGGTGCCGCCGCCCTGAACGAAAGTGAAGGCCCCCGCGATGGGATCGCCGATGTGGGCTCCGATGTGAGCGCCACAGTACGTTACCGGCGATACCGATGAGGTCTTCCTGAGGCCGGTGAAGAGGCCGCCACCATTCGGGCTGGTGTAGCTGCCGGTGATGATCGAGTCCTCCACGTCCCCGATGAAGGTGAATCCCGAGCCCGCCGTGGTGACCGAGGCTCCGTCATAGGTGCCGGTGTAGGACCTGGAGTCCCCGTTCACAATGAACGTGCCGCTGCCGGTGTTGTCGTTCAGCGAGATGGTAAGGCTGAAACTTCCGGCCTCGGTTCCGTCCTCGCCGGCGAACACACCGCCATAGACCAGCGTGGGGTTATTGCTGGCAATGGGGTGGCCGGCGCAGGCGCCCAGAACAAGACAACAGGCAAACAGCGACGCGAATCGCAACATGGAATGCCTCGGGGGGACATAGGGTTCACTACCAACGAAACGTGTACTCCGAGGAATCTTTCTCAGTCGAACACGACCTGGGCGACCGACCGAACCTCGGGCAGGGCCCGTAACGCCTCACCGATTGCTCCTGGAAGCGCCGTGTCGATACTCACGACGGCGAGAGCATCGCCACCGGCGGTCAGTCGGGCCTGGTGATACTCAGCAATGTTGATGCCCGCATTGCCCAGCAGTGTGCCGACCCGGCCGATGACACCCGGCACATCGTGGTTCTGCAGGACCAGGACCACTCCACGCGGAACCACGTCGATCCGGAATTCATCGATCCGCACCAGGCGGGGATGTCCTTCGGCCAGGATCGCGCCGGCGGTCCGCACGCTCCTGGTCTTGGACTGCACCCGTACCTCGATGAGATCGGCGTAGTCGTGGGGCGAGTCGACCCTGGTCCGCTGGACCTGGATACCGCGCTGCTTCGCCAGATGGAGCGCGTTGACCACGTTCACGGCCTGGGCCCCGATAGCGCCTTCCAGGACGCCGATGACCGCGCCGGCGGCGAGCGGTCTCAGCAGATCGTCGCCCTCCCCAGCCAAGCGCAGCTCGACGCCCGTCACCGCGCCGTCCAGCAGCGCCGCGCCGAGCCGGCCCAACCGGGTGGCCAAGTCGAGTAGCGGCTTGAGCCGGCGGAGCCGTTCGCCTCCAACCAGCGCCGCGTTCACGGCGCGAGAGTAGTCCCCTTCCACCAGTGCTGCCCGCACGGCCTCGGCGATCTCGATGGCCACGTTGAGCTGCGCCTCCTCGGTCGAGGCGCCGAGATGAGGAGTCAGGACGACGTTGGGCAACCGCCGGAATGGATGGTCGAGAGGAAGCGGCTCCTGATCGAAAACGTCCAGAGCGGCTCCGGCCAGGGTACCGTTCGTGAGGTGACGCAGCAGCGCCGCCTCATCCAAGACCCCACCCCGGGCCGCATTGACGATAATGGCCGTCGGCTTGAGAAGGGAAAGTTGCGCCTCCCCAAGCATCCCGCGAGTGCTCTCGGTCAGCGGGACGTGAAGCGAAAGAACGTCGGCTTCCCGAAGCACCGTATTGAGCGAGGCCAGCTCGACGCCGAGCTCGTGCGCCGCGTCGGGACTCAGAAACGGGTCATAGGCCAGTACGCGCATGCCGAACGCCACGGCCCGGCGCGCCACTTCACCACCTACCCTGCCCGCTCCCACCAGGCCCAGGGTCTTCTGGTACAGCTCAATGCCGTTGAAGCTGGTGCGGTCCCACTCTCCGGCCCGCATCGAGCGGTCCGCCGCCGGTACCTTGCGCACCAGGGAGAGCAGCAGGGCGAACGCCAGCTCGGCCGCCGAGACGGTGTTGCCGGCAGGGGCGTTCATGACGGCGACACCCCGCTCGGTGGCCGCCTCCACGTCGATGGTGTCGACCCCGACACCGGCCCGTCCGATCACCTTGAGGTGGGCAGCCCGGGCCAGCGATTCGCGGGTGATCTTCGTCGCACTGCGCACCAACACGGCATCGGCATCGGCGATGGCGGCCGCCAGCTCCTCCCCTTTCAATCCCGGACGCTCGACCAGCTCGAAGCGCGGATCGCCCGCCAGCGGACGCAGGCCTTTGCGCGCGATCCTGTCGGCTACCAGGATCCGGTAGGTTGTCATCCCGCCAACACCTCGGCAAGGACCGCCAGCAGCGCGTCGAGCTCGGTCACAGTGTGGTCGCCCATGTGGCCGATCCGGATGGTCGAGTCCTTGAGGGGCCCGTACCCCGACGCGATGGTGTAGCCCCGGGCCTTCATTTGGTCGCTGATCTCCGAGCCCTTGCGGCCTGCCGGTACTGTGAGACAGGTGACGGTGGGCGAGCGCGCTCCCTCGGGGGCCAGGACAGCGACCGGGACTCCGCGGTCGCTCATCTCCCCGGCGAAGCGCCAGGTACGTTCAGCCATCGCCTGATGGCGGGCCCAGCGACTCTCCATTGTTTCCTTCTCTATCCGTGCCACCTGCGCGGCAAGCGCGTACAGCAACGACACCGCGGGAGTGTTGGGGGTCTGGTTCCGCTGGATATAGCTCTCGAATTCAAGCAGATCGAAATAAACGCCCCGGTTCGCGGTCGCGCGGGCCCGCTCCAGGGCGCGGGCGTTGGCCACGCCTAGCGCCAACCCCGGCGGCAGGGCCAGCGCCTTCTGAGAGCCTGTCAGAATGAAGTCGAGCTGCCAGGCGTCCGTCTCGGTCGGACTGCCGGCGATGCCGGTCACGCTGTCCACGAGGAGCAGGGTGTCGCCGGAGCGATGGGCGACCGCCGCGAGATCGCGAATAGGATTGAGGGCGCCGGTCGAGGTCTCCGAGTGAACCACGGTGATAGCGTCGTAGTGGAATCGCTTGAGCGCTTCCTCGACCGCTTCGGGGGCATGTGCCTTGCCCGGGGGGACCTCCAGCGGGTCCGCCTGGATGCCGTTCGCCCTGGCGATCCGGAAGAAGCGCTCGCTGAAGGCACCGTTCACCAGCGAGAGTACCCGACGTCCGCCGCAGTTCCGAGCGGCCGCCTCCATGAGGCCGGTGGCGGAAGACGCCGAGAGATATACCGGCCGTTCGGTCCGAAAGATCTGGCGAAGGCCGGGCATCATATGGGCGATCAGCTGCTCCATGGACTTGCCGCGATGCCCGATCATCGGCCGGGTTTGGGCGGCCAGGATCTCGGGCAGGACCTCGGTGGGGCCGGGAAGAAAGAATCTGCCGAATGCCGGAGCACTCGTAGCTGTCGCCATGGCCATCCAGTAACTCCGCCGCAGAGTGGATACGAGGGGTTTCGAATATAAGCGACCTGGATTGCCAGGTGGCGGGAGGCACAGCGATCGGGAGTTCCTCGGCCTGCGGCGACATCAGTCTCTCAGGGTGAAACCGTACTCCTCCGCTGTGCGTTGATTGCGCCGCTCGTGCCATCCGAATGGGCCGGGTCTTCCTGAAGAGAGCAACAACAGAAGGTGAGAGGTCCTGTTCCATGCACCTGCAGCGCGCCTGCGGCTCCGCTGTAGTGCTGGTGGTGGCGCTCCTCGTGCCGCCCTGCTCCGGGGACGCCCCGGCCACCGCCCCTGCACCTCCCCTCGGTCGCCCCCTGCGCAAGGCGGCACTTCGTCGCGCCTCAGCTCCGGCTCGATATCTCGACCGAGGCCGACTCTAGCCGGGGATTCCGCAATAGGCGAGGACGGCGGTCAGCGAGGGTCCGGGGATGACGACGTCGGCCTGGCTCGCCACGTCATCGCGGGAGACGACGCCGGTGAACGCGGCGAACGCGTCGACAGCGGGGCGGGCTTCGAGGTCGGTGGCGCCGTCTCCCACGAGGAGCCGCGGCCTCGGCAACTCCGCTCCAGCCGACTCGATCCACAGGCGCTTGCCGCCGGAGCGTGTCAGCGGGGAGGTGAGATCAAAACCGGCGTACTCCCCTCCGGGGCCAAAGCGGAGGTCCACGGCGGCAACCTGCTGATCCGACATCCCCAGGTGGCGGGCGAGCACCCGGACGGCAGGCGCAAGCCCGCCGCTCAGGATCTGCACCGCCATCCCTGCGTCGTGCAGAGACTGGACGGTTTCCCTGGCGCCGGGCACCAAGGCCTCGATGTAACGCCTGCCGATCCGCTCCACCCGGGCCCTGCTGGGCCTGATCAGGTCGAGACGACGGCCGTACACCTCTTCGAGCGGCACCGCGCCAGCCATAGCGAGGGCGGTGAGTCGGGCGATTTCCTGGCGGTGTCCCACCGCGAGGTCGTCGATCCCCTCCAGCGCCGTCAGCGTGGAGTCGCAATCGAAAATGACAGTGCGAAATCGCATCGGCAGCTCAGGACTCCGCGGCGGACACGGTATCCAGCACCGGCCACTGGTCGGTGCGCGGAGCGTCCAGGTGCACGCGGCGGAGCGGCTGCCTCAGCTTCTGGCGCACTCGGAGGAGCAGGAAGAGCGCAACAACCACCAGCCCGAGCACCAAGCCCCACCAGAGCCCCGCCGGCCCGTAGTCGAGCCCGAAGGCGAGCAACAGACTGACCGGAAGTCCCAGGAGCCAGAACCCGAGAATGCCGACAACCATGGGAGTGCGGGTGTCTCCCAGTCCTCTCAGGATGCCGATGGAGGTCACCTGAATCCCATCGAATACCTGGAAGACCCCGGCAAGGGGGATCAGCGTGACAGCGACCGACAGAACCGCCAGCGACTCGGTGTAGAGCCTGGCGAGCGGGCCGGGAAAGCAGAGGAATACGGCCGCCGTTGTGCCCATGAAGCCCACGGCGACGTAGAGTGCCGCCCGGGCCGCCTCGGCGGCGGCGGTCCGGTCGCCTCTGCCGACCGCGAGTCCCACCACGACAGCCGCGGCGGCCGACAGCCCGAGCGGTACCATGAACGTCAGGGAGGCGAGGTTGAGCGCCACCTGATGACCCGCGACCCGGGCCGTCCCCATCGAGCCCATCAGCAGGGCGACGACGGCGAATACCCCGTATTCCAGCTGGTGCTGGACGCCGATAGGAGCCCCGATCCGGAACAGGCGCACCAGCGGCTTCCTCTCGAGCGACGCCGGACGAAACGGCCGCACCTGAGGACGGAGCACCGGCCACGCCAGGCCGAGAAGAATTGGCGTCATCAACAGGCGAGCGCTAGTCGAGGCCCAGGCGGAGCCCACGGCACCCATCGCCGGGAACCCGAGATGGCCGAAAATCATCATCCAGTTGAGGCCGATGTTCGCCAGGTTGGCGAGCACCACCGTAATTACCAGCGGGCGGACCCGGTGCAGCGCCTGCAGGCTCTGCCGCAGCACGGTGAAGGCATACAAGCCGATGGTGCCCGGGATACAAACCTGGGCGTAGGCGCCGGCCAGCGGGGCAACCTCGGGAGGTTGGCGGAGAGCGCCGAGGACCGCGGGCGCGGGAATGAGCAGGAGCGCGGTCGGGACGGTCAGCAGCGTCCCCAGCACCAGCCCACGCTGAATGCCGCGGGCGACTCCTTCGGCATCCCCGGCTCCCGCTGCGTGAGCGATGACCGGGTCCAGCGCCATAAGGCTCCCCAAGCCGAAGATCGAGGCACCGAAGTAGTAGACGTTGCCAAGCGCCACCGCTGCCAGCGCTTCGGGCGACACGTGGCCAACCATCACGGTGTCGGCGACACCCATGGCCATGAGCCCGACCTGCAC
>DATBLR010000072.1:0-13692 GCA_036555275.1 Gemmatimonadales bacterium | reverse complement strand
GAGTTGCGCGGCGCTGGACCGGCGGTACCTTGGGGCCATGACCGCCTCGCCCGATCCCACGTCAGTCGCCCTCGACACCGTGCTGGCGCGATTCGCCGAGCGGGTGCGCTATATCGGGGTGCGCCACGGCCTGACCGGCAGTGACGTCGAGGATCTGCTGCAGGAAGTCCGGCTGCGCCTGTGGAAAGCGCTGGAGAGCGGTGAGAAGATCCAGAGCGCTCCTGCGTCCTACATCCATCGGACGGCGGTGTCGGCCGCGCTGGACGTGCTGCGCCGTCGCCGGGCCCGGCGGGAGACCCCGGCCCGCCTCTCGCGCCCGAGCGGCCTCGCCAGGCTGGGCGAGTCACCCGCCGCGGACCGGATGGTGGAGGAGCTGGAGCTGCAGGAAACGGTGGGGCGGGCATTGGAGGAACTGATCCCGGCCCGGCGTTCGGTCGTGAAAATGTACCTCGCCGGTTACGGCCGCGAAGAGATCGCGGACCTGCTGGAGTGGACCGAGCCGAAGACCCGGAACCTGCTGTATCGTGGCCTGGCGGATCTGCGAGAGAAGCTGACCGACATGGGTGTCGGCCCGGAGGCACTCAATGACTGAGGAACGACGGCTCAGGCGAAGCTATGACATGATGCTGGCGCTTCGCGCGGAAGCCGAGACGGGCCGGGAGGGCTGCCCCGAGGTGGAGGGCCTGCTGGGGCTGGTGGAGCGGAGTGGCGCGGAGGATGCCCGGCTCGCGCTGCTCGATCATGTCATGGCCTGTCCTCACTGCCACGCCGAATTCGAGCTGCTGCGGGCAACCCACCGGGCCACCGGGGAGCACCAGGCTCCGGAATAGGCTTATGCCGCCCCTTGCCCCTCGCTCCACGCGGCGAGTGGATCGAGGATCGTGGTAACCGTAGAGATTCGGTTCGCCGGGATTCCCCCCAGCGCCGCATGCCGGCGGATGAGCGCTTCGCTCTGGGCCTCGTAGACGCAGTACAGCTTTTCCCCGGTCACATAACTGTGCAGCCAGCGGATGCGAGGCCCCATCGACTCCAGCACCTGGCAGCATTTCTGTGAAATCTTCTTGAGCTCTGCGGGTGACAGCTTTCCCGCGCCGGGCAGCTCCCGCTCGACGACGAACCGTGGCATCGTGACCTCGCGTGTGAGTTAGGCCCCTGGTACTTCCCCCCTTGCTCAGACGCGACCGGGACCACCGGATTCTCACTTCCCTCCGGGAGGGGTCCCGACGGGGACGCGAAAGCCGCCACCCGTCGGGGCGGCGGCTGCCAAAGACCTGCGCGGAGAGAGATCAGCTGCCTGAAAACGCCCCCGTCTGCAACGCGAGGGAAGGGGGAGCCTGGCCGCGGTGCGGGATGAGGCGTTCGAGGTGGGGAAGGAGCGCTACCTCCAGTTCGACTGCGGTTACCCGGTCCGCCGTCGGGTCTTCGGCCAGGGCCAGCCATGGGGCAGGGGCACTGTAGTCATAGTCTCCGGTAACCAGTACCGGGGTGCCGTATCGCTTGACCGCCGAACCGCGACCGGGGATCCATTGCTCGGTCCATCGGTACATCCACTTCGCATCGTCTTCGAGCAGCCGCACGCAGCCATGGCTCGCGGGTGCCCCCGGAAGGCTGTACTCGTGAAAGGCGACCCCCTTCTGGGCAATGAAGTTCACGTACCAGTCGAGCACCCACGTCGGGTCGTCGGTGCTGATTGCCTGGCGCGCCTTCCAATTGGTGAAGAACAGGCCGCTGTCGGTCGGGGTCGCTGCCTTGCCGGTGCTGGTCGGCCCCCAGCGCACCAGCACGCCGTCTTCATAGGCACCAAAGGCCTGCACCCGGCGCGACACCACGACGAACTTGGGTATGCCGCGAAACTCGGGGAGGGACTCCGGCAGCGGGCTGTAGCTCAGCTCGGCCGCGATCGAATCAGGCACCAGCAGAGTTCCCCGCCGGGCATGGCGCTGATCTACCCGATTGATTTTCAGGATGGTCGCGAGCTGGGCGGAGTCGAGCGCGGCCTGGCGGCCCCACTCCTTCACCGTTACCCGCCGGAAGGTCCGGTCCGGCGACCACCGTGAGATCGTGATCGCGTCGGCGTGTCCCGCGAGAATCTCCACGGAAGAAGTCGCGGATTGCTCCGACCGGCCGGGGCTACGCAACGGCGGGTGGCTGTAGTGCGCGCCCAACATCAGGGCGCTCGCCCCCAACAGGCCCGTGGCCTTGAGGGGGACCAACCAGGAGCGAGGGTGCTGAACGAAGCTCTGCAGGCCTGCCATCGTTACCGGGGTCCTTGAGTGGGTGACACCGCGCCAAGTTTAACAGCGACATAGCGTTAGCTCTGCGATCGACCCCCGGAGCAGCAACTGCCCGCGGGGGTCGGGGGAGCCGTTCGGCGTCTGCCACTCGCCTCAAGGCAACCACTGTACCAACGTCAGGACCGGGGTAATCGTCTCACTCCAGCCGGGCGTCCAGTTCCAGCGCGATGTTGCCTTTCATCAGGTTGCTGACCGGGCACCCGATCTTGGCCTCCTCTGCGGCACGAGCAAACGCGGCCTGGTCGATTCCGGGAACGACCCCTCGGACGGTGAGTTTCATGGTCGTGATTCGGGGAGCCCCGTCGACAAAGGCCATGGTGCAGGCGGCTGTCGTGCTGATCCTGGTCGGAGTCTTCCCGGCCTGTTCCAGTCCGGCGGAGAGGGCCATGCTGAGACACGAGGCATGAGCGGCGGCGATCAGCTCTTCGGGATTGGTGCCCTTCGCGCTTTCGAATCGGGTGGCAAAGGTGTACGGACCCTGAATGAGCCCGGACGCGCCCTTGAACGATCCCTTTCCGGCCTTGAGGCCCCCTTCCCAGGTGGCCGATGCAGTTGAGACAGTCATGGTAGGTCCTCGTGTGGGTTGGATTGACGAATGCACGTGGGGAACGGGGAACGGGGAACAGGGAACAGGGAACGGGGAACCGGGCGGCTTGACTCGGCGCCTGGCTTAGCGCACTGCTCCGCCTGCCCGCCCATCACGGCCCAACCCGGTGCTCTCCCGTGACCGCGGTGATCACCTGATCGATGGCGGCGTTCCCCAGCACCCGCCGGGCGAGTCGCCCGAACCGACTCCGCACGATGTCCAGAATCTCGTAGAACGTGGGGATGGCGATCAGAGTGAGCAGGGTCGAAGTCATGACTCCGCCGATCACCGATACCCCGAGCGGTTGCCGGAACTGGGCTCCTTCACCCCGCCCCAGCGCTACGGGGAGCATCCCGGCGATCAGTGCGAAGGTGGTCATGAGGATGGGCCTGAGCCGGATGGCCCCAGCCTCGATGAGCGCCTCCCGGAGCGCCAGGCCCTGGCGCTCGCGGGCCCACTTGGCGAAGTCGATGAGCAGGATCGCGTTCTTGGCGACGATGCCCATGAGCAAGATTACCCCGATCAGGCTCATGATATTGATCGTCAGTCCGGTGACGGCGAGTCCCAGCATCACGCCGATCATGGAGAGCGGCAGCGACATCATGATGGCCAGCGGGTCCATGAAGGATCCGAACTGCATCACCAGGATGAGATACATCAGCATGCCGGCGACGCCCAGCGCGATGAAGATGTTGCCGAACACTTCATTCTGCTGTTCGGCGTCGCCCCCTTCGGTGATCCGTACTCCGGGTGGCAGCGGGAATTTCGCCAGCCGGGCCCGGATGTCCTGCATGACCTCCCCGCCGGGGCGGCCGGACACGTTGGCCTCGACGATCACCACGGGGTCGCGATCGATGTGGTTGATCACCGCCGGGCCGACGGTCCGGCTGATGTCCGCGATCTGCCCCAGCGGCAGCGTGGTCGGTGCACCATTGGGGCCCGCGACCAGGAGCGGGAGCCGGCGGAGGTCCTCGGGCTGGGTGCGGCTCGCCGGTTCGAGTCGCACCTGGACGTCGCGGGTCTCTCCGCTGGGGTCGACCCAGTCGCCGGCGTCGAGACCGGCGAAGGCCGGGCGCACCGACTGGGCGACATCACCGACGGTGATTCCCAGGCTGCCGGCGAGCGGACGGTTGACATTGATGGTCAGTTCAGGCTTCTGGCCCTTGCTCGAGAGGCCGAGATCCACGATGCCGGGCACGCTCGCCACCGACCGCCGGACCTCCTCGGCGACTGCCGTGATCGTGGGCACGTCGTTGCCCCGTACCTCGAGCTGCACGTTCTTCCGGCCGCCACCGAAATCGCTGGTAAACACCGAGAGCTTCACTCCGCTCATCCGATTGGTCTGCTCCCTCAGCCGGGTGGCGAACTCCTCGACCGAGAGCTTCCGCTGGTGGCGGGGGACCAGCCGGACGTAGATGTTGCCCTCGTCCACGGCCCCGGCAGCGCCGCCCCCCAGCGTCACGTAGGTATAGCGGACCTCTGGGTAGCTGCGGACCAGCCCGATCACCTCGTCAGCCTTGATGCGGGAGTAGTTGAGGTTCGATCCCGGCGGAGTCTCGATCTTGATATTGAACTCGGCGCGGTCGTCCAGCGGGAAGAAATTGGTCCCGACGGTGCGCCAGGCCGGGACGACGCGGACCAGCGTCACCGCGATCAGCAGCCCGGCGGCGATCCCCAGCAGCCGGAGCGGCCAGCGCCACGGCCGGCTCGCGCCCCAGGCCATGACCGCGATCCCGGTCGCCGCGGCGAGCATTCCGGTCAGGCCCTTGGCGATGAGCACGAACGAAGCGAGGAACGCCCCGACCGCAATGATGTTGATCGCGAGCCCGTGATCGAGCGCCCACCCGATCAGTTGCTTGTACTGCCCTGCCAGGCGAACAAACCAGGCGTTGAACCGGTCCAGTACCCGCGTGATCCACCCCTTCTCATGTTCGTGCTGATGCGGGTCGGGCCAGTAGGCCGAGAGCATCGGGTCGAGAGAGAAGGAGACGAACAGCGACACCGCCACCGAGCATGCGATGGTAAGCCCGAACGGCTTGAACCACTGCCCTGCGACCCCCGGCAGGAAGGCAATGGGGATGAAGACCGCGAGGATCGAGAACGTCGTCGCGGCGACCGCCAGGCCGATCTCGTCGGTTCCCTCGCGGGCAGCGGTGATATGATCCTTTCCCATCTCGACGTGTCGCACGATGTTCTCGCGGACCACGATGGCGTCGTCGATCAGGATCCCGATGGCGAGTGAGAGCCCGAGCAGGGACATCGTGTTCAGGGTGAAGCCGAACGCCCAGACCGCGATGAACGAGGAAATCACACTCACCGGCAGGGCCAGGCCGGTGATTACCGTGGAGCGCCACGAATTCAGGAACAGGAACACCACCAGGACCGTGAGCAGCGCGCCCTCGACCAGGGTCTCTTCCACGTTCCGCACCGACCGGTCCACCCGCTCGCCACCGTTCTTCACCAGCTCCAGCTTGGCTTCCTCGGGCAGGGTCGACTGGATGGCCTGAATCCGCTGCAGGATCCGGGAGCTCACCTCGGTGGTGCTGAAGCCCTTCGATTTCTTGACATCGATGCCGACCGATTCCCGGTTGTTGAAGAGCGCCAGCGACCGCGGTTCCTCCGTCCCGTCCCGAACTTCGGCCAGCTCCCCAAGACGGATCAGACGGCCGCCGCGCTCCGCCACAACCAGCCGGAGGAAATCCTGCGGCTCCGCGAGCCGCCCGGTGAGGCGGATGCTTCGCTCTTCCAGATCAGTCTCCACCCGCCCCACCGGCGAGGCCAGATTCTGGAGCCGGAGGGCCTGCACCACCTGCAGCACGCTCACCCCCGCCGCCTGCAGCGCCTCCGGCTTGAGCAACACCGTGAGTTCCCGCTCGTGCTTGCCGATGATCTCCACCTCGGCGACCCCCGCCAGGGAACGCAGCTCGCGGGCGATGCCCGGGTCGGCCAGGCGAGTAAGCTCGGCGGCGGTGAGCGTGGTGGAAGAGAGCGCCAGCGACACGATCGGCCGGTCGGTGTCCGAGAGTTTCTTGATGATCGGCTCTTCGATTTCATCCGGGAGATCGTTGCGGATGGCGGATATCCCGTCGCGGATATCCTGGGTGGCCTCGAGGAGCGGCTTCTCGAACTGGAACTCGATAATGAGCTGGGCGAAGCCGTCCTGGGCATAGCCGGTGATCTTCTTCACCCCGCTGATGGCGGCGACCTGCTCCTCGATCGGCTCCAGGACCTCCCGCTCCACTCCGTCGGGGGAGGCGCCCGGGTACACGACGCCGACCGAGACAAACGGTGGCTGGACATCGGGGAATTCGTCGGTCTTCAACTTCACCAGCCCCACCAGGCCGAACACGACCAGCGCGACCATCGAGACGATGGTGACCACGGGGCGGCGGATCGCAAAATCGGAGATCAGCATCGTCCTACTCCTTGGCCGCGACCGGCGCCGGCTTCTGGCTCAGCTCCGCGGGGCTCCCGATCCGTACCGGGGTCCCCGGCGGAATGCCGCGCGACCCGCCCAAAAGGATGGTGTCTCCCGCGGCGACACCGGTGCGGATTTCGGTGCGCTCGCGACCCTCGTCAATCAGCCCGAGCTCCACTTCCACCCGCTCCACCAGACCCTGCCGGACCCGTACGATCGCAGGCCGGAGGCCGGCGCGATCCACCGCGCCCGAGGGGACCACGACGCCGATCCGCTGCGACGTCGCCACCCTGCCGTCGGCAAACAACCCCGCGACCGTGCGTTGCGACGCGTTGGGCACGGCCACGGTGACCCGCACCTGACGAGTTGCCGGGTCGGCCACCGGGTTGATCCGGCTGATCCTGCCGCGGAGCGGCGTCTCGCCGGCGCCGGCCACGGTGAAGACCACCGGAGTGCCGAGTCTAAGCCCTTCGAGGCCGTCCGCGGGGACCGACCCTTCGAGCTTGAGCGAGGTCGGATCCACCACGGTGAACAGGGACGTACCGACCTGAACGATGTCGCCCTGGTTGACCGGTCGCTCGCTGACCACTCCGCTGAACGGGGCCAGGAGGACCGTCCGCGTCAGCTGCTTGCCGGCGCTTGCCGCTCGAGCCTCGGCGTCGGCCAGCTGGGCCTCGGCAGAAGAGAGATTCCACTCTGCCTGCTCCCTGTCCCGGTCGGCGATCGCACCGGCCTCGGCGAGCGCCCTGGTGCGTTCGGCATTGCGGCGCGCCAGCTGGAGGGTCATCTGGGCGGTAGTCACCGCTGCCTTCGCCGACGCGAACGCGTCCCGCAGACCGGTATCGTCAATCCGGCCAAGCACGGCTCCCCGAGTCACCGGTTGACCCGGCTCCGCGTTCACCGCGACCAGGGCGCCCGCGACCTCCGCCCGCACCAAGGCCTGGCGCTCCGGCTCGAGGGTTCCGGAAATGACCGGACCGACCAGCAGGGTCTCCTGCCGAGCTAACGTGAGATTCTCGCGGCCGACGAAGATTGCCGGCTCGCTGGTGGTCACTGCGGGCTCGCCGGCACGGCGGCAGGAAAGCGCGGCGACCAGCGCCACGGCCGGGAGCAGGGACTGCCGGATGGTCCGCATCATGGAGTCGTTCCGTTCGTGCCAGCGGTGCCCGTCGACGGCGCCGATTGCTGGCTGTTCTGAAGTCCAGTGGCCGCATTGGACAGGGTCTGAGCCACTTCCGCGCCCTCGAGCGGCAGGTCACGGAGCAGCCGCAGGCGAGCTCGCGCTACCTGGACGTCCCGGGCCGCGACCGCCCGGTTCGCCTGGGCCTGTGCCAGCTGCAACCGGGCATCGGTGAGCTCGGTCTGGGTCGAGATGCCCTCCTGGTACCGGATCGTGGCGATCTCATAGGCGCGTTCCGCCTGGGCGACCGTACCCTGCGTGGCCGACCAGCTGGCGAGCGCTGTCTGCAGCTGCTCGACCGCTCGATGCGAATCGAGCGCTGCCCCGTCCCGAGCCTGACTGGCCCGAGCCTGCGCCTGCGCCAGGCTCGCTTCGGCCACCCACGTGTTCCCGGTCAGGCGGCCGCTGGTCCACAACGGTACCGAGAGGCTCACTCCAACCGTCCAGTCGGAAACAAAGTCCGCATTCCATGGAAGGCCGTCCTTCGGATACCCTATCCGGGCGAAGGCCGATTTGAGGGTCACGGTCGGCAGACGGTCCCACCGGGTGACGTCGGTGAGCACCTTCTGAATGGTCACCGCTTCCTCTGCCTGCTGGACTGCGGCGCGGTGACTCACCGAGGTGTCTCCCTGGATCACCCCCAGCGAGTCCGGTCTCTCGACGTCCACCCCCGGCACCTCGTCGAGGGTTGTGGTGAGGATCAGCGGCTGCTCCAAGGGCAGGCCCAGCAGCTGGTTCAGCCGGAGGAAGGCCAGCGTCCGCTGCGATCGGCGCTGCAGCACGATGGCCCGCTGGTTGTCGCGGGTCACGGTCGCCCGGAGCTGATCGAACTCGGGCTTGGTGCCTACCTGACGGGCCAGGCGAGTCTGGGCAAGCGTGGTCTCGGCCTGCGCAAGGCTCAGCTCCGCGATGGCGGCCAGCCGGTCGGTCAGGACGGCATCGAAGTATCCCTGTGTAACATTCAGTTGGGCCTGCGCCTCGGCCGTCGTGACCCCGAGTCGCGCCAGCCTGCGTCCTGCCACCGCCGCTTTCGGCCGTCCCTTGAGGATCGAGCTGCTGAACAGTGTCTGGCTGAACGAGAGCCCGAGGTTGTACTGGTTCTTGCGCCCGAACGGCAGGTCGGCCAGGGCAGCAAAAGGGTTGAGTGCGGAGAGGCACTCCACCGTCCGCTCCAGCGAATCCACACGTTGCCCGATGGGGAGGCTCGGGTCGGCGGAGAACCGATCGCACGAGGTGGTCGCGGTGCTGTCGACCCTGCCGCTGCCGAGATTGAACTGGGACTTGATGGTCCGGGTGTAGGACGCGGTACCGGTCAGCTGGGGAAGCAGATCCGCCCGCACCCGCTTGACCTCGCCCTCAGCGCGGCGGACATCGGCGCGGGCAATCGCCACGCCGTCGCTGGCCGGGACGGCTAGCTCCAGGGCGTCTTCTAAAGACAGTGCCCTGGGCCTGGGTTGCTGAGCCCAGAGGTCCGCCGCCGCCCCGCTCGCCAGTATCCCGAGGACCGAGATCACTCGACTGGCCCGGCCCGTCATGAGGGTTCCCGCGAGGGGGCGCTGCTGCCGCTGTCGGCTGCGATGGACCCCAGCAGCAGGCCGACGTACTGGCGGATGACAGCTTCCGCCGGAGGAAGGTCCGGGCTCTCGAAATGGTCCCGCCAAACCGCGTGACTGAACACGGCACCGATCAGAAGCCCCGCGGCAGCCTCGGGACGGAAGTTTCCGTTGGCGAGACCCAGCTCCCGCATCCGCGCCAGGTACCGCGTAAGCATGGCGTGCTCGCAGCCGGGTTCCTCGCAGATGTCGGGAGCCAGCTCGGGATGCTCGGCGAGGTCTCCGAGGACGCGGGAAATCAGCCGGCGGTTGCCATACCAGTGCTGGTAGGTCGCGACCGCCCACTCGTTCAGCTCCACTTCCGGCTCCGTCGGCTCGGCGAGTGAACTGGGTGACGCAGGGCCCACGGCCTTGAGAGCGGCCTTGACCAGGGCCTCCTTAGTGCCAAAGTGCCGGAACAGAGTGATTTCGTTGACGCCTGCTTCCTGGGCGACGCGGCGCGTGGTAGCGCCTCGAAACCCGGCCTCGGCGTAGACCCGAGCTGCGGCCTGAAGAATCCGTTCGCGGATGTCGTCCATAGGGGCGACACAATAGCGGGGAGGTCTCAATGGTGCAAGTAGGCACTTACTCCTGACGCCATCCCCGCACTCCCCCATGGAATCCAGCTCGCCTGGTTGGAGCTTTCCGCGAGTGGGGGGCAAGTCTTCGAGCTTGCCCTTCCCGAGGGTATCGTTCAACCGTCCCTGCATGTCTCGACCCCGGTTGCGCCTCCGTCTTCTGAGTCTTCTCGTCGTCGCCTGCCAGCCAGGGGAGCACACTGCCTTGGCCGGGCGGGACACCGGGGTCATGCGGCCCGTGGCGGAGGCTCCAGTGGTCCGTCAGTCCACGGTAATCGCCTTCTGGCTCCGGGCTTCCGATACGCTTGCCGGCGGGAAGGGGGCGGACCTGCTGGATGATTTCCGTGCGTACACTGCCAGGGTCGCACCGGCCCTGGAAGACGCCGGCATCGCCATGATCGCCACAACGGCGGACTCGATCATCGTGGAGCTGAAGGGTGGCTCCCGCCGGGTGATCGGCCTAGGTGGAATGGACTACCCGTTCGGGTATGTGCTGGTGGAGCCCGGATACCCGGAGTCGATTCTCACCGGGGTCTCCACCGATGATGAGTTGCTTGATGAAGTGAACTGGTACTTCGGGCTGGACGAAGAGGGCGACGATTCCCTGGCGGGGCAGGAGGTCAACGCTCCCGCGCTCGACGAACCTGCTGGGTCAGGGTGGACCCGCCTGGAGTCGAGAGCGGTCCCCGCGGAGATGCGGGGACGGACCGGTTCGGGACCCGAGACCAGCAGGCGTCGAGGGGCGGGAGCGCAGGCGTGCTGCCGCTTATCCCGCCCGCTCGTGCAGCAGCCGGTCGATCGCCTCCGCCGTTACCCGCTCGGGCATGAGGTACTTCCCGCGCCGGCTGGTGGGGACTGTGGTCGAAATGATCCGGCCGTCCGGGCCCAGGACGACCAGGGCCGTGGCGCTGCCGTATTCTCCTTCGGCGCCGACGCGAAAGACCAGCATCCAGGATCCGGTCGTCTCGGGTCGATAGCGGACGGCATAGACGCCAGGCATTCCGGCATCGGTAAGAGTGAGCGGCACGCTCCGGCGTTCGCCGTTCACCAGGCCTTCGGCGGTCCCCTGGACGGGGTAATAGGCTGCGTCACCGTGGTGATACACATGGACCACGCAGAACGCGTCTCTGGTGGAGGCATTATACGGGTTGGCTGGGAACTCGATCGAGATCCAGGGTGGCCCGGCTAGGGCGGGGGCGGCGGCCGCAGTCAGAGCAAGCGTGAGCAGCAGGGATGGGTGCATGGGTCCTCCCAATCAGGGATAGGGTCAGGGCACATCTCCGGCTTGCCTGCATTGGATGCCGTGAGCCGGCGCTTGGTTTATCCCCTGATCTCGTTCTCCCTTCTCACTCTCCTTTCGGCTTAAGGGTGATCGTTCCTTTGAAGGTCCTGATCTCGACCGTCGCCTGCCCGTCGCCGGTCGTGAAGCTCCACTCGCCCTTGCCTGGTCCGCGGTGCAGCGTCGCAGGAGCTACCAGCTTGTTGACCAGGCCGCCGCCATAGCTCACCAGGTGGAACGCCGCGGCCAGCCGTGCCGGCAGTCGAAGCTCGACATCCCCGCCATGGGTCTGGGCCTCGAGTCTGCCGTCGCGATCCAGACTGCCCTTGAAGGCGATCTCGCCAGACACCGTTTCCATGCGCGCCCGTGCGATGGGCCTCTCCATGCCGACTTCGACCGGTCCGCTGACGGTGGACGCCTCCAGATCGCGGATCACCCCGCGCACCACGATGGTCCCGCTGGCTGTTCGGACCCGACCGGTGCCGCCATTCAGCGCCAGCTCCACATTGCCATCGAGGGTCTCGGCACTCACCGCCTCGACGCTTCCGGCGATGCGCACTCTGCCGCTCCCGGTGGTGACCTCGACGCTGCCCCCTCCTGCCGTGATGTCAATGTCCGTGGCCGCGGAGGTCACCCGGAGGCGCGCGCCCGCGGGCACCCGGACGTCCAGGTCCGCGGTGCCGCCCGGTTGGTAATCCTGGGCCGGTTCGACACCCAGCTTGAGCGCGGAAGCAGCCCCAGCGAGGAAGAACCGCCCGATGCCGGCGTCTACCCTGCCCTCCACCCAGACGCTGTCCCTCGACCAGGCGTTGACACGGAGTGAGCCGGTCAGAAGCACAATTCGGATCACTGCATCCCGGCTGACGCCGCGACCGGCATGCACGACCTCCTGTCCGAGGAGTGCCCCGGCGTTTGATCCCAGGCCGAGCGTCAGGACGAGGCCGAGCCACCGAGCCGCCCGGAAGGAGTTCGTCGCGCCCGGATCGCGCTCCCGCGCTCCCGAGGGGCGCCCGGTCGCCCAGCCGGCGAGCCGTCCGCCCATGTCAGCTCTCCCGGCCGGTCGCGCCCGCGCGCCGGAGCAGGGCCAACCGCTGCTCGTAGCGCACGACCAGCATCTGCTCCAGGGCTGCGTTGCCGGGATCCGTCCGCAGGGCGTTTTCCGCCTCGCGGATGGCGGCGTCGACGATGGCGAGATTGCGCTCGACCACCGCACGGGTCGCGGGCGGAAGGGTACCGGCGTCACGTGCCAGCGCCTCGGCAAGCGTCGTGCTCGCCGCGTCGTAGCGGCGCGCCTGGGTGGCAAAGTCGTGCGGCGAAATCCGGTAGTACCACAGAGACGCCAGTCCCGCACCGGTGAGCAGCAGCCCGAGCGCCGCCGCGATCCGGAGCGCCCGCAACTGGAGCGGGCCACGCACGCGGGATCGAACCGGGCTCAGGCGAGGGGCAATGCCATCCCAGAGGTTTCGTTCCGGCGGCACCGATCGTGGCAGCACCCGGGCCAGGCCGAGCAGGTCGCGAAGCGCCACAACCTCCGAGCAACAGTCGGGGCAGCCGGCCAGGTGCCGCTGCACCTCCGCCTGCTGATCCAACGACAGAGTGCCGTCGATGAACTCGTCGAGCAGCGGCGTTATGGTCTCGCAGGTCGTCATCGGTTCAGAGCCTCCCTTAGCAGTTGCCGCGCCCGGTGCAGCTGCGCCTTGGATGTTCCTTCCGCGATTCCGGACAGCTCCGCAATCTCGTCATGCTGGTAGCCCTCGAGGTCGTGCAGCACGAAGACCGTTCGGGCCCCCTCCGGCAGGGCCGCGATCGCCCCTTCGAGATCGGACGGCGCAGCCGGCGTCGGAGTCGGGGCGCGCTCCGCCAGCTCGGCCGGGTCGGCCATGGAGACCCGAGCCGCGCGACGACCGGCGGCCCGTTGCGCCTGCAGGACCTGATTCACCGCCAGGCGGTGGAGCCAGGTCGAGAAGGCGCTCTCTCCCCGGAACCCGTCCAGCCGCTGCCACGCCCGGACGAACACGTCCTGGGTGTGCTCCTCGGCCTCCATCCGGTCGCCGCAGAGGCGCAGACAGAGGGCGTAGACCCGGCCGACATGGGTCTCGTACACCACGCGGAACGCGGTGGGATCGCCCTGCTGGGCCCGGCGAACCGTCTCGTTCACGCCGGAAGGGGGCCGGGGGTCATCGGAAATGAGATGCCGCGAGGAGTGTCGGAGTTTATCGGGCCTGCGGGACGGGGCAATCTACTCTCATCTCTCCTTCACACTCTGTTCACCGCCCCGAGGTGGTATTACCGACGTACTCAGGCAGAGGAGGTTCCATGCGCGTCGCCGATGTCATGCAAACCGAGCTGCAGGTAGCCCGGGGAACGGATTCGCTGGCCGACACCGTGTCCATCCTGGCCGAGAGCCACATTTCCGGCGTTCCGGTCGTGGACGAGCACCGTCGGCTCGTGGGAGTCCTGTCCAACAGTGACATTCTCGAGGCACTGGCCGAACACAACGATGCGGAGTCGCGAGCAGCGTTGTTCGACCAGACCACGGTCCAGGACGTCATGACCCCGAGGCCGCAGACCATCACTCCGGAAGCCACGGTGAAGGACGCGGCCCAGCGGATGCTCTATCTCGAGGTGCATCGGCTGTTTGTGGAGCAGGAAGGGAAGCTTCTGGGAGTGGTGACCACGACCGACCTGGTCCGGGCGATGGCTGGAACCAAGGTCTGAAAGCTGGGAGGGGAGGGACTGCGGCGGCCACGATCGGTGATCCGATC
>DATBLR010000096.1:0-1959 GCA_036555275.1 Gemmatimonadales bacterium | reverse complement strand
GTAGATCCCTCGCTTCGCTCGAGATGACAAGAACCGGACGGAAGACCCCGCGCACCGACGGTCCCGTCCCCTTTTGCCTTTTCCCTGTTCCCTCTTCCCTGTTCCCTGTTCCCCGTTCCCCGTTCCCTGTTCCCTGTTCCCCGTTCCCCGTTCCCTGTTCCCCGTTCCCCGTTCCCCCTACCCAATCACCCGGACCGCCACCCCCGCCCGTCCCAGCGGCGCCGCCACCTGAATCCCGCGGACCCGTTGCCGGACTGCCGCGGACATCTCCCGCGCGATCCCGATGCCTTCCTCCAGCGCCTGGTCCTTCCCCTTCGCCGACGCGGCCCGCATCCGGTCGAGAATTGCCTGCGGCACCGTGACCCCGGGAACCTCGTTGGCCAGGAACTCCGCGTTGCGAAGCGAGACCAGCGGCCACAGGCCGGCGATGATGGGGATGCGCAGGCTCTCTACCCGCTTGAGAAACCGGTCCAGCTGATCCAGGTCGAAGACCGGCTGGGTGATCGCGTACTCCGCTCCCGCCTCCACCTTCCAGGCGAAGCGTTTGAGCTCCCGGTCCGGGTCCACCGCCGCCGGATTCACTCCCACCCCGATCACGAACTTGGTGGTGCTGCCCCCACCCAGTGAGTTGCCCCCGGGATCGAGGCCGTGGTTGAGCCGGCTCACCAGGTTGGTCAGGCCGATGCTGTCGATGTCGAACACCGCCGTGGCGTCGGGGTAGGGGCCCATCTTGGGCGGGTCCCCGGTGACGATCAGCAGATTGCGGAGCCCGCTCGCCGCCGCGCCCAGCAGATCCGACAGCATGCCAAGCAGGTTGCGGTCTCGGCAGGCGTAGTGGACCACCGCCTCCATCCCCATCTCCCGCTGGATCAGCAGGCCGGAGAGCAGCGCGCCCATGCGGCTCTGGGCCCGCGGGCCATCGGGCACGTTGACCGCGTCCACGCCCGCCGCCTTGAGCTCGCGGACCTGGTCGAACATCGGGGCGGGGTCCACGCCCTTGGGGGGCACGATCTCCACCGTGGTGATGAACTCCCCGCGCGCCAGCTTGGCCCCGAAGTGCGACCGCTCGGCCAGCGGCGGTGGCTCCAGCGTCGGCGCCGCCGCCGGTTTCGCCGCGAAGGCCGCGGCATGACGGGGTGCCACGCTCTTGACGAAGCCCACCATCGCCTTGATGTGATCCGGCGTGGTACCGCAGCAGCCCCCCACGAACCGGGCCCCCGCCTCGACGATCCGCCTGGCGTACTCCGCCATGTACTCCGGGCTCGCCATGTACATCTTCCGGTCGCCGACTTCGCGCGGCAGCCCGGCGTTAGGCAGGGCCGAGATCGGCGCGGTGACCACCTTGGCCAGCTGCTCCACCACCTCCAGGACCCCGTGCGGCCCGACGGAGCAGTTCACCCCGACCACATCGGCGCCCATCGCCTGCAGCGCCGGGCCGAAGCTGGCGGGCTCGGTGCCATAGTACGTCTTCCCGTCGGTGCCCACCGTCATCTGGGCCACGATCGGCAGGTCGCTGCGGCTCCGCACCGCCTCGAAGGCGGCGCGCAGCTCTTCGATATCGCTGAAGGTCTCGAGTACGAAGCCGTCGACCTCGCCGGCCAGCAGCCCGTCCACCTGGCGGCCGAACGCCTCGCGCGCTTCGGCCACCGACGTTTCGCCGAACGGCTCGATGCGGATGCCCAGCGGGCCGATGGCGCCCACCACCGCGACGCGGCTGCCGGCCGCCTCGCGCGCCAGCCGCGCCGCCGCCTCGTTGATCTTCTCCGTTTCCGCCGCGAGGCCGTGGTGCGCCAGCTTGATCGGATTGGCCCCGAAGGTGTTGGTCTCCAGGATCTCCGCGCCCGCCCTGACGTACTCCCGGTGGATGTCCCGGATCAGGTCCGGCTGCTTGAGCGACAGCTCGTCGTAGCAGACGTTGAGGAACACCCCGCGGGCGTACAGCATCGTCCCCATCGCGCC
>DATBLR010000076.1:0-6812 GCA_036555275.1 Gemmatimonadales bacterium | reverse complement strand
GTGGACGGCAGCGCCCCGGCCACGCTGCTGCTGCACCACAGTTTCGGGCTCTGGGAAGCCGAACTGTCGCACGATGGACAGTGGCTGGTGGTGCGCTCCGACGAGGAGGGGAGCATGAGTCGCATCCGGGCCCGGCGCCTGACGGGTGATACCGCGCTGGTGCCGCTGGTGGTCGGGAAGAGCCTCACCAGTCAGGTGGCGCTCTCCCCGGACGGCCGGTGGCTGGCCTACGTGTCGATTTCGAGCGGGAGGAAAGAGGTGTATGTCATCCCCTTTCCGAGCGCGGCCTCGACCCACATCGTGTCGCGGGACGGTGGGTCGGAGCCGCGCTGGGCACACAGCGGCCGAGAGCTGTTCTACAAGGGCGCGAGCCAGCTCATGGCGGTCGACATCAGCCCCGGGCCGACGTTCGTGGCCGGCACACCGCGGCCGCTCTTTCCACTCGCCGGATACCGCACCGCGCGGAACCGGCAGCAGTACGATGTGGCGCCGGACGACCGCCACTTCCTGATGATCCGCGATCCCGCGGCCTCCGGGCCGGGGACGGTGGTGTACGTGGAGGACTGGTTCGCGGAGCTCAGGGCAAAGGTGAGGGCGGGCCGGTGAAGTAGAGGGCCCCCCGGGTGCATGCGGTCGCCGTTCGGGCTCGGCGAGACTGGCGACCAGGTCCCCGCCAAATCATGTTTGGGCACCCTGCCTCGGCGACCAACTTGCCTGACCTCCAAGCCCAACTTCAGGGCGCCCTCACCGATCGGTACCGCATTGAGCGCGAGCTCGGTGCCGGCGGCATGGCCACCGTGTACCTCGCCGAGGACCTGAAACACCACCGCAGGGTCGCGGTGAAGGTGCTCCGCCCCGAACTGGCCCATGCCCTAGGGCCTGAGCGCTTCCTGCGCGAGATCGCGACCACCGCCAATCTGCACCATCCCCATATCCTCGCGTTGTACGACTCGGGGCAGACGCCGGATGCAGCCGGCGCTTTCCTTTACTATGTCATGCCCTACGTCGAAGGCGAGTCCCTGCGCGACCGGCTCTCCCGCGAGAAACAACTCCCCATCGAGGACGCGCTGCAGATTACCCGCGAGGTGGCCGACGCACTGAGCTATGCCCACGGCCGCCAGACCGTGCACCGCGACATCAAGCCGGAGAATATCCTCCTGGAAAGCGGGCACGCGGTGGTGGCCGACTTCGGCATCGCGCGCGCGGCCTCCTCTGCGGCGACCACCAACTCCACCCTGACCGATGCCGGTCTCGCCGTGGGGACGCCGGCCTACATGAGTCCCGAACAGGCGGCTGGGGAACGGAACCTGGACGGGCGCAGTGATCTCTACTCGCTGGGCTGCGTGCTGTTCGAGATGCTGGCGGGTCAGCCCCCCTTCACCGGCCCGACCCGCGAGGTGCTGGTCCGTCAACACATAGCGACGACCGCGCCGCCGGTGATCCAATTCCGCCCGACGGTGCCGGCCGCGGTGGTCGATGCGTTGGCCCGAGCGCTGGCAAAGAACCCGGCCGACCGCTACCAGCTGGTGGAGCAGTTCGCCAGCGCACTGCAGAGCGGCCCCCCGGACACCCGGGCCGCGGCTCCACTGTTTGAGGCAGGGGCAAAGCGTTGGGTCGTGGCTCTCTTCGCGGTGGCCATTCTCCTCTTGGGCGGCTGGTTAGCGTTTCGGGCTCGAGCCGGAGGACCCGGCACTCCGAGTACCAATCCGCCCCGCTCGATAGCCGTGCTGCCGTTTCGGAACCTGCGGGGGGACTCGACCGGAGACTACTTCACCGATGGAGTCACCGAAGAGATTCTCCACGCCCTGACCCAGATTCCGGATCTGCGGGTCGCTGCGCGGACCTCGGCCTTTCAGTTCAAGGGCAAAGAGGTGGACGTCCGGGAGGTCGGAACCCGGCTGGACGTGGCGGCCGTGCTCGAGGGGAGCATTCAGCGGGAGGGTAATGCGATCCGCATCACCACTCAGCTCATCGACACCCGGACCGGTTACCAGATCTGGTCCGGCAAGTTCGACCGTCATGTCGCCAATCTCTTCGCGGTGGAGGACGAGATTTCCCGGGCGTTGGCCGACACGCTCAAGGTCTCTCTTGGCCTCGTCGCTCGCCCGGTGGGCGGCACCCCAAATGTCGAGGCGCACGATCTCTATTTCCGGGGCCTCTCCCTCCTGGCCCAACGGGGGCCCGCACTCCGCCAGACCATCGTCTATTTCAAGAACGCCTTGGCGAGCGACTCGACGTTCGCGCCGGCGTGGACCGCGCTGGCCGCGGCCTACGAACTGCTTCCGGCTTACTACCTGTCCTCCTATGAGGATGCGCTGCCCCTGGCGGAGCGCGCCGCGCGGCAGGCGATCGCGCTCGACAGCACCCTGGGGCCTGCCTATGCGGTACTGGGGAGCGTGTACCGCGATCGGATGCAATGGGCCGAGGCCGAGCGGTCCTATGGTCGCGCGCTGAGACTGGCCCCCAACGACCCCGAGACCATCGAGCAGTACGGACAACTGCTCTTCTGGATCGGACAAGCGGAGGCCGCCCTCCCCTGGTTGGAACGGGCACGCAAACTCGACCCCCTCGCCCCCATCCCGGCGGCCACCACCGGTACCGCTCACCTGTTTCTCCATCACTACGACTCGGCCGCCGCCCTGCTGCGCCATGCCTCGAAGCTGGCACCCACCCTGCCGCTGCCCTACATGTGGCGAATGTGGACCGAGCTGAGCGCGGGGCGATACGACTCGGCGGAACAGGCGGGGCACCGCATCGCCGAGGTGACTGGTCTCGATCCGGAGATCTATGCCCGGTTGATTCGCGGCGTGGCCGATCCCCGGCAACGCCGCGAGGCCTTGAGGTTGCTGGCCCGGACGCCTGGGACCACTCCCTGGGCGCTCCATGCCGACTACCGGGTCAACTGGTTCATCCTCCTGGGAGACACAGCGGCCGCGCTCGACGCGGTAGATCGGTTGAAGACCCGGCCTTCCTTCTATGGCATTCTCACCCTCTGGAATCCCCCCCTGGATCCGATCCGCAATCATCCGCGGTTCCAGGCCACCCTTCGGCGACTCGGGCTGCCGTTCCACAGTGAGGGGCAGCCGTGACGACGTCGCTCGCGGCCCTCACGGCGGCCTTGGCCGACCGCTACTGTCCCGAGCGGCAGCTGGGGCAAGGCGGCATGGCGACGGTCTACCCCGCCGAAGACCTGAAGCACCATCGCAAGCTCGCGGTGAAGGTCCTCCGCCCGGAACCAGCGGCGACGCTGCGACCGGAGCGGTTCCTGGGGGAGCACCCGCACGTCCTGGGCGTGTTCGACTCGGGCGAGGCCGACGGCTTCTTGTCGATGGCGAGACGCCCGGAGACTGCATCGTCCGAAGCAGCGAGCTCCTGAGATGACCGCCACCACGCCGACTCCCCGTCACGCGGGAAAACCCCACGAGGTTCATGTCGGGAAGCAGGCGGCGATCACCGCGGCGCTGCTGGAACGGGCGCGATGTGACGAGGCCACGATCCTGGGCCGGCTCGAGTCGGGCAGGGAGGGGCTGAGCGAGGCGGAGGTTGCCGCGCGGGTGATCCAGTACGGGCCGAATGTGATCGCCCGCACCACGCGGCGATCGAAGCCACGGCTCCTGCTCGACAACGTCCGCAATCCTCTCGTCATCCTGCTGCTGGTCCTGAGCCTGGTCTCCTACCTCACCGGAGACCTGCGGGCGGCGGTGGTCGTGCTGGTGATGGTGGTGCTGGGGGTGGTGCTGCGCTTCGTGCAGGAGATGCGGGCCGACACCGCCGCGGCCCGGCTGCAAGCGATGGTGAGCAGCACGGCGACGGTGGTGCGTGGCGGCACGGAGGCGGAGATACCGCTGGCTGAGTTGGTGCCGGGGGATGTGATCGAGCTGGGTGCCGGCGACATGGTCCCGGCGGATGTCCGGCTGCTCGCCACCAAGGATCTGTTCCTCAACCAGTCGGCACTCACCGGCGAGGCGATGCCAGTGGAGAAGCACGCGGGCCCCGCCCCGGCCGAAATCGACGCGCCCCTGGAATTGCCAAACGTCTGTTTCCTGGGCTCCAACGTGGAGAGCGGTGCGGGTACGGCGGTGGTGGTGCACACCGGCGCGCGGACTTATTTCGGCGCGCTCGCGGCGAGCATCGCGGGCGAGCGGCAGCTCACCAGCTTCGACAAGGGGGTCAACGATTTCACCTGGCTGATGATCCGCTTCATCGGGGTCATGGTGCCGACGGTGCTCCTGATCAACGGATTGAGCCGGGGCAACTGGGTGGAGGCGTTCCTGTTCGCGGTGGCGGTGGCGGTGGGGCTCACGCCCGAGATGCTGCCGATGATCGTGACGGTGAACCTCTCCAAGGGCGCGATCGCGATGGCGCGGGAAAAGGTCATCGTCAAGCGGCTCAACTCGATCCAGAACCTGGGCGCGATGGACGTGCTGTGCACTGACAAGACGGGGACGCTCACGGAGGGGAGGATCGTGCTGGAGCGGCACCTGGATGTGCGGGGCCACGACAGCGAGCGGGTGCTGCACTACGGGTACCTCAACAGCTACCACCACACGGGCCTCAAGAACCTGATGGACGAGGCGATCCTCGACCACGAAGAGCTGGAGGACCGGCTCGAGGCAAAGGAGAAGTACCGGAAGATCGACGAGATTCCGTTCGACTTTGTGCGGCGCCGGATGTCGGTGATCGTGGAGGATGCGAGCGGGATGAACACGCTGATCTGCAAGGGCGCAGTGGAGGAGGTGCTGGGGCTCTGCCTCACGGCGGATATCAAAGGGACGATCACGCCGCTGACGCCGGAGGACATCGCGACGGGGCAGAGGATCGTGCATGGGCTCAACGCTCAGGGGTTCCGGGTGATCGCGCTGGCCTACAAGGAGATGCCGGGGGCGCCGGATGAGGCGGTGTATGCGGTGAGAGACGAGTCGGAGCTGACGCTGCTCGGGTTCCTGGCGTTCCTCGACCCGCCGAAGGCGACGGCCGGTGAGGCGCTGACCCTGCTCCACGGCCGGCAGGTGGCGGTGAAGGTGCTCACGGGGGACAACGAGATCATCACCCAGTATATCTGCCGGAAGGTGGGAATGCGGGAGGAGCGGGTGCTGCTTGGCGCGGCGATCGAGGGGATGAGCGACGCGGCGCTGGCAGAAGCGGTGGAGACGACCAACATCTTCGCGAAGCTGGTGCCGGCGCACAAGGAGCGGATCATCCACGCGCTGCAACACCGGGGACACGTCGTGGGGTTCCTGGGAGACGGGATCAACGACGCACCGGCGCTCAAGGCGGCGGACGTGGGCATCTCGGTCGATTCAGCGGTGGACATCGCGAAGGAGTCGAGCGACATCATCCTGCTGGAGAAGAGCCTGCTGGTGCTGAAGAAGGGCGTGCTGGAGGGACGCCGGGTGTTCGGGAACGTCATCAAGTACATCAGGATGGCGGCGAGCTCGAGCTTCGGGAACATGTTCAGCGTGGTAGGGGCGAGTGCGTTCCTGCCGTTCGTGCCGATGCTGCCGATCCAGGTGCTGATCAACAACCTGCTGTACGACATCTCGCAGACGGCGATCCCGAGCGACCGGGTGGACGCGGAGTGGCTGAGCCAGCCGAGGAAGTGGACCATCGGCGACATCAGGCGGTTCATCCTGTTCATCGGGCCGATCAGCTCGATCTTCGACTATCTGACGTTCTGGATGATGCTGGCGGTCTTTCACGCGCGGGAGCAGCCGGCGCTGTTCCATACCGGGTGGTTCGTGGAGTCACTGTTCACCCAGACGCTGATCATCCACATCATCCGGACCAGCAAGATTCCGTTCCTGCAGAGCCGGGCGAGCTGGCCGCTGATCGTGGCGTCGCTGGTGGTTCCAGCAATCGGATTGTGGCTGACGGTGTCACCGGTGGCGGCGACGCTGGGCTTTGTGGCGCTCCCGGCGCTATACTGGCCGCTGCTCGCGGGGATGCTGCTGACTTACATGCTGCTCACACAGGGGGTGAAGAGCTGGTTCCACCGGCGCTATGGCGACTGAGTGAGGGTGGCGGGTGCCGCCGTGCCGGAAGCCCTGGAGCGGCGGAACACTGCAGGGCAGTTGGGCAGCCCAGCATCAGACCGAGAGCGCCCCCCTCGGCACGCCCGCCTACATGTCCCCGGAGCAGGCGGGCGGGGAGGCAGAGCTTGATGGGCGGTCCGACGGGTACAGCCTCGGCTGCGTCCTCTACGAGATGGTGGCGGGCTCGCCTCCGTTCGCCGGGCGTACACCCCTGGCCGCGATCGCGAGCCGGCTCATCGGCCCACCACGCCCGATCGAGCAATTCCGACCCGGGCTCCCCCCGCAGGTCGAGCAGGTATTGGCGCGGGCCCTGGCCTTCGAGCCTGCGGAACGTTTCGAAACGGCGGGTGCTCTGGCCGGCATCGAGAAAGAGGCCGCTTCACAGCCTCGCAATGACAGAAGCTGGGTCAAACGCCGGCCCCGGAGACGCCATGCTCCACCGCAATGAGCGTTGTCGCTTCGCCCTGCTCGCCATCGCGGTCGGCCTGCACCCCTCCGCCGCATCCGCCCAGACAGACTCGATCCCCAAGTCAGGCAATGACCTCTCGGTGGCGATGGTCATCAGTGGCGGAGCCTCACTCGGCGTCTACGAGGCCGGCTACATGTACGCGCTGGGCGAAGCCCTCAAGCGACAGGGCCTTCCGCTCAGGGTAGCCACCGGAGCTTCGGCGGGGAGCGGGAACGCGCTCTTCGCTGCGCTGAGCGGCTGCACCCCCGTCAACGACTTTCCCACCCGTGACCTCGGATATCGGTTCTGGCTCGCGCAGCAATACGACCGCC
>DATBLR010000067.1:0-46765 GCA_036555275.1 Gemmatimonadales bacterium | reverse complement strand
GAAGTCAGGAAACCCGGCATCCTGCGCGCTGAACGAGTGAACGAGGAGGATCGCCTTAGGCGCGTGGTATCGACGTGCGGCGAGAACTGCCGAGGCGGCCCGGTGAAAGAGCTGGTAGCGGAGCGAGGGTGCCAGTTCCTCGCCGAGACCGAGTGTTGCACAAAGGAAGCTCCAACGGATCCCTTTGCCCTCGGAAGCATCCTTCTGCCACTCGGCGACGGTTGGCCCGAATGACTCACTAACTTGTCCTTCCACGGCCATCGCAAAGGCGCCACCAGCCGCCCGCCCAATGACCATTACGTCGGTTTGGGACGGTCGCTCACCGCCAGGGAGATCGGTGCGGTACTCCGGTACGGCAAGGTAGGGGATGGGGTTCGCCAAGGCGCCACCGGCGCCGGCGGTGAGGGCGGTGGCCACTTCCGGGGGAAGGCCTTCAGCGGCCTCCCAGCTCTGGGCGATGGCCTTTGCGGAGAAGCCGGCTTTCCAATGCTTGTCGGGGTCGGCGAGAAACCGTTTCCAGTCCTCGGGCCCGGTGGTGCACGCTAGGATCCGTGGCATGTTGCTCGTGGTTGAAAGCAGCCTAACGCCCGCGCATGACCTGCGGGGCGCGGCTAGTTCTCAGAACCATACGTTCTGGCGGCTGGTGGTGCCAGCTCCTAGAAGTCCGATGGCCGCGCCCCGGCTGGTCCATGCGCTGGTTAGATGGCGTCACTGGGGCTCACGGGCCGAACAAGACGACGACCGAGGCGGCGCTCACTGGAGGCGCTGCTTGGAGCCGAAACATCGCCTGCACAGTCGCGTCGGCGGTTGTGTCATTGAGGAGGGCGATAAGATAGGTTCCGTCTCGGCCGATTCGGCTGCCGCCAACCACACAGGCTGGTACGGCACGTAGTAGCGAGTCGCGGGCGGCGAGCGGAATATCGACCCGGAACGTGATGAATAGGACGCCGCGCGGCCAAGGCCCGCCGACGCGCGAGTTCTCTGTTACCAAGCGGGCCGAGTCCTCGATACCGCGTCGGACGACGATGGGGATCGAATCGGGCGGTGGCAGTGTGGTGGGGAGGCACAGATCGGCGAAGGCGGGTAAGGTAGGACCCGGCGACGGATGTGCACACGCTAGGAGTAGGAGAGGCACTCCGAGGGCGGATGCGTATCGATAGACAGAGCTCATCGCGGTGCGAAGATTCGGACGCCATCTAGCGTGCTGCGTTTGAGCTGCAAAGCGCGGCTCGTGATCCGTCCCTCAAGCTATCCGATGGGCCGCGCTTTGGCAGCTCCAAACGCCGGTTAGGTGGCTGGCAAGAACAGGCCGTCGTTGTAACCAGCGGTACCTCAGGCCACGAGGTTCTAGCGCCACCCGTGGATCACCCCACCGATGATGAGGCCACCCAGCGCCCCCATGCCGAGGATTGGGGGGTAGGCCTTAGTGATGATGGCCGATGGGGCACTGAGCAGGAGGCCGATCCCGAGACCCACGAGCCAGCCTGGGGCGACAACTTGAACGCAACCAATCATGAGCCCGATGCCGAACCGGTTGAGGAAGGCCGCCGTTAGGGCCCCCCGCCGATCAGGGAAACTCATTGGGAGCATGACGACCACCGCGAGGAGGCCGAATGCGAGGCCGGCTAGCAGACCTGTACTGAGAGCAGTCATGGGGTGGCGAGAGAGAAGGGGAGAAGGGCATCTGCTGTCACCAGCCACCTAACTAACAATGGACCTGCCTAGCCGCCTGGGTCAGCCACGGCTCGACTCCCTTGAACTTACCAATGGCGACCTAATCCGCTACTCCTGCGTCGGGGGCCAGCAGGTCCGCCGGGCTCCGAACGCCGCCCGCTCCCCGGTTCAATACATGCGTATAAATCATTGTGGTCGAGACGTCCCGGTGCCCCAGGAGTTCCTGCACCGTTCGAATGTCGTACCCCCTCTCCAGCAGGTGGGTCGCGAAGGAGTGGCGTAGGGTATGACAGCTGGCCCGCTTGCCGATCCCGCTCCGCTGAACCGCTTCGGTCATCGCCCGCTGGACCGCGGTCTCGTGCAGATGGTACCGGCAGAGCCGGCCAGTTTCCCGGTCCCGATACCTCCTCCGCGCAGGAAAAACCCACTGCCAGGAGAGCGACCGCCCCGCATTGGGGTATTTCCGGTCTAGAGCCCCTGGCAGCTCCACCCAGCCCCCGCCATCGGCCAGATCCCGCGTATGAAGCGCCCCGACCAGGACCATCTGGCGGGCCAAGGCGTCGCGGGCCCGCTGCGGCAGCATCGTGACCCGGTCCTTGGCCCCCTTGCCTCGGCGGATGCGCAGCTCGCCGCGCTCGAAGTCCACGTCCTTGACCCGCAGGGTCAGGCACTCGAGGAGCCGCAGGCCACCACCATACAACAACATGCCGATGAGCCACATCCGGTCCGGGAGCTGGCTCAGCACCCGGTGCACCTCGGCCGGGGTGAGGACCACCGGCAGGCGCTGGGGCCCCTTGATCTGAGGGATCTGCCCCAGCCCTGTGAGGGGGGTCCGCAGGATCTCGCGATACAGGAACGAAATGGCCGCGAGCGCCTGGGCCAGGGTAGACGGCGCCACCCGCCGCTCAACAGCGAGATGGGTGAGAAAGGCCAGAACATCGCGTTCTGTGAGCTCGGAGGGCGGGGTGAGGCCGTGAAACCGGACAAAC
The DNA here is from genome assembly GCA_036555275.1 of Gemmatimonadales bacterium. Taxonomy (GTDB): domain Bacteria; phylum Gemmatimonadota; class Gemmatimonadetes; order Gemmatimonadales; family GWC2-71-9; genus JADJOM01. Next base: position 44,102 of record DATBLR010000067.1, on the reverse strand, counting down.
CGGACGACCCAACCGACATAGGCCTCCTCGGTGCGGGGGCTGAAGTGACGTAGCCGGATAGCGGCGCGCAGCGTTGGAAGCAGCCTGGGGGATTTGGACTGCATAGGGTCGGCCAGAATCGGCTGAGGGTCACATCACCCTACCCCTCTTCCCACACCCCCACAGCACCACCCGAACGCAAATCGGCACCAGACAACGCGGCACCTGGCGCATCATGGCGCTCCGTCAGAGGGAAGGGCCGATTCTCCCTCGGGGGCCGACGAACTCATAATGCCGGGGTCGGCGGTTTGAATCCGCCCCAGGCTATCCTCGGGACTATGACAGGACCCCCCCCAGCCGTTCCTGACCAGGGGTGTGGGGTCACTCTAGGTGTCCATTCGACCCGTTTATCCGGTGGATTCGACCAGCCGCGTCCCGGCAGACAGGCGGTTCTTCCTCTGAAGTCCGACATTTGGTCGGACATTGCGGCTGTCTCGTGCTGCCTGATAAGCGTGAGGTCGGTAGTTCAACTCTACCCAGGCCCACTGGGCTGCAATTGCTGGCCCCGTTTGGTCCTTACGGATCGGGCGGGGTTTCTACTTGCTGCGATGTGAGCGGCAGGTGTCCACAAGCTTCACGCCAAGCCATCCCTTCAGAACGACGCTGAGTCTTCCTGACGTGATATCGAAGCAACAAGACTGGAATCACACGCTTCCCCCATAGGGGGCCCAAAGGTGCTCGCCCTCGACCTTGGTGCTCGGGATGGAGTGTCCGCGATTCCTTCGATTCAAGGCGAGGCCATTATCCCGGAGAGTCTCGTTCGGAGCTGCCGCCGCCAACCCCCGCGCATGACCAGCGGGGCGGGGCGCGATCTGGGAACCTGTTACGAAGATGCCGGCCCATCACCGCCTCCCCAGCAGCACCCACCCGGTCCAGTAGTTGACTTGCACCGAATCCCCCGACCGGCTCCCGTTCAGCTGATTGAGGACGAGCACGGCGCGCCTCCCGCCCGCCACCGCCTCGACGCGCAGGTTAGCCGCGGCGCCGCGGCCCGCAGGCGGAAGCGAGTCGGCGCCGCGCCACGCGAGCGGGCGGAGGTCGAACTCCAGCGTGTCGGCTCCGGCGCGGACCCGAACGACACCGCTGCCAAGGTGGCTGGTGACACTCACCGAATCGGCGCCGGCCACCCGCGCGGTGGTATCGCCAGCGGCGGCCGGCAGCACCCAGTCGAAGCCCGAGACCGGCAGCGGGTCGTTGCTGCTGAGCTGGAACCAGCCGCCGGGACCGTGCGGCCCATACTCTGGAACGTAATTCATCCCCCTCAGCGCCAGGATCCGCATGCCAAGGCTGTCCCGCGCATTGCCATGCCGGGGGATCGAGCGCCATGCGATCGGCGGCAGGCTGCGCCCGATCCGGGCCGCGATCTCGCCGCCCGCCCGGTGATCGATCAGGAAACGGAGAGCGGCACTGGCCTCCCGCGCGTCGAGCTCCGTCGGGTGCTGGACCTGAAGCAGTCGCGCGAGGCGGCGCCCCTGGCTCGAGATGGAGACGAGGGTCAGGCTGAGCGGACCGTAGAGGGTGGCCAGCAGCAGGCCCGCCAGGCTGACGGGAATGATCCGGATGCTCGTCCCGGCACGGGCGGTGAATAGCAGCGCGATGCCCAGGAGCCAGAACCCGAGCACCAGCCCCAGCACCCTTGGCTCGGTGAGCCCGTACGGCACGATCCGCTTCCAGAACGCTACCAGGAGCATCAACGCGGCCGGCACCAGCCCGACGAAGAGCCAGCGGGCGTAGGTCCGGATCCAGCCTTCGTTCGGGTCGGCCCGAAGAGGGTGCACGAGAAGGAAGCCGAGCAGCCCGGTGACCGACACGCTCGCCACCAGCCAGCCGATCCACCCGCTAGGCCACTCGCTGCCGGTGACGATCTTGATCAGGTACGCGAGCAGGATGACGAGATATGTGAAGGCGAGCGGGGTCAGGACGTACTGTGCGAACACCTTGAGGGCGCGGGGATACTCGGTGTCGCGCCCGAGCGCGCCCAGGTCCGGAGGCACGGCGGCCAGAAAAATCCAGGTGTTCACCACGAAGGCGACGATCAGCCAAATGCGGAAATAGGTCTCGCCGGCGATGTGAACGCCGAACAGCTTGTCGAGCGCGCCGAGGGCGATGGCGATGCCGACGTACAGGACACCGGAGAAGACGACAGCCCGGAGAAAGCCGAGGAAGAGGCGGCGGTTGTACTGCCAGAAGGCGAGGGATTCGCCGGCGCCCAGGAAGGGAAGGAAGGCCACGCTCAGGTGGAGCGCGGCGCTCAGCAGGAAATAGCGGATCGCCTCGTGTGTCACGTCGATGCCGCGCCATGCTCGGAAGAAGGCGGCCAGCCCGGCGATGCCGCCCAACATCACGATCCCCCGGCCTCCTGCCCCCCAGCAGCGAGCCTCACCCAGAAGGGCCAGGGCGAGGGTGACCGGCAGGCCCAGCGCGGAGACGAAGGTGAGGCGGGTCCAAAGGTCATCGGCGCCGGTGGTTGACGCGACGATGCCGGCGGCCGCCGCGACGACGCCCGCCGCGAGCGTCCAGGGGAAGCGGCGAAGCACTGCGGCGGCATGCCCGACGAGGGTCGCGATCGATGGGAAGCGCATCGGGCCTCGAGTATGGCGAGGGCCGGATTCGGGGGCAAGCAGCGGAGCCTTGGAACCACATCTGTTCAGGCGGCGATGCGCCGCGAGATGGCGTTGAAACGCCACGGCGCCATGTGCGAGGTGTTCGACGGCAACTACCTGACCGAACTCGGCCCGGACGCTTCAACGCCAAGGCCTTGTGGTCATCGAGAGCCGAAACCTGAGCCACGCGGCCAATGATCTCCTGCTGGAGCGCGCCCGAGCCTCAAGGGGCCTGGTTCTTCGTCGGGCCGGCCGGGGCGGCCGGGCTGGCACGGAAGGTGGCGGAGTGGTGGTGGAAAGCGCATCCGGGCCGACCTGGCAGCGAGATCTTCAATCCATCGCTGCTGCCTCCCGCATGCCGGTTGGCTCGGGCCTTCGGCGTGCCGGCGCGGAACCGCGCTACCGCCAGGATGAGAGCGGCGCGGAATACTCCTTGTACGCCGCGGTCACCATGTCGCGGAACGACGCGATGAACCGGCCCCGGTCGGCCGCGGGCCACATCTCCCGGGCCACCGCCAGTGCCGCGTCGAACCGGCGACAGAAGACGTGCTGCACCATCAGGCGCTCGATGTCTCCGGCCACGTCGTAGGTGGTGTCGTTCAGGCGGCCGGTGGCCTGGAAGACCCGGAGCGCCGCCGGGTCGGGCGATGGCGCGGCGCGCGAGTCGTCGGCATCGATCTCCGTGCAGAAGTCCGGCGTGACCTCGGCCAGCCGGCCGGCGGTGTACTGATAGACGCGCTGTGCGAAGATCCGGCCCGCCATCGTGCCGTCGGGTCCCATGAACCCGCCCTCCCAGGACCAGAGCGTGACCTGGCCGCGTGGGCCGCGGCGGAACTCCGCCGCCCCGCTCTGCTCAAACTCGAACAACAGATGGGCGGGCGGCTTGAGCGAGATAACATCGTAGGACCAGCAGCAGTGGTTTCCGCCGCCGATATCCTTGTAGAGAATCAGCTCCGCCACACCGTCGCCGTCCACGTCCAGACCGGTGGCATCGTCCACCCGGACGCCGAAGCCGCCCGCGCGATAGACCTCGCGGCCGGTCTTGTCGGTGAGCACGGCTTCACAGTCGTACTCGACCTGGCCGAGGCGCCGGATCTCGACCACGTAGCCGTGCACGAGGGGGCGGCGGCCAAGAGTATCGGCGTCCGGCTGCATGGTGGCGCAGACCAGCATCGACGCCTGGGAAGGCGGCGACTGCGCCTTGGCAGGCGAGGCAATAGCCACCGCCGCGGCAATGAGGGCGGCGGCCTGGAAGGCGAAGGTCGCTTGGACGTGTTTCAGTCGTTGCATGGCTGGGCTCGGGCCGTCGCCCGCTCCTACAACCCCCGCACCAGCTCCCCGATCACCCCCGCTCCCCCCGTCGCCACATACGCAATCCTCCCCTCGCGATCGATGAGATAGATCGGGGTGGGATGCGTGATCTCGCCCGTACTCCGATCACGTTCGCGGGGAATGCCCCAGTCGTCCAACACGCGTTCGACTGTCTCCACCGCTCCGCTCAAGACATGAGCTTCCCCCGACATGCCCCAGGATTCCGCGATGTACCCGAGCCGCTGCGGGGTGTCGCGCCAGGGATCGAGCGTTACGACGAGGACCGCCAGCGCGGGCGCCCTGGCCCGTGCCTGGGCCTCCAATACATCGTGCACCACCACTGGGCACACCGTCTGGCAGTGCGCGTAGGCAAAGGCGACGAGCACCGGCCGACCTCGGAACTGAGTTAGCGCGACCGAGTCTCCGCGCTGATCGAGCAGGCGCAGCGGCGGAGCGACCCGGTTGAGGCGCGGGTAGTCAGTCGGCACTGCTCCCTGGTTCGCCTGGAACTCGCTGTCCTGCGCGCGCCGCACCCGCGTTCCAGCGGCGGTGATCCCGACCAGCAGTGCCAGGGAGGCGGCGCCGAGGGTAAGCCGCCCGATGCCCGAGCGGGCCAGCATCTCCAGGCCCGCGCGAACCGCCGTCCCCCACACAATACAGAGGATAGCGATCAGCCCCAGCGGCTCCCCGATCAGGAGTACCCACCCGCCTGCATCGGGGAGGCCGTCGGGCCGCATCCCGAAGCAGGCGGCGCGTGTTCGCACCAGCCAGTCGGGCGCGGCGGCGGGCAGCGGCCACAACGCCAGCGTCCACCATCCCGCGGTGATACCGAGGATGACCGCCAGGATAGCCAGCGCTGTGGCACCGCCCCCGCCCCGCCCGGTTCCCGTCAGCCGATCTTCCATACGAACGACAACAGCTTCCAGTTGACGAAGTAGTAGACCACGAAGGCCACCAGGAAGACGGCCACGAGGACCAGGGTCCCCGGCGTCACGCCAAGCAGGCCGCGCTCGGGCCGATGCAGCTCGGCGTTCACGTCGTCCACGTTGGGGGCGTGACGCGGCGGATTGGTGATCCCGGGCGGGACGCCCGCCTGGACCGTTCCCGGCACCGCAGCGGTGAGCGGCTGACCGAAGAAGACCGATGCGACCGTGACCAGGATGTAGATGGCGCCTCCCACCGCGGCGACCAGCCCGCCCACGGCCATGATTCCAATGAGGAGGTCCACCGCCGGATTGAACGACACGTCGAACGGCGCCTGCGAGAAGGTGATGTCCCAGTGGCGCCGCGGCACCCCGAAGGTTCCGGCAAAGGTCATCGCCATCGAGAACACCAGCATGCCCCCGGCGAAGAGATACGGCTGGATCCGGGCGAGGGGGTAGAAGGCGATCCGCTTCCGGAAGATCAGCGGCACCACGTAGTAGGTGAGCCCCATGAATGCCATGGCGGTCCCGCTGACCACGGTCGAGTGGAAGTGGCCGGGGATGCGGAGGGTGTTGTGCGCGATCATGTTGATCTGCTCGGTGCCGAAGGTCACGCCCGTGATGCCACCCACGAAACCGAACACCACGATCGAGAAGATCAGGGAGCTGAATCCGGGGTCGCCCCAGGGCGCCTTGCGCAGCCATTCGAACATGCCGTTGGTCAGGCCGCGCAGCCGCTGGCCCAGCTCCATTCCCGCCGGCACGGTGAACCCGTGGATCATGCTGGCCAGCACGGCCATGTACATGAAGTAGCTGGTATTGACGACCTTCCAGGCCGGACTCAGGCCGGGGTCGACCAGGAGGTGATGGGCGGAGGCGAGATTGATAAACAGGATATAGAGCACGAAGGCGGACCGACTGACCTTCTCGTTGAGCACCACCGCCCCAACCGTGAGCGCCCCGAGCAGGTACCACACCGACACCATCGCGGCGACGTTCACCTGCTGGGAGGAATGCCCCAGCGCCCACCACACCATCCGGTAGACCTCGGGGTCCACCTTCATCAGGCCGAGCGACCAGAGAAAGGTGGGGATGTAGATGGCGGCCCCATGACCCAGGGTCACGACGGCGATGATGGCCGCGGTGGCCGCCCCGTAGGTCACCAGCGGGACCGACCCCTCGTAGGTCCGCTCGCGTTTGGCCACCACCAGGGTGGCGAAGAACAGCCCCACGACCACGAGGGCGCCGACCGCAAACAGGATGATGCCGAGATAGTACAGCGGGTGGGCCCGGAGGGGCACGTAGGAGCTGAACAGCACGTCCGCCCGGCCGGTCCACATCATGTACTCCACCAGCAGCGCGCCCAGCACCATGAGCCAGAAGCTGCCCCACGCGATTCGTGGAGTGGCCACCCGGCTGTTGAGCAGGACGGCGCTGGCGAAGTAGAGAATCGCCATCTCGAAGAACAGGATGAAGAAAATCAGCATGCTCATCCCGTGCACGGTGAGAATCCGGTAGAACCACTCCGCCGGCAGCAGGTGCACCGCCTGCCACCGGGTGAGCAGCACCAGCACCGCCGCGATGCCGCCGATGAGCAGGGCGACGGTCGCCGCCACGGCGTTGGCGCGGATCAGCTGGTCCGCGTCGCGGTGGATCCGCCGTCCCGTGGTGGGACAGACCCGAAAGTCCTGGCTGGTCATGGCAGGACTCCTCTGCGGGCGATCTCCCGGCCCGCGCTGTCGGTGATGATGATGCGGCCGACCATGGTGTGGTGGCCGATCCCGCAGAACTCATTGCAAATGATCCGGAAGTCCCCGGCCTCGGTCGGCGTCACCCGGAGCCCGTAGTCGTAGCCCGGCACCACCTGGAAGTTCACGTTGAGCGGATTGAGACTGAAGCCGTGGTTCACGTCCAGAGAGGAGAGGTGCAGCGTGTACTGGGCTCCCGCCCTGAGCCGGAGGACCGGCTGCCATTGCCAGCTCAGCGCCATCAGGTAGACGTCGCTGCCCGGCGGCGGTTCGACGACGGGGATGCCGTGGTCTTCACCTACCTTGTAGGTGGCGATGAATTCCTGGGTCCGCTTGCTGTAGGCCTGGGGGTCGGTGCGATGTCGAATGCCGGAGGGGTTCTGCCTGCCCTTGAAATGCCACAGCGGCATCATGGCGAACAGGACCAGGCACCAGCCAAACGCGATCGCCACCCACATCTTTTCGGCCGGATGGGCCGGCTTCCACCAGATCCCCTTGGGGGATTCGATCCCGGTATGCGTGTGCATGGCAGCCTCAGGGCAGCGGTGCGCGGGAGAGGGTCATGATTTCCCACAGCCCCCATCCCGTGTACACCACGGTGACGATGAGCACACCCAGGACGAGGAGGAGGAAGATGTTGTCGAAGAACCGCTGTCCCGGCGGCACGGGCCCGCCGTCGTCAGACGACGGAGGTCGTGGTCCTGACATAGGCGCTCCAGCGTGAGGGTCGGCTTCAGCCGCCTGGCTAACGGGCGGCGACGGCCCGTCGCTTCCGAGTTCTGGGACGCGCGGGCCGCGGGTGCAACAGGTCGGCGATGGTGGTTTCGGAAAAGAACGCGCTCAACTGCCCGGCCGTGGCCTTCCATCGCCAATGCGCGGCGCAAGGCGACTGGTCCCGGCACTCGGGGCGCCCCAGTACGCAGCGGCCCTGGTCGGTGAGACCGAAGGGCCGCACGACGTCGGCCAGGGTGAGTTCGGCCGCCGGCCCGGCCAGGCGGAAGCCGCCCCCGCGGCCCCGAGTGGATTCCAGGATCCCGGCGCGGGCCAGCTGGTGGAGCGTCTTGGACAGATAGTTCCGGGGGACGGTGAGCGCCCGGGCGATGTCCTCTACCCGGACCTGTTCACCGTCGGCCGAGGCGATGTGGGTAACGGCGCGGATGGCGTACTCCGCGGTTTGTGGCAGCGTCATCATACCGGGGGGCTCAATTGCTTTCTTCATGTTAATATGATATTTTCTCGCCGACAAGGGCTATCCGAGCCACCCCCCTGATGCCACGCCCCTTCCGCGCCCTCGAGACCGGCGCCCGCCGCGCCCTCGGAGCCGCCGATGCCGGCCTGAACCGGCTGTACGGCTGGCGCTACAACCCCATCTACCAGAGCGGCGCCCTCACCGTCGCACTGCTGGCGCTGCTCATCGCCACCGGGGTCTACCTCCTCCTCTTCTATCGCGTCGGGTCGCCATACGCCTCCGTCGCCGCAATCGGAGAGCAGGCCTGGGCGGGCCGCTGGATCCGGACCCTGCACCGGTATGCCTCCGACGCCGCCGTGGTGACCGCGTTGCTCCACGCCCTCCGCATGTTCGCGCAGCGACGCTCCTGGGGACCCCGCACCCTGGCCTGGGTCGCCGGGTTCGTCCTGCTCGGGCTGATCCTGGTTTGCGGCTGGACCGGCTACGTGATGGTGTGGGACACCTTCGGGAGCGTGCTGGCGATCGAGGGCGCCCGCCTGCTGGATCTGCTGCCCATCTTCTCCGAGCCGATCGGACGCGCGTTCGTGGGGGAGCGGCCGCTGCCGGGTGCGTTCTTCTTTCTCAATCTGTTCCTGCACATCGCGTTGCCGATCGGGCTCGGCATCATGCTCTGGCTGCATGTCTCCCGGGTCGCCCGCCCGGTGCTGTTCCCGCCTCGGCGGGTGACCTGGTTGGTCTTCGCCGGCCTCACGGCGATCTCGCTCGCCTGGCCGATTGCGATGGCGCCGGAAGCCAGCGCATTCCGGCTCCCGCATCGGGTCCCGCTGGATGTGTTTTACGCCTTCTGGCTCCCGGCGACGAGCGCGCTCCCGGCGGGAGCGGTCTGGCTCGCCGCCGCGCCTATCGTGGCCATTCTGATGCTGATACCCCGGTGGACCCGGCCCTCCGCCGCAGGGCGCCCGGCCCCCTCGAAGGTGAACGAGCAGCTCTGCACCGGATGCCGGCAGTGCGCGCTCGACTGTCCCTACGAAGCCATCGCGATGGTCCAGCGCACGGACGGTCGTGCCGAATTGGTGGCCCGGGTCAATCCGGCGTTCTGCGTGAGCTGCGGTATCTGCGCGGGGTCCTGCGCGCCGATGGGCGTTGGCCCGCCCGGGCGCACGGGGCGGGACCAGCTCGAGTCGATCAAAACCTTCGTTGCCGGCCTGCGCCCCGGCACGACGGATCTGGTGATCATTGCCTGCACTCGCGGGGCCGGCGGCCTCGGCAGTAAACCGAGTTGTGAGGGAACTCCCGTGTGCCCGGTGGACTGCGTGGGGAACCTGCACACCTCGGTGGTCGAGTACCTGATCCGGAGCGGCGTCGGAGGGGTGCTGATCCTGGCCTGCCCCGCGCGGGATTGCTGGAACCGGGAGGGCCCGATCTGGCTCGAGGCGCGTCTGTTTCATGAGCGCGAGGCCGAGCTGCAGGAACGGGTGGATCGGCGTCGGGTACGGCTCCGCCATGTCGCGGCCGCCTCACGCTCCGCAGCGCTCGAGGAGGCATGGGCCTTCAAGGCTTCGATCCGTGACCTGGACCAGCCCGAGGGAGAGCGGGAGATCGACCTGCTCGAAGTCTGTGAGCCCGTGCCGGAGGAGACCAGCTCATGATCGGCGTCATGCGCAGAGTCCTGGGAACGGCGCTGGGCGTGGGCTTGGCCGTTGCGGTCGCGGCGCTGTCCCAGGTTCCCTATGTGGCCGAGTCCAGCCCTGACGCGATGCTTCGACTCTCCTGGCGGTCGAGGGGAGAGCGCATCGAACACTGCCGTCAGCTCACCGCTGAGGAGCAGGAGAACCTCCCCACCCACATGCGGCAGCGCGAAATCTGCGAAGGGAAGAATGCGCTCTATCGCCTCACGGTAGAGGTTGACGGCGTCGAGGTCCTCGACCAGGTCGCCCGGGGCTCCGGGACTCGCCAGCGGCGCCCGATCTTTGTGTTCCGGGAGACCCGGCTCAGGCCGGGGCGCCATCGGATTCAGGTGAGATTCGTTCGGGAGGGCCAGGGGAGGTCAGAAGGAGACGATCAGGAGAGTCGGGAGGGCCGAGACCGTGATGCCACGCTTCCGCCCCGGCTCGAGCTCGAGACGACCGTCGCCTTGGAACCCCGAGAGGTCGTGCTCGTCACCTACGACGCCGATCGGCGGAGGCTCGCAGAGCTCCGCGCGCAGCCGTCGCCGACCGCGGAGTAGCCGGCGCGAGGGCTTGTGCAGCGCGGCGCTCCCGGCACGCCCGGCGCGCCGGTTCACGGTGGCCGCGCTTTCTCGCCCTGCTCTGGTGCCGGTCGCTGGACAGTGATTCTCTCCGGCAGGTAACTTGGGGACCCGTCGCCCCGGAGTGCGCCATGCCGGAGACACCGGCCCTCCTCTATGAGCGCGAGCTGCGCCTGGCCGTGGTGATGTACGGCGGCGTCTCGCTCGCCATCTACATGAACGGGGCCACCCAGGAGCTCCTCAACCTGGTCCGTGCCACCGCGCCCGATCCCTCCAGTCCGGGCCGGGCCCGCCACTCCGACGACGAGCTGAAGAACAGCTCTGCGCTGGTCTACCGACAACTGGCCCGCCTGGCCGGATCGGTGGCGGGCCGCGCGGCTGACCCGGCCGACCCTCTCGGGCCGGTCCGCCAGCGGTTCGTGGTTGACATCCTCTCCGGGACATCGGCCGGCGGGATCAACGCGGTGTTCCTCGCCAAGGCACTGGCGAACGGCCAGTCGCTCGACACTCTCGCCGGCCTCTGGCAATCCGAGGCCGACATCGGGCTCCTCATCAACGACCCGGAATCGCTGGTCCGGGTGCCGAACCTGCCCCGGAACCGGAAGCCCCGCTCCCTGCTCAACAGTCAGCGGATGTACCGCAAGCTGCTGGATGCGTTTGACGGCATGGAGGGGACCGCGAGCGGCGCGGCTCTGGTTGAGGAAGTGGACCTGTTCGTCACGGCCACCGATCTCGAGGGACTGCCGGTGCGGCTTCAGCTCGGAGGAGGGGAGGTGGCGGAGGAGCGGCAGTATCGCAAGCGGTTTCACCTTGCCTTCAACTCATTCGACGCCGGGCACAACGACTTCACCCGGGAGGACAACCCCTTCCTGGCCTTCGTTTCGCGATGCACGTCGTCGTTCCCGGTGGCCTTCGAGCCGACCCAGTTCGAGGAGGCGGCGGCCCTGCTCCGGGCGATGCGCCGGCCCCTTCCAGGGCAGACGCCGGCGGGTGCCGGGGAGGCCGACGGGAAGATTCCCGAGCGGTGGGCCCGGCACTTCGCCGAGTACGGGGACGCAGGCCAGGGGCTGGAGGCCCCGCCGGCCCGCCCCTTCGCCGACGGCGGATATCTCGACAACAAGCCGTTCTCCTACGCGATCGACGCCATCCGCGAGCGCCGGGGCGGCGACTCGGGGCGGGTGGAGCGAAAGCTGATCTATATCGAGCCCGACCCCGAGCGGCTCGCGCTGCGGCCGTCGCAGGACACGGCGCAGCCGCCCAACGCGGTGGAGAACGCGCTGGCGGTGATCCGACTCCGCTCCTACGAGACCATCCGCGAAGAGCTGCTCCGCCTGCGGGACCGGAACCGCCTGGTGGACGCGATCCGGAGCGTGGTGGCCGGCGTGGACTATGATTTCCAGGCGCTCGGCGACAGCGCTCGCCAGGCGCTCGCGACAATCATCTCCAAGCGAGACGAGTTCGAGGAGCGGGCGCTGGAGCAGGTCGTAAAGGTCTTCGGGTCGGCCTACGGCGGGTATCATCGCCTCAAGGTCGGCCAGTTGACCGACGATCTCTCCCAGATCGTGGCTGCCCACGCCGGAATCTCGGCGGCGTCCGACGAGTTCCGGGCCGTTCGACTGCTGGTACGGGCCTGGCGAAACCAGCGTTACAGCCCCAACCCCGGCGCCGCCGCCGCGAGCGCCGCGGGCCCGGCCCCGCGCCGCAAGGAATCGGAATTCAAGCTGCTGACCAGGTTCGATCTCTCGTTCCGGATCCGGCGGCTCAGCTTCGTGATCGACCAGATCAACCGGTACCGGGTCCTGACCCCGGCGGAGCTGGCCCAGGAGCTGGGGCAGCATCCCGCCATCTGTGGCGGCCCGGCGGCGGCCGCCATCGCGGCAGAGCGGCCGGACGAGCTGGGCAATTCGTTCGATGAACTGCGACGGGGCCTGTCGGAGGTGGTGCGCGGCCTTCGGGCGGAACGGGATCGGCTGCTGTCACCGGGACGAGCGGGCCGCCTGCCCGCGGTCGCTGCGGGGGCGGCGGACGTCAGGAAGGCCGCCGGGGTCGTCATGGCACAACCGACCGATCTCAAGCGGCGCGAGAAGGTGGCCAAGACGATCCTGCCGGGGGCGGGAAACGCATTGGACCTGGCGTTGTCGGCGATGCAGGCCGAAGTCCAGGCCCGGGTGGAGGCGGCCTCCGAGACCGCCCGCCGCGCCGCTCAACAGCTGCTCCAGACCGACAGCAGGCCCAGCTCGCCGAGCGGAGTGCTGCGGACCGCCGAGGACGTCGCAAGGTTCATCGGGCGGCACTACTACACCTGGTACGAGCTGTACGACTCCATGGTCTTCCCCATCCTGCACGGCAGCGAAGTGGGCGAGGAGATCGCGCCGGTGGAGGCGATTCGGATCAGCCCCCTCACCGGGCGAGACCAATCGGGGCTGGCTTTCGGGAATCCCCGGCTCATGCCCTCGGGGGCGGCGGTCGGGCACTTCGGCGCGTTTCTCAATGCCCAGTGGAGGGCGAGGGACATCCTGATCGGGCGAATGAACGCCGCGGAGAAGCTGATCCGCACTATCCTGGCCGGGACGCCACACGATGACCCGGACCGAATTGCGACATTCGTCACCCGGGCTCACCGCGCCATCGTGGAGGAGGAGTGCGGGCGCGCCGGCTCCCTGGTTGGTGCATGGCTCGCGTCGGTGTACAACGTGAACACTCCTGAGACGCGGTTGCAGCACGTGGCGGAGGAAGGGCTGCCGATCGAGCCGCTATCGGGAGCGAATGTCGCCCACTGGATCGCACGCTCGGCCAAGGTCATGGGCCGGGTGTTCCGGGAGGCGAGCGAGCGGCCGATGGTGAAGCGGGCCGCCGCCGTGCTCCTCTATTCCGGGCACATGCTTGCCGGCATGGTCGAAGTGCTGGTCCCCCGGCAGTGGTGGGGACTGGTGCTCCGGCTGTGGATTCCCCGGCTCCTGGTCTTCGCGCTGGCCCTCATCCTGCTCGGTCCCTTGCTCGGCAAGGAGCAGGTCACCGGCCTCGGATGGACAACGTTCTGGCTGGTGCTGCTGTTCTGCGCTCTGACGTTGGCCCTCCGCGCCGTGATCCAGAAGCGGTGGTCCTGGCTGCTGCGGGCCGGCACCGCGCTGGTTGCCCTGGCAGTGGTCGGACTGCTGGTGATCGGCGTGCTGTACGCGCCGGAGGCCCTCCAGGGACTGTGGGGAAGGGTCGCGCGGTTGTGGAAGGGCTAGGCTCTCATTTGTCGAGCCGCAGGATCCCCCGCTCCATCGCCGCCGTCACCGCCGCGGTGCGGTCGTCCACGCCGAGCTTGGCGAAGATGTGGAGCAGGTGGGTCTTGACCGTGGCTTCGCTGATCCGAAGGTCCTTCCCAATGATCTTGTTGCTGGTCCCCCGGGCGACGAGGGTCAGCACCTCAAGCTCCCGCGCACTGAGTGATCGCTCCACGGGCCCTCGCGTCGTGTTGTACGCCATCTTCGTGCTCGACCTGAAGATCGTGCGGTGGGAGACCCGACCCAGCCACGCCCCCTGATGCGGAGAACGGGGAACGGGGAACGGGGAAAGGTACTTCCCGTTCCCCATTCCCCGTTCCCCATTCTCCCCCGAGGGGGAGCGCCGCCTATCTCGCGGGAGCAGCCGTCCAGTCTACAGCCGCCGTCCCGGCTGCCGTTTCAGGCATGATTCCGGCCAGGTCCGCCGCAAACCGATCCACTGCATCCCAGTCGGTGAACTCCCAATCACGGGAGGTATCGGTGGGCCGGCCGGTTTTGGCGCTGATGAGCTTCATCATCCAGCGGGTGAAGATCCCGTACCGGGTGTATGGCAGCGCTCCGGCGACAGACTTGGTCAGGCGCGGCCGCCAGCCGGTCTGGGCCAGGAACCTGGCGATGTATTTCTCCGCCTCCATCGCGCCCGGCTCCCATGAGCCCGCGATGGCGCCGCACACGGAGACGAAGGCGGACGGAGAGGCGTTGAGGACGGAGACATGGTGCCGGACGAAGTCCCGCAAGTAGCGCTGATGCCTGCCGTAGAGCACTGACCCGGCGACAAGGAAGCCGTCGAACTCGGCCAGGGAACGGCGAGCCGGCCACTCGCTGCCTTTCCAGATGGTGACTTCGTGCCCGCGGGCGACCAGCCCACGGCCTATCCGCCCGACGACCTTGGCGGTGTGGCCATGGGAGGTGCCGTAGACCAGCAGCAGATGCGCCATGGTGCGGCCCTACCGGGGCTCTGGAGTAGATGGTGGGCCCGCCTCGGCCCCGACGAGGCCGGGCTCGGCCGGCTCTGCCTCGATCCCTGCCTTCGGCTGGCCGACTTTCTCGACTTCCACGGTCAGGTCGGCGGCAAGGGCGGCGATGGCCCCGATGGCCACCCAGGCGGGCAGCAGCACCGCACTGACGACGCCGATGGTGAGCGGGATCTCGATGATGGTCCGCTCGTGCTCGTCCCGGATGATGATGCGGCGGATATTGCCCTCGTGCAGCAGCCGCTTCACCGTTTGTAGCAGCTTCTCACCGCTCACTTGGTGGCGTTCTCTGCGAATCTCACCTGACATGAATTCCTCCTGACAGCGTTCCGCTTGATAGCGTAGGGCGAGGGCGGTGAAGGAACCCTGAAGCAGGCCTGAAACGAACCGAGAAGGTCCGGGCGTTCGGGGCGGAAGCAGATGGATTGAAATCAGCGCGCGCGCGAATGGTCATGGATAGTGCGACCATTTCCAAGGTGCTTTATTGCCCTAACCGTTTTCGTGGAGTTCCGGCGTATGACGGCTCAAGGCCGAATGACGAGTGCGATGCTGGTCGCCGGCTTGCTGCTCCCCCCGCTCCTCTCCCCGACGGGCTGCGGGCGCCCCAGGCTCGACCAACCACCCTACCAGCCTCACCTCGTCGAGGTCACCATGACCACGGTGCCGTTTTTGACGAGAGAGATGCAGGCGATCTACCCTTTTCTCACGGAGGATTTCACACCCGGCGGCGTTTTGGCCGGCAAAGAAATCTACGGTTTCGTTCCCAGCTCGGTGACGGTGCTGGAGGGAGATACGATCCGTTTCCGGTTCATCAACCCCGAAGATGATGTCCATTCCTTCGTGCTGCTGCCGGACCTCTCAGTCGCCTTGCCCGGGCAGTCGGAGGTAAGCGCCACTTACGTGGCCCGGCGAGCCGGGCTGTACCCCTTCACCTGCAGCGTTCCGTCCCACCTGCCTGCCATGTGGGGACAGCTCGTCGTTCTGGCCCCGAGCGCAGTAGGCAGGCGCGCGGTGGAGGATGGGCTGGGGAGGGCTGCCGGCGATGAGCGGTAGCCAGCCTGCGCCACAGCCGGAATCGGCCGGACCCCCAGGAGAGGGCGCCCGGCTTGGCGAGGTTGCCAGGCTGTTCCTGAAGCTGGGGAGCATCGCCTTCGGTGGGCCCGCGGCTCACATCGCGATGATGGAGGACGAGGTGGTCCGCCGTCGCCGCTGGCTGAGCCGGGCCGAGTTCCTCGACTACCTCGGAGCCACCAACCTCATTCCCGGTCCCAACTCGACCGAGATGGCGATCCATATCGGCCACAGGCGCGCCGGTTGGGCGGGACTCGTGGTGGCGGGTACCTGCTTCATCCTGCCTGCGGCCTGCCTCGTCGGCGTGATTGCCTGGATGTACGTGCGTTTCGGCACACTCCCCGCGGTGACAGGGCTTCTCTATGGCGTCAAGCCGGTGGTCATCGCCGTGGTGCTCCGGGCCATCTGGGGGCTGGGGCGGGCGGCGCTCCGCACCCGGCTGGTGACCGTGGTCGGGATCGCAGCCCTGGTAGCCGCGGCGCTCGGTGTCCATGAGCTGCTTGTACTCTTCGGCGCCGGAGCCGTCATGGCGATCGCGGCCCGGGTGATACTCGCCCCCGGCAACGGAGTTCCCGTCGTCGGACTGCTGATGAACCCGGGCGACCGCCAAGGGCCGATCAGGGGGATCACCTCGTCGGTCGCCGCCACCGGCGTGGTTGCGGCGGCCGCCGGCATGGCCGCGCCATTCAGCCTGTGGGCACTGTTCGGGGTCTTCGCGAAGATCGGAGCCGTACTGTTTGGGAGCGGGTATGTGCTGCTGGCGTTCGTCAGAGCCGATCTGGTCGAGCGGCTGGGCTGGCTCACGGAGCGGCAGCTGCTGGATGCCGTCGCCATCGGGCAGGTAACGCCCGGCCCAGTGTTCACGACGGCGACCTTCGTCGGTTACGTCCTTGCGGGGGCTCCCGGCGCGGCTGTGGCAACCATCGGGATCTTCCTTCCAGCATTCATCTTCGTGGCCATCAGCGGGCCCATCGTCCCGCGGCTCCGTCGCTCGGCGCTCGCCGGGCGGGTCCTGGACGGCGTGAACGTCGGGTCCCTCGCGCTCATGACGATGGTGACCTGGCACCTCGCGGGTTCCGCTCTGGTCGATCCACTGACCATTCTGGTCGCCGTGTTGAGCGCCCTCCTGTTGCTCCGGTTCCGAACCAACTCCGCCTGGCTGGTGCTGGCGGGCGCAGGAGTGGGGCTGCTGGCGTCACTCGGGCAGCGCACGCCGTAGGGTAGCTTCTGTCATTGCGCATGATCCCCGCGTCAACACGCCAATCTCTCGCGCGGCCTCCGGGCGGAGCTTGTCAGGCCGCCGGGCATGGGGCAGGTTAGGGGGTGTCCGGCGGGGCGAAGCGGCCGGATGCCAGCCGGTGGAGCTCACGCTCATCAAGGAGGCTCACCGTGGACGAAGAAGTATTCAATCTCGCGATCCGGCAGTTCCTGAAGCGGTTCGGGATTACCGCGCAGCGGGAAATCGAGAAGGCGGTGCACGCGGCGATTCAGCGGGGTGGGCTCACCGGCCGGGAAGTCCTCCCGGTGCGGGCGACGCTCACGATCCCGGACCTGCTCCCCGCGATCCAGATCGATGGGGAGATCGCCCTCTCGGGGCGGGCGCCGCCGGCCGCCTGACACGAAATTCCCATCGGCACGGAGCTGCCGTCGGCAGGGCTGAACCATCAGCCCGTGGGCGGGTGGGCGCCCCCCGCTTCCTTTCGCACCGCCGCCAGCGCGACCATGATGGACTCCCGTGAGGCGAGGAGGGCTTCGAGCGCCTGATCACCGCTCTTCCGGTCGCGAGGCCGGCGGCGTTCCAGCTCCAGGAACGGCCACAACCGGTCTCGGATCGGCTCCGGCAGCACGGTTTCCAGATACTCGAGCGCCGTCCCTCGAAGCTGAGGGTCGTTGGTGTGGATCCCGTAGAAGGCGAGTCGCACCGTCTCGGCGGGCAGGATGAGGGACAGCAGCGTGAACACATGCTCCAGGCTCCGGGTGGCGCGATCCCGGACGACTTCGGCTTCTCCGGCAGACCAATCCTCGTCCACCTGGTCCAGGAGCTGGCGGCTTTCCCAGACGCCGCGTTCCACGGCGACCTCACGCAGCACGGTGGCGATGACGGTCTCCCGCTGGATCTCGAGCCCGGGCTGCAGGCTCACCATCCGGGTGAGGGCCCGGCCGGCGCGATAGCGCACTTCGAAGCGCGGGTCCTCCAGCGCCCGGACCAGCCCGCCGAACGCTTCCTGGCTCGGATGGTTCGCAAACACCTGCACCAGCCGGCGCCGCACGGCGAAGTCCTCATCGCGATCGAGCAGGTGCGCCACCAGTCTCGCCGTCTCGGCCGTTGCCACCCCATCGAGCGCGCCCAGCGCATCCCGCGCGACCTCGTCCCAGGCGAGGAACCCGATCGCCGCGTCCACCATGTCAGACTCGAGCGGCCCCGCCAGGAGCGCCTGCCGTACGACGTCGGGGTCGCGATCGCTCAGGGACAGCCGGCGTTGTTCCGCCGGGGTCATGGGCGCCGTGATGGAAGCTGGTGTAGGCCGGGGTGCGGCCGTGTCGGCGGGCGGGGCGCCGGCCAAGTTCTGTCTGAGGAGGGTCACATCCAGTCCGCCAAAGCTCTGCACCACCGTCGCGGCATCAGTCTGAGCCAGGCCGCCGAGGCCGTCCGCCTGCAGCTGCAGGCTCCGCTCCAGCGCCCCGACGTAGCCAAGATGCAGCCGGCGAGCCACCAGGAGGGCAGCCAGGGACAGGAGAATGGTGCAGCCCAGCAGCGGGCCGGCGCTTGCGGCCCCGGCGACCAGGGCCGCCTGGACGAGGATCGCCCCCGCCACGTCACCTACCCGCGCCGCGCCCACATCAAGGAGCAGCTTGGTGGCGCGCTTCTCCGGGGGAGACACCGGTATGAAGAGCATCTCGTAGGCACTGCGAAACACCGAGTTGCGCAGCACCAACTCGATGCCGCGGGCGGAAATGACCGAGCCCAGCCCGGGCAGGAGCAGGCTTCCCAGCGCACCCGCCGACACACCGGCAGGCAGGAGGGCCACGCCGCGGGCGACGGCCCCGCGAGCCAGGAGCGGACGTAGTACCAGCAGTTGGACCAGGATGGTGAGTACCGAGGTCGCGGTGTAGAACACCGCGAACAGGCGAAGCAGGGTGGCACCGTCAGGAATTGATCCGGTGGCCCGTGCCTTGAACACGTAGTCCAGCAGGCCTTCGGCGGAGCTGGTGAGCAGCACCAGGGCCGCGAGCGCCTGCAGATACGGTGAAGCACGGAAGACACGTCGGGCGGAGCTGAAGCCGGCCGGCTCCGGGTGGCTGGAGCTCGACGGACTCCGTGCGGTGGTCCGGAGTGCACGCACCAGCGCCGCCGCCACGATGTGAAGGGCTGCCAGGATCGGCAGCATGGTTGGGACGCTAAAACTGGCGCCGATCCGTTCGGGGAGCAGGCCGCCAAGCAGGCCGCCGAGTGAGGCGCCCGCCGTGATACGCGCCAAATTGCCCCGGGCGGCTCGCGGATCGAACCGCTCACTTACCATCGCCCAGAAGCCGGAGACCAGCAGGGCACCGAAGGCCGCGTAGTGGAGGTAGAACAGGATCGCCGTGGCCCGCGGGGCGGGGCCGGCCAGGAGCCACTCGCCCATCAGCAGGGCGCCGCTTAGCAGGAAGAGGCGGGGCACCAGGCGGCTGGGTCCGGTACGGCCCATGACCCTGGCGAGAGCGATGGTGAGTCCCGCGGAAACCACCGCGGATGCGATCAGCATCCGGGGCAGCGCGGCCACGCCGAAGGTGGAGAGAAAGAATGCGTCGCGAGTCGCCTTGCCGGCAAGTTGAAAGGCGACCGTGACCACCGCGGCGGTCATGGCCGAAAGAGCGGCGGTCCGGTCGTCGGATGGGCCCGGCACGGTGTCAGAAGCCGAAGCCGGCCTGGACGTAGACCCGAGTCCGTTCCTCGCTCGCCGCCAGGGCGGCCGAGATGGTGTTGGCGCGGGTGAGGAAGCCGAGCCATATCCCGCCGCCGAACGCCGAGTGCCACTGATCCGAGGATTCCCCGTTCAGGAACACCCGGCCTGCATCGGCCAGGCCGAAGACCCCGAAATCGCTGGGCACCACCAGCGTGGTGCGGCCAAGGCATAGCCGCAGTTCGGCCGTGCCGTACAGGGAGGCATCGCCGGCGTAACGGTTGTCCCGCCCCAGCCGAACCGTATTGCGATCCCCGATGAAGGCGGACTCGAAGAAGGGATAGGAGCCCCACAGCTTTCGGGCACCGGCACGCAGCGAAAGCGTAGGATCGAGCGGCGCCGTGGGGCTCAGGTAGGTCGTGGCGACGGCGTAGGCGTCCCCGAACGTTTCCGTTACGTCCCACCAGCCGGGATGAATGACGCCGCCCAGCTCGAGCGTGACTCCGCGGGTGGCCGCCGTCGGGCGATTGCGGGTATCGAGTCTGAGACTCGCCCTGAACCCCAGCTCGCCGAAATCACCGACGCCGTACGGATTGAGGGTGGCGAGAAAGCGATTCGGCCGGTTGTCGGTATCGACGTATTTGAGCTCCGGCCCAAGGGTCAGGGCCAGCCGGGGCGCGAGCGGCAGGAGCAGAGACGGGGACACGCTGACCTGGTTCTGGGTTACCCGGTAGAACTGGTCGTTGCCGGAGGCCTTGGTGTCGTTGCCGAATCCGTGGAACCGGATCACCTCGATCCCGGACGCCCGCAGGAGCAGCACCGTGGCGATGCCGGTATTCTCCCGGTGGAATTCGCCGCGGTAATCCGCCCGATAGGTGCTCGGGCCGGTGGCGAAGCCGGCTCGGAGACGGTGCCGGCTGGCAAACGGCAGCTTGCGGAATCCGTAGGTCGTGAGCGACTGGCCCCCGCCGATGAAGAGCCCGACATCGGGGCCGTAGCTGGCCCAGATGCTGGCCTGCCACCGATGGCCCCAATCGCGGGGGGGAAGCGCACGCGGGGGACGGACGGGGAGGACGTAGGGTCGGCGATCGACAGCGGCGCCCAGGCCGGCGGTGCGGTTGCCGGCGGCGCTGTCATCATAGAACCGGTTCGGACCATCGCGGGTCGAATCGACCAGGAAGTCGCCGCCGCCATCGCCCAGGACCCGCAGGGTCATGCCGCTCCCCTGCCCGCGCACCACGGCGGTGTCCGCGCCTTCGCCGAGGAAGAGCCGGATTTCCCCGGTCTCGCGCCGGTGGAAGCGCCGCTCCAGGTAGGGCGCGGAATCCGCGCCGCTTCGCAACGTCAGCGCAAGGGCGCCGTCCGGGGTACGGGTGGCCGTGGCGTGGTCGGGGGCCGCCGTCGCATGCACATCGACCTGCCGGGCAAGCAGCCGATAGAACCGGTCCGCGGCCTCGGGCAGGTGATCGCGCCGGTGACGCAGCCAGCGGCCCAGGTTGAACCCGATGATGGTACGATGCTCCGGCGGGAGCGCGCGCACCGCCTGGGCGAGGACGCTGTCACTGAGCGCCTCGCTCAGGGACCGGGCGACCGAGTCCCAGACCGGCCGCTCGAGCCCCACCAGGAACCGGCGATCGAGCTCCCGACCGTTCCAGGTGGCCCCGATCATCCCGGGATAGTCCGGGCCATAGTTGGTCAGCTGGGGGGCAGCCTGTCGCGCGATGCTGAGCAGCACCCCGTCGAACTTGGCGAAGGCCTGGTCGCGGTCGATCGGAACCGGCTGCCACGCTCTCGGCAGGGTATCGCCGAACCGGGCCCAGCGCCACTGGTCGCGATGCCGGTCCCAGTCCCCGATGAGGATGTCAAACAGCCGGGCTCGGAGGAAGGCCCGTGCGTCGACCCGGTCGTCGGCGCTGGCATTCGCCAGGGCGAACAGGGAGTCACTGTCGATGATCTCCGTCGCGCCGCCCCAGTGCGCGTTGGGGCCCCGGCCCCCGATCCTTGCCTCCAGGGTGCCGATGAGTCCGCGGAAGTCCGAGCGGAACTCGCCCAGCAGCGAGTCGTCCGGGAGCATGACGATGTCGGGGTCGGCGTGCAGGATGCCGGCGGCGGTGAGAAGTTCAGCCACGACGAGCGGCGCCGTGGGAAGCGCCGACTTGGTCTGGTCGCGCACGACGCTGCTGGCCACCGTGCCTCGCAAGTCTGGCGGCAGGGCACCGGAAGGGTCCTTGTCCAGGGAGCGGAAGAAGAACTCGCGCCCATCGGCGGCGCGGAGCCGGAGGGTCCTGGTCTGCTCCCCACCGGTCCGCGCCACCGCGACCAGTCCCCCCGCGTAGGTCTCGAGCTCGAGCGGCGCCACTTGGAACGGCGTGGTCCAGAGGTCGCGGTATTCACTCCCCAGAAACAGGCGGTGCAGGGCACCGGCGCCGTATTGCGGGCCTGCCGCCCGGGGAGATTGCTGATCCTGGGCCGGGGCGGGGACCGCGAGCAGGAGCCGAGCCGCGACGAGCACGGGGAGAGGCCAGCGCTTCATCCTGGGATGCCTTCCGTGCGGCGCATGTACTCCCGCCCCACCGCGATCGCCAGGCCGGTCCAGACCAGCGCCAGCGCCAGGTTGACCCGGGCAAATCCATCGGGCCCGAAGCCGAACCGGGTGGTGCCGGCGTAAATGAGGAGGGCTGACAGCACGTCCCCGGCCCGGACAAAGAACGAGTCAATCGCCTGCTTCGCCTTGTACTTCTGCTCGCGGCTGGTCGGGAGAAACAGCACATTGCGGACGGTGTTCTGCAGCGAGTAGTCGGTGGCGTTCTCCGCGGTCTTCACCCAGCGCACCAGGCCCAGGATGGGGGCAAACGCGAGGAGGGCGTATCCGCTCACCGCAATCAGGGGGAGCACCATGATCGCGACGCCAACCCCGGCGTAGCGGATGATGCGGGCGACGATGAAAAGCTGCAGAGTGAGCCCGACCAGGTTCACCACGAAGAAGAATTCGGAATAGAAGCGGCCGATGTATTTCGCCGTGGTGAGACCGCCGGCCGCCCCGCTGGCGACAGCGGCTGCCGCAGCCCCCGCCACCGTCCGGCTCAGGATGTACTCCCCGGTCGTGTTGACCCAGTTGAGCACCAGGAGCAGCAGGGCGATGAGGAGGAGGTAGCGGTTGCCAAACACCAGCTGGAACGCGCCCTGGGACGGGGGCAACGCGCCGGTCATCGAGACCGTGAGTTTGGTTCCTTCGGCCGATTCAACCAGCTGGTACTCTCCGGTCGCCGCCGGGATCTCGGCGGTGGTGAACCTGGGCGGGAGATTGGCCTCACACCGGCGCCGCTCGCGCGCGTCGGCGTGATTGCTGAGCGCCACCGCCAGCGCCAGGAGTCCGGCGGCGACCAGCAGCAGCTCCGGAATCCCCAGGATGACAATGAGACGTGAGGTGAGCGCACTGCCGCCCACAGCGCCGACCGACGCCCCAAAGGCGACGATGGGGAACAGCCGCTCGCCCTGTTCCTTGGTGTAGAGGTCCGCGGCAAATGACCAGAACTGGGCGATGATCATCAGGTTGAAGATGCCGACCCACAGGAAGAACGGAACCGCGACCGACACGCCCGCCCGGGTCAGGGCCCAGAAGCCGACCAGGCAGGCGACGAAGAACGCGGTGACCACGTTGAGCAGGCGCCGTCGCGGCAAGTGGTCCGCGAGCATGCCATACGCGGGCACCAGCGCCAGCAGCAGGATCGCCTGCCCGGCGGCCGCATAGGACTTCACTTCGGCGCCGCCGCCGGAGAGGATCAACGCCTCCCGGACCGGCTTGATCACGTAGTAGGAGGAGAGCAGCAGGAAGACATTGGCCGTGAGGATGAGGGCGGTGGCGCCCTCGCCGGCCCGGACGTCGCTCGCCAGGCGGAGGGTACGATCCAGCAGGCCGACCCGGGTGGCCGCGGGCGCGGTCACTCCAGCGTCACCGTGACAAAGCGGAGCTCGCCCTGCCTGCCCACCTGAAGCACGGCGGGCGCCCCGGCCGGAAGCCCGCCGAGGGCGGTGCGCAGATCGGCGAGCGAGCCGAGCGGGGCGCCGTTCACGGCGTCGATCACATCGCCCGGCTCGAGGCCGACGATCGCGTCCGCGGCGACCGCGGCGACCACGACCCCGCGCGACGCCCGGACGCCGGGGATCATCTTGGCCAGCTCGGGGGTCAGGTCGAGTCCCAGCACGCCCAGTCGCGGGACCAGGTTCCGCTCCGGCGTCACCAGCCCGGTGAACTGCTGCGACTCATCCCGCCGCTCCACCACCGGGACCCGAATGGCAAGCCGCTGCACCCCGCGACCCACGTCGAGCGTCACCGGCTGACCGAGCGGTTTGCGGTACAGGGTCACGTCGAACTGCCTGCCATTCTCCAGGGGCTTGCCGTCCACCGAGTAGACCATATCGCCCGGGTGGAGGCCAGCCCGTTCGGCCGGGCTTCCGGGATACACGTCGCCCAGCACGACTCCCCAGTCGCGCGGCAGCTTGAGGCCGGCCGCGAGCGCGGGAGTGACGGTCTGGGCGAGCACGCCGATGGTGCCGCGACGCACCCTGCGGTTGGTCCGCAGCTGGTCGTAGACGTGCCGCACGATGTTGCTCGGCGCGGCAAACCCGATTCCCTCGCTGCCGCCCGACTGGCTCAGGATCAGCGTGTTCACGCCGATCACCTGACCAGTCGCATCCACCAGCGGACCGCCGCTGTTTCCCGGGTTGATCGGGGTGTCGGTCTGGATGTAGAGCATCCGATCTTCTTCCCTCAGCTGCCGGCTCACCGCGCTGACCACCCCCATCGTCACGGTATTCGCCAGTCCGAGCGGGCTCCCGAAGGCGAGGACCAGGCGGCCCGGGGCGAGCGAGTCGGAATCGCCGAGGGTGGCAAACGGCAGATCGGTGAGATTCACCTTGAGCACCGCGAGGTCGGTCTCGCGATCGGTGCCCACCAGCTCGGCGGGAACCTGCTGCGGCACCGGCCGGACCGCGGATCGCCCGGGGACCCCCCTTGCAGCAGGGCGTGGAATGGCTACCAGGAAGCGTCGCCCCCCCTCGACCACGTGGGCGTTAGTGACGATGTAGCCGTCGGCACTGAGGATGACGCCCGAGCCAGTGGTTCGCTGCGTACCAAGCAGAGCGGCGGCCCCGGTGCCACCGCCGGACACCGGACCGTACGCCGTGACCCGGATCTGCACCACCGTGGGGCCGACTCTGGCCGCGACCACTTCGAGCGCGCTGCTCAGCTCGGTCAGCGTCGGCGCTGCCCGCTGCTGGGCCGCCCCGGTGCCCGAGGCGAATACCAGCAGGACCAGCAGCCCCCGGGCGCTCACCGCCCAACCCCACTGAGCGTGGCGGTGACTGGTGCGCCGGCAAAGCCCTCCGCCAGGGTCCGGGTGAGGGTGAGTCCCTCCGAGCCGACCGGCTCCAGCCGGGCCACCTCGGGATGGTGGCGGAGCCACCAGCGCTCCGCCCGTTCCGTGGTCCAGGCCTCGCTCCGGTCCAGCGCCGCCAGCAGCCGGCGCGACAGCTCTCCGGCGCTCTGGGGGCGGTCGTCCGGTCGTTTGGCCAGACAGGCGAGGATGGTCGCATCCAGCGCGGGTGGAATCGGCAGCTCCGTGCGGCGAGAGGGCGCCACCGGTTCGTCATGCCCATGGCGGATCATGAGCTGAATGGAGTTGGGCGCGTCGAATACCAGCTGCCCTGTGACCAGCCAGTAGGCCACGCACCCCAGGGCGTAGATGTCCACCCGGTGATCGACCTTGGTGTTTCCCAGGACCACTTCAGGCGCGATGTAGGCCGGCGTCCCCGTGGTGTGGTTCGGAGCGGTCAGCCGGACGTCCTGCGGACCCTCATCCTTCGCCTTCACCAGGCCGAAATCGAGCACCTTGACGAAGTCGACCGAGAGTCCCATCCGGCAGGTGAAGATGTTGGACGGCTTGATGTCGCGGTGAATGAGGCCCCGGGCATGGGCCTCTTCCAGCGAGCAGCAGGCCTGGCGAAGCAGGTGGACCGCCCGTTCCGGCGGCACAGGCCCGTACCTGCGCACCAGGCTCTCGAGGTCGACGCCGTCCAGGAGTTCCATGACGAAGAAGAAGGTGCCGTCCTGGGCGACTCCGAAGTCGTACAGATTGATGGTGTGAGGGGAGCGCAGCGACGCGGCTGCCTCGGCCTCGCGGCGGAACCGCTCGATCATCACCCGCGCTTTCGCCGGATCGCCGGCCCCGACGGCTTCGGTACGGATCAGCTTCACGGCTGCGGGACGGGCCAGCAGCTGGTGTGAGGCTCGGTACACTTCGCCCATGCCGCCCTGACCCAGCAGCTCGTTCAACCGGTAGCTCCCCAGCTCGCGGGCCCGCCTCACCTCCTGGCCCAGCCCACGGATAATCTTCGCCGGGATGACCGCGATCCCCGCGCAGATGTAACTCAGGAGGAAAGCCAGCAGATACTCAAACCAGTTCGCCTCGAACGACACGCCGCGGAGCCGGGTCACGATGAGCCCCATGGGTCCCATGGTCGCGGCAAGCAGGCCGACCGTCAGCGTCGTGGAAGGCTTGTTGGGAACAATCGAGGAATAGGCCAGGATCGCGATCCCGATCCAGCCCGGGTGGGGAACGTCGAATCGGGGCACCCAGAATTCGAGGATGCCGAAGAGCAGGGAGGTCAGCACCAGCCACGCCGATCCCGCGTTGAGCAGCACCTCGGGCTTGCCACTCAACTGACCTGCGAGGAAGAACAGGAGGACCGAGATCAGCAGCCCGGTCACCGCGATCGCCGCTCCCGGCGTGGGCCACAGTTGCACCATCATGTCCGGCATCGGGCCGGCGTGCGGCCCCGCCACGAGGAACAGGAGGAGCGTGATTCCCCAGAGTACAGTAAAGGCCATCCCCACCGCCGCGACCCGGCGGCAGGTCTGGAGCAGCACATCGGACGGCAGGCTGAGACCGGGACCGCTGGTCTCTACGGTTCGAGCCGAGTTGGACGCGGATCGCCGCCGCAGGAAGTTTGGTGGCGTCATCGGAACCACTCACCTGGAAGGGATCTTCATTAAGGCTAGCCCCGAAAGCGGGATCGCGGAACGGGGGATGGGTAACAGGCGTGGGCTGCCTCCAAAAAACAGCGGAGAAAGGAGAAGGGAGAACGGGCAGTTCCTTTCTCCTTTCTCCCTTCTCCGTGTCGTCTCGGCCTCAGGTCTGTGGTACCAGGACCGCGGCCCCGCGGAGCTGGCCGCTCCGGAGCCGGTCGAGCGCCTCGTTGGCGGCGCTGAGGGGAAGCGGCTCGGTGGCGGTCCGCACCGCGGCGCGGGCGAGCAGCGCGAAGAACTCCTCCCCATCGCGCCGGGTGAGATTCGCAACCGACCGGACGGTGCGTTCTCCCCAGAGCAGTTCGTAGGGGAATGACGGGATTGGGCTCATGTGGATGCCGGCGCACACCACCGTGCCGCCGCGGGCCACCACCCGCAGTGCGGCCGGGACCAGGGCGCCGACCGGCGCGAAGATGATCGCGGCATCGAGCGGTTCCGGCGGCGCGTCGTCAGAACTCCCCGCCCACTCCGCGCCCAGTTCGCGAGCGAAGCCCTGGGCGGCGTGGTCGCCCTGGCGGGTGAAAGCGAACACCCGGCGTCCCTGATGTCGGGCCACCTGGGCGACCAGATGGGCCGCGGCGCCGAAACCATAGAGCCCCAGCCGCGACCCTCCGCCTGCCGCCACCAGCGCCCGGTAGCCGATCAGGCCGGCGCACAGGAGCGGCGCGGCCTCGACGTCGCCATAGGCGGCGGGCATGGGAAAACAGTACCCCTCATCCGCGACGGCGAACTCGGCATAACCCCCGTTGATCTGGTAGCCGGTGAATCGGGCGCGCTCGCACAGATTCTCCCGGCCGGTGCGGCAGTACTCGCACGCGCCGCAGGTCCAGCCCAGCCAGGGGACCCCCACCCGCGCCCCGGGCTCGAACCGCCGGGCGTCCTGACCGCACTCGGCCACACGGCCCACGATCTCGTGCCCCAGCACCAGCGGCAGGGTGGGGTTCGGCAGCTCGCCGTCGGCGACGTGCAGGTCGGTTCGGCAGACGCCGCAGGCCTTCACCTCGAGCAACACCTGGCCTGGCCCTGGAGCGGGGCGTGGCAGGGTGGTGTCGCGAAGTGGCGTCCCCGGCCGCTCGAGTAGCATGACGCGCATCTGGATGCGGAACTCCGGGTGATCGGCGTCGTGACGCGGGTGATCGAGGCCGCGTTCTGGACGCGCCTTGACGAAAGCTAGCCGGGCGTCGCCGAAGCAAGTGGAGCGAATCTGAAGTTCCGAGGATGGCGTGCGTTCCCGCCCCCATGAGCCGCGCGCTATCCGGACTCGGGATGCGGTCCACTAGAGGCGGGAATTCCCCTGGAGCAGCAGCCCCACCATGGCCGCGGCGAGGAGCACGAACGGATCCGGCAGCTTCCGTCGCAACAGTGTTGACAGGAGCGCGACGAGGGCGAGAAGCGCCGTGGGCAGGTCCCGAACCGCCTGGCGTCCGATCACGAGAACAGCTCCAGCCAGTGCCCCCACCGCCCCGGCGGTGATGCCGGAGGCCCAGGCCTGGAGCGCAGGACGAGGTCCAAACCGCTCCAACAGCGGCGTGAAGAGCAATGTGAGGGCGAGGCTGGGAAGGAAAGTGGCGGCCGCCGCGACCACTCCGCCCGCCGGTCCCGCGATCAGGAATCCGATGAACGCGGTGGCGATCACAACGGGTCCGGGTGTCAGCAGGGCGACGGCCACCGCGTCGATGAATTGACGCTCCGTCAGCCAGTGCCGATCCTGAACCACGCCCCCCTGCAGGAACGGCACGATGGCGAGCCCGCTCCCGAAGACGAAGGTGCCGGCATAGGCGAAGAATCCGCTCAGCTGGAGGAGCAGCAGCACACTGCCCGCTTCACGTGTGCGGTCCAGCGAGTAGAGCCAGGTCGGCGGGTGACGAACCAGCCAGGCGGCAAACCCGCCAGCCAGGATCAGGGCGACGTACTCGCGGCCGGTCGACGCAGTCACCAGAAGGGTGACCAGTCCGACTGCCAGCAACAGCAGGTCGCGCCCGACCGTTTTCCGGAACAGGCGGGCGGCGCTGGCCGCGACCAGGCCAACCACGGCGGCGCCGGCCCCGTAGAAAGTCGCCTGCATCCATGGCAGACCACTCAGCCGCTGATACAGCCAGCCCAGAACCAGCACGATCACCAGGCTCGGCAGGACGAAGGCGATGCCCGCGAGAGTCGCCCCCCAAAGCCCGCCCTTGAGGTACCCGATGTAGAAGCACAGCTGCGCCGCCAGCGGTCCGGGGCAGATCTGGGCGAGGGTCATCCCGCGCTGGAAGGCCGCTTCGTCGATCACCCTGCGGCGTTCGACGAGATCGCGAAACATCGCCGCCGTCAGCGCCGCCGGGCCCCCAAAGCCGGTGGCGCCGAGCCTCAGGAAGTAGCCGAC
This sequence comes from Gemmatimonadales bacterium, assembly GCA_036555275.1. GTDB lineage: Bacteria > Gemmatimonadota > Gemmatimonadetes > Gemmatimonadales > GWC2-71-9 > JADJOM01. The sequence goes on along the minus strand of DATBLR010000067.1, from coordinate 15,388 downwards.
CAGTCCCCAGGTGGCGCCTGCCGGGGCGGGACCCGAGATCTGCCTCGGTGTGAGTCCGCTGCTGGCCGGACTGCCGGTGTCCACCGGATCAACGGGCCTGTTTGGCGAAGTAGGCGTACAGATCGCCGAACAAGGCTTCGCCCCTGGCCAGGCGCTCCGCGTCCGAGCCATGCGCTACCACCACGCCCTCAATGAGAGTCGCCACCCCGGCGGTCTGCTCCCGGTCGAACTTCTGGTCCTTGCAGTCGATGTCGTGGACGATCTCGCCGATCGCCTTGAGCGCGCGGTCGCCGAGACCGAACCGGGCAACCAGGGTCTCGAAGGTGCAGGCATCCCCGACGTGGGAGTACTCTGCCTCGAACATGTCGAACCGGATCTCCCCAGGTTCCGGCCGGTAGCCCCGAGCCGGGACGAAGCGGAACCGTGCCTGGGGATCGATGAACCGCCGGATGAGCCAGGCGCTCGCCATCCGGTCCACTTTCACTCCCTCACGGGTGACCCAGGTCTGGCCCGGGTCGACCCGATCAACAGCGGCGCGCGTGCCCTCGGCGCGCCCGGATTGCTGGGACTCGAACATGGCGCGCAGCTCCTCCTCGCTGATGCCGCGAACAAAGTGCGCCTGACAGATGATTGCCTCCGCCCCCTCGGCCTCGATTTCGCGTGCCAGCCACTGGAAGTCCTCGAGGGCATCCTCCGAGTCGGGCAGGGCGTACACCGAGTTCTTGAGGGCCACGGCACCCAGGCGCTGCAGGCGCCGGCGGACCTTCACCCGCAGGTAGTCCGGCTTGGGTGGAAGCCGGTGAATCAGCAGCAGCCAGCCCGGGGAGCGGCCTTGTGATTCAGTTGAATCATTCATAGATTCGATAGTAACATGTCCCTCAGGCGAGTCAAGACCGTGCAGCCTGGAGAGGTCCTCCTCCTTTCTGCACGCGACGTCGACGTCCTGCTTGATCCGGCGTCGTGCATCGCGGCCGTTGAACGGGGGCTTCGGGCCCGCGGGGAGGGACGAGCCACGCCGACAGGCGTGCTCGGGCTGCCGCTCGCCGACGGGGGATTCCACGTCAAGGTGGCGGCGTTCCAGACGGACCGGCATTACTTCGCGGCCAAGATCAACGGCAACTTCCCCGCTAATCCGGCCCAGCGCCGGTTGCCGACCATCCAGGGAGTGCTCGCCCTGTTCGACGCCGCGAACGGGACTCCGCTTGCGCTCATCGACTCCATCCGCATCACCGCCCTCCGCACCGCGGCGGCGACCGCCGTGGCAGCTCGGCGGCTTGCTCGTTCCGAATCGTCACGGCTGCTCGTGGTGGGCTGTGGTGTGCAGGCTGCCGCGCAGCTCGACGCGCTGCGCGTGGTCCTCCCCATTTCTTCGGTGATGTGCCACGATGTCCGCCCCGAGCGCGCCGTCCAGCTGGCTGACCGGGCTCGGCGCCTGGGGCTCGAGGCGAGCGCCGTCGCCGCGGTTCACCAGGCCGCCCGGGCCAGCGATGTGATCGTCACCTGCACCACTTCCCGGCAGCCCCTCCTGGGTCCGGGTGACGTTCCGGCTGGATGCTTCGTCGCTGCGGTCGGTGCGGACAACGAAGGGAAGCAGGAGCTAGAGCCGGCACTCATGGCCGGGGCGCGAGTGGTGGTGGATCTGCTCGAGCAGTGTCTGAGGATCGGGGATCTGCGGGGAGCGGTCGCTGCCGGGGCGATGACCCCTGAAGAGGTGCATGCCGAGCTGGCCGACGTCGTAGCCGGCCGCCGTCCCGGGCGGCGCAGCGCGGAGGAGCTCTTCGTCCTCGACAGTACGGGCACCGCGCTACAGGACGTCGTCGCGGCGGCGGCGGTCTATGAGCGGGCGGTGGAGCGGGGTTCGGGCACCTGGTTGCGGATCGCGTAGCAGGGCCGGACAGTCTTCCGGGTCGTGGCCATGTCCGGCCAACCTCGAGGCCGTTCACCTGATTGGCGGTCGCCAGGCGCCGCCTCGCCGCCACGACGCATACCACCCTGCCTCCGCCGCGGTTGCGTCGCGGCTTGACGCGGCGCCCGGCCTCGCGCTCCATCCCGCCGAGCTGCCGAGCTGCCGAGGGGGCATCATGCGCTGGATCACCCGCGAACGACCCAAGATCGACCGAGTAGCCTGTCCCCGGCTTATCCGCCGGTTCATCGACCCTGCATCGGTGTTCTTCTTTGCAGCCCCCGCGGAAGTCGAACGGCTGGCTCGGGAACTGGACGCCACTCCATTCGACGTAGAGGGAGTGGAGCTGTCTCATGAGGGGCCGAAGTGCAGCTTCGATGCATTCCTCACCCGGTACCAGCTCGATGACCCCGCATTGCGCGACCTGGCCGTGATCGTACGGGGGGCCGATACCAATCGTCTCGACCTGGCCCCGCAGTGTGCCGGTCTGCTGGCCATCTCGCTCGGCCTGTCGCACGGCTGCCGCGATGATCAGGAGATGGTTCGCCGCGGATTCCTGGTGTACGACGCCCTGTACGACTGGTTGCGCTACGCCCGTGACGAGAGCCACAGCTGGAACCCCCAGCGACGAATGTGACTCGAGTCAGGCCTTGAGTCGCGTCTGACCGTCAGTGGACGCAGCGACCTCGCCGAGCTTGCTTACCTGGCGGACACCGGCAGCGCGAGCCCCATGGCCGATTCGATTCTCCTGGTCCTGCTCATCATCGCCTTTCTCATCGGCCTCGTCCTCGTCCCCTTTGGACTGCCGGGGCTGTGGGTGATGGTGCTGGCGCTCACCGGGTACGGCTGGGCCACCGATTTCCGCACAGTAGGGGTCGTGGCCATGGCATCGACTGCGGCGCTGGCCTTTCTGGGCGAGATCCTCGAGGCGTGGGTCGGATTCCGCTACGCCAGGAAGTATGGCGGCTCTCGGCGGGCCGGGTGGGGTGCCCTGCTCGGAGGGCTCGTTGGCGCGGCGGTCGGTGTCCCCATTCCGCTGGTGGGGAGCGTGATCGGGTCGTTCGTCGGCTCGTTCCTCGGCGCCGCGGTGCTCGAGTACACCCGATCGGTCAGAACCAGGGGCGCGGTAGGTGCCGGCTGGGGCGCGGTTCTCGGACGCACCTGGGCTGTCGCGTTCAAGACCTCACTCGGCCTCGTCATCGCCACAATCGGGGTGCTCGCCGCGCTGGCTGGCTAGCGAACCGAGTCGTATCGCCACCTGTAACCAGATCGTGACCCCGCGGATAATCGTCCGTCGTATCGTGTCGGCTCCTTGGCCGAATGCCGGTGCGATACAAGAGCTCCATTCCGGTCTTCGTGAGTCTCCTCCTTGCGGGGATCCTCGCCTGGGCCCTGCCCATTCGCCGGTCCCCGCCGCCACCGCCCTCCCTTGAGCAGGACAGGTCGGCGCCCCGCGCCCGGCGGGCCTTCGAACGAAGGGTAGACAGTCTGCTCGGTGCTCTCGAAGGGCTGAGCAGTGCGCTTGCACGGGGCTCGGCCGAAGAGGCCCGGCCCGCCTTTCATCGCGCCCGTGCGGCCTACAAGCGGGTGGAATCGCTTCTCACACTTGTGGCCCCGCTGGTGAGCGGGTGGCTTAATGGTCCGCCCGCCGAAGACGAGGACGATTTCCCCCGCCCGCCGGGCGTCCCGGGCGGCTTCCAGGTCGTCGAAGCCACGCTGTTTCCCGAGTGGGAGCCGGAGACTGCGGACACCGCACGGGTGACCGTCGGAGAGATGCGGCGGGCACTTGCGGATTTCCGAAGCCGCATCCCCCGACTGCCGCTCTATGAGGCCGAGGTCTTCGATGCCGCCCGGCTCGAAGTGGCGCGGGTCTCCACGCTGGGGCTGGCCGGATTCGATTCGGACGCCTCGGGAGCCGGGGTTACGGAAGCAGCCGAGGCGTTCGAAGGGCTGCGGGAGCTTAACGCGGCGCTGGCCCGACCGGATCAGGCGGTCGACCGCGCGCTGACCTCAGCGGTCTCCTATCTCAGGGCCCATCCGGATTTCGAGCGGATGAATCGGCTGGAGTTTCTGGCGGGATACGCGGCACCGGCGGCTCGGGCGATCATGGCTGCGCGGAGCAGCATGCCGACCCCAGGGAAGCGGCGGCAGCGTGTCTGGCGCCTCGACGCGCCCACCGTGTTCGACGCCAATGCCTGGAACCTGGCCGCCTACGCCTCGTTCAATGCGCCACCAGCCAGTGCCGACCTGGCGAGGCTCGGAGAGCGGTTGTTCTTCGACCCGCGTCTCTCGGGGCCGGGCAGCCGCTCCTGCGCTGCATGCCATGATCCGGGAAAGGCCTTTACCGACGGGAAGCCGCGGAGTCCCCTGCTGGATTCGGGGCTCACGGCGCGCAACACTCCCACCCTCCGGAATGCGGCGTTCCAACCCGTCCTGTTCTTCGATCAACGTGCCTCGTCCCTGGAAGCGCAGGTGGAGTCCGTGCTGGCCAATCCGCTGGAGATGGCCAGCTCAAGCCGGCTTGCCGCGGACCGGATCCGGAGCGACAGCGTCTACCAGGCGGATGTCGCCAGGGTGTTCGCTGGTCGGGCCGAGGCCGGTCTCACGGGGAGCTCAGTGACGGCTGCTCTCGCGGCCTACGTCCGCACGCTCACCGCGCTCGACTCGCGCTTCGATCAGGCGGTGCGCGGCGATACCCTCGCCATGACCCCCGTTGAGCGCCAGGGTTTCACGCTGTTCATGGGCAAGGGGCGCTGTGGCACTTGCCATTTCCTGCCCTTCTTCAACGGCACCGTCCCGCCTGACTTTGCTTCCTCCGAGGGAGAAATCATCGGGGTGCCGGAGCGGGCCGTCACCAGCGGCGCGCGGCTCGATCCGGACAGCGGGAGAGGCGGGGTGGACCACCTTCCGGAGCACCTCTTCGCCTTCAAAGTCCCGACGCTCAGGAATGTGGCTCTCACCGCACCGTATATGCACAACGGAGCGTACCAGACTCTGGAACAGGTGATCGATTTCTATGACCGGGGTGGAGGGACCGGTATCGGGGCGGAGGTCCCGGGGCAAAGCCTCCCTGGCCGAAGGCTCAAACTCTCGCCCCGTGAGCGCCGGGCTCTGATCGCCTTCCTCGGAGCACTGACGGACACAACAGACAGCGGGGCAGGCCGGCAGGCGGGCGGCCCTCCGGCCCGGCGGACGGGCGGAACGGCGGGCCCGGCGGAAAAGGCGGACCGGTCGGAAGCCCGATAGACAGGTGTCTCAATTCGTTTCGGTCCGGTGCCGTCCGCCTGCCCGCCTGCCCACCTGTCCGCCTGTCCGCCTGTCCGCCCTCCCTGTGACACTCGCGTGACCCCCGCGGGAAAGAGCCGTTGCCCTGGTCCCGCAAGCTGTTTCCGCTAACTGGTAGCGCCGTTCTTCTTTCTTCAAAGGAGTCACGCTCATGCCTATCGGCTCGGTTACCAGGAGCCTCGCCTGCGTCGCGGCGCTTACGCTCGCGGCCAGTTGCGCGGACAACAACCTGCCATCGGCCGGGGATTCCGGCGATGAGCTGGTGGAGACCGGAATGCCGTTCCAGGAGGCTCTCCACAGCGATGGTTTGCCCTTCGACCCGCTGGCAACGTCGGCGTCCTGCGTCGCTGGAGGATCCGTCGAGCAGGTCGTCCTTCCCACCGGGTTCGTCGCCACGCCGATCGCGAAGGAAGGTCCCGGGTTCCTCGACCTTTCGGACATGAATACGGTCAATGAAACCGGCCGGCGAAAGGGACGCTTCCTCTACCGCACCCATGAGCTCGGGAGCAATGGCGGAGTGTCGGTCACCGACCTGGTGACCGGCGAAAGCCGGATCCTGGCCCAGCGGGCCGACTTCGAGCGGTTCGACGGTATCGCCTGGACGCCCTGGGGAACGATCATCGCCGCCGAAGAGAGCAGCCCATCGGCCCAGAAGGATCCCGGCTTCCCCGACGCGGTGGGTGGTCACGTGTACGAGTTCGACCCCGAAACCGGTGAGGCGAGGACGCTGGCGGCAGTCGGGGCCCGGGCCCACGAAGGGCTGCGCTTCGACAAGCGAGGCAATCTGTACGGCATCTCCGAGCGGAGCCCCGGGTACATCTACCGCTTCGTGCCCGATCACTGGGGGGATCTCACCAGCGGTGACCTCTACGTCCTCAAGCTGGTCGAGGACCTCGGCGACCGGACCGGGTGGGGCGAGTGGGTCAAGCTGGACCGCGACGCTGTCAAGGTGAACTCCGACGCCGCCGCCGACGCAGCCGTGGCGACCGGATACGCCAGGCCCGAGGACGTCGAAATCGGCACCAGCACCGGCACCGATCGCCGGGGAGACCACATTCTCTACGTGGCGATCACGGGTGAGAACAGGGTCCTGGCCATTGACCTGAAGGCAGGGTGGCAGGCGGGCGGTCACGAGGGCCAGGTGTTCGTCTCGGACTACGTGCGGGCCGCCGTCAACGCGCCGGCGGATTTCACCTTCCCTGACAACCTCGCGCTCGACAAGGCGGGCAATCTGTACATCACCGAGGATCCGGGCGGGAGCGCTGCCGGTGGCAAGACCCTGGGGGACGATGTCTGGGCCGCACCGTTTAATCCGGGGTCCAGCACCCAGTCGCTGCCCGCGGAGCGTTTCCTCTCGATTACCGACTGCGACGCCGAGCCCACCGGGATCTACTTCAGCCCGACCGGGCGCACTCTATTCGTCAACATCCAGCACCGGGGCGGCGCCGATCCGCGGGACCTGGCGCTGGCCATCAAGCGGCTGTCGTCCATCGACTTCCTGAAGGCCTCCGTCGCGTCCGAATCACGCTAACGGAACAACGGTGGCGGGAGCCATCGTCGAGCCGAGCTGGAGCTGCCCCACCGCCCTTCGGGACGGTTGGGGGAGCTTCGTTCTTACCAGTCGAGCCAGTAGGAAGCCTTGATCAGGAAGGTGTCGTTGGGACGGATGCGGAACAGGTTGCGGAAGTCGCCCATGAAGGAGTTGCGACCCTCAACCTCGGCCTCGTTCTCGCGCCCCTGGCTCCAGACGAGGAACAGGGTGGATCCGGGGCGATACTCCCAGCGGAACACGACGTTGGAGTTGAACTGTTGGACGTTGAAGCCGCCGGGGTTATTGGTGACCGCGGTGTCCCCGTAGGGACGGTAGCGGTCGGCGTAGGCGATCGCACGCGGTGTGTCCAGCTCACGCACTCTCGTGTAGGTGCCCTTGGAGATGAACGGCTGGGCGTAGATCTGCAGCGAGGCGGTGCGGGTGAAGGTGTAATCCAGTCGCCAGGTGACTCCCAGGGTCTCCTGCTCCAGGTGGGCGAACGTGAAGTGCGTCGTGCCGAGGCTGTCGTCGAAGCTGTCGTACCACTGGGTGTCGCTGGTATTGCGGGTGTAATCGAAGCTCAGCGAAGTCGTAAACCGGCTCGAGACCTTGAGGTCGAGCTCGGGGTTGAGATTGAGCGAGCTGGACCGCCCCTGATCTCCCCGCCAGTAGTTGATCCACAAGAACGGCACCAGAGAGTTCCGGCCATCGCCCTCGATCCCGGCCCACGGGGCGAGGTACCGGTCCTGCCGGACCGCCAACCCTCCCCGGGCGCAGCGGTCGCAGAAGGTCGAGCCCAGCTGGCCCAGGGTCGCGCCGGCGTGCAGCCACCAACGGCTGTTGAGCTCGGCATGCACGTTGGTGTTGGCGGCGCGCTCCGTAGGCAATCCAGCCGTGGTCCAGAACTGCCACCAGTTGAAGTTCCAGTTGAGTCGCTGAAAGAACCGGTTGGGCTGGTTGAAGCGGAGCCCGAACCAGTTGTTCCAGCTCTGCTGATCCGCCTGGCGCAGGAAACCGATATCGTTGATCTCGAACCCCGGCGAACGGCGCATGTAGCTGGTCTCGAAATTGGTGCGCCGCCCCCCGATCTTGCCGAAATGAATTTCTTCCGCATCGCCGCTCAGGGAACTGCGGGTCGAGTCAACCGTGAGCGCGCCATCCGGCCGCTGGTACCTATGGACCGCATCCCGCTGGGTGGCGACGATGGCTTCGCGACTACCGGTCACCCGGCTCAGGTCCAGGGAGGCGGACACCTCGTAGTGGTTCCCGAGCAACCGCTGCCGGAAATCCACCCCTCCGGAATAGGCGTTCCGCCGGAGTAGCGAGTCGCTCCAGTGGTCCAGCGAGCGGTTGACGGCGGTGACCATCAGGCCCACGCTGCCGTTACCGCTGTCGTAGTCCTGGGTGATCCGGAGGGCGCCGTAGTTGGTGGTAGGCTCGATGGTGGCGTGGCCCGGCCCGGTCAGCCGCTGGGTGAGGGCGTCGAGGAAACCCACCGCGAGGCCCCCGGGGAGTCTCCCGGTGACCTTGCCGGCCCCGAGGATCGTGGCCGGCACCGGTGAGCTGGCCTCGCCATACGTATCGGTCAGCTGGGGCGAGCGACCGATCCGCCTTGAGTAGAACAGCCCTTCGCCACTGCAATTCACCTGGCTGCAGTTCACGTTGAAGGTGAACAACCCCTTGCCCTCCACGAAGAATGGGCGCTTTTCCTGGTAGAAGGTCTCGATCGACGAGAGATTGAGCACCGCGGGATCGGCCTCCACCTGGCCGAAGTCGGGATTGATGGTGGCGTTCAAAGTCAGGTTCGAGGCGATGCCGTACTTGAAGTCCCCCCCAAGGTTCACATCCTGGGAGCGATCGAAGCCGCGGTCCGTGGGCTGTGACAGGTGCTTGGTCACCAGGTATGGTGTCAACTCCGCACGCCGAGGGTTCACCAGCCCCGTCAGGCCGGTGAGCTCGCCAAACTGCGACACGAACCCGGCCCTGGAGGTGCGGTACAACGGCCAGGTCACCTGTTCAGTGTATCGCTCGATGTTGCGCCAGATCAGGAAGCCGAAGGTCCCGCCGCCCGCGGTCGAGTAGCGCATCTGGGAGAGGGGTATCCGGTACTCGGCGGCCCAGCCCAGGGAATCCACGCGGGTCACGGCGTCCCAGACGCCGTCCCAGGCCACATCCTCGTTCCCATCGTTGTAGATGGCGTAGTCGGCCTTCACCCCGGCGGGGTTGACCACAAACTCATAACCGGTCCGGCGGTCATGGTAGGAGTCCACCATGACGATGATCTGATCGGAGGCGGTTTGGACGTCGCGCCGGGAGAGCAGGCTCACGATACTGTCGGGGTGGGGGTCGAAGGCCCGAACGAAGACGTAGAGAAAGTGCGGGTCGTAGGCGACGCGGGCCTCGGTGGGAAGCCTCGGCTCCGCTCCTTCCGCCGGCCGGGCGACCTGGAAGGCGGTGAGGGCCGGTGTCAACCGCCAGATGGCATCGGTGTCGCGGCCATCCAGCACCGGGGGCTCCGGCGCGAGCACGGCCTGCACGGCCGTGGGCTGGGGGAGGGCCGCTGCGACGAGGGTCGTGGACCCGCCCTGGAGGGTCAGCAGCAGGCCGAGGATCGCATTCATGAAGGTCCGGCCCGAAAGGACGAAGGCTTGGACAGCCCGCGTCGGCAAAGGGTTCGAACCGGCCCGGAGCCCCTGAGGCGTTCGATCGCGTCGGGCGTCCTACGGCCGTGGCCCCCGGTTGATTCGCCGGGGGTGCCGTGCCAGTTTGCGTGGGCCAGGCTCCCGGGTTTCCGTTCCGGTGTCCCCGACAGAGGACCATCAGTCAGGAGGAGGCGGTGTTCCGTCCGTACTGGATCCTCATTCCGTTAGGCGCCGCCGCGTGTGGCGGTCACCAGCCGGAGCCCGCTCCCCAGCCAGCGCCGGAGCCGCCTCCCCCTCCGCCGCAGACAGTGGTGATCCGGGACACGGTTCGCGTGAAGGACCCGGAGTTACAGCAACGGGTGGATCGGCTGGAGGTCCAGTTGCTCGACAAGGACGCCCAGATCGAGCAGCTGCAGGCCCGGTTGGACGAGGCCCGGCAGGAGGTGGTGCGGGCGATGGCGAAGGTTCAGACCTCCGCGACCCGCGCCGAGGCGGCGTCAGCGATGGCAGAAGCGGAGCTGGCGGTGCAGACGTGGCAGCGATCCAACGGCGGGCAGGCGAGCGCCGATGTGGGTCAGGCCAAGCGACTGCTGCAGCTCAGCACCGAGACCTTCAATAAGGAGAACTACGGGGGGGCGCTGTACCTGGCGAATCAGGCCAAGCTGCTCGCGGGAGGAGGGCGTCGGAGTCTGTCAGCGGGTGCAGACCCGAAACCCGGAGAGTCCTCATTCGCCGCACCGGTGCGGCTCCGGGCCACGACTCGCGCCCGGGTTCGGCAGGGACCCGGGACCGATTCGCGCGTCCTGTTTGTCCTCGAGGCCGGTGCCACGGTCATGGGTCAGTCCTACACCGACAAGTGGATCCGGGTCACCGATCAGGCTGGTCGGAGGGGGTGGGTCGCGCGGTCAATCCTGGTGAGAGCGCCCGAGGGCGGTCCCTGACGGCTATCGTCCCCCGGCCTTGTTGGCGGCGGTGCTGGCCCAGTCCGCCCGAACCACCCGATCCCGGCCCTGTCGCTTGGCGTGATACAGGGCCCCGTCGGCGCAGGCGATCAGCGATTCCGCGCTGGCGCCGTGATCGGGGAATTCCGCGATGCCGATGCTGAGGGTGATCTGGCCGCCGGTGAAGGTCTCGACGGCCAGCTTGGCACGGATACGGTCGGTGACCTCGAGGGCCTGCTCGATGCCGGTGTCCGGCAGGAGCACCACGAATTCCTCCCCACCGTAGCGGGCCGCGCAATCCACTTCCCTCAGCGACGCCCGCAGCACTGAGGCGACCTTGATCAGCGCCTCGTCTCCCGCCTGGTGGCCGAACGCGTCGTTGTAGGTCTTGAACAGGTCCACGTCCATGATGAGGACCGACAAGGCCCGGTTGTGACGGCTCGCCCGGCGCACCTCGGATTCCAGGGTGGCGAACAGGTGCCGGCGGTTGAAGAGTCCGGTGAGCGGGTCGGTGAAGGAGAGCCGCTCCAGCTGCGCGTTCTTCTCCCGCAGCTGCTCGTTGATCTCGTCGAGCTCCCGGCGATCCTGGCGGAGCCGGCCCACCATGTTGTTGAACACCTCCGTCAGATACGCCAGCTCCCCGCCCCCGATGATCGGCAGTCGAACCTCCAGGTTGCCCCCGGCTACCTGCGTCGCGCCGGCGCTCAGCCGGTCGAGGGGTTCGACGATCACCCTGCCCAGCAGGTACGCCAGCATTCCGACCACTGCGATGAGCAGGCCGAGCACCAGCGCCGTGACATTCCGAAGCCGGGTGACCTGGGCATATCCATCCGCCCGCGCCAGCTCCGCCACCACGCCCCACCCTGCCCGTGTCACCGCCCTGAAGGTGCCCAGCACTGCGGTGTTTTCATGATTCTCGTATTCGAGAACCGGAAATGGTTCCGTACTCAGCGCCTGGATGGTGGTGGCGGCCAGCCGGCCGGTGGCTACGGTCCCGGTATCGAGACTCGAGCTGGCGATCAGCCGGCCGTCCTCGGAAACCAGCAGGGCCCGGCCGCGATGACCGTCCGCAAACCGCAGCAAGACCTCGTGCGCGTCGGCCAGGCTGAGCTTCGCGGCCAGCGTGCCGACCAGTTGGCCACCTGGAGGCTGGATGGGGACCGCCACGACGACGACCATAGCGTGCGCGCTCTTGTCCCAACGGGGGACACCGATGGCGACATTGTCGGTGCGGAGGGTCTCTTCCCACTTGGGAGGCAGGGCGAGGTGGCTGGTCCGGCTCGGGCTGGTAGCGACCAGCTGGCCCCGCCGGTCGAACACCCCGAGTTCCCGGTAGTCGGCGAAGTGATCCCGCACCGAGTTGAGGTAGTCCGCCAGGCGAATCCGGGGGCTGGGGTCCCGCGCCGCCTGGAGCAGCCGCTGCAGGTTCTCCGACACCTCATAGGAGTTGGAGAACACCCGCAAGTCGTACAGGCGTTCCTTGAGCCACAGATCGATCTCGTGGGCGGCTTGCGAGCTCACGCCCACCAGCTCACTGGAGATCTTCTCCGTGAGCGCTCGCCGGCTCTGCAAGTAAGACACCCAGGCCAGCGTGACGGTCGGGATCAGGGTCGCCAGCACGGCGAACGCCACGATCCGGTTCCGCACCCGGTCAAGGCGAAGCAGGCGCAGCTGCCTCAAGGTCATGCGCTTCCACCACTTCACAGGATTGCCTCCGTCCGCCGGCCCCACGTAAGCCAGGCACCGGTTCCAGGCCGGTGTCGGGCTTTTGTTCGGAAAGAGCATGCCACCGTACCCCACTGCCGGGCTGCCGAATGGGCGGGGCCGGGAAGGAGGCCAGCGAACCCGCTTGAGGGGTTTGCGTGGCTATGTCTAAGCCACTTGATACCAGGAGATTACGGCCCTGTAGCTGGTTACCGTAGAGGGCCACTTTCAGTCCCGGAATGCAGCATCCTTCCCTCGCACCGGCAGGGGTTGGCAGGCACGCTGGCCGGGCATCCTGCGGCGATAAAGGCGGGGGCGGCGGCAGGGGCGGAAAAACAGTCAAGCGGTGCTGCCGGGAGGCCTGGAGCCCTGGCGCCCGCGCGATTGGAGCGCAAGAACCGGATAGCCCTTGGCTGGTCGCGCTGCTATTCTCTCGGCCATGACAGGAGCCAGCATTCACGGGACCGACACCGCGTGGAGCGCCGTGACGCGGCGGGATCAGACCTGGGACGGTCGCCTCTTCTACGGGGTACGCACCACCGGCATCTATTGCCGGCCGTCGTGCCCGTCGCGCCGGCCACGGCGCGACCGGGTACGCTTCTTCGCCACGGCCGGGGACGCCGAAGCCGCCGGCTTCCGCCCCTGCAAACGCTGCCGTCCGACCGAGAAGGCCACCGGCCAACCCCCCGCCGCGGTGCGGCGGGCGCTGTCCTACCTCGATCATCACGCCGAAGCGCCGGTACGGCTCTCCGACCTGGCCCGGGCCACTGGTCTCAGCGCGTGGCACCTGCAGCGCACCTTCAAGAAGTTCGTCGGTCTCTCGCCCCGCGAATACGCGCTGTCCCGCCGGGCCGACCGGCTGCGGGAGGGGCTCCGGCGGGAGGGATCGGTCTCCCGTGCCACGTATGAGGCGGGCTTCGGCTCCGCCAGTCGGGTGTATGAGAGCGCCCCCAGGCTGCTCGGCATGACGCCGGGTGCCTATAGAAAGGGAGGCGCAGGGATGGACATTCGGTACACGATCGTGGCGTCGCCGCACGGCCAGCTGCTGGTGGGGGCTACCGACCGCGGGGTCTGCGCGGTCATGTTGGGTGAGGACGAGGCTGCCCTGGAACTGGACCTCGCCGGCCAGTTTCCCCGGGCTACTCTGGTCCGGGTGGACGAGGGCGATGCCTGGCTGGCTGACCTGGTGAGGCGGGTGGCCCTGCAGGTCGAGCGTCCCGCCACCACCGGTGACATCCCGCTTGACCTCGTGGGGACAGCCTTCCAGTGGCGGGTGTGGCGCGCACTGGTTGCCATTCCCCCCGGGGAAACCCGCACCTATCAACAGCTGGCTCGCGCGGTCGGCAAGCCCCACGCGGTGCGCGCGGTAGCCGGTGCCTGCGCGGCGAACCGCGTCGCGGTTGTCGTCCCCTGCCACCGCGTGGTTCGGTCCGACGGCTCGCTTGGTGGGTACCGGTGGGGCCTTCCCCGCAAGGAGGCGCTGCTCGCTCAGGAGCGCGCCGTCCCCGCCTGATCCGCCGAAGGCCGAGCCCGGGTTGCCCCGGGCCGGTCGCATCGGCATCATCCCCCCATGCGCTTGACCCTGGAACGCCAGCACGAGGCCGCTCACATCGTCGCCCGTACCGGAACAGGCGACGTGGTGCCGATCGACGGTGCGCCGGTATGAGCGACGAGCACCGGCACTTCGAGACCGACGCGATCCGCACCCAGATCCCCGTCACCCCTGAACGGGAGCACTCCGCCCCGCTCTTTCTGACGTCGAGTTTCGTGTTCGATGACGCGGAGCAGGCCCGCGCGCTGTTCGCCGACGAGATCGCGGGGAACATCTACAGCCGCTACTCCAATCCCAACACCGACGAGTTCGTCCGCAAGCTCTGCTTAATGGAAGGTGCGGAGGACGGCATCGCCACCGCGAGCGGCATGGCGGCGGTGTTCGTGAGCCTGGCCGCCCTGCTCCAGGCCGGTGACCACGTGCTCGCCTCGCGGTCGCTCTTCGGATCCACCCTGCAGATCCTCACGCGGCTGTTCCCCCGCTGGCGTATCGAGCACAGCTACGCCGACATTGACACCCCGGAGGCCTGGCCCGGGCTGATCCAGCCCAACACCCGGGCGATCTTCATCGAGACGCCGTCCAACCCGGGACTCGATCTCGTGGATCTGGAGTGGCTCGGCGGCCTGGCGAAGAGTCGCGGCGTGCCGCTCGTGGTGGACAACTGCTTCACTACCCCCTACCTGCAGCAGCCCATCCGGTACGGCGCGGACCTGGTCGTCCATTCAGCGACCAAGTACCTCGATGGGCAGGGGCGGACGCTCGGCGGGGTGATCGTGGGCAAGGCCGCTCTCATCAGCGAGATGCGCTTCTTCGCGCGGCACACCGGGCCGGCACTCTCGGCGTTCAATGCCTGGGTCCTGTCCAAGAGCCTCGAGACCCTCGCGATCCGGATGGATCGCCATTGCGACAACGCCATGAAGGTCGCGCAGCACTTCGAAGGCCATCCCGATCTGGAGGGGGTCCGGTATCCCTTCCTCCCGTCCCACCCCCAATACCGGCTGGCCCGGCGGCAGATGTCCCAGGGCGGCGGGATCGTGGTGCTGGTGGTTCGGGGCGGGTTGGAGCGGGCCCGGCGGTTCCTGGACCGGGTGCGGCTGGTATCGCACAGCCCCAATCTCGGCGACACCCGGACGATCGTCACTCACCCGAGCTCCACGACCCATTCCAAGCTGACCGAAGAGGAGCGGCGTCGAGTGGGCATCGTGCCGGGGCTGATCCGGGTCTCGGTGGGGCTTGAGCATACCGACGACATCATCGCCGACCTGGAACAGGCGCTCGCGGCCTCCCGCTAGCGCTGTTCCAACTTGTCTCGGCCAACATCGCTCGCTGCCATTGGGGACAACAAGTTGGAACGGCGCTAGGGCTCTTGCCGGGAGCGGCTTCCCGCGGTTCCTTAGAAAGTCTCCAGCACTCACTTAAGGGAACTCCCATGCATGCCAAGGCGCTGTACTCCGCGGGCCTCCTGGTCGCGCTGGCTCAGGTGCAAGCGGTCCGGGCCCAGGTTCCCGCTCCCGAGCTGCAGATTGCCGGCGCGGTGAGTGCCGCGCCGGAAGGGCTCCGTGCGGGCGCCACCGTTCTGGGCTACCGCAACTATCATCGCATGGCGACCCTGCGCGAGGGGACCAACGAGATGGTGTGTCTCGCCGATGACCCTTCCGAGTCCGGGTGGCACGCCGTCTGTTATCATCGGGACCTGGAGCCGTTCATGAAACTCGGGCGGGATCTCAGAGACCGGGGCGCATCGAATGCCGAAGTCGACAGCGCACGGATGGCCCAGATCCAGTCCGGCGCCCTCAAGATGCCCGATGGTCCACGGGCCCTCTTCAACCT
>DATBLR010000065.1:0-12424 GCA_036555275.1 Gemmatimonadales bacterium | reverse complement strand
GCCGCCGGGACGGTGCTCGGCGGCCTGTTGCAGTACTGCCATCATCACTGATTACTCCTCGTAGTATTCGATGCCGAGATGGGTGATCTGTTCTTCGCCCTTCAGGTAGCGAAGCGTGTTCTTGAGCTTGGTCTGCTGGATGAAGAGGTCGTGCTCAGGGTACAGTCCGGGCGCGACCTGCGGGCTCTTGAAGTAGAACGAGAGCCACTCCTGAATCCCGCTCAGCCCGGCCCGCTGGGCCAGGTCGAAGAACAGGGCCAGATCGAGCACCAGCGGGGCCGCCAGGATCGAGTCGCGGCAGAGGAAATCGACCTTGATCTGCATCGGGTAGCCGAGCCACCCGAAGATGTCGATGTTGTCCCAGCCTTCCTTGTTGTCGCCGCGGGGCGGATAGTAGTTGATCCGCACCTTGTGGAAGATGTTGCCGTAGAGCTCGGGGTACAGCTGCGGCTGCAGGATGTACTCGAGCACGCCGAGCTTCGACTCTTCCTTGGTCTTGAAGCTTTCCGGGTCGTCGAGCACCTCGCCGTCCCGGTTGCCGAGGATGTTGGTGGAATACCAGCCGGCCACGCCGAGCATGCGCGCCTTGAACATCGGCGACAGCACGGTCTTGATCATTGTCTGGCCAGTCTTGAAGTCCTTGCCGCCGATGGCGACGCCCTTGTCTCGGGCGAGCTGCTCGATGGCCGGAATGTCACAGGTGAGATTGGGCGCACCGTTGGCGAACGGAACTCCTTCCATGATCGCGGCGTACGCGTACAGCATGGATGGAGCAATCGATGGGTCGTTGGTCTCCATCCCCTTTTCCAGCGCGGCCAGGGTCTGGTGCGCCGGCCCGGGCGTGATGAAGATCTCCGTTGACGCACACCACACCATGACCAGCCGGTCGCACTGGTGCTTGGCCTTGAAGTCACGGATGTCCTTCCGCAACGCCTCCGCCAGGTCCTTCTTGGTCCGGGCCTGCTTGACGTTCTTCCCCTCCAGGCGCTTCACGTAGTTCTGATCGAACGCGGCCGGCATGGGCGCGATGGCCTGGAGGAATTCCCTGATCGGCTCCACATGCTCGTGCTTGTCCAGCACGCCACAGTGCAGGCAGCTCTGGTACGCGTTGTCGGGCACCGGATCCCACGCGCCGAAGACCAGGTCATTCAAGTCCGCGAGGGGAACGAATTCCTTGATGAGCGGGGCCCGACCCTCGGTGCGCTTGCCCAGCCGGATGGTGCCCATCTGGGAGAGCGACCCGATGGGCCGCGCCTTGCCCCGACGCACCAGTTCCACGCCCGCGATAAAGGTGGTGGCCACCGCGCCGAGACCGACGCACAGAATGCCGAGTTTGCCCTTGGCCGGTGCCACCGGCCGGGGAGTCGCTGTCGCCACGCTCATGGTCCTTTCGGCGCGTCCGGCGCGCCTGTGCCTTCCGACACCCGATAGACATACACGACGCGCTGCACCACGGTGATCACCGAAGCGAGCGCGAGAATTGCCATGATCCAGAACAGCACCAGGCCGTCTGGCCCGGCACCCACCAGCACCGTCGGCACTCCCAGCAGTACGATCCGCTCCGCCCGCTGTGCCAGGCCGACCTTGCAATCAATCCCCAGCCCCTCGGCTCGTGCCCGTGCGTACGAGACCAGCAGCGATGCGATGATCGCCGCCATGCTGATGACGATGGCCAATTCCCGATAGGCGACGCTGCCGGGCGGCGCCCGCAGGTAAAACACCCCGATCCCCATGAAGGTGGCGCCATCCCCGACCCGATCGAGGGTCGAGTCGTAGAACGCCCCGAACCTGGTGACCCGGTCATTGGCCCGGGCCACGGCCCCGTCCAGAGTGTCCACGATGCCACTGACCAGGTACAGGAGCCCCCCCATGCGCACCTGCCCCAGTCCAAAGGCGGCGGCCGAAGCCACGACCAGCAGCGTCCCCACGGTGGTAATCGCGTTGGGGGCTACGCCCGCCCGGATCAAGCTGTCCACGATCGGCCGGGTGACGGTGTAGAACACCCGCTCCACCGGCTTGGCGATGAGCTTCACCTGGCGCATGTCCCTCGGGGGGTCTCGCGCGTGGGAGTCGGCCTCCAGAGTCCCGGAAGACCGCGGCAAACTATAACCGTGCGAGCGGGTTGGTGGAAGGCGGCGGGCTCCAGAGCGTAGCCTGCCCCGAGCATAGCGAGGTGGCCGCTGGGCGGCTCGGCGGGCAGGAGGTTAGTTATCCGGATACAAGAGGTACGGGTGACGCCGTGCCAGGAAGCGCGCCTGCTCCTTCTTCCAGCGCGAGCCGAGCTCGAGGATCGCGGCCCGTGGGTCGTGTTCGAACGAGTTCATGGCGCTCGCGAGGGTCTCGGTGCTCTGGCCGTACAGTCTCGCGAAATGCCGACGGTCGACCGGGAATAGCGGGGGGCCAAGGCCGATGGGGACTCGGCCGCCCTGAAATGCCGCGAGCATTGCGATGGCGGTCAGCGCAGGGTCGTAGACGCTCCGGTCGGTAACCCGGAGCCGAATGCCGTATACCAGCGTGTCCGCGAACTTGCCGTCGCCCGGCCGCCGCGGCACGAAGGACACGCCCTCGAATGCGACTCCTGGCAGGGACTGGCGCCTGAGCCGCGCCAGGACCGACACCGTATCGAGCCAGGGCGCTCCCACCTGCTCGAACGGATGATCGGTTCCCCGACCCACGGAGAGCGAGGTACCCTCGAACAGACAGAGCCCAGGATAGTCGATGAGGGCATCGAGAGTCCGCAGATTGGGCGAGGGCGGGATAAAGGGCAGCCTGGTCGCGTCGAAGTACATTGACCGACGCCATCCTGCCGCGGGGATGATGGTCAACCTGGTTGCGAGACCCAGATCATGCCTGGCGAGGAGCGCGAGCTCTCCGAGCGTCATCCCGTGGCGCATCGAAACGGCGAGCAGCCCGACAGGTGAGCGATAACCGGTATCGAGGACATTGCCCTGCACCTGTCCGCCGATCGGGTTGGGACGATCGAGGACGATGACGGGGATTCCTCTCCGGGCGGCGCTCTGCATTACCCCTACGACCGTCCACAGGTAGCTGTAGTAGCGCGCCCCGGCGTCCTGGAGGTCGATGAGCATGACCTCGATCCCGGCCAGCATGCTGTCGGTCGGAGCGGACGTCACGCCATAGAGGCTGTAGATTGGGAGTCCTGTGGCCGAATCACGGGTGGACGCGACCGCCGCACCCGGATCGGCGGCCCCACGGAATCCGTGTTCCGGACTGAACAGGGCGACCAGACTCACACCCGCAGCGAGGAGGCGGTCCACGCCACTCACGCCCGCCCGATCCACCCCGGCCTGGTTGGTGACCAGCCCTGCCCGGCGCTGTCCGACGAGGTGGAGGCTGTCCGTCAGCAGGACCTCGAGTCCGGGACGAACACCGCCAGCCGCGGTCTGGTCCCGTGGCACGCTTCCCGATCCGGCATGACACGCCGTCCAGATCACGACAACCATCCAGCCGGTGAGCCCGGAGTGCGACGATCGCATAGAATCCGAATGACGGTGGTCCTGCTGTTGCTGGCCGGAATCCCCCTGCCCCTGCTGGCGCAGCGCAACGGCCCCACTCTCAAAGCAACCGCCGCGGACTCGCTGGCGGTCGAGCGGATCCTGGATTCCCTGCCGCTCCGGGCCAGGGTTGCCCAGCTGATCATGCCGTGGATTCCCGGAAATTACGCCGCCTTCGACGACAGCGCCTTCACGGTCATGCAGGGCTGGGTGGACTCACTGCAGGTCGGCGGCCTGCTGGTCTCCAACGGCACCCCGCTCGATGTCGCCCTCAAGCTCAATGCCCTCCAGCGCCGGTCCGCGCTGCCGCTCCTGGTCGGCGCCGACCTCGAAAGCGGGGCGAGCTTCCGCCTCGCCGGAGCCACGCCATTCCCGCCCAATATGGGGGTAGCCGCCGCCGGCAGTGAGGAAGACGCCTACCAGATCGGACTGATCACCGCCCTGGAGGGCCGAGCAGTCGGCATCCATCTCGCCTTCGCCCCGGTGGCCGATCTGAACAACAACCCCGCCAACCCGGTCATCAACACCCGGAGTTTCGGCGAGGATCCCCGCGTAGTGGCCCGCCTCGTGGCCGCAACGGTCCGCGGGCTGCAGAGCAATGGAATGCTCGCCACCGCGAAGCATTTCCCCGGTCACGGGGACACCCAGATCGATTCCCACATCTCGATGCCGGTGATTACCGCCCGCTGGCAGCGCCTCGATACCCTGGAGCTGGTGCCGTTCCGCGCGGCCGTTGAAGCCGGGGCGGCGTTCGTGATGTCGGCCCATATCGCGGTGCCCGCCATCGGCGGCAACGGACGCCGGCCAGCCACCCTCGATCCGGAACTCCTCAGCGGTGTGCTGCGCGATTCCCTGCACTTCCACGGCGTGGTGATTACCGATGCGCTGGACATGGGGGGGATTGTGACCACCTACGGGCCCGGCGAGGCCGCTGTTCTCGCCTTCGAGGCGGGTGCCGATGTGCTGCTCAAGCCCGCCGACCCCCGCCAGGCCATCGACGCGCTCACCGACGCGGTGGAGAGCGGACGGATAAGCTTTGACCGCCTGGACCGGTCGCTTCGCCGGCTTCTGTTCCTCAAGCTGCGGCTGGGCCTCTTTGCCAACCGGACGGTACCGCTGGACAGCGTGCCCGGAGTCGTCGGGAGCGCCAGGTTTCTCCAGGCGGCGCGCGACATCGCCCAGCGCTCCATCACGCTGGCCGAGGACCAGGATGGAATCGTGGACAGCCTGCGGGCCCAGCCGCGATCGCTGGCCCTCCTCACCTATGGAGAGGACAACGCCGGGACAGTCGGCGCCACGCTGCAGAAGGAGCTACGGAACGCCGGGCACCGGGTGACACTGTTCCGCCTGTGGCCGGCGAGCGGCACCGCGAGCTTCGACTCGGCGCGAGCAGTCATTCGGAGCAACCCATACGTGGTGTTCGCCGCTTCGGTCCGGGCCGTCTCGGGCAAGGGCACCATCGACCTCCCCGAGCCGGTCGCCAAGCTCATCGACGATGCGTGCCGCAAGCGTCCCACCGTCCTGGTCTCCCTGGGCTCTCCCTACATCGGCACCAGGGTGCGCCATCTCCGCGCCTATCTGCTGGCCTGGGCCAGCAATCCCGTGACCGAGTGGGCAGCGAGCGGCGCGCTGACCGGGGCCCCGATCACGGGGCACCTTCCTGTCAGCATTCCACCCGCGTTTTCCATAGGGGCCGGGCTGGTGCGGGGGTGGTGGGGCCAGCGCTGACTCAGGCGGAGATTACTCCTTGCGCCACTTTGGGTTACCCGTTTCGCCAAGAGTCGGCAGGAATTGACATCGCCCCCCTCGACTCCCTAGCTTCCACCTCAGGGTTTCGACGCCGACGAGTTGCCCGGCGTCCTCGTATCAATGCCGAAGGGAGCAGGATCATGGAAAGCACCGAGCCGCAGGTGAGTCCACCGGGGTTCGCCCTCGTCCTCACCGATCGCGCCGCGGAAGAGGTCCACAAGTTCATGGCCGCCGAGGAGGTCGCCCCCGAGACCGCCGGGCTTCGGGTCAGCGTGCTTCCAGGCGGGTGTTCGGGCTTCAAGTACAGCCTCAATATCGAGGAGCGGTCGCTGGAAGACGATTCCGTGATGGACGTGAACGGAGTCCGCGTGTTCGTGGACGGCTTCAGCATGCAGTACCTGAACGGTGTCACCGTGGACTACGTCTCCTCGATGCAGGGGTCGGGCTTCACCTTCCACAATCCGAACGCCACCGGCGGCTGCGGGTGCGGGAGCAGCTTTACCGCCTAGCTGGGGCGTGAGCGGGTGAGTGGTACCGGGGGGAGTGAGAATCGGATCTCGCTCCCCCTTTCGTTCACCCGGCGTCCCGCCGGGCACGTTTCGCCGATCATCCCGGAGCCACCCTGTCCTCCCTCGACCTCGGCGTCATCCTCGGCTACTTCGCGCTCACGCTCGGGGTGGGAGTCTGGGTCTCGCGCCGCCAGCGGACCGCCGACGACTACTTCCTCGGCGCCCGGGATCTGCCGGCCTGGGCCATCCTGCTCTCGATCGTCGCGACCGAGACCTCCGCGCTGACGGTGATCTCGGTTCCCGCGGTCGCGGCGCGGGGCGATCTCACCTTTCTCCAGCTCCCAATGGGGTATGTGCTGGGGCGGCTGGCAGTCGCCGCCTGGCTTTTGCCCGGGTATTTCGCCGGCCGGCAGGAAACCGCCTACGCCCGTCTCGAGCACCGCTTCGGGGCGCCGACCCGACGGGTTACTTCAGGCATTTTTCTCCTCACCCGGGCACTGGCGGACGGGGTGCGGGTCTACGCGGGCTCGGTTCCGCTCGCGGTGCTGGCCGGGTGGAACGTGCCATTGGCCATCGTCGCGATGAGCCTGGTGACGCTGCTCTATACCTGGCACGGCGGGCTCAAGGCGGTCGTCTGGGTGGATGTCGTCCAGCTGGTCGTCTATGTCGCCGGGGGCGTCGTGGCCTTTGGCATCGCCGCCAATCTGGCGGGAGGCGTCGGCCCGACCCTGGCCACGGCCGCCGCCGCCGGCAAGCTCAAGGTGATCGACCCGACCATCAGCTTCACCACGACTTACACGCTGCTGGGTGGCATCGTTGGCGGCGCGCTCCTCTCCGCCGCATCCCATGGGACCGATCATCTGATCGTGCAGCGGCTCCTCGCCAGTCGAACCCTTGCCTCGGCCAGGGTGGCCCTCATCGGCTCCGGAGTGGTGGTGCTGTTCCAGTTCGCCCTGTTTCTGCTCATCGGCATCGCAATCTGGGCCGCCGGCCAGGCCCCGGCGGAGGTGCCCGCCGACCAGATCTTTCCCCGCTTCGTGGTGACCCATTTCCCACCCGGCCTCGCCGGCCTGATCGTCGCGGCCGTGCTCGCCGCCTCGATGGCCACTCACAGCTCGGCGATCAGCGCGCTCGCGAGTTCGGTCACTCACGACTTGTATGCCGGCTGGACGGGCCGTACCGATCCGGCGCATCTTCTCCGGGTCGGCCGGGCGTGGTCGCTGGGTTGGGGAGTGCTCATCACCCTGGTCGCACTGGGCTTCAACGCCCTGGCGGGCGGGGGGCAGACTCCGGTCGTGGTCTTCGCGCTCTCGATCGCTTCGATCACTTACGGGGCACTGCTCGGCGCCTATCTGCTGGCTGCCGGGCCCGCCCGGGTGACCGGGCGCGATGCCATGGCCGGAATCGGGGTGGCGGTCACCGTAATGCTCGCGATCTTTCTCACCCAGCAGCGGCTGGCTTGGCCCTGGTACGTACCACTCGGAACGCTGATCACCGTCCTGACGGGAGCGGCGCTCGCTGGCTTGACGCGTGGACGGAAGGATCGTGGATGAGCCCGATCATCCTGGGAGTGGACGCTGGCGGGACCAAGACCGTCGCCATCGTGGCGGAGGGCGACAAGCTGCTCGCCCGCGCCGCGACTGGCGGCGCCAAGATGCGGAGCGGCAAAGGCATCGCCTGCGCCACGGTGATCGCCGAAGTGGCGCGTCGTGCGCTGGCCGAGACCGGGCGGCTCCGGGCCGATGTCCTGGTGGCGGGGGTGGCCGGAGCGGGGCGGGACGCGGAGCGCGAGGAGGTACGGCAGGCACTCCGCTCCGAGGACGTCGCCGATCGTACGGTGGTCACCGGTGACACGGAGATCGCCCTCGCCGCGGCGTTCGGCGACCGGCCCGGGATCGTGGTGACCGCCGGGACCGGGAGTGTGGCCATCGCCCGGGATCCGGCCGGGCGACTGCACCGTTCCGGCGGATTCGGGTGGCAGATGGGTGATGAGGGGAGCGGCTACGCCATCGGTCGGGCAGCACTGGGAGCGGTTGGTCGCGCCGCCGATGGGCGCAGTCCCCGGACCGAGCTGGCGCCACTGCTCATGACGGCCACCCGGAGTGAGGGCCTCGACGGGCTGGTCCGCTGGGCCGCGGCCGCCGGGGTGCCGGAGGTGGCGGCGCTGGCGCCGGCGGTCTTCGAAGCCGCGGGGATGGGCGACACCATTGCGGCCGGGATCATGGATTACGCCGCCCGGGAACTGGCGGCCCTCATTCTCCGGCTGCTCCCGCACTTCGGAGCCGACGAGCGGGCCCCGATCGAGGTCGCGGCGAACGGCGGCCTCCTGTTCCACGACGGCCCGCTCTACCGATTGCTGCGAAACCGGCTCGGGGAAGAGCCCCGCCTCCGGCTCCGCGACAGGCCGCTTGATCCAGCCACCGGCGCAATCCACCTGGCGAGTCGCGGGACCTGAGTCAAGGCGAATCGGCCGCCGGGTTCGGTCCTCGCCGCATGCGGCCTAAGTGGAGGCGCTGGCCCGGAGCCGGCTGCGCCTGGCTCCGTACAAGAAATAGAGAAGCAGGCCCAGCACCAGCCAGACCCCGAACCGTTCCCACGCCGTCCTCGGCAACCCCTTCATGACGTACAGGCATGCCGCCGCGCCCAGCAGCGTGACGGGCCACACGAATGGCACGCGGAACGGCCGCACCCGGCCCGGCTCACGCTGCCGCAGCACCAGCACGCCCACGCAGACGATGGCGAACGCTGCCAGGGTGCCGATGTTGGTGAGGTCGTAGATCTCGTTCTCGTCGAAGAACAGCGATGCCAGCGCGACGCAGACCCCCGTCACAATCGTGCTCACCAGGGGGACCCGGGTTTTCGGGTGAATGCGGGCCGCCCAGCTCGGCAGCAGCCCATCCCGCGCCATGGCCATGAAGATCCGCGGCTGTCCGTACTGGAAGACCAGCAGGACGGCGGTGAGTGCGACGGTCGCGCCGGCGGCCACGATCCAACTCACCGACGACAGACCCGCCACGTTCAGCGCCTTGGTCAGAGGGTCGCTTGCCCTGAGCTGTTGGTACGGCACCAGGCCGGTGGCCACGGCGCCTACGATCATGTAGATCACCGTGCAGACACCCAGCCCCACCAGAATCCCGAGCGGCATGTTCCGCTGCGGGTTTCGAGTCTCCTCGGCAGCAGTCGAGATCGCGTCGAATCCGATGTAGGCAAAGAACACGATGGCCGCGCCCTGGTGAATCCCTCGCCAGCCATTGGGCGCGAACGGACGGTAGTTGGCCGGGTCGATATGCTGCGCGCCGACGACCACGAACAGTCCGAGGACCAAGAGCTTCACGACCACCATCACGTTGTTGGCTCTCGCGCTCTCGCGCACCCCCATGGCCAGCAGCGCGGTCACCAGCGCCACGATGAGAAACGCGGGGATGTTGAGCAGGATCGGGATCCCGGCCAGGCGCGGGGCGGTTTCCAGGAGTCCGTGGATCGCCGGATCGTTGCTGAACAGCGCGGTGCGGTACCCATGGGTGAGATAGCCGGGCAGGTGGATACCGAAACCGGTGAGGAGTGAATTGAAGTACCCGCTCCAGGCGATGGCGACGGCCACATTCCCCACGGCGTACTCGAGGATCAGGTCCCACCCGATGATCCACGCGATCAGCTCGCCGAGGGTGGCATAACTGTAGGCATAGGCGCTCCCCGCTTGGGGGATCATGGCGGCGAGCTCCGCATAGCAGAGGGCGGCAAGGCCGCACACCAGGCCCAGCAGGAGGAACGAGAGCACCAGGGCCGGACCGGCGCCGTAGCGAACCACTTCTCCCGACAGCAGCACCTCTCCGGCCGCGGCCGTACCGATGGACGAGAAGATGCCCGCCCCGATGACGGCGCCGATCGAGAGCATGACCAGGTCGCCCCACCCAAGTTCGCGGCGCAGCCCGCCCTCGGTCTCGGCAACCAGCTCAGCGATGGGTTTGCGGCGGAAGAGCTTCACCGGAACCTCCGTGCGGCGCGGCCTGAGGCAGGCGTTCGCGTGAGAGAGCCGTTCAGGTAGCTGGAATCGGGAGGCGGGGGAGACGGCCGCCTAGTAGGACACAATCTGCGTCGTGGTGGAGGCCACGGCTCGACCGTCGGGACCGAGAGCGGGTCGGAAGCGGTAGCCCAGCATGCTTTCGATGAACTTCTCGGAAAATTTCCGATCCTGAATCGGCGGGTCGACAGTGACCCGGACGACCTTTCCCGTCTCGTCGACCCAGAACGTGA
This sequence comes from Gemmatimonadales bacterium, assembly GCA_036555275.1. Taxonomy (GTDB): domain Bacteria; phylum Gemmatimonadota; class Gemmatimonadetes; order Gemmatimonadales; family GWC2-71-9; genus JADJOM01. The sequence continues at coordinate 2,397 of DATBLR010000065.1, read as the reverse complement.
CGTGCAGATCGATGCCCCGTAACTCCTTGGGCGGCTTCTCCGGTGGAATCACCTGATGGCGCAGCTGAGGCGCCCGCCCGCTGCCGCCTTCCCCCACCCCGGGTCCGGCTCCTGGCCCGAGTCCCGGGCCGATTCCCCCTCCGGCTCCGCCACCGGCGCCACCTCTCTGGCCTGGGCCGGTTCCGCCCGACGTGTCGGCGGCGGAGGCGACGGCGGGTGTCGAAACCGGAACGGGCTCCGCCGGAGCCGGGGGCGGGATTTCCGGCGGCGGAATCGGAGACGGTGTGACTGGGATCGGTGGTGGCGTTTCCCGCGGCGGAGTGACCGCCACCGGCGCCGGCACCGAGACCTTGGGCGCGGGGAGGGTAATATACGCCACCCGGCCTCCCCCGCCACCGCCACCACCCTGCGCACGGAGCAGCGGATCCCCGGCGGACAGCACCCGGGCGAAGTCGCGCCGGAGGGGGATCAAGAGCAGCACCGCCACCAGGAGATGCAGCACCACCGAGAGCAGCAGGCCCGCCGACCGCGAGCGTCTCGGAGTGGCGGCAAGGGTGAAGGCGTAACGAGACGGCAGGTTGACCTCGTGATAGCGTCGGTGACGCGTGAAGCTCGGCGCTTTCAGGGGACGCCCCGTCGCTCATCCCCCCGCACGCCCGGCTCCTCAAACATATGAAGCGGGGGGCCGTCACGGTGACGACCCCCCGCTCCACCACCGCCGGCTCCGCCGACCGGCCCAATTAGGGCCGGGTAGGCCCGGCCCCTACTGGGGACGGCTGGATTCGACCGGTGTGAACCCGATCACCTGCACTCCGGCGCCGCGGGCGATGTCCATCGCGTCGATGACGTCCTGATAGGTGCGATCGGGCGAGGACTTCACGAACAGCAGCTTCGCCGGACGATTGTCGTAGATCGCGTGAAACTGGGTGTCCAGCTGGTCCTTGGGGACCGGCTGGGTATTGATGGCGTACCCCCCATCGGCCGTCAATTCCAGCACGATCTGATTGGAGGCCGTGGTGGGCTTGGCGGCCGCGGTTTCCTGCGGTGGCACCTGAACATCGATGGCCAGCCGCGCGAGCGGCTGGGACACCATGAAGATGATCAGCATCACCAGCATGATGTCGATCATCGGGATGACGTTGGGTTCGTGGTTGACCTCACCCTGAACCGAGGAGGTTCCTCCTGCCATGTCAGTTCTCCTTCACGGCGGCGTCGAACAGCCCGCCCTGGACCTTCAGTTCGGTGATAGCCGCCATCACCCGGGCACCCGAGCGGCGCGCCAGTTCCACCGCCTCCTGCACCCGGCCGAACTTCAGCTGATTGTCGGCCTTGAAGTACAGGATCTTGTCTTCTTCGCGCGCGGCGTACATCGCCTTCAGCTGTTCCTCGAGCACCAGGGGATCCACCGGGCCCTTCCCGTTGAGGAAGTACTGCCCTCCAGCGTCGATCCCGAGAATGATCTCGTTACTCCCCTCGGGCCGCTTGTCGAGGTTCTTCCCCTTGGGCATGGTGGCCTTGAAGCCGGCGGCGATCAGCGGCGTCACGATCATGAAGATGATCAGCAGCACCAGCATGATGTCGATCATCGGAATGACGTTGGGCTCCGCCTTGACGCGGGTCCGGCCCGCCGTCTTAGCCGCCGACGTGTCCATGGCCGGTCACCGCCTTCTGGGCCTGGAATTCCTTGGTGAAGATCGAGCGGCCGAACTCGCTCCCCACGCTCTTGATCAGGTAGTCGATGAGCTCCTTCGAGGAATAGGTCATCTCGACGGTGAGGTTCTCGATCTTGGTGGTGAAGTAGTTGTAGAACCACACCGCGGGAATGGCCACCAGCAGACCGAAGGCCGTGGTGATCAGGGCCTCGGCGATACCGGCCGAAATGCCCGCCAGGCCGCCGGAGGCTCCGGAGGCAGCCATGCCGGTGAACGCGTTCACGATGCCCATCGTGGTGCCGAGCAACCCGACGAACGGAGCGGTCGAGCCGACCGTCGCCATGATGCCCATGCCGCGCTTGAAGTCGGCCAGGGTGATCAGCATTTCACGCTCGACGGCGCGCTCCACCGAGTTGATGTCGGCGGAGGTGATCGTGGCCCGGTCGGAGAGCAGCGGCTTCACTTCGGAGAGCGCCTCGCCGACGACCCGCGCGACGTGGCTCTTCTTGTTCTGCTCGGCCAGGGTGATAGCCCGCTCCAGGTTCTCTTCCTGGATCGCGCGGGAGAACTCAGGGGCGAACTTCCGGGTGGCCGTCTGGCTCCGCATGATGCTGATGAGCTTGGTGATCGCGACGGTCAACGACAGGAACGACATGAAGGCCAGGACGATCACGACGCCCTTGGCGAAGGTTCCGGCCGCGGTCCACAGGTGCAGCAGATCTACATTCATTGGAACGATTCCTCC
>DATBLR010000064.1:0-44586 GCA_036555275.1 Gemmatimonadales bacterium | reverse complement strand
GATCGTGGCATCCTTTGACGTAATCATCGTGGGTGGCGGTCCGGCCGGCTACGTCTGCGCCATCCGCTCGGCCCAACTCGGGTTGCAGACTGCGGTCGTGGAGAAGGACAAGCTGGGCGGGGTCTGCGTGAACATCGGCTGTATCCCGACCAAGGCCCTGCTTTACAGTGCACGAGTGGCCGGCATCGTGGCCCACGACGCCAAGGACCTGGGCATCGAGGTGGGCAGCGTGAAGACCGACTACGGAGTCGCGATGAAGCGTTCCCGAAGGGTCGCGGAGCAGAACTCGAAGGGTGTCGAGTTCCTGATGAAGAAGCACAAGGTCGCCGTTCTGAAGGGGGAGGGCGTACTGCTGGCCGGCCGGAAAGTGAAAGTGGCCGGCGAGACCCACGACGCGAAGAACGCGGTGGTGATCGCGACCGGCTCCCGGGTCAAGGGAATCCCGCAGATCGGCCTGGACATCAACAAGACCACGGTGATCAGCTCCGACGAAGCCCTGTTCCTCGAGAAGGTTCCCGCCTCCATCGCGGTGATCGGGGCCGGCGCAGTGGGTTGTGAATTCGCGGACATCTTCGCCGCTTTCGGGTCCAAGGTGACCCTCATCGAGGTTCTCCCGCGGATCCTCCCGCTGGAGGACGCGGAGGCCTCCGAGGCGGTCGCCAAGAGCTACCGGAAGCGCGGCATCGAGGTCCTCGCGGGGGCGCAAGTCACCCGCGCCGATGTCGGCAAGCAGAAGGTGACCCTCACCGTGGAAGCCGGAGGCAAGACCCAGACGGTTGAGGCGGAAAAGGTGCTCATGGCGGCGGGACGCGCGGTGAACACCGAAAACATCGGGCTCAAGGAGACCGGGGTGCAGTTGACCGAGGGTGGCTGGGTGAAGGTAAACCCCATGACACTGGAGACCACCGCGCGGGGGATCTACTGCATCGGCGATGTTGCCGGCCCTCCCATGCTGGCTCACAAGGGAAGTCGAGAAGGTGTGATTGTGGCGGAGCTGATCGCGGGCCACAAGCCGCACCCGATTCGTTACGACAATGTCCCTTCGGTCACCTACTGCCACCCGGAGGTGGCCAGCATCGGCCTGACCGAGGAGCAGTGCAAGGAGAAGCAACTCGACTACCAGGCGGGCCGCTTCCCGTTCAGCGCCAACGGCCGCGCCCGGGCATCCAACGAGACCGAGGGCTTCGTCAAGATCCTCCGCGACCGCAAGTACGGCGAGATTCTCGGCGCCCACATCGTGGGTGGTCACGCCTCGGAGATGATCCACGAGCTGGTGGTAGCACGAGAGAACGAGTACACCGTCGAGGAGGTCGAGCTGGCCGTGCACGCGCATCCGACTCTGTCGGAGGCCGTGGCGGAAGCCGCCCTCGATTCGATGGGCCGGGTGATGCACATCTGACGTAGGGGCCGCATATATGCGGCCCCTACGAGATGTGCGTCACCGGCCCTGGACACCCGATGACCACCGAAACCTCCCCTACCGGCGAACCGGCCGCCCCGGAGCATGTCGGTCTCGCCATCCGGGCCGTCATCGCCAGCGCCCTGGCGGGTCTGGGGCTCATCTCGGCGGTGTTGTGGCTGGTTCGAACCCTGCAGGTCACCGGCGTCGCGCCGCTCACTCCAACCCCTTCCGACGCCATCGCCAATCTGATTCTGCTGGGCTGGCTCGGCAGTGCCTGCATGAGCGCCATCCTCGCCTGGAGCCTGATGGCCCCACTCACCTCCGCCTATCGTCGCGGCGCCTTCGCGATGGTAGCCGGGTTCGTAACGCTGCTCCTTGCCGTGGTGACCTGGCCCGTGGATAGCTTCTTCGGCCGCTGGGGCCTCCTTGCGCTCAGCGGCGCAATGGCGGTGGCGTTCCTGCTCCTCCTCCGGCGTGTGCCGGGGAGCGGCGCGTGACCGCCGCACCGCTGGCGGTGGTGTCGCTCGGCCGGATCCGCTATGCGGAGGCGGATGCCCTGCAACACTCCCTCTGCCAGGAACGAATCGCCGGACGAATCGACCGTGATATCCTCCTCCTGCTCGAGCATGAGCCGACCATCACGCTGGGCCGGGGAACCCGGCCGAGCAGCCTTCCGCTTGCGCCAGAGGAGCTCAAGCGCCGGGGACTTACGGTGGTCGAGGTGGACCGCGGGGGCGACGTCACCTGGCACGGACCGGGGCAGCTCGTCGGGTACCCGATTCTCGATCTCACGGCCCACCGCCGGGATCTGCACTGGTATTTGCGTCAGCTGGAGGCCGCGCTGATCCTGGGACTCCAGCGCCTGGGGCTTCCGGCTGAACGGAACCCCGGCCTGACCGGAGTCTGGACGGGTGGCCGCAAGATCGCGAGCATCGGCATTCATGTCCGCCAATGGGTGACCACCCATGGCTTCGCCCTGAACGTGAATAACCGTCTCGACGACTTTGGCCTCATTGTGCCATGCGGTATTGACGAAGTCGTCATGACCACGGTCGCAGACGAGCTGGACGGCCCGGCGACCGAGCGGCCCTCGGGAGCGGCTTGCCGCGACCCGGCCGTGAGGGAGTCCTTCTGGGCGGCTCGGCGGCTGGGCGGCTCGGCGGATCTGTGGGAGACAGTGAGTCGCTCGGTAACCGAGAGCTTCGGTCAGGTCTTCGATCTCAGCCCCGTCCTCACCGTCATGGAAGAACTGGTTCCTGGGGCTGCTGCCCTTCGGATTCGCTAGCCAGTTTTCCGCGCGCATCGAGGCGTCAAGGCACCGAGGCGCCCGGCCGAGCACCACCGGGAACCATCTGGAGACCGAGAGCGTACTCACCTCATGACTCCTCCCGAACCGAGCCGCCGAGCCACCGAACCGCCGGATCGTCCGGCAGAACCGCCGAGCCGGCCGGTGCCGCCCAGATTCGATGTTCGCACCACCGACCGGGACCGCCTGCCGCCCGGTCAGATCGTCACCCAGAAGTGGCCCGTGCTGCACTATGGGACGGTGCCTGTGGTGGACCTCGCCACCTGGCGGTTTAGCGTGAGCGGCGCAGTCGAAGAACCATTCGTGCTGACCTGGGAACAGCTGCTGGCCCTGCCGCGGCAGGAGACGCAGTGCGACATCCACTGTGTGACCCGGTGGAGCCGGTACGACAACGTGTTCGAAGGTGTTCCCCTCGCCCCGCTGATCGAGCGGGCCCGCCTGAAGCCGGGGGTAGGCTTCGTACTGGTCCACGCGGAGCACGGCTTCACCACCAATTTCCCTTTGGAGGACCTGAACCGTCCCGAGAACCTCCTTGCCCTGAAGCACAACGGTCGGGAGCTTGACCCCGAGCACGGCGGGCCGGTGCGGCTCCTGGTCCCGCACCTCTATTTCTGGAAGAGCGCGAAGTGGGTCCGGGGCCTCGAGTTCCTGGAGGAGGATTACCCCGGTTTCTGGGAGCAGAACGGCTACCACATGCGAGGCGACCCGTGGGCGGAGGAGCGCTACGGTCGCCCCGATCCCGTCCGGATGCGCCGGGGTCCCCGGCGATAGCGCCGGAGCGGCACCTGCAGGAAAGCTGCCCAGCCTCGTGGGCACCCGCTTGTCAAGGCCTTGGCGGGCTTGTGCTTCCGGACGGATTTCCTTCCCGTCTTGTCTTTCCCGAGAATTCGGGCCATTCTGAAGCTCCTATGACAGCCCCGACCGAGCGCCGCTCCCCCGACGCGCAGGCGGACCAGGTGGTCCACGATATTCTCAAGGCCGCCCACGGGTGGGCGCGCGAGGCCCCGTCGGCGTTGCAGTCTGCAGTGCGGGCGGTCACCATCCGGTTGGGTGAGATGGTTGCCGACCAGCGGAACTACTTTGCTCCCCTTCCCGAGCCGCAGGAGGCAGAGCGCACCCAGGTCCTCGCGCTGGTTGCCAAGCGGCTGGCGTCGGCCGCCGTGGCGGACGGCCTGGAGCAGCAGTTGAGCGCGCTCACGGAGCTGGAGCTCAAGTCCACCTCCTCCTGGGCCCTGGTGCCCACGGCGCAGGGCGAATGGGCGACGACCGCCACCCAGTACCTGGAACGGTGCGCCCGGGACGTCCCCTCCGATCAACAACCGGATCCCTACTGGGCAGACGACGTGGTGGCCGGCGTGATCGCTTCGGTTCGGGCCGTGCTCGGCATCGACGAGCTGCACGCGCGGACCGAGGCCCAGTATCCTGGCGGACGCCGTACGCCAACGGGAGAGCAGCAGATAGTAGAGGACGAGTAGGGGAACGGGGAACGGGGAACGGGGAACGGGACAGCGGTAAGCGATACACCCTCTGAACGCCACGGGCGCCAGAGGGTGTTCTTCGTTTCCCGTTCCCCGTTCCCCGTTCCCTTTTCCCCCTTGTCACTTCACGGCTGCCGCCAATCTCTCCATGAACCTGCCGAAGATGGTGATCCCGTCCCAGAGCTGCTGGAGGTCCAGCTTCTCGTTGGGGGAATGGAGTCCGTCATCGGGTAATCCGATACCGGTGAGGATAACGGGCGCGCCACCGATACCGAGGCGGGGGACCACCGGAATCGAACCGCCGGCGCGGACCCGCACCGCGGGCTTGCCGACCACTTCGCGGAAGGCCTCGTCCAGCACGGCGAAGGCGGGATGCTGGACGTCCACCTGCACGGGGTCGCCGCCGTGCAGGATCGTCACCTCCACCTCCGCGTACTTGGGCGCGGCCGCCCGAGCGGCCCGCTCCAGCCCTTTGGCGACCTGTGCGAACGACAGTCCCGGCACCAGCCGGAGGCTCACTTTCGCGGTTGCGGCGGCCGGGATCACCGTCTTCGCGCCTTCACCGACAAAGCCGCCCTTGATGCCGTGAATCTCGAAGGTCGGCAGCGCCCAGGTGCGTTCGAACACCGAGTACTTCTTGAGCCCCGTCAGGCTCTTCGCGGTCACCTCGTCCCGGAGGTACGCCTTCTTCTTGAACGGAAGACTCTTCCAGGCTCGGAGCTCGGACTTGGTCGGCGGGATCACCGACTTGTAGATCTTCGGAATCGCGATCTTGCCGTTGCGGTCCTTCAGATCGGTGAGAATCCGGATCAAGGCTTCGATCGCGTTGGGCGCCACACCTCCGTAGGTGCCGGAGTGCAGGTCGCGCTGCAGGGTTCGCACCGACAACTCCGCGTAGCACAACCCCCGCAGCGCCGTGTAGACCCCGGGGATTCCAGGTGCGTAATAGCTCATGTCGCACACCAGGACCGCGTCGGCCCGGGTTCGTTCCGGCTCGTGCTGGAGCAGCTCATCGATCATGTGCCCGCCGCACTCCTCCTCCCCCTCGATGATGAAGCGGACGTTGAGCGGCGGGCGGCCCTGGTCGTCGCGAATGGCCTCGTAGGCCCTGAGGAGGCAGAACACCTGCCCCTTGTCGTCGGCCGAGCCACGAGCGAACAGCTTTCCGTCCCGGACCGTGGCGTCGAAGGGCCGCGTATGCCACTCGTCAAGGGGATCGACGGGCTGGACATCGTAATGTCCGTAGATCAGGAGGGTCGGCGCATCGGGAATGTCGGGCCCTTCGGCCCAGACGATCGGGTGGCCCTTCCCTTCGATAAGCTGGACCACCGGGCAGCCGAGGCGCCGCAGATCGTTGACCAGCCATTCCGCCGCGCGGCGGCAGTCGCCGGCGTGGTCGGGCAGCGCACTGATGCTCGGGATGGCCAGGAATTCGATGAGTTCGCCGAGCAGGCGCGGCTGCTCGCGGGTCGCAAAGGAGGTGTCCATAGTGCGGGTTAAGGTACTGCGGGGAAGGAGAAGGGAGAAGGGAGAAACGAGAAGGGGAGGCAGGCCTCCTTACTTTTATCCCCCTTCTGCCTTCTCCCTTTCCCTATCCAGCCCCTAGCGCCATCCAGCCCCTAGCGCCGCCGGGTTCCACGGATACATTCGCGCCCATGTTCTCGACTGGACAATTCCGTGTGTTCTCGGAAGCCCCCGCGGAGCGCGTATTCTCCCGTCCGCGGCGCCTGCTTCAGGAGGGACGGATCGCTGACGCCGAGAAAGCGTATGAAACGCTGGTGGCGACGCACCCCGAGTTGAAGCAGGCGTGGTTCGAATACTTCGCCGTCCTCCGGCATGCCCGCCACCATGAAGCCGCCCTCACCCTGGCTGAGCGCGCGAGGGCCCACTTCGGCGAGGATGCGCTCCCGTCCGCCCTGCGGGGAGCGGCCCTCGTGGAGCTGGGGCGGTATCAGGAAGGCCTCGAAGCGCTGGACGACGCCGCCCGGCGGGATCCGAATCTGGGGGTCGTCTGGCACGAGGCCGGCTACGCGGCGTGGCGTCTGGGCGAGCTGTCCCGCGCACTCATGGCCCTGGATCGGGCCTTCGCGCTCGAGCCTCACAGCGGGACCCTGCATCTCAGAGGAAAGGTCCTGCGTCAGGCAGGGCGGTATTTAGCCGCCGAAGTGGCCTTCGAGGGGGCGGCGCAAGCTGCGGAGTTCGCGGTGCAACGGGAAGCTGCCGAGCGCGAGATCAGAATCACCCGCCGCTACGCCGCCTTTTCCGGATCCAAGCCCGATGCCCTGACACCGTCCCGACGCTGGTTCGCGGAGACCGGAAGCGTGCCGCTCACCGGAGCCAGCGGGGAACCGGCCACAGATGCCATCATGACGGAGGCAATCGCCGCCCTGGCACGCGACCTCGACTGGCGGTTCACGGTTCTCGTGGCCCTCGACGCCTGGGATGGCTGGTACGGACTGGCCGAGCGACTCGGTGTGCCCGTGGCAGACCGGTTGCCTTCTGATGGTGCCGCGATTCCGCTGGTGGCCGCGCGGGTGGCCGGGACCGCTCCGACCTGGCCGGAGGAAGCGGAAGCGCCAGCCGAGCTGGGCCGGGGTCTAAGCGTGGCACTCAACCAGTCCCCCGAGCTGCCGCCCGCCGATGTGACCGGGCGGTTGGGGGACGGGCCGCAGGGGCTGGATCTCTCCTTCGCCGTCGAGGCGGCTCAGCATCCCGAGGGTCGGCTGCGCCAGCGGGTTCTCGGCTGACCGCTCGGGCACTGGATCCTCGCAGGTTATCACCCCCGCAACTCCAATCCGCCCGTGGTGTCGCACTCCGACAGGGACCGGGTCATCGGCCTACCCCGCCGTCGGCGGCAGTGACCGGCTCTCCAGCGCGTCCCTTGGGCACGGGGAAGCACCAGAAGAATCGCCGCGATGCGTGGAGGTCAGGCGGGTGTGAGCGCGGGCAGGGCGGCTCGCATCTGCTCGCTGTTGGCCCAGCGGGCATCGGGGGATTTGGCCATCGCCCGGGTGATCACCTCGGCGAGGCCGGGCGGGGTATCACTCCGGTGCTGACGGATATCCGGAATGGCCCCGGTCTGATGCTGGGTGAGGACCTGGTCGTCGTGCGGGTCGTCAAAGGGTGGCCGGCCCGCCAGGCACTCGAACAGCACACAGGCCAGGGAGTAGAGGTCGGAACGAGCGTCGATGGCATCGGTGCCGCTGATTTGTTCCGGGCTCATGTACGTCGAGGTGCCGACGGCGAACCCCGATCGGGTGAGCCGGTCGGAGCCGGACTCGGCGATCGCCTTGGCGATCCCGAAATCCACCAGCACCGCCCCGCCGGGGGACAGCACGATGTTGGCCGGCTTCACGTCGCGATGGACAATGCCTTCGAGGTGAGCAGCGCTCAGCGCCGCCAGCACATCGTGGGCGATGTGCAGTGTGTCGCTGATGGACGCCCGCCGAACCCGTTCGAGGTGCTGACTGAGCGACGGCCCCGGCACGTACTCCATCACATACCACAGGAGCCACTCGCCTTCCCCAAAGTCCAGCAGCCGGGCGATCCGTGGGTGAGCGAGCCGGGAAACGACCCGGATCTCGCGGAGGAATCGGTCAGCGGTGATGCTCGCGGCGAGCTGAGGGTGCAGCACCTTGAGGGCCACCACCTTGCCGGCGCGATCCCGCGCCGAGAACACCCGGGCGGCCCCGCCGCGGCCGATCTCCTGCTCCACCACGTATCGCCCCTCGAGGGCCTTGCGAACCAGGGGCAATAGATCGCGGGCCATGGATGCTCCGCGGTGAACACTGCGAGAAACCGGCTAAGTAAGGTCGGGAACGCCGGGGCCGCAAGGGGCCGTCCAACCGCGCGGCCGCCAGGACTGTCCAACTCGGTGCCGATCTTTCCTAAGGAGTGTTCAGTGCCCAGGCCGCTTGTGCTGGCAGCCTCACTGCTGCTCGCCGCCGTCCCCCTCCGGGGCCAGGCCACGAAGAGCTATGTCCTTGCCGGCGACCGGGTTGAGATCTACAACCTCGCCGGGGAAATAACCATGCAGGGCGGGGTCGGGAACGCCGTCACCATCGAGGTGACGACCGTGGGGTCCGATGCCGGCCGACTGGGCGTGGAGAGCGGCGAGATTCGGGGCGTCGGTACACTCCGGGTAACCTACCCGGCTGACCGCATCGTCTATCCGAAGCTGGGGCAGCGGTCGAGCACCACGCTGTACGTCCGGGATGACGGGACCTGGGGGGACGATTCGGACCGCCGCCACGCCGGCCGCAAGATCACCATCCGGGGCGACGGCGCCGGGCTGGAGGCGGCGGCCAACCTTCGTATCGCCATTCCACCGGGCCGGAAAGTCTCCGTCTATCTGGGCGTGGGCCGCCTGGACGCCGCGGATGTCGACGGTCAGCTGGTCATCAACGCCATCAGCGCCGATGTTTCGGCCCGGCGCACGCGAGGAGCCCTCGACATCGACACCGGCGCCGGTAACGTGCGGGTCGAGACCGTTGGCGGACGGGTGTCGCTGGACACCGGTTCCGGTGACGTGGCGATCTCGGGACTTCAGAACGGTTCGCTGGAGGTTGAGACCGGGAGCGGCTCAGTCTCCGGTTCAAAGCTTCAGGCCCAGGACCTCCAGATCGACACCGGCTCTGGTGACATTCACCTGGAGGACACTTCGGCTCCGCGCCTCGACCTGGAATCGGGAAGCGGCTCGATCCGCGCCGAGCTGACCAGCGGATTCGAGCGGCTGTCGGTCGAGACGGCTTCTGGCGACGTGACCGTCCGCCTGCCGGATGGAACCGGCGCAGAGCTGGATCTGGATACCGGGAGCGGCGACTTCACCATCGACGTTCCGGTCACGCTGCTCAAGCGGAGCGAGAGCAGCCTGCGGGGCCGCATCGGCGACGGCAATGCCCGGATCCACATCGAGACCGGCTCCGGAGACATCGCGCTGCTGCGCTGAGTGGGGTGAGCTTCGAGGGAAACCGGCTACTCCGTCAAAACCTGGCGGCACTGCACGGTGGCCTCGATGCGCACCCGCTCCGCGGTTTCGCCGACGATCCGGATGACCGCCCCGGTTCCACGCCTGACTACCGTGGCGCTCGGCCGGCTATCGCCCGGAGCGGCCGCCCTGCCTTCGACAAAATAGGCACGGCCGCGTGGCACGTTGCCCAGGTTGACGTTGATCTGGAAGGCAGTGGTGGTGCCGGTGTCGACGACCACCCGGAATTGCACCGCGGTCACCCCCAGCGAGTCGGCCGGGTTGGCATAGAGGTTGGTCCAGCTGGCCTCCGGCACGGGACGGAAGGTGCAGGTCGGCTGGGCGGTATGCATGTCGTATACCCCACCGTCCGGCCCACCGACCAGCACGAGATGGATGGCGGTCGCGGCTCCCCGCGCCGCGATCTCCGGATCCGGCAGCTCGATCGGTTCCGCGCCCGTCAGCGTGGGCGCGGGACTCGGGGACTGGGCCTGGACCGCCTGCGGCCGACGAGCGGCAGCGGTGCCACTCCGCAGCGCATCCATGCGAGCCCGCCATTCGGCCACCTGCTGCTCGGTGCGAATGCCGTTCCTGGTGAGCATCCACTGGAAGACCGTGCGGCCCAGCAAGGCGGGGGCGAGCCCGTACGCCGCCACGACGATGCCAAGATAGACCAGGGGGTGGTTGTACCGTGCGAGGAAATACTCCGCGCGCTCCAGCGCGGTGAACACCGCCTGCACCACCCCACCGAGCCAGGCGAAGGTGGTCAATCCCCCCCAGAAGAGAACCGTCCCCAGGGCCCCGCGGGGGTCGGCGGCGCCGAGAGCGCCGATGAACCGGAGGCCGCACATGGTGGCACCACCGTACACGATGGCGAAGACCAGCAAGGCCAGCTGCGGCTGACCGTTGTACAGCTGGCCCAGCCCGGGCAACAGGAAGGAGAGCAACCCGGCGATCGCGGGGTTTCGGGCCTTCAGGTCACCTTCAGGCATGACACCTCCGGTCAGGGCTGCGCCGCTGCCGACGGCTCGGCGAGCGCCTGCTCCAGCCGGACGAAGGCGCTATCGCCTTCCGCGCCCTTGAGCAGGGTATCGAGCGTGGCCACGGCGACCTGGATATCACCACCCCGGCGCTGGTACCATCGTTCGAACAGATCGAGCCTGGTGCGGTAAATGCGCGCGGCAATGAGCCGGGCATTGTTCACTGGCCGGTCGGCCATGGGGCCAATCGTATAGGTCCTGAGCGCGGCGCCGACCGGGCCCTCGAGCTGCTGGCGGGCCCAGCGACCGAGCTCGGCGCGGCCGCTATCCACCGCCTGGGAATCCGGCGCGACGCGATACAGGCTGTCGAGACGGCGGCTCAGCTCGGCGTAGTATCCGCTCAGCACCACTTCGTCCAGCCAGCGGTCGGCCGCGTGGGCCGCAGCTCCCACGGAGCCTCGTCGCCGGAAGAAGGCCTCGGCGGCGCGGTAGCCGGCGAGCTGGGCGAAGCTCTCGTTGAACGGCGTCGCGCTCTTCACATAAAGAGTGTTGTGGGCGATTTCGTGCAAGACCGTCGCCGCCAGCTCCACGGAATCGCGACTCATCGCGGTGGAGTACAGCGGGTCGTTGAACCACCCCAGCGTAGAGTAGGCGCCGGCGGGGCGGAGATAGATGTCGTAGCCCTTGCGCTCCAGCCGGCCCGCCTCCCGCCGGGCCATGGCCGGGTCGAAGAAGCCCTTGTAGGGGATCCGCCCGACGATCGGGTATTTCCAGGTGTAGGCGCAGAGGCAGTTGCGCGGGCTGGCAGACAAGACCAGGAGCAGCGTGTCGCGCCCGACGTCGGTGTAGGTGGTGTAGGTCTTCCGGGCGCGGTAACCGATCTCCGCCGCGAAGCTCCGGGCGTCCAGGACCAGGCGGAGCGAGGCGCGGGTCGCCGAGTCGGTTTTCGGGTCTGCGAGCAGGGCTGTGATCGGTTCCCGGGCTTCGAGAAGCCTGGTCTGCTCAATCCCGGCTCGCGTCAGGTAGCGCACATCCTCGCTGGCCAGATAGGCCGTGCCGTAGCCCGCCATCAGCGCGCCGACCACGAACAACAGGATCATGCACCCTCGCCGCCGCATTACAGGGTGAATCGCACGCCCAGCCGGTGAACCTGCCGGCCCAGCTTGGTCCGGCGCTGCCAGGCGTAGTCAATCCCCACTCGGCTGAGCACCAGCCCTCCGCCAACCGAAACATCTTTCTGACCCGCCCCTTGGGGTTGGGCGCCATAACCGATTCTTCCTACCAGGCCGACCTGACCGACCACCGCCCCGGCCTCCAGGCCAAGCACGGTTCTCCGATCGGCGCGGTCGGTCCACACAACTTCCATCGTGGCGAGCAGCCGGGCGGTCTCCTGCGGGTCCACGAAATTGAAGGCGAAGCCCAAGTGCTTGCTCACCGGCAGCTGGAGTGGCCCGCCGGTAACCCGCCAGCTCCCGATGTTGCGCACTGCAAAGGCCAGCGTCATGATGTCGAAGATGTGGATCCCCAGGCCGGCGTCCGTGGTCGCAGCGCGGCGCGTGGCGCCGGCCGAATCCTCCAGAGAGACGTACTTGAGCGTTCCACCCAGCGCGATGAGCCCGTAACGGTACACCCCCGACGCGGTCCACTGCAGGTTGTCCTTGACGCTCGACGTGTCGCTGAAACGCAGATAGTGGATGCCGCCGCCCAGGTCGAACTGGAAAAGCCGCAGGGCCCCCGCCGCCATGCCCTCGACCGATCCGTCGGGATAGCGCTGTCCCGCAGCCTCGATCGCGATATTGCGGATGGTGGCGAGTCCCGCAGGGTTGAGGAACGTGGAGCTCGCGTCCCCCGAGAGGGCCACCCCAATCCCCCCGAGACCGGCGGCGCGGACCGACACCGGCAGCGTCAGGATCAGCGGGGCCGGCGCCCCCTGCCCCGCCACCGGCTCCGGCCAGACCACCACAAGGACGACCATGGCCGCCCGCCGCAGGGCCGACCAGCTCGTCACCGGGTCCGCACCAGAGGCCCGACCCACGATAGGCGCGAAACCCCGAGTCCCCCACCGGCCACCGACTCGACGATCGGATCGGTCATGATCAGCAGGCGAACCACGCTCAGCATCAGGGGCCCCGGTGGCCGCGTCGGCGCTTGGGTGAATGAGGGCAAGATAAAGCGCCACAACGGCTTTTGACAATCAATACCACCCCCGATAGCTTCTGGCCGTGACCCCTGACCAATGGCTTGACTCGGTGCGCTTTGGCGCCGACGGCCTGGTGCCGGTGGTAGCCCAGGAGCGCCGTACCGGCACCATTCTCATGCTGGCGTGGGCAAACCGCGAAGCCCTGGGCCGCACCCTCGCGAGCGGCCAGGCGCACTACTGGAGCCGGAGCCGCCAGGCGCTGTGGCGAAAGGGTGAATCGTCGGGCCATGACCAGCGGGTCTCGGAGGTCCGCCTCGACTGTGACGGCGATGCGGTGCTGTACCGGGTGGATCAGCGTGGACCGGCCTGCCACACCGGACAGCCGACCTGCTTCTCGACGGTGGTGGGGACTGACGGCGGCACCAGGACGGCACCCGACCCAGGCGGCCATCTCCTGACCCGGCTGGCGGCCACCATCGCGGCCCGAGCCGCGGAGCGGCCGGCGGAATCCTACACCGTGAAGCTGCTCGATCGCGGGGTCGCGAAGATTTCCCAGAAAGTGGGAGAAGAAGCCGTGGAGGTTGTGGTGGCGGCCAACGCCGAAGACGACGCCCGCCTCCGGTCCGAGACCGCAGATCTCCTGTACCACCTGCTGGTGCTGTTGCGGGCCCGCGGCGTCGATTTCAACGACGTCCTTGAGGCCCTGGAAGACCGCGAACGTTGAGACTTTCAGGCGACTGACCCGCTCGGCGGCGAGTCGCCGAGCTGCCGAGCCGCCGAGCCGCCGAGTTCATGCCATTCGTTCATCTCCACACGCATTCTGAGTATTCCCTCCTGGACGGTGCCAACCGCATCCCGGAGCTGGTCGGTCACGTCCAGGCGCTGGGCATGGACAGCCTGGCCGTCACCGACCACGGCAACCTGCACTGCGCCTGGTCCTTCTACGAGGAGGCCAACGCCCGGGGGCTTCGGCCGATTCTGGGCTTCGAGGCGTATCTCGCCTTCGGTGCGCGGACTTCGATGCAGAAACCGGCGTCCGCCCCGGCCCAGTACAGCCACCTGGTGCTGCTGGCCAAGAACCGGATTGGCTACCGGAACCTGGTCCGCCTGTCCTCCATCGGTTTCCTGGAGGGCTTCTATCGCCGGCCACGCATCGACCGCGAGGTACTGGCCCGGTACTCGGAAGGGATCGTGGGGCTGGCGGCCTGTCTCTCCGGAGAGATCTCCCTGTACCTGCGCCAGGGCAACTACGAGGCGGCCAGGAAGTCGGCCGAGTGGTTCGCAAAGACGTTTGGGGACGGAAACTTCTGGCTGGAGGTCCAGCTGCACGGTATCCCCGACGAGACCGTGGTCAACCAGGGGATGTTCCAGCTGGGGCAGGAACTGGGACTCGGAGTGGTGGCGACCAACGACGCACACTACCTCCGGCGCGAAGACGCCGAAGCCCACGACGTGCTGCTCGCGATCGGGACCGGAGCGGAACTCGACGATCCGAAGCGTTTCCGCTTCGTTGGCGAGGAATCCTACGTCAAGTCGGAAGCCGAGATGGCCCAGCTGTTCCCGGATCATCCCGAGGCGCTCGTCAACACGCAGACAGTCGCCAACCTCTGCGAATTCACTTTTGAGAAAACCCACTTCGTCCCGGCGTTCCCCCGCCCCGCCGGGTTCGATTCGGAAGAGGCCTTGCTCGAGTCACTGGCCCGAGCGGGCGCCCGCTCCCGCTACGGCGACCCGCTCCCCGCGCCGATTCAGGAACGGCTGGACTACGAGCTGAGCGTCATCAACCGGGCAGGGTACGCCGGCTACTTCCTGATCGTGCAGGATTTCATCCAGGCAGCGCGGGATCGCGGCATTCCGGTGGGACCCGGGCGCGGCTCTGCGGCAGGCTCGCTCGTGGCCTTTACGCTGGGGATCACCAGTGTGGACCCGCTTCGTTTCGATCTGCTGTTCGAGCGGTTCCTCAACCCCGAGCGTGTGTCGATGCCCGATATCGACGTGGACTTTTGCTTCGAGCGGCGGGGCGAAGTGATCGACTATGTCCGCCAGCGATACGGCAAGACCAGCGTGGGACAAATCATCACCTTCGGGACGCTGAAGGCTCGCGCCGCGGTGAAGGACGTGGCCCGCCTGCTGCGGATCCCGCCGGGAGAGGCGGACCGCCTGACCAAGCTGATTCCCTCGGGACCGGCCTACGCGCTCACCGTGGACGAGGCGGTGCACAAGGTAGCGGAGTTCCGCGAGCTCGTGGAAGGCAACCCGCAGTATCAGCGCTGCGTCCAGCTGGCGAGTCGGATTGAGGGCATCAGCCGGCACGCCTCGGTGCACGCTGCGGGCGTGGTGATCGCACCGGGGCCGCTCAGCGAATACATCCCGGTCTGCACCGCGCCGGCGCGTGGCCAGGGCCAGGTCGAGAGCGATGAGGCCATCATCACCCAGTTCGAGATGGGGCCGCTGGAGCAGGTCGGCATGCTCAAGATGGACCTGCTCGGGCTCAAAACCCTGACGGTGATCCACGACGCCAGCCGGATGATTCGCGAGCGGCACGGGCGGTCCCTCGACATGGATGCGCTCGACCTCGAGGACCCGGCGGTCTATCAGCTGCTGCGCCGGGGCCGCACCGCTGGAATCTTCCAGTTCGAGTCTCCGCTGGCGACCGAGACTCTCCGCAACATGAAGTGCGACCGCTTCGACGACCTGGTCGCCTCGAACGCGTTGCTCCGGCCCGGCCCGCTCGATACCGGGATGCACCTCGTTTTCATCCGCCGCAAGCTGGGCCAGGAGCCGGTGACCTACCCGCACCCGGACCTCCGTGAGGTGCTCGAACCGACCTACGGCGTCATCACCTACCAGGAACAGGTGATGCGGATCGCGAACCTGCTGGCGGGGTTCAGCCTTGCCGAGGCTGATGTGCTCCGCAAGGCGGTGGGCAAGAAGGACGCCGATCTCATTCGGAAGGAACTCGGACGCTTCGTCGACCGCGCGGTGGAGCGCGGCCACCCGAAGCGACTCGCCGACGAGCTGGCCCAGCAGATCGAGACCTTCGGCCGTTACGGGTTCAACAAGTCGCACTCGGTGGCGTACTCGATCCTGAGTTACCAGACCGCCTGGCTCAAGACCTACTACCCGGCCGAGTTCATGGCGGCGCTCCTGTCGTCGGAGATCGGCAGCACCGACAAGGTGGTGCAATACATCGCCGAGGCCCGCGAGCTGGGGCTCGAGGTACTGCCGCCGGACGTGAACGAATCGGGCTTCAAGTTCACCGTCACCGGGGACCGGCGGATTCGGTTCGGCCTCGGCGCCGTGCGCCACGTGGGCCGGGGGGCCATCGATTCGATGATCGCGGCACGACAGGCCAAGCCGTTCACCGACCTGGTGGACTTCGTGCAACGGGTTGATCTCCGGCTCTGCAACAAGCGGGTGCTCGAGTCGCTCATCGCCGCCGGCGCGCTGGACGGGCTCGGCGGCCACCGGGCCCAGCTGACCCAGGCGCTGGACGAGGTGCTCCGGGAGGCGCAGCTGCTCCAGCAGGAGCGGGACGCCGGCCAGGCCTCGCTGTTCGGCGAAGCCGCCGCCCCGACTCGACCCACAGGACCCCTGCTGGCGGAGATTCCGGCCTGGGCCGAGCAGGAACGGCTGGCCCGGGAGAAGGAGGTCATCGGCTTCTTCATCTCCGGTCACCCGTTGGAACGATTCCGCGCCGAAGTAGAGGTATTCGGCTCGCGGACCACAGCCACCCTGGGGGAGTGGAGCGAGCACCCGGTGACCGTGGCCGCAGTAGTCACCCAGGTCAAGCGCCAGATCTCCAAGAAGACCGGTAAGGAGTACGCCCGGCTGGTGCTGGAGGATTTCCACGGCACCGCCGATGCGATCGTCTTTCCCGACGCCTGGTCCAGGCTGAATCAGATCGTCAAGGCGGACCTCGCGGTACTCCTGAGCGGCGGTTTCAGCGCCCGGGACCGGGGCGAGGATCGGGCCCCGTTCGTGGTAGAGAACGCCCGGCCGCTCGAGGAGCTCAAAGCCACCGGCGCTTTGGGTTTGGCCCTCCGGTGGACGCTTCCCCAGGCGCCCGATCCGGCCGCCCTCCGGCAGGCCGTGGCCCTCTGCAGCAGCCATCCCGGCCCGGTACCGCTCTATATTGAATGGTCCGATGGCAATGGCGAGCGACTCCGGGCCCGTTCCCGACGAATTCGGGTGGCTCCGGACGAAGAGCTGGTGGCGGAGCTGAGGCGTCTGCTGGGACCAGACGCGGTGGCGTTTGTGAAGGCAGGGTAGGCTATCGGCTACTGGCTATCGGACATCAGGAGCCGATAGCCGATAGCTGATAGCCGCTAGCAGATCGCTCACGGCTGAGCATCCGGGGATTCATGGCATCCAACTACGCCCTTGATTTCGAGAAGCCGCTGCAGGAGCTGGAGCGGCAGATCGACGACCTCCAGAAGCTCGGCGAGGAGCGCCAGATCGACGTCGCCGAAGAGGCCCGCCTGCTCCAGGTGCGGCTGAACACCCTGCGTGACGAGATCTACAACCACCTCACCCCGATGCAGCGGGTGCAGGTGGCCCGCCATCCCCGGCGCCCGTACCCGCTGGATTACCTGAGCACCATCTTCACCGATTTCGTCGAGCTGCATGGGGACCGGCTGTTCCGAGACGACCCGGCGATCGTCGGGGGCTGGGCCAGGCTGGCGGGCGTGTCGGTCATGGTGGTCGGCCACCAGAAGGGTCGGGACACGAAGGAAAACCTCAAGCGCAATTTCGGGATGGCCCACCCGGAGGGTTACCGCAAGGCGCTGCGCCTGATGAAGCTCGCCGCCAAGTTCAGCGCACCAGTCGTCACCCTCATCGACACTCCAGGGGCCTACCCCGGCCTGGGCGCCGAGGAACGTGGCCAATCGGAGGCGCTGGCGCGAAACATCCTGGAGATGGCCGCCTTGCCGACGCCGATCGTCTCGGCGGTCATCGGCGAAGGTGGATCGGGCGGAGCCCTGGCCCTGGGTACCGCCGATCGCATTCTCATGTTCGAGAACTCGGTCTACTCGGTGATCTCCCCCGAGGGATGCGCGGCAATCCTGTGGAAGGACGCGGCCCAGCGGGAGCGGGCCGCGGACGCGCTCAAGTTGACCGCCCAGGACCTGCTCCGCCTCAAACTGATCGACGAGATCCTCGACGAGCCGATGGGGGGCGCGCACCTCGACCCGGACGCGGCCGGCGAGACGCTCCGCGAAGCCCTGATCCGTCATGTGAACGAGCTCAGAAAGGTTCGACCGGAGAAGCTGGTGCGCCGTCGCGCCGAGAAATACGCCGCGATGGGCGCGTACTCCGAGGCCTGATGCCGCAGACCGTCGAGGTCCGGTTCAAGGGGATTAGGCGGGACTTCTTCCTCTGGCCGGACAGCCAGGATCCCCTCCGCCTGCGGGAGGCGGTCGTCGTCGAGTGCGACCGGGGCCAGGACCTGGGGCGGGTCCACACCTCCGGCGACGTCGCGGAAAAGAAGTGCGGCGGCGGGTGCTCGGGCTGCGACATCGGGACCGCACCGAAGACGACGCTCGTGGCGGAAGAGGTAGGAGAGGCGGGAGAAGCGGGAGAGCCGGCAACGGCGGGAGAAGCGGGAGTCTCCCTTCCGGCTCCTCCCGCCGCTTCCGCCCCTGCCGTCTCCCCCGCCCTCCGCTCCGTCCTCCGCCGCGCTACCCAGGAAGACATCCAGCTCGCTAACCAGCTCCGCCGATCGGAGGAACAGGCCCGCCGCCAGGCGACCGATCGGGTCCGCCATCACCAGCTCGACATGAAAGTGAGCGACGCGGAGTGGCAATGGGACCGCTCCAAGCTCACCCTCTATTTCACGGCGGAGAAGCGGGTGGACTTCCGCGCCCTGGTGCGGGACCTCGCGTCGACCTTCCGGACCAGGATCGAGCTGCGGCAGATCGGCGTCCGGGACGAGGCCGCCAGATTGGGCGGCGTCGGCCGCTGCGGCCGCGAGTACTGCTGCTCCACCTGGCTCACCGAACTGTCGCCGGTCAGCCTGGCCCTGGCCAAGGACCAGCACCTGTCGCTCAACCCCGCACAGATCTCGGGCGGGTGCGGCCGCCTCCTGTGCTGTCTCAAGTACGAGCACGAGTTCTATGTCGCGGCGCGCAAGCGGTTCCCCCGCGAAGGCAAGATGTTGACCACCTTGCGCGGCCCCGAGAAAGTGATCGCGGTCGACATCTTCCGGGAGCGGGTCTTCCTCCGGAACGAGGAAGGGTCCCGCATCGTGACCCTGGTCGACCTGCGTGAGGAACAGGAGCGGGTCGACGCGCTCGACCCGTCCGCTGGCAGCGCCCTCATCGCCGAGCGATCGGGTCCGGCTCGGCCGGTCGCCCGGGAATCGTTCCGGCGAACCCGCCCGAACGGTGGTGGCCCCGTCGGCGCCGGCCAGGCGGGCGGCAGCGGCCGATCTGACCAGATCAGCCGCCGTCCGCCCGGAGGAGCCGCACCTGACCGGAGCGAGCCACCTCCCGCGACCGGGTCGCCTCGCGGGGCACCACCCACGCCTCCCTCCTCCGAGGCCGCCGGCCGCCCTGGAGACAGGACCAGGCGGCCCCGCCGACGGCGGCGGGGCCGGCGGCGCGGCCGCGACAATCCGGGCGGCCCACCCCCCACAGCCGGGTCACCCGAGGACTGAGTGGCAAGGTTCTTCATCACCACGGCGATCGACTATTCCAACGGCGATCCCCACATGGGGCACGCCTTCGAAAAGGTCGGCGCCGACTGCATCGCGCGGTATCGCCGGCTCAGGGGTGACGAGGTCTGGTTCCTCATCGGGATGGACGAGCACGGCCAGAAGGTCGCGCAGACCGCCACCGAGCGCGGCCTCACACCCCAGCAGCTGGTGGACGAGGTCGCAATCGCCTTCCAGGCCGCCTGGGCCGAGCTCAGGATCTCCTACGATCAGTTCATTCGCACTACCGCTCCCGAACATCGCGCCGGGGTGCGGGACCTGATCGAGCGGATCTTCGCCCGGAATCCCGAGGACTTCTACGAGAAGACCTACCGGGGCCTCTATTGCGTCGGCTGCGAGTCCTTCAAGACCGAATCGGACATCGTGGACGGCCGCTGCGTTCTCCACCCGACCCGCACGCTGGAGGAGGTGGAGGAGCGCAACTGGTTCTTCCGGCTGTCCCGCTACCAGCGCTTCCTGGAAGATCTCCTGGAGCGGAATCCCGACTTTGTGCAACCGGAGATTCGCCGCAACGAGATCCTCGGGCTGCTGCGCCAGGGCCTCGACGACGTGTCGGCCAGCCGGAGCCGCTTCAGCTGGGGCGTTCCCTTCCCGCGGCCCACCAGCGACGGCGAGGCCCAGACCACCTACGTCTGGTTCGACGCACTGCCGAACTACTGGACCGCGCCCCGCTTTCCCGGTTCCAGGGCAACCTGGCCGGCTCAGTTGCATGTCGTGGGCAAGGACATCACCCGGTTTCACTGCGTCATCTGGCCCGCCATGCTGCAGGCCGCTGGCGAGGCGCTCCCCGAGCGGGTCTGGGCTCACGGGTTCATCTACTACGGCACCGACCGGTTCTCCAAGAGTGCCGGAGTCAAACTCGAGCTCCGGGATGCGATCACACGGCATGGACCGGACGCGCTGCGCTATTTCCTGCTGCGCGAGGTTGGCTTCGCTGCAGACGGCACGTTCAGCTGGGAGCGCTTCGACGAACGCTACGTCGCGGACCTCGCCGATGGACTCGGCAACCTGGCCAGCCGCTCGCTGGCCATGATCGAGAAGTATCGCGAGGGTATCGTCCCGGCGGGCGACCCCGGTGCACTCGATGCAGCGGGGGAGGAGGCCGTACGCGACTACCAGAATGCCATGGAGAGGACGGATCTCCGAGCCGGCGCCGAGGCCGCCTGGCGCCTGGTGAGTGCCGCCAACCAGTTCATCGTGTCGACCGCGCCCTGGACGCTCGCCAAGCAGGAGCAGACTGCCAGGCTGGACGCCGTCCTGGCGGCGCTCGCCCGGTGTCTCACCAGACTGGCGATTCTGATCGAGCCATTCATGCCAGGCAAGGCGGCCGAACTCTGGCGCCACCTCGGGCAGGATGCACCGCTGACAGGCGCTTGGCCACAGGCAACGGCACCCGAAGTGTTGGGGCGCCGTGTCCACAAACCAGACGGCCTCTTTCCGAAACCTGTACCCTCAAGTCCTTGACTGTAAACAACTTGTACATCCTTCTCGACCCTTGACACCCCCGGTTCCAAGCGGCATCTTAACCCGCCCTTAGGCGCACCTCGCCTGCTCGCGACACTCCAGGCACGGGTTTTCCTAGGTGTTCAGGGCGGTTTCGCGTTAACCAGGTGCTCAACATGGCCGAACGGAAGTGGACAGTCGTTGTGGTGCCTCCCGGCTCCCGTGGCTCCAAGGCCATCGCGGTGTCGCACGGCGTGCTCAAGGCCACCACCGGCTTCGCTGCCGTGCTCGGCCTGCTGGCTCTTCTGCTCGGCTATGTGGCCGTCTCCCGATCGGTGAACCTGCAGCGTGCGGCCCAGCTGGCGCGGGAGAATACCCGCCTGGCCGAGGAGCTGAGCCGGCTTCACGGCGATATTGCGGCGCTGTCGGATACCATCAAGACCATCGCGGACCGTGATTCCCGCATTCGGCTTCTGGCCAACCTCGAGCCCAACGACCCCTCGGTACAGCAGGCCGGCATCGGCGGGCCATCTTCGCCTGACACGGCGACCACGACTCTCCTGACGATGGGCCTCCTGGGCCACCGAGCGGTGGAGATCCGGGTCGACCTGGCGGCCCTGGTCCGCCGGGCGAACCTGCTTGCCACCTCGTTCTCCGAGGCCCGGGATTCCCTGTCGCACCACCGCGACCGCATGGCGGCTATGCCCTCCATCATGCCAACCGCCGGCTGGCTGACCAGCGCGTTCAGCTCGATGCGGGAGCACCCCATTCTGCATATCGCCAGGCCGCACGAGGGCATCGACGTCACGGCGCCGATGGGGGCGCCCATCCAGTCGCCTGCGGGTGGGGTCATCGTCAACGCCGGCTGGGAGAGCGGTTACGGCAATGTCCTGGAAATCGATCATGGCTTCGGGATCCGGACCAAGTTCGCCCACTGCTCCAAGCTTCTGGTGCGGATGGGTCAACGGGTCGATCGAGGCCAGGTCGTCGCGGAAGTCGGCAACACCGGACTGGCGACCGGTCCGCACCTGCACTACGAGGTGCACGTGAACGGCAAGCCGGTGGATCCGCTTCGCTACGTGCTGCCGGATGTAGTGGTCGACTAGACAGCTCGTTGGCTCGGCAATGGAAAAGGGCGGAGACTCGGTCTCCGCCCTTTTCCATTCCGGCCCTTCCGTGCTACGACCGGCGCACCGGTCGTGCCGGAGGGGCGCTCAGTAGCCGGTGTTATGAAAAGCCTTGAGCCGTTCGGCCAGATCGCTCGGTTCGGTCAGCACGACGTGGCCCGTCGGGGTAACGTAGACCCGGACCTCTGGAGCCCCCGGAATACGAGTCGGCGAGAACGCGAAGCGCCACACGCGGGGGGTGCCTCGAACGCCGGGCAGGCCGTGCCAGAGAAAGCTGGTCGACTGGGTGCCCATCTCCGGAGGGGGCGCCCCCAGAAGATCGCCGAGACCGGTGTAGGCTGCTGCCCAGGAGGCCCCGGCCAGAAGCGCGGCCCCCACCGCGAGCATAAAAATGAACCAGAGCAGTCGAGCCACGGAGCCCCGACGCCGACCTAGAACTTCACCGGCGGCGGCGTTTCGGCTCCCTCCTTGGCCTCGAAGTAGGGCCTGGGCGTGGAGGCGCCGAACATCTTCGCGGTCAGGTTATAGGGAAAGGTCCGGATGAAGCTGTTGTACTGATTGACCGCGTCGTTGTAATCCTGGCGGGCAGTGGAGATCCGGTTCTCGGTGCCGGTCAGCTCGTCCTGCAGCGCCCGGAAGTTCGCGTCCGACTTGAGCTGGGGGTAGTTCTCCACGATGGCCAGCAGCCGGCCCAGCGGGGCGTTCAACTCCTGATTGGCTTTGGCCATATCCTCGAGATTGCCGGTCTGGACCGAGCCCGCCAGACGGGCCCGGGCCTCGGCCACCTCCGTGAAGATCGTCGTCTCCTGCTTGGCGTACCCCTTGACCGTCTCGACCAGGTTGGGAATCAGGTCGGCACGCCGCTGGAGCTGGGCGGCAATCTGGCCTTTGCCCTTGTTGACCTGCTCGTCCAGGCTCTGGATCCGGTTGTAGCCGCAACCACTCACGGTGAGGGCCAGGACCGCAAAGAAGGCCACTCGAAGGGACCGCGTCATGTCCGTGCTCCGATCTGAAAGTGGTCAACAAAGCGAGCCGCCGTCTGAACGGCTGCAAGATATCCGCCCACCTCCTCCTCCGTACACCGCCACGACCGGTCGCCCCGCCGGGCGATGACCCGGGCCACGGCGTCCGGCGGAAAGCCGGCCACCCGCCCCGCCGCCGCCACGATGGCCGGGGGATCCGTCGGCACGGGCTCACCGGAGAGCACCAGCAGGCCCCGGCAGAGCAGCAGCACCGATGACGCGCTGTTGAGGAGAAAGCCGGTCAATTTCTCGGAGCCCGGCGCGAACAGGGCGTATCCCTGCCGCAGTCGCATGAGCTTGCCGCGCAGCTCGCGCTCCAGCGCCGTCCGGAGGTACGCCGGCCGGACGTGCATGCCGCCGACCGGATCGTGACCCCGCAGGACCTTGTACCCGGTCTGCATCTCGACGATCTCGAGCGGGTAGGCATCGTTTGAACGATGCCACTCGTCCGCGTCGAACAAGAGCGGCAGCGCCTCCGCGCGTTCCCGCCACCGCTGCAGCGGCTGGCGCGCGGCCCGGAGGGCCTCGGGAGTGATCTCGGGCAGGATGAGCAGCATGTTGATGTCAGACCAGCCCGGAAGGTACTGGCCCCTCGCCGCCGAGCCGATCAGCACGGCGGTGTACCCGCCGGGCCAGGCCCGGTCCAGATCGGCCAGGAATTGCTCGATCTCTTGCTCGATCTCGCCCGCCTGGATTTTGCCCATCAGAAGCTCCTTCCGCTGCCGCCGCCACTGAAGCCACCACCGCCGCCGAAGCCCCCGAAGCCGCCGCCGCCACCGCCCCAGCCGCCGCTGCCCCACCCGCCCCCGCTCGACCAGCCGCCTCCGGACCCTCCGCCCCAGAAGATCGTCGGTCCGCCTCGGCGATACCGGCCTCGGGGGCCTCTGGCCGCCCGGGATACCGCTGACCCGATGAGCATCATCACCACGATTATGATGATGAAGATCAGCAGTGGACTGATGGGAGCCTCCGCACCGCTCTTCCCTTCGAACGGATCCGCAGCCAGCAGAGCCGAATCCGAGACCCCGTACCCCCGGGCCACCGTCGCGGCGATCGCGCGGGTCCCCAGCACCAGGGCCGGGCCCCAGCGCCCCTCCCGTAGCTCGGGGAGCATGAGGTCGGTGATGCGTCCAGCCGTCGCGTCGGTAATGATCCCTTCGATTCCCCTCCCGGTGGCGAGGTAGATCTCGCCCCGATGCTCGGAGGTTCGTGGAACCAGCAGCAGCACCAAGCCCGCGTTCCGCGCCGAATCGCCGATAGCCCCTTTCGCCCCGACTCCCCAGGCACGACCGATCGCCAGCGCAACGTCCCCCGGTGCCCGATCCTCGATCGTCGGCAGGGTAACCACAGCCAGCTCCGCCCCGGTGGCGGTTCGCAGGCGGGAGGCAAGATCGTTGATGGCGACCGCCGCCTGGTCGTCCACCACAGCCGCCACGTCGGTCAGGTAGTTGTCGGGCCTCGCGGGGAACAGTCGGCGCACCGCCTCTCCCTGGGCCAGGAGCGGCGCGTGCGTCAGCAGCAGAAGTTGAAGCACCCACAGGACGCGCATAGCTTTCCCCGGTCTTTGCCAAAGCCGGTCTCCCGTGCCCCGCTGGACACCCGTCTGTCTCCTCGCGTTGGCCGCCTGCGGCGGCCGCGAGGTCCGGATCGAAGTCGCCATTCCCGGTCCTGATTCCGTCGATGCGCCGGTCGCGCACCTCGGTTTTGTGGCGCTGCCCTACGATCGGGACAGCGTGATCGCCCTGCTGGAAGCGAAGAACCCCAGACCGGCGGCGATTACGCGCCAGCTCGACAGTCTGTTTCAGCAGTTCCGCGGCCCGTTCGTCGCTTACGCCAGAGAAGCGTACCGGGTGCAGTCCCTCGAGGCTCGTCTCGCCCGGCTGCGGCTCCGGATGGACTCCCTGCCGCGGTCCAGTCCGCTGTACGACTCCCTGTACCGCGCGTTCAGCACCGGTTCGGACAGCGTCACCCAGGCGCATCGCCGCCGCGACAAGGCCCAGCACTTCCTCGCGGCGGTGCGCAACGACGTGAGTCCCGGCATCGACAGCCAGCGGCAGGCGATGGCGCGGTGGAAAGATAGCGCGTACCGCGGATACGACAGTATCACCAAGGCGCTCGGCTCGGGGCTCGGCCGGGAGCCGATCGCCGACAGCACCGGAGCGGACGGCACAGCCGTTATCCGACTGCCGAGCGGAGACTGGTGGATCTATGCTCGCTCGTGGGACGCCTGGGACCCGAACAGCGAGTGGTACTGGAATGTGCGGGTCACGGGGGATCGCGTCGTGCTGGACCGCGCAACCGGTCATCGCCTGCCCCGCTACTGATGCCCGATCCCGGTGTTCCACATGCGTCGTGAGCACGTCGCCTGGCTGATCGCCGGCGTCACTCTCATCGCTCCGGCGCGGTTGCCGGCGGTCCAGAGCAATCCCCCACCCAGCCTCGCCCGCCGGCAGGATCCGCTGTTGGCCCAGCGGACCAAGGGCTCCAGCAAGGCGCCCGTCACGGTGTACGAGCTTTCCGACTTCCAATGTCCGTTCTGTCGACAACAGGCGATGGAAACCTTTCCCGTCCTCGAGCGGGAGTTCATCGAGACCGGAAAGGTGCGCTGGATCTTCCTCAACTTCCCCCTCACCCAGCTCCACGCCAACGCCGCCGCGGCTTCGGAGTTCGCGATGTGCGCCGCCAAGGTGGATCGATTCTGGCCGGTCCACGACCTGCTCTTTGCCCATCAGGACAAATGGGCTCCACTCAGAAATCCCGGGCCGTTCCTGATCACCCTGGCCGATTCCGCCGGTATCCCGCGGGGTGACCTGCTGCCCTGCCTGCAGAGCGGAGAGATGCGCAGCCTGGTGCAGACCGAAGCAGAAGGGGCCGCCAAGTCAGGAGTGCAGAGCACACCCACCATCTATATCGAAGGCGTGGGACTCCTCGTGGGGGCGAAGCCGGTTGCGGTGCTCCGCCGGCTGCTGGTATCGGCCTGGCAGGAGCGAACCAGGCCGGAGAGCAAACCATAAGAGACGGAGAAGGGAGAAGGGAGAAAGGAGAAGCGGTGGTAAGTCGTGCTTCCGCGCTCCCTCATGCCCCTTCTTCCTTCTCCCTTCTCCTTTCTCCGCCGTTCTGCTCATGCCCCTCCAATCGCGAGGAACACATCGTAGAGTGCGTGGGTCCAGGCGGCGATCCCGAAGCCGCGCAGCAGGAACAGACCGCTCAGCAGCAGTCCAGCCACCAGGCGGAAGACGAACGAGCCCAGTTCGAGGGTATCGCCCAGGGGACCGATGTAGTGAAAGGCGCTGAAGACCAGCGCACCCGCCACCGTGGCGAATACCCCTCCCACCCACGGTCGCCACCCGAATCCTCCGGTCGCGAGTTTGGCCAGCGACGAGACCACGACGACCCGAAACAGGAGCTCCTCATAGATCCCGGCCCCGAGCGACACCATGATCAGGTTGGGGAGCGGCAGCGATGTCCCAGCGCCGAGCGCCAGGGCGGAGGTGCCATGCAGCAGGATGCCGGTGAGCGTGCCGGTCACCGTACCGAAGAGCAGGGCATAGATCACGGACTCGCCCAGCATCCCGACGTAATATCGGCCGGCCGGCGTGCCGCTTTTGCGCCAGTCCCTGATGACCAGGACCAGCCCGGTACCAAGCAGCGCGACGGCGAAAATCGTCAGGCCGTGGCGACCACCGAGCACAACGAAGAGGCCTTTGAGCAGGACGTCGGCGCCGTTGCGGATCCCCTCGTCGCCCGCCAGCACTGCGGCCAGCCACTCGTAGGTGACGAGCAGCGGCAGCACGAACAGGAGGCTGTAGCGCGGGGCACGAGTTGCCGTCCAGTAGCTCTGAGCCATTGGGCGGAATCTAGCGGCCTCCCCAACGCGCACCGCGCCCCGTCACCGTCCGCTCATGGCGGGAGGATGACGGAGCGCGGCTGGTTGGCATCGGACTCGAGGCGATCCCCGGGTCGAAGCGGCCAGGAACAGCCCTGGCCCTTTGCAGGATCAGCAGCTCACCAGGCGATCGCTTGCCCTGTTCGAGCCACCGATGCAACTGTCACTAGACAATGGATCACCTCCTCTCCAAAGGGTGAAACATCGGGCGGACGCTCGGAAGCTAGGTCACTCTCCAGCGCCCCGCAAGCACCACATCTTTGACCATGCCACTGCCCCTTGTCGCCTACCGTGCCGCCATCGCTGTCGCGCGGGGCGTCGCACCGATCGCTGCGCTTGGCTCGACCAAACTCCGCCTCGGGCTCCAGGGTCGCGCTCGGAGCGCGGCCGACTTTCAGGCCTGGGGCCGGGTGTTCCGCGACCGGTCACGGCCGCTGTTCCTGTTTCACGCGGCCTCGGCGGGGGAGCTGCGCCAGGCCGAACCGGTGATCCGCCGGCTCAGGAGCAGGCACGCCGACTGGCAACTCGCGGTAACCTGCTTCAGCCCGTCGGGCGCGGCCGTCGCCGAGTCCCTGCCGGTGGACATTGCCGGTCTTCTTCCCTGGGACACCAGCGGGTGGGTGGCGCCCTTCCTCTCCTCTCTCGCCCCCACCGCGATCGTGGTCACCAGGGCCGACCTGTGGCCGCTGCTGATCCTCACGGCCCGGGACCGGGGGATCCGGCTCGGCCTCATCGCCGCGGCGGTTCGAGCCGGAAGCACCCGCCTGCGCTGGCCTGCCCGCCGGGTCCTCGCACCGGCCTACGCCGCGCTCGATCTGGCGGCCGCCGTCGGTCCGGAGGACGTCCTTCGCCTGGTGTCCCTGGGAGTGGCGCCGGAGCGCATCGTCGTCGCGGGTGACCCGCGCTACGACGCCGTCATGGAACGCCTTGCCTTCCGCCCGTCGAGTTTCGGAGAGGCCACCCTGGTTGCCGGCTCCACCTGGCCGCGCGACGAGCGAGTTCTGCTTGCGGCCTTCGCAGAGGTGCATCATGCCTGGGAAGGCGCTCGGCTGATCCTCGCGCCACACGAGCCATCGCCCCGCGCCCTGGCGCGGGTCGCCGTTCTTGCCCGACGGCTGCGCCTCCCCGAGCCGCGCTCCTATCGGGATGCGGTGATTGCCGATCCGCTTCGGGTGGTCGACGAAGTGGGGCCGCTGGCCGTCCTGTACGGTCTCGGCAGCGTTGCCTATGTCGGCGGCGGATTCAATCGCTCAGGACTCCATTCGGTGCTTGAGCCCGCAGCCTGGTCGATGCCCGTCATCGTCGGCCCCCGGGACATGGAGAACCCGGACGCCAACCGTCTCGCGAGCGTCCGCGCCCTGGAGCGCCTGCCGGCACGAGCGCCAGGGCGTGCCCTGCGGGCCCGCTGGCTCCACTGGCTCGAGCATCCCGAACTCCGGCGCGCGGTCGGGGCCGAGGCCCTGGCCGCGGTGGAGGCCGGGACCGGGGCCGCCGACCGCTGCGCCGACCTGGTAGAGCGACTCCTCTGAACGCCACGAGGGGCGGACACCCTGCTCCGCCCCTCGACGATGTCCCCGCTCTCGCGGTACTACCGCTCGACAATGACTCCCTCAATCGTCACCGCCCTCGGCACGACCAGTCCGAGAGTGAGCCCGGTGATGAGCAGATCGCTGAACTTGCTGCGGACCCGGATCCGGACATTGGCGACTTCCTTGCCGCCGACCAGCTGAGCGGCCAGGGTCTTCCGCAGCGAGGGCTGGGAGAACCGGACCAGGCCCCACAACCCGTAAACGGCTCGGCTGGTGACATTGAACGTGGTGCCTTCCACCGGGGCCGAAGCGTCCGACGCCAGGGTCGCGGGGACGCCCAGATGGGTGGCATCAAATGTCATGGCGCAACCGGTCACGCCCACCAGGAGCGCCACGGCATACGGCCGAAACGCTCGAGAGGAGAGTCTCATCACAGAGGAGAGCGCGGTCAGAGTCCGGGGATCTTGATGGAATAGGTGAGATTCACGCCAAAGGACGAGGGGTTCCGGCCGTTGCCCGCAAAGGTGCGGTCGTAAGCCGCCCCGAACCCGAGTCCACCGAGCAGACTGAAATCGAGACCGCCACTGATCCCGAAGTTCTCGTCGGTATTGCTGGTGCCCCCGCCGGTGACCCGCACGATATCGAGCCGAGGCGCGATCCATGGCTTGATCGCAAGCGCGGGGTTGGGAATCTTGAGCGCGATGCCCAGCCCGATGGGAGCGTGGACGGTCTTGCGGCCACTACTGCTGATGTACTCCGCCCCGCCCTGCAGGGTCACCGAGAGCGGAATCAGCGGTCCGCCGAAGACTTTCAGATTCAAGTATCCGCCCACCCCGGTCTGGGCATCGCCGGGACCCTTGGGGTTCCAGCTCGATGCCACCGCGCTGATGCCGAACGGACCGAGGCCCAGGGCGGCACGCCCGCCGAATGCGGTCCCTTTCCCGTAGTCCGCGTCGGGAAACCCGACTTCTCCCCCGAAGGTGAAACCGCTGCTTACCCCGCTATTATGGACCGGCAGGCCGGTGACCTGGGCGGCTCCGCGTGCAGTGAGTGCGGTGCTGAGCAGCAGCGCGAAGACGGTGATGCCGGATCGACGCATGAATCCTCCGAAAGGGCAGATGCACGGGCGCAACAAGCTAGTGTCAGGCCGAGGGGCAAGTCAATGTGGCAGCGCCAGCAGCCGTTAGACATTAGCCGTCGGCGGGAACGTTACAGAACGACCCTCCGCGGTCAGTCCCGTGGAGGGCCGTGGTAACGCGGCGCCCCAAGTCGGAATGGCTAACAGCTGGCGGCTACCTGTGCCACGCCACCCCGACGCCGACACCTTCGATGTCACCCAGGGAGCCGCTGACGCGGATGTCGAACGTGCGAGTGAGGGCGATGTCCACGCCGAGACCGAGGCCGAACTGGACATCGTCAAGCAGGTCGCCAAAGGTGGGAGCAATCACCGGAGCGACGTAGGGAGTGAAGCTGACGCTCGAGTTCTCCAGCAGCACCTGTCGGCCGAGGGTTGCTCCGAAGGGAACCAGGAAGCCGCTCTCGCCGCCGCCAAACAGCGCCCCGAATCCCCCGGTAAGGGAGGCATCGAGCGGGAAGTCCTTGCTGTGCCGGGCCACCGGCACCCGGCCATCGATCCCGACGCCGAACAGGTTGTCGCTGCCCCCTTCCCCGTCCAAGTACCCGACCGTGAAGCCAAAATCGAACGAGGGACGCGCCAGGCGGTACTCGCCCTGGATCGCCGCACTCACCCCTTCCCCCGGGTCCGACAGGTAGCCGCCGAGCTCGCTGTGCTTGAACGAGCGGTACGGGCTCTTGTAGATCGGGGTGGTGATAGTCTGCGCGTCCAGGGCCGTGGCCGCGAGAACCGCCAGGGCCGTGGCGAGGAGGAGGCCACGCTGCATGGGGATCTATTCTCCTTTCACCTGTTCCGCGACGATGCGAACCGTGTTGTGGACCGTCTGCAGGAATCCGCCGTTGACTTCGAAGCGGTGCCGGGTGGTGCCGCTGGTAATCACCAGCGGACCCCGGCCCAGCAGAGTGGTGAACGGCGCATGCCGGGGCAGGATGCCGACCTGCCCGTCGTAGGCCGGCGCGGTGACCGCATCGGCCTCGCCGTCGAAGATGGCGGCTTCCGGAGAGATCACTGTGACCCGCATCACGCGCTCGCCAGTTTCTTCGCCTTCTCCACCGCTTCGTCGATGCCCCCTACCATATAGAACGCCTGCTCGGGGAGGTCATCGAATTCTCCGGAGAGGACCCGTTCGAAGCTCTCAATCGTATCCTGGAGCTTGACGTACTTGCCGGCGAAACCGGTGAACTGTTCGGCGACGTGGAACGGCTGGCTCAGGAAGCGCTGCAGGCGGCGCGCCCGGGCCACCACCAGCTTGTCCTCCTCCGACAGCTCGTCCATCCCGAGGATCGCGATGATGTCCTGCAGACTCTTGTACTTCTGCAGGGTCCGCTGCACTCCGATCGCGACGTTGTAATGCCGCTCGCCCAGGTACTGCGGATCGAGCAGGCGGCTCGAGCTGTCGAGCGGGTCCACCGCCGGGTAGATACCCAGCTCCGCGATCGACCGGGACAGCACCACCGTCGCGTCCAGATGGGCGAACGCCGTGGCCGGCGCGGGGTCGGTCAGGTCGTCGGCGGGCACATAGATGGCCTGCACCGACGTGATCGAGCCCTTCTTGGTCGAGGTGATTCGCTCCTGGAGATCACCCATCTCGGTGGCCAGCGTCGGCTGATAGCCGACCGCGCTGGGCATCCGGCCCAGCAGAGCCGACACCTCGGAGCCCGCCTGGGTGAACCGGAAGATGTTGTCCACGAAGAGCAGCACGTCCTGCCCCTCGACGTCCCGGAAGTATTCGGCCACGGTGAGGCCGCTGAGACCGACCCGGAGGCGGGCCCCGGGCGGCTCGTTCATCTGGCCGTAAATCAGCGCGCAGCTCGCGAGCACTCCCGACTCGGTCATCTCGAGGTAGAGGTCGTTCCCTTCACGGGTGCGTTCTCCCACCCCGCAGAACACCGACTTACCCCCGTGGCCCTTGGCGACGTTGTTGATCAGCTCCATGATCACCACCGTCTTCCCCACGCCGGCGCCACCGAAGAGGCCGATCTTGCCGCCCTTCACGAAGGGGGCAATCAGATCGATGACCTTGATGCCGGTCTCGAAGATTGTGGTCTTGGGTTCCAGGTCGACGAACTTCGGGGTCTCCCGATGGATCGGCCACCGCTCCGTGCCGGCCGGGATGGCCGCCCCGCCGTCCACCGGTTCACCCAGCACGTTGAGGATGCGGCCCAGCGGAGCCGAGCCCACCGGGACCGTGATGGGGCCGCCGGTATCGGTCACCTCCATCCCCCGCACCACTCCGTCGGTAGACGACATCGCCACTGCCCGGACCTGGTTCTGGCCGATGTGCTGTTGCACCTCGGCGGTGAGCCGGATCGGCAGCGGGCCCGACGTGTCCGCGATGGTCAGTGCGTTGTAGATCTCGGGCAGGTTCTCCGACTCGAATTCCACGTCGAGCACGGGGCCGATCACCTGGACAACCTTGCCAATGTTCTTCGTCGCCGTCGCCGTCGCCATGCGCATCTCTCAGTATAGTTGAGGTCGCCATCAACCGGCGGGCTGGCGGACCGTCCGCCCATCCGCCTGTCCGCCCTACCCCTCCAGCGCCGCCGCGCCGCCCACGATCTCTGCGATCTCCTGGGTGATCGCCGCCTGCCGCTGGCGGTTGTAGGTCCGCTTGAGCAACTCGTAAATCTCACCGGCATTGTCGGTGGCGTTCTTCATGGCCGTTCGCCGTGCGCCGTGCTCGGCCGCGGCGGTCTCGACCAGGCCACGATACACCTGGTTCTGGATGTACAGCGGCAGGAGCCGCTCCAGGATCTGGTCCGCGCCGGGCTTGAGAATGTAGTCCGGTCTCACACCGCCTCTGCGGGCCGCCGGCGCTTCCACCGGCAGGATCCCCAGCAACGTGGGTGGAGTGGAGAGCGGGCTGTTGAACCGGGCGTACACGATGTCCAGGCTGGCGAGCCGGCCCGCCGCGAAGGCGTCGATCAGCGGCGTCACCAGCTCGGCGGCGTGAGCGGTGCTGGGCTTGTCGCCGATGTCGATCCGCTGGCTGGCGATGGGCCGCCCGAGGTACTTGAAGAAACCGATGCCTTTCCTGCCCACCAGATGCAGCTCCACCTCGAAGCCCTTGCCTTCCAGCGCCTCGATCCGCCGCCGGGCTTCCTTGATCAGATTGGAGTTGAACCCGCCGCACAGGCCGCGATTGGACGTTACCAGCAACACCGCCGCATGATGGGGGCCGCCCTTCTCCGGCGGCGCTGGCCGGCGCAGCAGCGGGAAGCGCTGCGCCAGCTCCGGACTCACCAGCTCGGCAATTACCTCGGCCAGAGCCGCCGCATAGGGCCGGGCGGACACCACCCGGTCCTGGGCTCGCTTCAGCTTGGAGGTGGAGACCAGCTCCATCGTGCGGGTGATCTTGCGGGTGTTCTGGATGGAGCGCATCCGTCCCCAGAGGGCCCGCGAGGCCTTGGCCATCAGTCGGCTCGGAAGAGCGGCTTGAAGTTGGCGATGGCCATTCTGAGCTTGCCGGTCAGGTCCTCGTCCAGCGCCTTCTTGGTTCGCAGACCCTCGAGCACCGCCGGTTGCATCGACTCGAGGTAGGCGATGAAGTCCGCCTCCCACTTCCGAATGTGCTGGACCTCGACGTCATCCAGATAGCCGTTGGTCACCGCGTAGATGGCGGCGACCTGCTTCTCGACGGGCACCGGCGCGTACTGCGGTTGCTTCAGCACCTCGACGGTACGCGCCCCCCGGGCCAGCTGTCGCTGGGTCGCGGCGTCCAGCTCGGAGCCGAACTGGGCGAACGCCTCCAGCTCGCGATACTGCGCCAGCGACAGGCGCAGGGGACCGGCTACCTGCTTCATGGCCTTGATCTGGGCGTTCCCGCCCACCCGGCTGACGCTGATGCCGGCGTCCACCGCAGGTCGCACGTTGGAGTAGAACAGGTCGGTGGTCAGGAAGATCTGGCCGTCGGTGATCGAGATGACGTTGGTCGGGATGTAGGCCGAGACATCGCCGGCCTGGGTCTCGATAATGGGGAGCGCCGTCAGGGACCCGCCCGGCTTCTTGATCCGGGCGTCGAACTTCACGACGTTGGCATCCTCCGAGATCTTTGCCGCCCGCTCCAGCAGGCGGCTGTGCAGATAGAAGACGTCACCGGGATACGCCTCCCGGCCCGGAGGGCGGCGCAGAATGAGCGACAACTGGCGATAGGCGGCCGCCTGCTTGGACAGGTCGTCGTACACACACAGCGTCGCCTTCCCTTCCTCGTACATGAAGTACTCGGCGATAGCGCAGCCGGCATAGGGGGCGATGTACTGGAGCGGGGCCGGCTCGGAGGCGCTGGCGACGACCACGATGCTATAGTCCATCGCGCCGCGTTCCTTGAGCTTCTCCACCACCGTCGCCACGGTGGAGCGTTTCTGTCCAATGGCGATGTAGACGCAGACGACGCCGGTGCCCTTCTGGTTGAGGATGGTGTCCACCGCGATCGCCGTCTTGCCGGTACCGCGGTCGCCGATGATAAGTTCCCGCTGGCCTCGCCCGATCGGGATCATCGCGTCGATCGCCTTGATGCCGGTCTGCAGGGGCTCCTTCACCGGCTGGCGCACGATGATGCCCGGGGCGACCATCTCGACCGCCCGGGTAGTGCTGGTCTTGATCGGACCACGGCC
This sequence comes from Gemmatimonadales bacterium, assembly GCA_036555275.1. Lineage (GTDB taxonomy): Bacteria > Gemmatimonadota > Gemmatimonadetes > Gemmatimonadales > GWC2-71-9 > JADJOM01. The sequence goes on along the minus strand of DATBLR010000064.1, from coordinate 10,844 downwards.
GTCCACTGGCTGACCAAGGGAGTTCACCACCCGGCCGAGCATCGCGGGCCCCACCGGCACCTCGAGGAGGCGGCCGGTGCAGCGCACCTCATCACCTTCCTTGAGCTTGAGGTAGTCACCCAGGATGACCGCGCCGACATTGTCCTCCTCGAGGTTCAGCGCCATGCCGGTCACCACATCGCCGCTCTCCGTGGCCGTAAACTCCAGCATTTCGCCGGCGATGGCCTGGTTGAGTCCGTAGATGCGGGCGACGCCGTCACGGACCTCAAGCACGGTGCCGACCTCGTTGACGTCAACTGCCGCCAGATCGGCCTTCTCGATCTCCCGGAGCAGCACGTCCTTGAGCTCGCCCGGACGGAGTACGGAATCGGTCGCCATATGTCTCTTTAGTGGGTGTGCCTGGGGTTCAGGTCTAGCTTGTGAAAACTATCACAAGCTCCACCCCAAGGCAACGGGGCGGGAACGGCCCGTATAATCGGACATGGGTCCCTTTCGCGCCAGCGCGCGCCGTCTCAGGAACTCGCGGCTCACGCCCCTCCGACGGATGGGCACCCGTGACCCCCCTGTTGCCGTCATTGACGGTGGCGGGCATTGCTCGGAGTCATAGGGGGAAAGGAGATCTTTGCGGTCTGCGAGGCCTCGTTCCGCCAGGCACGGGGCCGCACTCCGGAAGCCACAGCCGGTGACCGGCCCGCCTGCCTAGTCGAGTCGGCTCCGCATCCGGCCCCGCGCGAAAGCCGCGAGGACCCCCCGAGGGCCCAGCTGACTCAGCCCGCCGGCCGAGACGCCGGCAATGCGGTGTGCCGTCGCGCTCAAGTGGCTGGTAGTGGCAAAGCGGAGAATGCGCGTCACGGTTGGGGTGTCATAGCCGGGATTTCTGAGCAGCGAAGCCGCGCAGGCGACCCGGGTCAGGTCGATCACCCGCTTGAGATTGGGAGCGCCTCCCGCTCCGAACTGACGGGAGAGGTGCTCCCGGGAACAACCCACCCGTTTCGCGATCTCGCTGGTTCGCACCGTCGTATCCACCCGGTCCAGCAGGTCATACCACACCTCGCGTTGCAGGGAGTCCGCCAGGCGGAGCACCCGCGGGGCGTCGGCCAGGGCGTGACGCCGGGCTGCGGCGGCCGAGTGACGGGTTACGAGGTCTCCGGCGACCGGGTTGTCCACTCCGTCCACGAGCACCAAGGTTACGGCTTCCGCGTGACAGGCGGCGAGCAACGGTCCGTCGTCGGGACGGAACGGTCCGAGGGCGATCCATGATACCTGGGGAAAGTCCGCGCGCAGCGGGGCCAACGCGCTCAGCGGTGTGGTGAAGGGCGAGAACACCACGGCATCCACCAGCCGGCTGGCGAGTGTGCGGGTGAGCTGGGAAGCGTTGCGGCAGGGAATCAGCGACCACAGGCTGCCGGACGGCAGCGAGCGTCGCAAGCTCTGCCCGACCTCGGCCGGGGCCAAGGCGGCGACCGCGGGCACCTAGGGCTCCGTGGGCACCGCTGGTGAAGGTCCGACCGGCGCGGACGGACCGCGCGACCGGCCGGCGCCCACCGCAACCAGCGTCCGGCTCATCTCGCCGGCCCGCTTGAGCACCCCGCGGGCGTTGTCGTAGGACAGCTGATCGAGGGCCTCGTCAAGGGAGAGCCAGCGGTAGTCCGTGATTCCTTCATCCAGCTGGGGCACCACCTCCGAGCCCGGGCTCTCGAACAGAAAGAAATGGCAGAATTTGTGGATGTAGCGCCCCTTGAAGCGAAAGTGCCAGTCGATGATCCGGATCGGCCCGTGCAGCAGCAAATCGGTCAGACCGGTCTCTTCGGCGCTCTCCCGGAAGGCCGCGCCCGCCGGGGTCTCCTCCCCTTCCAGGTGACCCTTCGGAAAGCCCCAGTGCCCGTAGGGATCGCGAATGAGGAGAAACCGGGTGCTGAGATCCGCTTGGCGGCGGAAGATGATCCCGCCGGCGGAGACTTCGCGTTCGGGTTTGCGTTTGGGTTTGGACATGGAGCTATCGGCTATCAGCTATTGGCTATCGGCTATCGGCTGTCGGAGTTTCTGGCCAGGAATCGGCTCTCTACGCTGGTGCGACCGATAGCCGATAGCTGATAGCCGATAGCCGCATTGTCAGCTCAAAAGACCGAGAACTTGAAATACTTCCTCGGGTTCATCTGAATATCCGCAATCAGACGCCGCAGCTCCTGCATGGTCTCTATGGTCTCGTTGTAGGCCGCGGGATCCTTCGACAGGAGCCCCAGCGTACCCTGGCCGTTCTGGATCCGGGAGAGCACCGAATCCGCCGCCAGCAGCGCCCGCACCAGGCTCGCCTGCTGGCCCTTCACCGTCGCCAGCAGCTCGCGCAGGTCGGCCGAGGCCTGGCGGAGATCCCCGGAGCCAGCCCGGGTGTTGTCGAGAATGTCCTGAAGTTGCCCATCCGCGGTGGCAGAGTCCACCCGCGACAGCGTCTTCTGCAGATTCTTCGACGCATCCAGCACGACATCGGACGTGCGTTCGACGTTGGCGGTGACCTCGCTGAGGCGGCCGGTTTCGGTCTCGGTGAAGTGCTCCAGCTTGCTGGCGATATCCCCGAAATCCTTGATGCTCTGGCGCAGCGAGGCCACCGCCGAGGAGTCGAACGTCTCCTGTACCCGGGCGGCGACCGTGGCGATGTCCGTCGCGATGCGGCCGGCCTGGGCGGTCAGCTGCCCGACGTCCGGCAGCGTCGCACCGGGCCAGCGGTCGCCACCGGGCCGGGCGGTCTCCGCCAGCATTACCCGCACGTTCGGGTCGTCCTGAGGCTGGTCGCGCGAGACGATGGTGGCGCTCCATTCGCCAAACAGGCTTTGCGAAGCGGCGATCACCGCGGGGTGTGCCGGCAGCTCCACCCCCTGCACCACCCGGAGGTCTGCTTCGACGAACTGGTCGGCGAGCCGGATCGCTTCCACCCGGCCGACCCGGACACCGCGGTAGGTGACCGGCGCGCCGGGCGTGAGCCCGCCCACGGTCCGGAATCGGGCGGCGTGCAGGGCCTCCCGGTGGCCGATATCCGTCTCGGACAGCCACAGCGCTCCCCCGACCACCGCCGCGAGGCTCAGCAGCAGCACCAGTCCCACCAGGAATTCGTTCCGGCGCTTCATCCGAGGGCCCCCACCGGCATGCGGCGATCCTGCTCGGTGGGCCGGCCCTCGATGAAGTTCCGCACCACCGGATCGTCGGTGTGGCGGATTTCCTCGATGGTGCCGACCTGGCGGATGCGGCCCTCGTAGAGCATCGCGATGCGGTCTCCGACCGTATAGGCGCTGCGCATGTCGTGGGTCACGACCACCCCCGTCACGCCCAGCTCCTGGCGGGCGCGAACCATCAGCTCGTCCATAACCGCGGACGTAACCGGGTCGAGGCCAGTCGTCGGCTCGTCGTAGAGAATGTAGCGCGGCCTCAGCGCGATCGCCCGGGCGATCCCCACGCGCTTGCGCATGCCGCCCGACAGCTCCGCCGGGAATCGCTCTTCGGCGCCCGCCAGATCCACCAGGGCCAGGCTGTCCCGGATCCGAGTCTGGATCTCCGCTTCGGTGAGGCCCCGACGGGATAGTCCCAGCCGGATGTTGTCGGCCACCGAGAAGGAATCGAACAGGGCGGCAAACTGGAAGACATAGCCCACATGGGCCCGCAGCTGCGCCAGCCCATCGGCGTCCAGCTCATGCACGACCATGCCATCTACTTCGACCCTGCCGAGGTCGGGCTCCAGCAGCCCCACGATGTGCTTGAGCGCAACACTCTTTCCACTCCCCGAGAAGCCGATGATCACGGTCGTCTCGCCATCGGGGATGTCGAGCGTCATCCCGGCCAGAACTTGTTTCGGCCCGAAGCGCTTGTGGACGTCGAGGAAGCGGATCATGGGCGGCGGCAGTCAAGACGGACAGGACGGGCAGGACGGACAGGTTGACGTCCGTCTGGTCCGTCCTGTCCGTCTCGTCCGTCCCTCACAGCAGCACCAGCGCCCAGAAGGCGTCCAGCACCAGAATCGCCTCACACCCGAGCACCACCGCCCGCGTCGTATTGCGCCCCACACCCTCCGCCCCTCCGCGGGTGGCAAGCCCCTGCATCGCGCCGGCGAGCGTGACCGCGACCCCGAAGCTCGCTGCCTTCACCAGGCCAAACCAGATGTCCTTGAACCGATAGAACAGCCGGAGCCCCTTGACGAACTCCAGGGTGGAGAGGTCGAGCAGGTTGATGGCGGTGATCCAGCCGGCTACCACGCCGACCCCCACGGCCAGCGCAGTGACCACCGGGAACATGAGCATGCCCGCCACCACCCGGGGGACGACCAGATAGCTTCGGGGGTTGTAGGCCAGGGTCTCGAGTGCGTCCACCTGCTCGGTCACCTTCATCGTGCCCAGCTCGGCGGCGATGTTGGCGCCGACCCGGCCGGCGAGCGCCAGGCCGGTGAGCACCGGCCCCAGCTCCATCATGATGGTTTTCCCGACGAGGGCGCCGACGAAGTAGAGCGGTACCGCACCGGTGAAGATGTACTTGGAGAGCAGCGAGAGGACGATGCCGGTAAAAGTGGCGATGAACAGCGCGATGGGGACCGAGTCCACGCCCAGGCGGCGCATCTGTGCCACCACGTGGGGCGCCCAGGTGCGCACGTCCGCGACGGCGCGCGCGCTCGCGAGCCCGGCCTCCCCCAGGCGGGCTACGAGCTGCGCAATCCGGCCGGCTGGAACGGCCGATGTGAGGGTCACGGTGTGAAGGTAGGACGAGGGAGTGGGGATTGTAAAGAAGCCGTCAGCCGTGAGGCGTCAGTCACACTGGTGCGGTAACCGATAGCTGATAGCCAATAGCCGATAGCCGCAGCCTGAAGCCGATACCCTTCCCTGGCTCTGACGGCTGGCGGCTGCCTACGCCGCGAAGCTCGCCAGCGCCCGCCCCACTTCACCCTCGCGCAAGCGCTTGAGCGCGCGGTCCCGAAGCTGGCGGACCCGCTCCCGGGTGACGCCCAGCAGGCCGCCGATCTCTTCCAGCGTGTGTTCCCGGCCGCCGTCGAGGCCGAAGTACAGCCGGAGCACCTTTGCGTCCCGGGCCGGCAGCGTGGCCAGCGCGCCTTCGATCTCGTCGGTCAGGAACCGGTCCATCGCCTCCTCCTCCGCGCCGGCGCGGTCGTCGGCGATGAACCGCTCGATGAGCGAACGGTCTCCCTCCGGGTCCAGCGGTGCATCGAGGCGCACCTCGGCGGTATTGAGCGCGGCCAGGGACTGCACCACCTCCAGGGAGAGGCCGGTGGCCCGGCCGATCTCTTCCGGGGTGGGTTCCCGGCGCAGCTCCTGCCTGAGGGCTTCCGAGGTGCGCACGATGCGCGACAAATCGGCGGTCCGGTTGAGCGGCACCCGCACGGTGCGGCCCTGCCGGGCCAGCGACGCGAGGATCGCCTGGCGAATCCACCATACCGCGTAACTGATGAACTTGACCCCCTGGTCGGGATCGAACTTGCGGGCCGCGGTGAGCAGACCCACGTTGCCCTCCCCGATCAGGTCGGTGAGCGGGAGACCGCGGTTCTGATACTTCTTGGCGACCGAGATGACGAAACGGAGGTTCCGCTTGACCAGTTCCTGCATCGCCTCCGGGTCGCCCTGCCGGACCAGGCGGGCGATGGCGATCTCCTGCTGCGGGGTCAGCAGGGGAGTCTGGCTCACTTCATGGAGGTACTGATCGAGGATGTCGCGGTCGGCGTCATAGACGCCGAGGGTCTTGGCGGTTTCCCGCCGACCCCGGCGCGGCTTCCGGGTGGGCTGGCTGTTCTGCAGGATCTGCTGGACTGGGGTGAGGTTCAGGGGAGTTGCGGACGGCTCGGTGGCGTCCTTGCGACCTCTAGTCCCGGGCTTCGCCTTGCCCATCGCCCCTCTCGATTCCCTGGAGCCTGACCCGGAGCGCTTTTTCGTCACCGACCGTCACCCTCCGACAGCACCGAAGTTGGTCCCCCAGCTTGACATGCACTGAACCCGCCAGGTAGCTTGTCGTGCTCCCCACGCCCGAGGGGGGCCCGCAGGGCGCGCTAATATAATGGGGGCGTAGCTCAGTTGGGAGAGCGCGTGAATGGCATTCACGAGGTCAGGGGTTCGATCCCCCTCGCCTCCACTCTCCGACCCTGCAACGCGGCGCGCGGCGGGATGCGCGCGGGCGGTGGTGACCCGGTTGCGAAGTGCCGGGCCGGTCGGTATGATCCGGCGCATTCCGCGGGAATAGCTCAGTTGGTAGAGCACAACCTTGCCAAGGTTGGGGTCGCGGGTTCGAGTCCCGTTTCCCGCTCTCGGCCACGGGGCTCGAGCCCCGGCTCGGACCGGCGGGTGAAGCCGCCGGAAGTACGCAGGACAGCGACAGTAGAAACCCGACGCGGGGTGGAGCAGTCTGGTAGCTCGCCGGGCTCATAACCCGGAGGTCGTGGGTTCAAATCCCACCCCCGCTACTGGCGGACGGACGGACGGGCGGACGGGCGGACGGTGATTTCGGAGTAATGCGCGCTTCAGTGTGTCGCGCCAGGCTCGGCGACAGCAACGGAAGCCTGGCTGACTCCGAGGAGCACTGACCGCCTGACCGCCCGTCCGCCTGTCCGCCCTCCGGGCGGTTAGCTCAGTTGGTTAGAGCGCCACGTTGACATCGTGGAGGTCACAAGTTCGAGTCTTGTACCGCCCATCGGGCCCTTAGCTCAATTGGATAGAGCATTTGACTACGGATCAAAAGGTTGGGGGTTCGAGTCCCTCAGGGCCCGCTGAGGGGTCAGGGTACAGAGAGCAGCGTTCAGGGGGCTCGACCGACCCTGAACGCTGAACGCTGAACCCTGCACCCTGAATGGCGGGGCGTAGCGCAGCCCGGTTAGCGCGCCTGCTTCGGGAGCAGGAGGTCCCCGGTTCAAATCCGGGCGCCCCGATTGGAGTTGAAGTCGAAGCCCCGCCGTCTGTTCGGGCGCGCGGGGCTTGGTACTTTTCAGAGAGGTCGTTCGGAACTGATTCAAGAACTGTGACAGATGGGTCTGCAGGAACGCCTGGCAGAACGCTTCCCACGCATCCCGCAAGATGAGTGGAGCCGGAGGGAAGGATGTCTGGATGACCGAGGGGGCGACCGGCGAAGCGAAAGCACCGCTGGTGCTGCATTCTTCCCTCCGATGGTTTCCGTCAGCTGCGGCCGCCCGGTCGGGCGCACGTGCAGAGCAGGGACCAGGGAATGCGGTTATCATTGGTGCCATGGAGCCGGAGCCTCCCCTGACTGACCTGCTGGCCCGCCTGCGAGCTGTCCTCGCTGACCGCTACACAATCGATCGCGAACTCGGCCACGGGGGGATGGCTACCGTCTTCCTCGCCCAGGACCAGAAGCATCATCGCCAAGTTGCGATCAAGGTGCTGAAACCCGAACTCGCCGCCGCGCTCGGGCGTGAGCGATTCCTCCGCGAGATAGAAACCGCCGCCGGGCTGAACCATCCTCACATCCTGCCGCTCCACGACTCGGGCGAAGCCGACGGCGTCCTCTACTACGTCATCCCGTACGTCGAGGGCGAATCACTCCGCGACCGCCTCGATCGCGAGCGACAACTGGCCCTTGAAGACGCTCTCCAGATCGCGCGCGAGGTAGCCGACGCGCTCAGCTACGCGCACAGCCATAATGTCCTCCACCGCGACATCAAACCCGGAAACATCCTCCTCTCGGCAGGCCATGCACTCGTCACCGATTTCGGGATCGCGCGGGCGATTACCGCCACCGGCGTGGGGCAGTTGACGGAGGTTGGAACTCTTGTCGGCACGCCGGCCTACATGAGCCCGGAACAAGTCGACGGAAGCCCGCGTATCGACGGCCGCGCCGACATCTACAGCCTGGGCTGCGTCCTGTTCGAGATGCTGGTGGGGGAGCCGCCATTCAGAGGGTCGACCCTCACGGCCGTCATCGCAAATCGGCTGAGCTCACCGGCTCCTTCACCGCGTGTAGTGCGCGAGTCGGTTCCCGAAGCGGTCGATGCGGCGGTGAAAAAGGCGATAGCCGACCTGCCCGCCGATCGGTTCTCGACCGCTGCGCAGTTCGCCGAAGCGCTCGCCACCTCCCGACCGACCGAGCCCGCTCCGGCCGCGGTTCCGGACCGGTCCATCGCCGTGCTGCCATTCACGAATCAGAGTTCCGATCCGGAAACCGAATACTTCAGCGACGGAATCGCGGAGGAGATCATCAACGCTCTGGCCCAGCTTCCGGGCCTGCAGGTGGCGGCCCGCACTTCGTCGTTCGCATTCAAGGGCAAAGGTGCTGGTATCGCCGAGGTGGGGGCGAAGCTCAAGGTCGCGACGGTACTCGACGGCAGCGTTCGGAAGGCCGGGAACCGGGTGCGGATCACCGCCCAGCTTGTCAACGTCAGTGACGGCTACCATCTCTGGTCCGAGCGCTACGACAGCGAACTCGACGATGTCTTCGCGATCCAGGACCACATCGCTCGGGCCATCGCGCAACGCTTCGAGGTCATGCTCGCGGGTCCGACCGGCCGCTTCGCTCAACAGATGGCCACGGCCCGCTGAGCAGACGGCGGCCGGTCGCGGCCGGCGGGGAATTACTGCAGACCGACCGTTCGCAGCAGCGCCCGGTATCGCGGGTCGCTGCGAAGCAGGACGGGCACTGCCATCAGACTCGTCGCAGGCAGGTGGCCCCCCTCCCGGAGCAGGGGGAGGCTGACGTCGCGCTCCTCGCAGGCTTTCTCCAGCCAGACAAACGCCTCCGCCGTTTCGCCAACGGCTGCGCATACCACGGCAAGGTGTAAAGCCCGCACATAATCCCGGCTCGCGTGCGCCCGGAGCTCCTCGAGGAGTCGCCGGGCCTCCTCCGTGCGACCGGCCTCGGCGTATCCGACCGCCAGTGCCGCCACCATCCAGGGGAGGCGATTGGACAGCTCGACTGCCATCTCGAGCTCAGGGAGGGCAGCCTCATGGTGCCCTTCGGACGCGTGGGCGCAGCCGAGCAGCCAGTGCGCCAGGACGAACTCCGGGTCGAGCTCGATGGCCTTGCCCAACTGCTCGATGGCCCGCGCGGTGCGACCGGCGTCGAGCAGCATCCAGCCCAGGTGGGTGTTCGCAAAACTCGACATCGGCTCGACTTCGACCGCCCGTTCATCTTCGGTAACGCTCTCCTCCAGCCGGAGCCTGGAGGCGCAGAGCGTGGCGTACCAGTAGCGGGCGAGGACGTATCGCGGGTTCAATGCGATGGCCCGCTGCAACTCGCGCTCCGCCGCCACCCAGTCCCAGTCATACACCAGATGGATGAACCCCAGCGAGGTGTGTGCTTCGGGGAGCGCATCGTCGATCGCAAGCGCTCGCTGGGCTGCCGTCTTGGCTCCGGGCATGACCTCGGTCGGCGGACGAAGGCCGAGAAACGCGAGCAGGGTGTACACCTCGGCGACCCCGGCGTGGGCCAGGGCGATGCGCTCGTCGAGGGCGAGCGCTTGCTGGAAGCATTCAAGGGCCCTCGCGAGGCCCGCCCCCTTGCGCTGGTTCGAGAAGTACTGGTTCACGAAGTAGCGGCCCTTCAGGTACAACTGGTAGGCCTCGACGTTCTCCGTCGGTCGCTTGACGAGCATGCGCTCCGCCTTGTGCGCCGCCGCGTCGACGATGTCGCAATAGACCATCGTCTGGTTGAGCAGCTGGAAGGCAATCTCGCCGAAGGTGAACGGTCCCGGCAGGCCTACGTGCTCTCCCTCCAGTCGCCCGTAGAGGAAGTTGAGGATGCAGTTGCAGGCGAAGGGGACGTCACGGCTCATGCCCGCGGTGGCCGAGCGGAACGCCTGCACATAGTCCGGCACCGGCTTCGCCCTGCGGTACGTTCTGTCCTTGAACACCGGTGCGTACAGCGCAACCTTGCCGGCCTCCCTGTCCACCCTCTGGATGCTGACGTTGATCAGTGCGCCACTGTAGTCCGCGATCAGCGGCAGCTGCGTATCCACCTCGTTCTCCGTCAGCCACCGGGCGAAGTTGGTCCTCTTCCCATCGATGAAGCAGTCGGTGACCGCAAAGCCATCCGCCTCGAAGCGGATATCCGGGCCGTCCGAGCGCTCGAAGATGTTCACGATCTCGACGGCCGCCGCCTTTCCGGCCGGGAGCGTCAGGTGGCAGGCAAGCGCCTTGTCGGCAAAGGCCTCGCCGGTCTTGCCGTTGAACACCTTGGGCTTCTGCGTGCCCAGATCATTCAGGTGGATGCCGGTGATCCAGCCCACGATCGGATGACTGAAGAGGTCCTTGTAGGTGGGCGCGTCCTTCCCGTAGGTGAGATGAACGTCGGAAAACGCCGGGATCAGGAGAAAGGTGTATCCGTTTCGCGGCGCGTCCTCGGTGATGCGCGCAATCGTGTTGGCATCGTAGACCGAGACTTTCGGCGCCGTTCGCTCATCCCTGGGCAACTGGTGCACGAGCAGCAGGTCGCGGGTGGTGAGCCCACCCTGCTCGTCGGTCATGAGGTAGGGGATGGTGCCGCCGATCCAGTTCCCTCTGGGGAGCTGCGCGAGCAGCCGTTCGTCGCCTGAAACTGCGTACAGTTTCTCAGGAGCCTTCGCAAGCTCGGCCTGAAACCCGGCCACGCTCAGGGGGGTTCCACGAGGTTCCTTCATCGGCAACGATCCTTCCACGACAAAGGGTTCATCTCCCTCAGAAAATAAGGGAGAGACAACGGTCAAGCCGCACCCGGCTTTCGCCAGGGTTGCCTTTGTCGCTGCAGGGGTTGCTGGCTGGGAGAGTGAAGTAACCGCGGCGGCACCGGGGCGTCAAGTAGCTCGCTGGAACGACTAAGGGATCGGCCGCGCTCGTCACACACGTGGCGAACAGCAACCCCACTCCTCTCGCGGCGGA
>DATBLR010000049.1:0-7451 GCA_036555275.1 Gemmatimonadales bacterium | reverse complement strand
TCATAGGGCTGAGCCAGATCACGAGCGGCCGCGTGGATCGCGCTCAGGGTCCGGCCCAGCAATCGTTCCTCGTTATAGGCCGGCACGATAAAGGAGATCATGGGAGCAGGGAGCTGCCCGCGATTGTCAGGCGCCACGATTGTCCGGAGGCTGCCACGGTTGGAGACGGGGGATCAGCCGTGGGACGTGGCGGCAATACTCCCGGTAGGGCTCGCCGAAACGGAGCAGCAACTGGGGTTCCTCGAGCAGGGGAATATAGACGGCGTTGATGGCGAAGAAGAGCACGGCCCATTCCAGATGGCTGCGCGAGAGCAGCAGCAGGGCCTCCCCGAGGAGCACGAAGAGGACCCCGGTAATCATGGGATTCCGGACGAAGCGGTAGAGGCCCGCCACGACGAGACGCCGGGGCGGATCCCAGGGTGCCAGCGTGCCGTCCCCCTCGGTGGCAAATCGGCGCAGGGAACCGAAAAACAGGCCCAGCCCGAGCTCTGGGACTGCCAGGCCGAGGACCTGTGCCAGACGGGAGGGAAGGCTTGCGGCGAGGTGGAGCGTGATACCCTGACGGCGTGCCAGCCGGGTCGGGATGACCACGGTGACGACAAAGGGAAGGGCTGCGATCGCCAGCAGATGGCGCAACAGCTTCAGCATGAGACTCCACGAAGGTGCCATAGCCTTAGTCGATTCGACCTTCCGCCACCATCGTGCGAATGCGCCGGACCAGCTCCCGGATCCATTCCTGCTTCGCGGGAGAGTCGAGGCTCTCAGGCGAGTGGACCTGGCGACGATGCTAGAAGAAGAGACAGGCCGCCGACTGCTCATACTTACTGCTTTCCCAACTGAATAACGGCTCCGCCCGCCAGGATGAGCGCTAGGCCCACCAGCGTCGAGGGAGGCGGTCGCTCGCCGAAAATCCACCGGCCGACCAGGACGCTGGTGAGGGCGAAGACCCCCACGTACACACCCAGCAGCCTGGCAAATTCCCAGCGAAGCTGGTTCACGACCAGGCCGTAGAGGGCGAGCATGAGCATGCCCACGACGGTGAGGAGCAGCCGGTGGCCGCGCAGGCCCGTGCGGATGACCGCGTCGCCGCCGACCTCGAAGGCAGCCGCGACACATAGGACGATGAGAGGAAGTGCTGTCATTGCGACTCGGGCTCCAGCTCGTTGCTGCAGGAAGCGGCAGTGGCCGCCGGGCCAGCAGCCGCTGGCTGGGGTCGGCCGACCGCCCTACATTGCGGAATCAACCTCCGGAACAGAGCACATGCGGGTGATCGTCTTCCAGCACCTTTCCTGCGAGCATCCGGGAATCCTCCGGGATTTCATGCGGGCGGATGGGGTCGCGACCGACACGGTCGAGCTGGATGCGGGCGACCCAATTCCGCCCCTCGAGTCCGCCGACGCCCTCCTGGCGTTCGGCGGTCCGATGAACGTGTATGAGGAGGAGGCCTACCCCTGGCTGATCCCCGAAACCCGGGCAATCCGGGAAGCGGCGCTGGCCGGGATGCCGTTCCTGGGCATCTGCCTCGGCGGCCAGCTGCTGGCCAAGGCGCTCGGCGCGCGCGTCGCCAGGAACCCCGAGCCGGAAGTGGGATTGCTCGAGATCGAGCTGACCGACGCCGGGGCATCTGATCCGCTCTTCCGCGGCTGGCCCCGGACGGCATCGGTCGTGCAGTGGCACAGTGATACCTTCGCCATCCCTGCCGACGCGGTTCGGCTGGCTTCCTCCCCGGCCTGCCCGAATCAGGCCTTCCGCTACGGCACCAACGCCTACGGCCTGCAATTCCATCCGGAAGTCACTGCCCAGATGGTCGCCGAGTGGGGAGACATTCCCGACTATGCGGCGGAGATGACCAAGCTGCAGCAGCGTACCGGGGGACACCCGTTCGCCGAGGTCATCGCCAACGCCGACGTTCTGGCTGGGCGGGCGCGTCTCCTGTACCACAATTTCATGGCCCTGGTCACCAGCGTGGCCACGCAGCGGGTCAGGCTGCCGTAGCCACGATTCGCTGTCTGCGGCACTGTGCAACGCCGCCGCTCCGAGCCGCCAGGCCGTCATCCCAGCTCCAAGCCGACCGCGAAGGTGGCCTCATAGGCATCGCCCACCGGGCTTGGCGCCAGCACCAACTGGTCCCCACCCCGCCGGTAGATTCGATCGCCGCTGTTCCGCACCCGGCCCTCTCCCTTCGTCACATAGGGTGCAAGCCGATGAACCCGATCGGTGAGCGCATCCTCGAAGTACAGCTGTGAGGTAAACTCAGCGGACGGGGTTGAGCCGGCCGGCGTCCGGATCTTGAAGTGGATATGCACCGCCCGGCCCGGGTACCAACCGGGATAGATGGTCTGGAACGCCGCGCGCCCAGCGGCATCGGTGAACTGGTGGCCCCGCAGGAATCTCTGACCCACCGTGGTGAAACTACGGTCGGTGACGTCTGAGTAGACGCCCAGGGCATCGCACTGCCAGACGTCGATCTGGGCGCCGGCCAGCGGCGCGCAGCTGCTGGAGGCAACCCGCGAGACCAGGAAGGTGAGTGCGAGCGGGACTCCGGGGCTCACCGCACCGTTGACAGGATCGGAGCGAATGTCAGATCGGTGGAGCCGCTCGTCAACGAAGTAGGGTCCTTCGGTCTGCTCCGGCCGAACCACGCACGACGGCAGCCGGGCGGTGGCAGCGCGGAGGCGGGGGACACCCAGGGCCTTGCCTGTCGCCAGTGCAGCCCCTGAGGCGCCGAGCAGGGCGAGCATCTCGCGCCGACTCAGCAATCGGCCGCGGGGCGTGTCATCATTGTTCATCGAGAGCCTCGTATTCACCGGGGCGCAGAGCGCCGGGTTTAACCGACCTGCGTAGAAATCCACCAGGTGTTGCCGGAGGGGTCTGTCACCCCTCCGCGCCGGTCCGGGTCCCCTGCCTTTTGCTGCGGCTCCTGGACCGACTTCCCGCCGGCGCCGAGCGCCCGACGATACGTGGCGTCAACGTCCGGGACGTAGACGTGAACCCACGCCGGAAACGCGGGCCAGGGTCCGGCACCCTCGGCCAGCATGACGACCGTGTCCTCGATGCGCATTTCCGCGTGCAGAACGGAGCCGTCAGCTGCGTCGAACCGGCGCAAGGGCGTGGCCCCGAACGTTTGGGTGAGGAAGTCGATCACCTGCTGGGCTCGGGCTACCATCAGGTATGGAGAAACGCTGGAATAGCCGCTGGGCTTGAACTGAGTACTCACGGGGATATCCCTCCGCGGCAGGCAGTATCGGCGGCTGAGCTGGCTCGATCCAGCATCGTACCGCGCGTGGCAGGCGCTGTCCATGGCGCATGCGAGGCCGGTGCCGGCCAGGACTCACGGGTTGCTCAGGCTTTCGTGTCCGGCGCCGGCGGCAGCGGGTCCAGGCAGCTGGCCAATGTACCGCTGGTTTAGCCGACACTAGTCGTCGCAGGCCGGGACGTCCGGCTCCACAGCCAGAGTGCCTGCGGAGGTAGCGGGAGGGTCGGGTAGGGTGGGTGGGTCACCGTAGCCGCCAAACATGACGCATTGGCGGTAGGGATCACCCTTGGTCCAGCCGAGTGCGATCCAGCCTGAGGCATTGGCGAAGGTCACCAGTAGCGCCACCGAATCCGACACGGCCGCTCCCGGCGGGTCGAGAGTGAGGCTGCTGAGGTCGTCGGTGAACAGGTCCCAGCGATCGTTGTAGGCCCACTCGGCGGCAGCCAACGCTCGAAGCCTGGTGATGACGGGCTGCAGTCGCGCCGGCAGGGAATCCTGGGCGGTGAGCGGCCCGGGCACGAGCAGCAGCAGCCCGAGCAGGCCGATGCGGAAAGGGAGCGGATTGAGGTTCATGGTAGTGGGGGTGCAATGTCGGCGCCGGGCCAAGCCTCGTTGGAGGGTCGTCCTTCCCGACCGCAGCCCACGTGGCCCTTGTGAAGATACCGTGGCACCGCCGACGCTCCTATGGCGCAGCGGCCGGCGCCGGAGGCGACAGCTAGCCTGCGGCGTTCCGCAATTCGCGGAACGCCCGGGCCAGGTCCGGCAGCTGGTGGTTTGCATTGAGGCCGCTCGTGTTAGGCAAGATCCACAAACCCGCCCCCGCCAGTCCTTCGGGCTGCTTTCCGATTGTTGCGCCAGGGTGGGCGAAGGCGCTGCGATACGCCCCGATCCCCAGAACCGCCACCCACCGCGGGCGGTACCGGCGTACCTTCGCTTCCAGCCGCTTCCGTCCGCTGTGGAGCTCCGTTCCGCTGAGCTCGTCGGCAGTCGCCGTGGCTCGAGCGACGAGGTTGGTGATCCCGTAGCCGAGCCGTAGCAACTGTCGCTCCTCCCAGGGCGCCAGAATCCGGCGCGTGAACCGGGCCGCATACAAGGCGGGCCAGAAGCGATTCCCCGGGCGAGCGAAGTGATGGCCGACCGCTCCCGAGTACAACCCGGGATTGATGCCGCAGAACAGCACTTTGAGTCCTGGCCTGATGAGATCAGGTACCCTTCGGCCGCGGGCGGCCTGGATTTCGGCAGGTGTCGGCTTACGCGGCACCGTGAGTTTCACGCGTTCTCTGGGGACAGGATGGCCGTGAGGGTGGCCCGGAGATCGTGGTACTGGAACTTGAACCCCTGATCTGCGAACCGCGTCGGGAGACAGCGGCGACCGGTCAAGGCCAGGGACGCTTCCGTCCGCATGAAGAAGGCCCCGATCCGGACCGCGAAAGTCGGAGTCGGCGGGGCCCATGGCCGATGAAGCACTCGGCGCAGGGTGCGCATGAACTCGCGGTTGGTGCAGGGAGAAGGGCCGGTGCCGTTGTACGTACCTTCGATTTCGGGGCGTTCGATCGCCCAGCGCCACATGGCGTTCAGATCGGCAATGTGCAGCCAGCTGATGTACTGAGTGCCGGGGCCGACCGTTCCTCCAAGTCCCCACCGAGCCAGCCGGGCGAGGGGAGTGAGCGCGCCCCCCTGAGGGCCCAGCGCGAAACCGATGCGGAGCAGGGCCTTGCGGGTCCCCGGAGTCAGCTCCGCACGGAAGGCCGCCTCCCAGGCCACGCACACCTCAGCCCCGAATCCGGTGCCCACAGGAGCGGATTCATCGCAGAGCCGGTCGCCGGCATCGCCGTACAATGCGAGGGAACCCGCCTGGACCCAGGCGGGAGGAGGAGTGCGGCAGGCCCGGATTGCCTGTCCAAGGACTCGGACGGAATCCAGGCGAGACGCCAGGATGGCATGGCGGTTGGCTGAGGTATAGCGGCAGTCGACGCTCCGGCCGGTGAGATTTACTACGGCAGCCGCCCCGTCGAGCTCGCTGAGCCAAGGGCCCGTTGTTCGACCATCCCACGGCACGACCCGGGTCGATGGCATTCGCGCAGATGGGGTTCGACTCAGAACGACGGGCTCGTACCCCCAGGCCGCCAGCTCGCGGGCCAGGGCCTGCCCCAGAAACCCGGAGCCACCGGCAAGTACGACGCGCCCAAGGGAGGCTGTCAGAGACGACCGCTCCAGATCAGGGCCAGCACGTCCACGGGAGCGTCAGGACGCCGGCTTCCGATAGAGAGCCGCGGTGATGACACCGAGAATCACCACCAGCACGCCGTCGAAAATGATCTGCTTGATGACCAGCCGGCCCGGCATCGGCTGCACCACAAAGTAAATCATGTAGGTCGGCACGATCGTCAGGAACGCGACCGCTACGCCGAAGCGCAGGCCCTGTTGAAGCCAGGGCGTGCTTTCGACCCCGCGGGAGTAGATCCACACCAATGCGCCGGCCAGGATTACATGGGCCAGGATCATCAGGGGGAAGTATCCCTGAGCCTCGGCCTCCGTCCGGAACAGATTCGGGAGCTGGGCGTACTCGTCGTGCAGCAGGCCACCGTGGACGAGGTAGCTGCCGGCCATCCATGCCAAGAAAACGACGAGCCACGCGATGAGGAGTTTCTTGGTCATGGCATTCCCCAGGGTTTGTTGGATGCACCTGCGGCGGCGTCAGGAAGCTCCGGCCTGGAACCGTATCAGCCTCGCGTCCGCCTCGGCCACGGTCCCGTGATGGGAATAGATATACCGGGTCACCCCGAGGCCTGGGGCGAGCACCACGATCTGATGGTCAGGCAGGGTGCGGTAGACCAGCTGGTACAGTGTATCGGACACCTCCGGGGAGTAGCGGCGGAGCGCCGGGGGCGTAGCATCGGCCCTTTCGACAAGCCAGGCGTAGAAGGTGTCCGTACGCTCCAGCGAGTCGCGCCCGAACAGCTGCCCAACTCTCAGAGGCAGCTGTATCAGGATCTCATCCTGACTCGGCACTCGAGTCCCCGCGATCAGAGAATCAGCCAGCGCCGACACCTGGCTGGAGTCGGGTGTCGTCAGGCGGTAGACGGCATCGCGAGTGCAATAGACCACCGACAGTCCGGGCCGCTGGCCCGGCGTCCACCAGGCGAGCTCCGAGGGCCAGCCCCGGACCACCGCCGCCACGGCACCAGGCCCGGCCGCGGTACTGACGACGCGAGTGGTCCACGAGAAGATTCGGGTACCCGCAGTGTCGGTGCCGATGCCGGACCAGGCGACCTTCGCGGTGTAGACCCAGGTAGCTCCCGTGGCCAGGGGAATCGGAGCACAAGGCCGCGCCAGCGCGGAGGAGATCACGAGGAAGAGGTCGAGCATGGTCGTTCGGGGAAGGTGACGGCCTGGCGCGATGCCGTCTGTGCCTGTCCTGTGCTGGAGTCCGGAGCTCAGCCCGGGGGCATCTGCTCCCGGTCCTTGCTGTTCTTGTAGAGCAGGGCAATGCCCGTGAACGGAGCCAGGAAGAGGCCAAGGAAGAACCACAGCCAGGCATTGCGCTTGGTCGTCTGCGCCCAATAGGCACAAAACACACCGAAGAGGAAGGTAACGAACCCGGTGGTCGCAAAGCGGTTGTCTTCCAGGTACAGCGCCATGCGGGGTCTCCGGAGATGGGGTGGGAACGTGCAGGGGCAAACGGCGCCGCTCACGACCGGCAGGCAGCGGGCTGCAACGTTCTCAACGTACGACCCCGTGAGGCGGGCCGGAAGTCCCGATCATATCGACTCGACGGGAACAGGGACTCGCCCGGGGCAACCCTCATCGAGTTGGGCGGCATTTGTCATGTGCCTGAGCGGGGAAGACCATCGACTCAGGCAACAGTGAATGCACCCTTTGCCCGGAGCGGTGCATGTTCACGGTTCCCCTTGCGTCGTCCCCGTCGGCGCCCCGGATCTCGGGACCTGGGCTGATCGCGGTCGGTCTGCACCTGGCGGTGCTCGCGATCGGCGTCACGGCAGGGAGCAGAGTTGTCGAGCCGAGTCGCGTGACACGGGTGGATTCGATGGTGTTCTTTGACCGGGTTATCCCTGGGAGCGAGCGCATGGCGCCCGTCGCAGCCAGGATTCCACCCCCTGTACCAGTGGAGATTCGCGGGCCCGACATGGTCCTGGAGGAGCTGCCCCAGCCGGAGGTGCCGAGCGCCTGGGCC
>DATBLR010000032.1:0-37889 GCA_036555275.1 Gemmatimonadales bacterium | reverse complement strand
GGACGGCCAATTGACCTGGCGCCGAATCGATCTCGCGGCGCTCCGTACCCGGCTTCCCTACCCGATCCACTCCTACGTGATCCTGCAGCTGCCGGACTCGACGCTGCCCAAACTGCCCCGGCGCGACGAGGCACCGGCGCTCGATGATGGGCCGCATTTGTCGTATGCGGTGCAGTGGTTTGGGTTTGCCGTCACTGCTTTAGTGGTGGGGGGGATTATCGGGTTCAGGCGGAGATAGTGCCCGGTGCCCGGTGCCCAGTGCCCAGTGCCCAGTGCCCAGTGCCCAGTGCCCAGTGCCCAGTGCCCAGTGCCCTTCAAGGGGTGGTGCGTTTCAACCCTCGGTCAAGGGCTTTGATCAATCCGCCAAGCATGCGGCTCAGTTCCTCGACACGGGTTAGGATTTGATAATGCGTCGCGCCGCTGATCATTCCAGTATCCGCGGCGACATAGAGCTGACTACGGAGTTCAGCCAGGGAGGATTTCGCGATCCGCAGATACCGAAAGAACGAGCGATTGCTGTTCGATTCGAAGCCCTCCGCAATGTTGGACATTACTGAAACGGCTGCTCGTCGAAGCTGGTCCTTCAGACCGAAGTCGCGCGTGAGAGGAGGCGACGCCGTCATGGTGTAGATCCGTCCTGCGAGGTCCCGGGCTCGGCGCCAGACCTTCAGGTCCTCAAACCGTACCAATGCGGCCATGAAGCCACGATGGGCCCGTCTCCAGAAACAAGCGGGTCAAAGCAACTCAAGGAGAGGCTGATTGAGCGCGGAGATAGATGCTGGGCCCTGGGCACTGGGCACTGGGCACTCTCAGCCTATCGCCGTGAACCCCCGTCCAACTGCTCGATCGTCGCCGTTGACGCCGCTCGCTGGGCCTGGAGTCGGCGTGCCACCGCCTCGGCCTGTCGCAGGGCGCGCAGGACGTTCTCACCCGCGAGTTTCCTGAGGTCCGCGTCACTCCAGCCTCGGCGGATCAACTCCGCGAACAGGGCGGGGAATTTCGAGACGTCTTCCAGCCCGTCCGGACCGTAGTCGATCCCGTCGAAGTCGCTGCCGAGCCCCACGTGATCGACGCCGGCTACCTGGCGTACGTGCTCGATGTGGTCGGCGACGTCCCCCAGGGTCGCGTGGGGCAGCGGATGGGCGTCGCGGAACTGCTGAACCAGGCGCCGCCGCTCCGCGGTGTCCGCCACCTCCCGCCCGATGGCCGCCGCTGCGCTGTCGGCCTGGTCCTCGGCAGCCTGGGTCGCCGCGGACACGAAGGAGGGCACGAACGTCACCATGTCCACCCCTCCGTTCGCGGGCAACCGCGCCAGGATCGAGTCGGGGACGTTGCGCCGGTGGTTCACCAGCGCCCTGGCCGAGGAATGGGAGAAGATCACCGGCGCTTCGGTCACATCCAGGACATTGCTCATCACGGCCGGTGACACATGGGAGAGGTCCACCAACATGCCCAGCCGGTTCATTTCGCGAACCACTTCGCGGCCAAATGGCGTGAGGCCGTCGTGTCGCGCGCTGTCGAGGGCGGCGTCCGCCCAATCGAGGGTGACGTTGTGGGTCAGCGTCATGTAGCGGGCGCCGAGCGCGTAGTAGGATCGCAGCGCGCCCAGCGAATTCTCCAGGGCGTGCCCGCCCTCCATGCCGAGCAGGGAGGCAATCTTCTTTTGCCGATGGGCCCGGACGATGTCGTCGGCGCCCAGCGCCAGCACCAGTCGATCGGGATACCGTGCGATCATCCGGCGGGCAATGTCGAATTGCTCCAGCTGCACCCGGGCATAGCCGCTGTCCGGGATCTCACCAGGGATGTAGATGGACCAGAACTGCGCCCCGACCAGCCCTTCCGCGAGCCGGGCCAGATCGGTCATGCCGGTTCTCGGAGTACGGAGGTCGTACGCCGCGACGTCACGGGGCGCTTCCTTGTAGGTGCGAATCGCCCAGGGCAGGTCGTTGTGCCCGTCGACGAGGATGGTCGACTGCAGCAGCCGGCGGGCGTGCGCGAGCGCTGGGTCGGGAGCCTGGGCCGCCGCCGGCGATGAGGCGAGGAGGAGGAGGAGGAGGCGGAGGGGGAATGGGGAACGGGGAACGGGGAACTGAAAGCGGGGAACGGGGAACGGGGAACGGGGAACGGGACGGCCAGCTGGGCCAGAGGCGCAGGACATGTGGTGAGGCTCTCCAGTCAGATGTCGATTGCCGCGGGCGCCGGGGTCTTCCGCTTAGCCCCTCGGTCGGTTCTTCCCGTTCCCCGTTCCCCATTCCCCGTTCCCCTTATTTGCACCAGCTCGGGCCGGGCGAGGAATTCCGGGCAGATGGTCTGATCGAACAGGTAGTCGCCACCGGTCTCCGGATCAGTCCAGGGGAAGCCCCGGCAGACGGCAGGGTAGTTGGGATCGTCATGAATGGTGCAGAGGTTCTCCACCAAAAACACGCAGCGGCCCTTGCGGACCCGGGTCCGCCACTCACCCCAGCGGGTCCGGTAGACGGTGTCCTGACCGTGGCGTGCCGCCAGCGCCGCGGCCTCGGACGGCGTGAGGGTGGTCCCATAGGCGCAGCAGGCCGATCGGTGCGGACAGGGCAAGCAGGGGAGTGCCGTGAATTCCCGGGCCATGAGCGGATTCAATTGAGGCGAGGTCTACTTGAAGATGGCCTTGATGGGCCGGCCATCGAGCTTGGCTTCCGGTCTCACGCGCAGCAGCCGAGCCAGCGTGGGCGCAATATCGGTGGTGCGCACGGTATCCGGGTAGAGGCCGGGAGGAACCGCCGGTCCCATGAAGATGATGGGGACATCGACATCATCGGGATTGGTGGTGCCGTGATCGGTGCTGCCGGACCCGTCGGACCAAATGTAACCGGGCTTGGCGACGGCACAGACCAGCCACGCGAACTTGCGCGGCAGTGTTCGCCACCAGCGGACGGCGTGAACGTCCCGCGGTGAGGCCCCGCCCAGCGTGCCCGGGGTCCAGGCATTCACGACCCCCGGCAGCTTCCATACTCGCGGCGCGAGTGTGGTCGCGAGGCTCTCCGGACTCACCCCGATCGCCCGAAGCCTGGCCGTATCTCCGTAGATTAGCCCGGAGGTCTGTTGCAGGATGGCCGGGTCGCCCGATCGCCGGGCAATCGCCTGGTTGACCTCCGCGACGAGGGCCCCGAGCCGAATGCGGCCTCCGGGCCGGCCGCGCTCCTTCTCGAACTCGGGGAAACTGACCACGCCGTGGTCGGCGGTGAGCACCAGCAGGATGCGCTCGCGCGGCACCATCGTCGCCAGCGAGTCGAGAAACCAGCCCAGCCACCGATCGAGCCGGAGCAGGTGATCGTGGATCTCACGCGAATCGGGACCCCACAGGTGACCGATGTAATCGGTAGTCGAAAGGCCTATCGCCAGGAGATCGGGGCCGGGCCGCCGTCCGAGTCCGAGAGCGCGGGTCCCCTCGAGGGCCAGGTCCAGGGTGAGCGAGTCCATCCAGGGATAGCTCGGCAACAGCCGAGCGGCCTCGGACGGGTTTCGAGGGAGCCAATGAGGGAAGGTCGTGGCTTCACCCCGGTCCTCGAACGGCTCGGCATCCAGCTCCGGATAGGCAGAATCCGCAAGTAGCAGGCTCCATTGGCCACCGGCCAGCCGCTCGACCGTGGAGCGCGCGTTCCACGCCGTGAGCCAGTCAGGCAGCGAGTCGGCATAGTACCGGCTGGTCGTGAATCCAGGCCCGGCGTGCCAGAACACCGGCCCACGGCTCTTCCCGATGGTGAGGATCGCGCTCCGATCCTTGACGGACAGCGAGAGAAACCGGGTGGTCGAGTCGCTGCGCCGCATCCAGTCCAGGAGGGTCGTGCCCACGAAACGATTGGGCGAGGCCCCAGGCGCCGCGGAGTCCCCCAGCACCGGGAAGGCCGAATCGGCGACCCCCACGGCGTTGGCCGGGATCCCGGTGTGGGCCGGATCGCGGCCGGACAGGATGGTCGAATGCCCCGGGGCGGTCTCGGTAACCGCGTGGTCCTGCAACCCGTTGGGAAATACCGCCCCGCCGGTCAGCAGGCCGCGAAACCCACCCTGCCACTGTCCATGCCAGCGGCTGAGGTAGTCAGCCCGCAACTGGTCTACAGTCAGCACCACGACCAGGGAGACCCCGGACGGCGGGGGGCCGGGCACGGAGGACCCGAGTGTGACCGGGATCACCAGAGCGAGGAGCAGCAGGAGGCGTGTGCGGGTCATGGAAATCCGGGATAAGGACAAGACGGTCACCCTGCGCTGCGAACATCCCGGGAGTTTCGCAGCAACCCAATTGGGAAGCAACCCTGCCCCGAGACGGGAACTGGCGGACGCAAAAGGACTTGGATTCCTGGCACTGTTCTGGCTCTTGCAGTTGCCCGGAGTCGATGTCGTCACCCGAACCACGAACCGCCCGATAAGAGCACACCCGGAGTGATCCGGGGCCGCAAAACTTGAGGTCTCCATGTAGGGACGGGCCTCCGTGCCCGTCCCGACCGGGCACAGAGGCCCGGCCCTACAATGGAGATAGCTCGGTGCCGAAGGTGGAAAGCGGAGCGTGATTGGGAACCAGCCCGGAGCCGGGCGGTCCGAGTCACGCCTTTGTGTTATCGGGCATGGGAGCAGAACACCCGTGCCACACTGGAAAGCCGCAGTCGTCTCTCTGGGTCTCCTGGCTACTCTCGCCGCGTGCGAGGTGCTCGGCCCGCCGAGCCCGCTTCCCGACAACGCCCAGGCCCTTGCCACCCCACCGGAGTATCGGGACTGGTGGACCGCAACCGAGCAGTGTTCCGGCCGGCAAGGGCGATTCGACGCCATCCGGTGGTATGTGGTTCCCGGAGCGAAAACCCTGTCGACTTCCAATGGGCCGAAGGTCGGCTGGTGGTCGCATTCACGGGATGGCAACCGGATCATTCTCGCGGGCGAGTTCGTGGAGAGCGAGCTGGTCGTGCGCCATGAGATGCTGCACGTCCTGCTCGACCGGGGGGGTCATCCGTCCGAATACTTCCAGAGCGCCTGCCAGCTCACCTGGGATACCTGGGGACACGGGGGGTAAGGGCCGCACGGGGGTAGGGGCCGCAGTTTATGCGGCCCACGGGGAGGGCCGCATCACGGGGAGGGCCGCATCACGGGGAGGGCCGCATATAATGCGGCCCCTACCCGCATGTATCATTGGGCCATGACCGACGCGTTCCCCCCGGTCCTGACCGGCATCACCGTGGCCTTCCTGGTCCTGGTGGTCACCGCCCTGAGCCGTCGGCTTCCCGTTCCCACTCCGATCCTGCAGGTCGTCGCCGGGCTCCTGGTGGGCCTGGTCCCGGGTACCGCTGGTCTCCGACTCGAGCCGAGCGTGGTGTTCTTCGTGTTTCTACCACCGGTGCTCTGGGCCGCTGCCTATTTCACCTCGTTCCGGGATTTCAAGGCCAACCTCCGCCCGATCTGTCTCCTCGCGATCGGTCTGGTCCTAGCCACGACAGCGGCCGTGGCAGGGGCGGCCCACGCGCTCCTGCCGGGTCTTCCGTGGCCCGCGGCGGTCGCCCTGGGTGCGATCGTGTCAGCCCCCGATGCGGTCGCGGCCGAGGCGATCCTCAAGCGCCTCCCCATTCCCCGACGGGTGGTGGTCATCCTCGAAGGCGAAAGCCTGGTCAACGACGCCTCGGCGCTGGTGCTGTACCGCACCGCGGTGGTGGCCGCGGTGACCGGATTCTTCAGTCTGGGTGAGGCCATCGTCCGGTTCTTCATCGATGCGTCGGTCGGCGTGTTGGTGGGCCTCGCGGTGGGCTGGCTGATCATTCGGCTGGCCGAATTCACCAGGGACGCGCTGGCCGAGGTGATCCTGACGCTGGTGGGACCATACCTGGCCTGGGTGGCGGCGGAGCGGATTCATGTGTCGGCCGTGCTGGCCTGCGTCGCCGGCGGCCTGTACCTGCGGCAGCATTTCTCGAGTGCCGTGTCGCCCGCCTCCCGGCTGCAAGCGCGGGCGGTGTGGGACCTGCTCGTGTTCATGACCAACGCCCTCATTTTCATCCTGCTCGGAGTCCAGTTCGGGGAGTTGATCGAAGCGATACCGACGCACACCCTTGGAGCGGTGGGCCGGACCGGTCTCCTCATCAGTGGCATGGTGATCCTGGTCAGGCTCCTCTGGGTACCGGTGGCGACCGCCCTGCCCCGCCTGCTGAGCGCTTCACTCCGGCTGCGCGACCCGATGCCCCCGTTTCGCAGCGTGTTCCTGCTGGGGTGGACCAGCATGCGTGGCGTGGTGTCATTGGCCTCAGCGCTGGCTCTGCCGCTCGCGCTCGGCGACGGCCGGCCCTTCCCCTATCGGGCCGAGATCGTGCTGATCACCATGTGCGTCATCGTAGTGACGCTGGTGGTACAAGGGCTGAGCCTGGCGCCGCTGATTCGCTGGCTCCGGTTCCCGGCAGAGACCACTCACCACGAGGAAGTGCAGCACGCCCGCCAGGAGGCGCTGCGCCATGCTCTGGAGAAGATCGATGATCTGGCCGATGAGTCCTGGGTGCGCCCGGAGGACGTTGCCCAGCTGCGAGAGCAATACACCCAGCGCAGCCAGCGCCGTCGCCTGAGTCAGGCCCGACCCGACGATGCGGAGTCGCGCCAGCGGCTTCGACTGGAGGTGCTCAACGCGGAACGCCGGGCGCTGATCCGGCTTCGCAACGAGGGAGCCATCTCCGACGAGGTCCTGCACCACCTGGAGCGGGAGCTGGATGTCGAGGCGCTGCGAATCGGAGCCGGAGAGATGAGATGATAGCTGGCGGCTGCACTCATTCCCCCACTGCCGGGGTCGCCGTGGTCCCCTCCAGCAACCGGTCGAACCGATCAAGCCGGTCTACATCGATGGTGATGATACCGTCAGGCGAGGGCACGAACATGTCGGCGAACTTCGCGTCCCAGCGGACTTCGTCCCAGCGATAGGAGCCGCGGGCGGTGACCCGGGTGGAAAAGGTTTCCTCCAGACCGGTCACCAGCACCAGAAATTCGGCTTCGGCGCGCCGAAGCCGCTCGGGGGTCGTGCCGCGAAGCGGACTCTCCCGGGTGATCGGATGCACTATCGTCCAATGCAGGGTGAAGAACTCCACCTGACGCCGCTCCAAAGCCAGCTGATGAAACCGGCGCACCCGCTGGCCACCGATCTCCTCGAACCACGCCAGGTTGACCCGGGCCTCGACATCGATCAGCTCGCTCGGTTGGAGATTCACGATCCGGAACATGAACCCGCGGCCGTCCTGGTAGGGGGCGATCACGCCGGAGTGAGAAAATCGGATCCGGGCGCGTGGCCGGGTGAGACGGGTGAGGACCAGTCCCGCCACGCCGAGGAGACTGAGCGGTCCGGCCACTGATTCCAAGGCCACCAGCCAGTTGGCGGTGCTGCCGACCGCGTGCATCTGCCCAGTCCCCACCGTCGTGAACACGCCCACGCTGAAGCAGAATGCCCCGAGGAAGGGATCGCGGAGGCCCAGGGTTTCCGTTCCGGACAGGGCCGACGGACCCAGGCTGACATAGGCCACGGCGAACACACCGTTCACCAGCAGCTCCAGAGCCACGAACCACACCAGGAAGACGGGCCAGGTCGCGGCGAGCGCCCGGAGGTAGACCCGCTCGCACCACTGGCCGCCGAGTCCGTACTTCCGGCTGTTGGGCGTTCCGTCCTTGAGCAGAAAGCGGCCCCGGGCCTGCTGGGCGACCACCCGGCCGAAGCCGAGGTCTTCGGTGAGCTGGCGTGCGGGCTCCTGCTCAGCTGCCGCCATCGCGCCTCCGGACCGGTAACGAATCGGGCTGCCTCGTAGCTCGCCTAAGTCTAGGTCCGCGGCATTCCAATTCAACCTCGAGACCGGGCAATGCTCGCCGCCAGATATGGGCGGAG
The DNA here is from genome assembly GCA_036555275.1 of Gemmatimonadales bacterium. GTDB lineage: Bacteria > Gemmatimonadota > Gemmatimonadetes > Gemmatimonadales > GWC2-71-9 > JADJOM01. The sequence continues at coordinate 30,028 of DATBLR010000032.1, read as the reverse complement.
GAGACCAAGCGCTGCGATAGGTAACAGCTTGCATATCGGTGGGGATCCCGTACGTTCACCGGGTCCGTCGTACACCCCTACCCCACCTGAGGACCCAGCGAATGTCCCGGTGCGTCCAGTTCGGAATCGTAATCTCGATTCTCCTCGGTGCTGCATTCCGCCACGCCGCCGCCCAGGGCCCTACCAGCGCGGCCATCGAGGGCCGGGTGGTCAGCTCCGCCGAGCCGGGCGGCGTGCCGGCCCTGATCACCGTCACCGACCAGCGCACCGGACGACACCTGGAGCGTGAGAGCGGGACAGATGGGCGGTTCCGGTTCGAGGGTCTCACGCCCGGTGGCCCGTACACGGTCCTGGCACGGCTCCCCGGCTATCAGCCCACCGAGGTAGCAGACCTGACGCTCGTCCTCGGGCAACGGCTGCGGCTGGACCTCAGCCTAGAGCCGCAGCCAGTCGCGCTGGACACGATCATGGTCATGGCGGCAGCGGGAGGCGGACTCGCGCAAGGGCGCACCGGGCCGAGCTTCCTGGTCAGCGACACCGCCGTTCGGCGGCTGCCGCTCGTCAACCGCGACTTCGTGGGTCTGATCCAGACCGCGCCCGAGATCAACGGCACCTCGGTAGCGAGCGCCAACAACCGCTACAACAACATCCAGATCGACGGCGCCGCCGACAATGACTACTTCGGCTTGAGCCGCGGCACCGGGGCCCCGGGTGGCCAGATCGGGGTGCGCTCGCTGCCGCTCGAGGCGGTGCGAGAGTTCCAGGCGCTGGTGGCGCCGTTTGACGTAACCCAGGGCGACTTCCTCGGCGGGCGGATCAACGCGGTTACCCAATCGGGCACCAACCGGTTCCACGGTGCGGTATTCAACTACTACCAGGGATCGGGCCTCACCGGGAAGGACACCACGGGCTTGCGGGCAACGGACTTTTCGGACTGGCAGTTCGGCGCCGGGATCGGTGGACCGGTGATTCGCGACCGGCTGCACTTCTTCGTCGCCGGAGAGCTGCGCCGGCGGAATGCCCCGTTCACCGGGCCAGCCATCGGACGGGGGACTGGCGCTGGAATCTCGATCGACAGCGTGCAGAAGTTCATGGCGACCCTTCAGAGCTACAATCTCGACCCCGGCAGTTTCGCGCCGTATACGACCCACGACCGTAGCGGCAACCTCTTCATGAAACTCAGCGCCCTGCTGGGCCGGTCCGGTGTGCTGGAGGGCTCACTCAACTACACCGACGGGGATATTACCGATACGCTGGCGCCGCCCCGGACCATCGGCGGAGACTACCGGCTTACGTCCGCGGGGTTCATCCCCAACTCCACACAGTGGAGCGGGCGGCTGCGCTGGCACACCTTCCTGGGTAGCCGGGTGTCCAACGAGTTCCTGGCCGGCTATCTCCACGTCGAAGAGCCGCGACAACCGGTTGCCACCTATCCCTCGGTCATCGTCAGCAACGTGGGGGATCCGGGCTTCGCGGCCGCTCGCCTGATCGCCGGGAGCGATGCCAGCTCCCAGAGCTCCCGACTGAACCAACGGGCCATCGAGCTGACCAACACCGCGACGTTCGACCTGGGGCGGCACGTGCTGACGGCAGGAGCGCACGCGTCGCTGCTCGATTTCGACTGGGTCTCCCTGCCGAACGCCACCGGAACCTACCAGTTCACCAACCTCGCAACCTTCGCGACAGGAACGCCATCCCGCTTCATCCGCGCGATCGCGCTCCGTCCGGGCGGCGCGGCGGCCAACTTCGGGGCGAACTGGTTCGGCCTCTACGCCCAGGACCGCTGGGAGCCGGTGCCCGGCCTCGCGCTGACGGCGGGCCTCCGCGCCGATTTCCAGTCGCTGCGCGACCGACCCACGGCCAACGCGGCGCTCCGGACGAGTGTGCTGGGAATCAATACCGGCGAATTCATCGACAGCAAACCGCTCTGGTCCCCCCGAGTCGGATTCAACTGGTCGCTGCGTCCGGAGACCATTCTTCGCGGAGGGGTCGGCTACTTCACCGGGGCGGTTCCGTACAGCTGGATGGCGTTCGCCTTCACCCAGACCGGCAATGACGCGGTGACACTCACCTGCAACGGGGCCGCCGCGCCGGCCTTCAACCCGGATCCCGCTACTCAGCCGACGGCCTGCCTCACACCTGGCTCCACCCCTGCCCCCACGGTGACCTACTTCACTCCCGGCTTCAAGATGCCCCAGGCACTGAAAGTGGCCCTCGGCGTGGACCAGACCCTGCCGGGCGGTTTCACCGCCTCCCTGGATGGGCTGTATCAGCGGGGCGTCAGGAGCCTGTACATCAGCGACGTCAACCTGAGCGGGCCGAACGGGGTACTCTCCGGCGAAGGGGGACGAGTGCTCTACGGCACGATCGCCGCCACCAGCGCCACCGGCGCCCTGCCGACGGTAACCCCGAGCCGGGTGACGACGGCGTTCGGTCCCGTGCTGCAGATCGCCAACGCCGGCGGGGACCGCACTTATCTCGTCACGGCCCAGGTGCGGCGACGCTTCCAGCGATGGCTCGAGCTGAACGCGGCGTACACCTACACCGACGCCAAAGACCTGATCTCGTTGCGCGACGCCCAGACGGTCTCCAACTACGGTTTCGTCCCGCTCACCGGGGTGCTCGCCGATCGCGAACTCGCCACTTCGGTCTTCTCGACCCCACACAAGATCACGATCAGTGGGACGGTGAACCTCCCGTACGACGCCTCGCTTACTCTGGTGTACCTCGGCAGCTCTGGCACCCCGTTCACCTATATCGTCAACGGCGACGCGAATGGCGACGGGGTCGGCAACCTGTCCGGCGCGTTCGACCGCCAGGCCAACGACGCCGTGTACGTCCCTCGGGACGCCGCGGACATCAGTGTGGTCCGGGACAGCAGCGGCACGCTGGTCCCGGATCCCGCCGGGTTCGCCACGCTGGACCGCTTCATCGATGGGGAGTCGTGCCTCCGCAAGGCGCGCGGCAGCATCCTCGGGCGCGATGCCTGCCGCAATCCGTGGCAGAGCGTTCTCAACGCCCGGCTGGCCAAACGAGTCGGGCTCCCGGCGGGACAGGCGCTCGAGCTCTCCCTCGACCTGTTCAATGTGCTGCACCTGATCGACGGAGACTGGGGCGTGATCCGCCAAACCGGCACGCTGGCCGGCGCCGGTACGGAGAACGTGGCCATGCTGAGGCTCCGCGGTCAGGACGTCGCGAACAGCCGGAACCTGTACCAGGTGACCCTGCCGGTGAAAGAAGTTATGAATGTGGAGGCCTCGCGCTGGCGGGTGCAGCTCGGCGCGCGGTACGTCTTCTGAGAACGGTTCGGCGGCACTCAAGCATTGCTGGTGGGTTGGCCGCGCTACTGGCGCTCTGGAGCACGCGCTGCGCACCAGCAACATCGACCAGCGGTGCCCAGGCTCCCGCACCGACCCGCGACAGCCTGATCGTGTATCACGCCGGGAGCCTGCGGGAAGTGCTCCAGGAGCTGGCTGACAGCTTCCTTCATCGACATCCCGGCGTGGGTATCCGATTGCAGGGGGGTGGCAGCGTTTCCATGGCACGCCTCGGCCTGGCTCCCAAGCCAAGCCCCGACGTGTATGGGATGGCCGACTACGCCATCATCCCGCGCGTGCTAATGCCCTCGGAGGCGGAGTGGTACGGCGCCTTCGCGGGGAACGCCATGGTGCTTGTGTACACCGACCGTTCCCAAGGTGCCGGCGATATCACCAGCGATAACTGGCCGGATATTCTCCTCCAGCCTGGCATTCGGGCTGGCCACTCCGATCCGGCTCTTGATCCGGGAGGGTACCGGGCCCGACTGGTGTTCGCGCTTGCGGAGCGATACTACCGGCGCCCCGGCCTGGCTGCGGCGCTGGATCGGGCGGTCCCGACGTTCGGGGCGTTTGCGGCTGGGCAGAACCCGCTCGACCAGCTCCGGGCCGGCGAACTGGATTACCTCATCGCCTACCGCACGACCGCGCGGGGCCCCGGCCTGCGCTACCTGCCGTTGCCGCCAACGGTGGACATGAGCGACCCTGCCCTCGCGGCGACGTACGGTGCGGTAGGGATCTGGGTCGCGAATTCGCCGGCAGACTCCTTTGAGATCCGGGGAGAGCCGGTGTTCTACGGTGTCACGGTACCCCGCCGGGCGCCGCACCCACGGCTGGCCGAGGCGTTTGTGGCGCTGCTGCTCAGCGACGTCGGTCACGGGGTCCTCGAACGAGGAGGGTTCACCGTGCCGGTGCATCCCCGCCTGGAGGGAAGCCCGCCGCGCTCAATCACCAGGCAATAGGCGGCGGCCCCCCCGGGGGCCGGTTTTCGGCCCCCGGCCGCTCTCAGGAGGGGGTGGGCTCCCCGGGCCATCTTACGGGATGGACCGAAAAGTCTTACCATAGAGAACCGGAGCCAGAAGGTTCAGCGCTGATTCTGTGGTGAACCGACCACAGGTGTAGATGTGCCGGGTTTTGGGCAGTTACCGGAAGTGTAAGCCAGACAAATACTTACGTCCAAGGCATCGCGGCGAGCTCGCTGCGCGAACATTGCAGTTAGACCCAGGGGCGCTCATCACCCCGGCACAGTTCATCGAGGGCGGGACCTATGGAAAACCAAAGCGGACGGCAGCAGTTCGAAGAGCCTACTCTGACCGAGCAGGGCTCCCTGGCGGCAGTGACGCTCACCTCACCGGGCGGCACCGACGGTGGCGACGGCGGGCTACCTGGCTGACCGGAATCTGACAGCGAGCTGAGTCAGCGTAACCGGGTTGCTCCGGCCCGGAGAGAATCGGACATGTAGTGCGAGGGGCACCCACGCGCCGGCCTGCCAAGGCTGGCGCGTGCGTGCTTGTGGGAACGATCTTAGGTCATGTCCTCCGGGATCAAGATCCACTGCCCCGACCCCGCCATCCGACGCAGTGTGGAATCATGGCTGGAGGAGGGCAGGATTGAACCACCCCTCCCTCTTGGCATCGACATCCACCTCCAGGCGCTGCCGCGGCGGCCCGACCTGCCTCCACCGGTGTTTCGACAGCCGGGGGTTACCCTTCACCTGCTACCGCCTGACAACCGACTGTTGATCAGCTGGGAGACAGCACCGGCGGTGGCGGAGCTGTCGTCCGACGACCGGTGCGCCCGGGTCGTTCTGTCTCCTCAGGCGGTCGAGCACATCGAAGAGAGTAAACGCACCTTCCTTCTGACGGTGCTGATCTTCCTGCTGCGTCGGGTCGGCTGGCACCATGTTCACGGCGGAACAGCCGTGGATCCCACGGGTCGAGGCTGGTTGTTCGCGGGCAATTCCGGATCGGGAAAGTCGACCACGACCGCCCTGGTGGGCACGAGGGGCTGGGCGGTTGGCACCGACGACATTGCCTTCCTGGCCCAGACCGGAGAGCGGGTCGAGGCAAGGTCGTTTCGAAGTCGGATCGGTCTCCGGCCAGGAGGTCAGGATCTGCTGGCCCGGATGGGCGGGGTCCCGCTTCCCGATCGGGGCAAGGTGGGCTACTGGCCGGATGAACTGGGAGGGACCTGGGCGCCGAGGGTGGAGCCGGAGATCGTGATGTTTACGACGGTTGGCGATGATTCTACCCGAGCCGAACGGCTGGGGCCGGGAGAGACGCTGGCGGAACTGGTGCGCTGGTCGGCGTGGGTGGTGGTGGAGCCCGGACTTGCAGAGCAGCATTTGGCGTTGCTGGCGAGGCTGGGGCGCCAGAGCCGGGCTTATCGCCTATCGCTCGGGCGGGACCTGTTCCGCCATCCCGATCTGTTGTCGGAACTCATCCGATGACCATCCGCTACCGGCCCCATCCCGATCTTCGCCTCAGCTCCCTCGAGGGTGAAGGGGTTGCTTTGCAGCTGGGCACCCGGCGCTACTTCACGGTCAACAAGACGGGACTGGTGATCCTGGAAGCGCTGGCGACGCCGCGGACGCTCGACGAACTCGTGGCGGTGGTGGTCGAGCGGTTCGAAGTGACCCGGGAACAGGCGACGACCAGCGTGCGCGGCTTTCTGGATCGTTGTCGCGAGGCCGAGCTCATCTCCGAACTGGAGGGGGAGGGGTGAACGGGACGGTGCCGTTCGGGTTGAAGGTCCGCGCCTCCGTCAGCGCGCTGGTGATCCCTCCGCTCCTGTCGCTGGTTTCTTTCCGGCGCCTTTCCGCGTGGCTGGACCGGGGCGCCTCGCCCGCGGCGCCGGCCTCCATAGACCCCGCCGCCCTGGCCGCGTGGGTGGACCGGCTGCTCTGTGCCTTGCCCGGGCCATGGCGACACACCTGCCTCAAGCGATCGGCAATCCTCTACTACCTGCTTCGCAAAGCAGGCCTCCCGGTTGACCTCTGTATTGGGGTCCGGCGCGAGTCGGACCGTCCGCTCACCGCGCACGCCTGGCTGATACGTGACGAGGCGCCGTACCTGGAACCTGATGCATCGCGGAGCACGAGCCACACGCTGATCGCCAGGTTTCCGGAGGGGGGGGCGGCGGGACGAGAGGACGAGAGGACGAGAGGACGAGATGACAGAGGACAAGTGGTAGACACGGCCAGCGTTGTGCTCGACACGTTGCGGCTCGGCAGGGAGCCGGATCCGGGCGCGCTCCAGAGGGCCTGGCATGAGGTGGACACGTCCGGACTTGCCCAATTGGTGCTTGAGGAAGGCGTTGCGCTCTGGCTCTACCGACGGCTCAAGAGCGCCGGGGCCGAGAGCGCGCCCGAGGCAGGCTTCGCCAGTTGGCTGTCCCAGCGCGCTCGAGAGGACGCGGCGAAGAACCTGCTCGCCGACGCCCGAGTATCGGAGCTCGGCGGATGGCTCACCGGGAACGGCTACCCTCATGTCTGGATCAAGGGTTCCGCCCGCAGACTCGCGGCCGCCCTTTATCCCTATGCCGACGCCAGGGCGACCAACGATGTGGACCTCATTCTGCCCCAGGACCGCGTGCGGGAGGCATGGGATCAGCTGCAACGCTCGGGTTACGAGCCGACCTGCAGTCCGGACCGGGCGCGAGTCGATCACTTCCATCTCGCCGCGCTGTGGAACCAGGACCGGGTGGCCGTCGAGCTCCACCTCTCAACCTCGAGAGAGGTTCCGCCGGACGATGCGTGGCGCCGCGCGACGACCCTGGCAGTGACGGTCAATGCCAACGGCCTCGGCTTCCCCGTCCCTTCCGCTACGGAACTGTTGTGGCAGGGGATCGCCCACGGCCTGCTGCACGGGACCGGTGGCTTTCGGCTGCGCTATTTCCAGGACGCGAGCGTGATTCTGGCCGGGGTCGAGCCGATTCACTGGGGGGAGATCGCGCGACGGTTGGACTCGTCCGAGGTCCCATCGAGGGGGGTGACGCTCTCGTGGCTCGGTGCCGCGGCGGAGCTGGCGGGGCGCTCGCTGCCGCCGGAGCTGTCCGGAGTGCCGGCCTTCGATCTGATCCGGGCGCTCCGCTGGCGGCTGGCGGTCCATCGCCATGCTGCCAGGCATCCCCGCGCAGCGGAGAAGCTGGTGGAGGAGGGCACCCGAGCAGAGATCGGCTGGCCGATCCTGCCCGGGGTGCCGGGAACGTCGCCGGCGGTTCGGATGCGGCGACGGGTGGCGGCGGTCGCGGCCCGGGGGGCCTATCTGGCCTGGCGGCAGTTTGCGCGCCCAGATGGTCGCCCAGCGAGGCGAAATTGAAGGGTAGGGTCGGGGTGATCTATGACTTGCGAGCGACTGGGAAATGGTATTCCGGGCCAGCCATGACGCCAAGAAGGCGTGACTCCTGTCCTTCCCGGCGCTGTGACCTGCGTCTCAATTGCGATCGGGGTGTTCTCCCCGGAACCAGGCCCATAGGTTTCCTGTCGGCCCCGGTGGCATCCACCGTCCGGGGCATGGTCGTGGCTTCGGCCACGAGCGGCAGTCGGTCTCATTCAGAGGAGGTCGATATGTCTCGGGCGATGCACAGTTCCACGGGCCGCCGACTTGCGCCCGTTGCTCTTCTGTCATTGGTGCTGGTCCTGTCCTCCGCCTGCGCCGGCTGGCGGAACGAGAGTCGTACCCAGGTATCGCAGAATCCCCGCCCGGCCCCGACCCATCGAGGCGGGGGGGCGGCGGCGAACGAGGTCCGGGTGAGTGGCCCGCAGGCACTGCTGGGTCCGCAGGCGGTACAGGCGCGCCGGGCGAAGCGATCGGTGAAGGACGTGCCGATCGACGGTCCGCGGGTGCTTTTGAACCACACCAAGGACCTGTCCTCCCACGCCAAGCGCGTCCGGCACGCCTGCTGAGCGGTAGCGGGCTGGGCACTGAGGCGCCCCCCGCGCGATGGCGCGCGGGGGGCGCTTTGGTGTCGCCGCGTCAGCACCCCGCACTCTCGCGGGGACCTGTGCGGTGCTTCTTCTTCCCTTCAACCGCAGGTTGGCCTCATGGATGTAAGCCGGCCTATGAGCGAGGCCGTGGTCCCGATCACTCCCTCGCAGCCGCGATCATCTCCCGGTGACACGCGAGTTCCCACGGGGCGGCCCTGCCGCCCAGCCGTCAGAGAGGCCGGAACAACTGTTCGAGCTCGAGCTCGAACGGCCACCCCGCTCCCTCCGGATACCACGCCAGCCGCGTCCGCTCAACCTCGGGAAACTCCGCCTCGGGCGTCCAAGCCTCGACCTGACGCGCATCGGCGTCCACGATCCAGTAGACGGGGACGCCGGCGTCCTGGTAGCGGCGCCGCTTGACGAACCGGTCCGCGCGTGTCGTGGAGGGACTGAGGACCTCCGCGACCAGCAGCAGGCGTCGCATCCGCTCCCATTCCAGGGTTCGGGCATCCTCAAGCGCCACCACGAAGACGTCCGGCTGCACCAGCACATCCCGGCGCCCCCACGAGATGTCGGCGGGCGAGGCGAGGACCACGCCGATCGGGTTCCGCTCGAGGTAGCTCGAGAGCGCGGCCACGAGCCGGGCGGCGATGAGCTGGTGGGCGGGCCTGGGCGCGGGGGTCACCAGCAGTTCCCCGTGGACGACCTCGTAGCGGTTGCCGTCGTCCGGGAGTGCCCGGACCATCTCCGCAGTCCAGTAGATCGGCGCAGCCATACCCATACTATGGGCTCCGGAGCGAGTGGTCGGCAAGGGTCGGCCATTGCCCGCGATGCTGGGACGGAGGGCGCCAGCCTGCGTCACCGTCGTCATGCCGCGATGATCGAAATCTCGCGGGAATCGATTGTGACACCGGAGCCGCGTTTCGACAGCTCTTCCCGCCGCATTCCGCGAGACCCCCCGCGCTAACCGTAAGCGGGGTTCACCCGCCGTTCACTTTCTTCACACCATTCATTCGAAAGCTGAGCGTTCCTCGCTGATAAAGAGCGGTCGAGTTAGGCCCCGCCGAGCGAGCGCCCTGGGGACAACCTCAAACAGACCAGCGGCTTGCCTCCTTTCGGGCAGGGCTGTCGAGGGATATGACACTCTCAGGACCTCGACAGCGACCGTGCCAGAAGCGCATGGCGCAGGTTCTGCCTCACAAAAGGGGGGGACGAAGCTCTCACACTCTCACTCCATCTCAGGTGAAGGAACAAATGCGCACGCCGAAGCCGATTCGCATCGCGATCGTTGGCACGCTGGCAACCGCCCTCGCGGCCTGTACCGCGGAACCCGCCGGTGGTCCCGGAACCCTCCTGACTATTGTCGGTTCTGCTTTTGCGCCGCCGTCAGCCATGGCCTCGGCCGGCATGCACACCCTTCAGGATCCGCTCACCGGCGATCCGGCCTCGCTCTCGATCGGGGTGTACGCACTCTATATCAGCCCGAACACCGACTGCTCGTCACCGATCCTGGTGCAGGACTACGGCACGACGGCGGTAGTCAAGGACTTCGTGGGCAATCCGGTGCTGTTCACGGGCTCGCCTGAGGCGGGCGGGTATCCTTGCGTCGCCATCAAGATGTCCGACGTGATCCACATGGTCCCGGCGACGACCTTCGCTGACTGCGTGGCGGGCATGGACTACGCCGGCGATATCTATCGCGACGGCGAGACCGACTGGAAGGACGTGGACCTCAACCCAATCATCGGTACCGGCACCGATTCCATCCCTCAGGATGATCATGTCACCATCTTCATGACCCGGGACACGCTGGCGGCGATGGCCCGGGGCATCAGCACCAACCAGCTCATCCCGCTCGGCAGCGATCTGGTGGTCCCCGGCCAGAGCACCTTCTACTGGAATGGTCAAGGCTCGGTGGTGAGTGAGGGCGGCCGGTGCGGCGTGAATCCTGGAATGCCCGAGTTCCGCTAGACCGCGCACCAGCTACTCCCACCAGGCCGCACCCTCTGCCGCTCTCAATGATACGGGAGCTGGGACAGAGGGTGCGGTCACTTTGGGGTCGAGACGGGCGGGAAGGCCCGACCGAAGAATCGTCAGTTCACTCCGGGTCCGGTACGCCTGTATTGGGTTCGCCTCGAGTGTCTCCATTCAACGAAAAACGCCACCTCTCGGTGGCGTCACTCGTTGATGCGCCGCGTAGGAATCGAACCTACAACCTAGTGATTAAGAGTCACTTGCTCTGCCAATTGAGCTAGCGGCGCGTGGGGACAGGCGGAGACGCCTGTCCCCACTCTGTCGGAGTAGCCCCAACGGGAATCGAACCCGTCTTTCGACCTTGAAAGGGTCGCGTCCTGACCGATAGACGATGGGGCCGTTGGGTGGCCACTCCCCATACCGCTAACGGGATTCGAACCCGTGTTCCAGCCTTGAGAGGGCTGTGTCCTAGGCCTCTAGACGATAGCGGCGTTCAGAGGGCTATCGGCTATCGGCTATCAGCTATCGGACACTGAAGCTCCCAGCCGCCGCCCCGACTCCATTTGCTTGGCCACCGCCAATCGACCGATAGCCGATAGCCGATAGCTCTTCCACAGGCCCGGAGGGAATCGAACCCCCAACCCCCGGTTTTGGAGACCGGTGCTCTACCAATTGAGCTACGGACCTTCGTCGGCGGACGGGCAATCGGCGGACGGCTGGACCGAAATGGAACTGCCTTGTCGTACCGTCCGCCTGTCCGCCCGTCCGCCGGTCCGCCCTCAGGGTGGCTGACGGGAATCGAACCCGCAACCTCCGGAGCCACAGTCCGGCGCTCTAACCGATTGAGCTACAACCACCACGGGTCTCTGCTTCCCGCAACGACAGGACCGCACAAGCTACCGGGCGGCCCCCCGGTGGGTCAAGGCCAGAAACGTGCCTGGAGAGTGGCCGTCCGGGCATCGCGCGGCACCGCAACTCCATCGAGAGACGAGACTTCGACCACACCCCGAGCGGCGTTGCTCAGCAGCAGCGACCGGCCCGCAAGCGCCGGCAGCAGCACCCGGCGAGGGTGGATCGGGCCGGCGAGCCGATCGATCCGCGCCCGGGAAACCCCGGGGAGAATGCCGATTTCGAGCGCCGGCGCGCAGAGCCCCTCCGGCTCCCACCAGTACAGGCACCAGATCGTGGCCTCCGCCACCTCTCCCCGGGGACTGAGCATCAGGGCATCGTCGGCCCCCGAGCGGTGGGCCTCCTCCAGCGCCCGGTCGAAGCTCGCCCGCTCGGTGGTCTTGTGGTGATACTGCGGGTGGGGCACGGGGCTCGTGACCAGCCGCACCGGCGCGGTCGAACCTGCCTCCCGCTCGGTCACGTCGACTCCGCGCCGATTCACCGCCAGCCGTTGCACCCGATCGGCCCCGCCTTCCGGCACCTTCAGCAGTCCCGGAAAGGGCACGCCCAGCGCCTTGCAGCTCCCGGCGAGCCGCCTGAGGTGCAGACCCCAGAGCGGCGCGAGTCCGTTGCGGACCCGGATGGTTTCGATGAGGGTGGGGGAGAGGGGCATGTGTAGGTTATCTGTTCGCTATCGGCTATCGGCTATCGGCTATCGGCCGGCGACCGATAGCCGATAGCCGACAGCCTACACAGCTCACTCGTCTACCGCGGACGGGTGTAGCTTCTCACCGGTCCCTGCCGCTGCTGCCGCGTTGTCCGACCAGGCCTTGTACGCGGTGGACCCCATGATGATGGCACCGCCCAGCAGGGACCAGAGACCCGGATTCTCTCCATGCACGGCCCAGGCGAAAATCGGGTTGAGCGCGGGCTCGAGAAACAGGAGGAGCGACACCTCCAGGGCAGGCACGTGGGGGATGGCCCTGGTGAGCAGGCTGTAGGCCAATCCGATCTGGAACACGCCGAGATAGATGATGACGGCCCAGTCGCCGATAGGGTGATGGCCGAGCGGCAGCGCGACCGGGACCGCGAACAAGAGCACAAGAAGATTGCCCAATGCCACGGCCGATGCCGGAGCGCCACCGCGGGTCCCCATCCAGCGCAGACCGATGAGCATCAGCGCGTAGGTCAGCCCGGAGAGCACCGCCAGCAGGTTGCCGTGGACCGGATCGGGCGCGGTCGCGAAGGTCTGCTGCCGTCCCACGAAGAAGAAGGCCATGCCGCCCGCCACCGCCGCCATCAGCCAGAGGTCCTGCCGGGCGATCCGCTCGTGAAGCAGGAAGGGTCCCAGGAGCAGGATGTAGAGCGGCGCAGTATCCTGAAGGAAAATCGTATTGGCGGCGGTGGTGAGCTTGTTGGCCAGGACGAAGAGCGTAAGGGTCGCCGCGTAGGCGAGCGCGACCAGCAGCGTGACCCCGAAGGTCTTTCTGCTGAACCGGCGGGCGGAGGGGATGCACAGCCAGACCACGAGCGCCGCGATCCCCGAGCGCAGGCCTGCCACCTGCCAGCTGGTGAACTGGGCCGACTTGATCGCGGCGCCACCGGTGGAAAACAGCAGGGCAACCAGCAGGATCTCGAGCCGCGCCCGGGTACGGATCTGCATTCCCAAGGATAACCTGCGATGAATTCCTCGGATATCGCCCGCCGACCGCTGCCGCCGTTTCCCGGGTGGTGGCGGGCGCTCGGCCCGGGCATCGTCTGGATGGCCCTCGCGCAGGGAAGCGGAGAGCTGATCTGGTGGCCGTACCTGGTCGCCAAGTACGGGCTCACCTTCCTGTTCCTTCTCATTCCGGCGTGCCTGCTCCAGTACCCGCTCAACGTGGAGATCGGCCGCTACACCCTGCTGACCGGCGAGAGCATCTTCCGCGGCTTCATCCGGCTCAACCGTGGAGTGGGCATCGCGCTGTGGGTGCTGATGACGCTCTCGTTTCTGTGGTTCGGCGCGTTCGCCTCCGCGGGCGGCACGGCCATGGCGGCCCTCACCGGCTTGCCCACGGGCTGGAGCGCGCGGGGCCAGACGCTGTTCTGGGGCTACTGCTCGATCGCGATCTTCGTCCTGGCGCTGGCGTTCTCGAACATCGTCTACCGGCTGGTCGAGAACTTCATGAAGGTCGTGGCGGTCGTCACCGTGGTGGGCCTGGTTTGGGCCTGCCTGTCACCGGAGGTCCTCGCCGCAATCCCGTCCTTCACCCGCGGCCTGCTGGGTCCGCCCGCGGGGCCGATGCCCCGGCCGTGGGAGCCCGGAGACGCCACCAAGCTGCTGACCGGCATCACCTTCGCCGGACTGGGCGGCTTCTGGATCCTGCTCTACTCCTACTGGCTCCGGGAGAAGGGGAGCGGGATGGCGAGGTATGGGGGGCATATCACGGGTTTGCGCGAGAGTGCCCACTGCCGAGTGCCCAGTGCCCAGAACTCGGATCCACTGGGCACCGGGCACTGGGCACCGGGCACTTTGCCCGACGATGCGTCGAGCTCGCGGGCAGCCTGGTACAACTGGCGCCGCTATCTCACTATCGACGCCCTCGTCGGCATTGTCGGCAACCTGTTCACCACGCTCATGACCTGTCTCCTGGCCTGGGCGCTCCTGTTTCCCAAGGGGCTCCTGCCGCAGGAGTACGAGCTGGCGGTGGTGCAGAGCCGGTTCTTCGAGGTGAGCTGGGGGCCGGTCGGCCGGGTGGTGTTCCTGATCGTGGCGGCGGCGTTTCTCACCGACACCTGGCTCGCGACCGCCGATGGGGTCAGCCGGATGCAGGCCGACATTGTTACGACGCTCTTCCCGGCGGCCCGGCATCGGGGCGAGCAGGGGTGGTACTGGATCTGCCTCGGATTGCTCACGGCAGTCACCTGCTTCACCATGCTGCTCACGGCCCCGGGTCCGCTGATCCTGCTGTCGGCGGTGATCGGCTTCGTGGGAACGGTGGCGTTTCCCGCAGTGCTCTGGTTCCTCAATTACCGCCAGCTTCCCGCCGAGCTGCCCGGCTGGGCGAGGCCGGGGTGGGGCGGCGCAGCCCTGCTGGGACTGAGCTTCGCGGCGTATGCCGTGCTGGCGGGGATGTATTTAAGGGAAGTACTGCGGTAGGGAGGGTGGGACGGACAGGACGGACAGGACGGACAGGACGGACAGGACGGACAGGACGGACGGGACGGTCAGGACGGACAGGACGGTCAGGACGGTCAGGACGGACAGGACGATTCCGTCGTCTCGCCCTCTCGTCCTCCCGTCCTCTCGTCCGTCCAGTCCGTCTCGTCCGTCTTGTCCGTCCCGTCCGTCCCTCACCGCAGCCTCCGACTCGGCTTGTACGGGAAGATGTCCACCACCTCACCCTGCTCCGCCAGCGCCTGCATCCGCCGCCAGTAGTCGACCCGGAGCAGGTCGCCGTGAGCGGCCAGGAACACCCGGCCGGGGCGTCCGGGGAGGGCGAGAAAGGCGCGGAACTCTTCCGGGAAGATGTCGTGCTCTCCTACCGGGAACCACGGCTCGGCGCTGAACTCGTCCTCGTCGTGGTGGGACTTGGGAATCTCGCGGAAGCAGCACTCGGTGAGCAGGCAAAGCTCGTCGTAGTCGTAGAAGATCACCCGCCCGTGGCGCGTTACCCCGAAGTTCTTGAGCAGCATGTCGCCGGTGAAGATATTGGCGGCGGCCAGGTCCTTGATGGCCTGGCCATAGTCGAGGACGGCGTCCACCGCCCGGCTCTCGTCCACGTACCGGAGATACAGATTGAGCGGAGTAACCCGTCGCTCGGTGTAGAGGTGCCGGATGAGCACCTGGTCGCCCACCACCCGAACGGTCCCGGCGCATTCCGCGAGCAGCTCGTCCAGCAGCTCCGGCGCAAAGCGGTCCCGCGCGAAGGCCAGTCCCTCGAACTCCTGCGCATCGGCCAGCCTGCCGACCCGGTCCCGGACGAAGACCAGGTGATACTTCTCCATCACCTGCTCCCGGGTGGTCTGCTTGGGGGGACCGAAGCGATCCTTGATGATCTTGAAGACCACGTTGAGGGACGGCAGGGCAAACACCGCCATGACCAGCCCCTTGTCCCCCTCGGCGAGCTCGAACCGCGCGTCGTTGGTTTCCATGTGACGGAGCAACACCCGGACCAGCTCGGTCTTGCCGTGCTTGTGGAAACCGAGGGAGGTGTAGAGCTCATCGACCGGCTTCCGGGGCATCAGGGAACGGAGAAACTCCACCATCGCCCGGGGGCATTCCACCTCGACGTGAAAGTAGGACCGGGTAAAGGAGAAGATGACGCTGACCTCGTCCGTGGTGGTGAGCGCCGCATCCACCCTGAGCCCGCCTTGGTCGTGCACCATGGGCAGCACCAGCGGCAGGATCCCCGCGCTGGTGACCAGGCGCCCGACCAGATAGGCGCCCTTGTTGCGGTAGAAGGGCGCCGGCACCATCTCGATGGCATCCAGCACCGGGCCCCGGGCCCCGCGGGCGAGGTCCTCGGCCAGGCGGCGCGCGATGAGCCGCGCGTCCTGGTCGCGGTTGCCGTACTGGTCGACGAACGGAAGCTCGCCGAGCATGTCCCGGAGCATCACCTCGAGGCTCCGCCCCCCCGGGTACCGGCGCAGGACCAGCGCGGCGGAGATGGGCGGCAGTCCATGGAACTCCCGGTCATCGAAATAGACCCCGGCGTCTGGACCGACCGCATGGAGCACCAGCCGCACCACGGAATTGAAGAAGGTGTAGGCCAGCTCGGCGTCGAGCCGGAACCGGGCCTCGCGCCCGTAGGCCGCCCGCAGCGCCACCCACAGCGGCACCTCGTGGATCGCGTCGCCCAGCGACCGGCGCAGCTCCTGCCCGCACGAGCCCACGAACTGCCGATAGAGGGTGAGCCGCTCGGCCGCGTCCTTCTGTCCCCCGCGCCAGTCGCGGTGGAGAAAGCGGGTCTCCGCCCGACGGGTCACCACGCGGAATTGGGCTTGATGGGCATCGAATGCCGCGAGAATGCCTTTGGCCACCTCCCCTGCCCGACCCTGCCAGGCGGGCGGGTCGCGAAGGGGACGAGCGGGGTCGGGGATGGGGGTGGGAGCCATGTTAGATTCCCTGAGCCGATTCTCATCCCGAGCGCACCGAGGGATCTACGTCGCCAACCTCGAGGCCGGGTCGGTAGATCCCTCGTCGCACGCTCCTCGGGATGAGGAGCCAGATGCAAACATACAGCGAACCCCGACGCATGCCCACGCCTCCGAAGTACGACACCCTCGCCGCGCCCACCAGTGGCGACTCCATCACCATGACGGCCGGGAAGCTGACGGTCCCGGATCATCCCATCATCCCGTTCATCGAGGGAGACGGCACCGGACCGGACATCTGGAGGGCCTCGCAGCTGGTGTTCGACGGCGCGGTCCGGAAAGCCTATGGAGGCAAGCGGCAGGTGCACTGGCTCGAGGTGTATGCAGGGGAGAAGGCCCGGGACAAGCTGGACAGCTGGCTGCCGGAGGACACCCTCCGGGCGATCGGCTACCACCTGGTCGGCATCAAGGGCCCGCTGACCACCCCGGTCGGCGGCGGGTTCCGCTCGCTCAACGTGGCGCTCCGCCAGAAGCTCGATTTATACGCGTGCGTCCGCCCGGTGCGTTGGTTCCGCGGGGTGCCTAGCCCGGTACGGCAGCCGGAGCTGGTGGACATGATCATATTCCGGGAGAATACCGAGGACATCTACGCCGGCATCGAGTACAAGGCCAAGACCGACCAGGCCCGGAAGCTGATCAGCTTCCTGATGGAGCAGATGGGAGCTACGACGATTCGCTTTCCCGCCACCAGTGGAATCGGGATCAAGCCGATCTCCGAGGAAGGTAGCAAGCGGTTGATCCGCTCCGCGATCGATTACGCCGTGCGCCAGAAGAAGAAGAGCGTCACCCTGGTGCACAAAGGCAACATCATGAAGTTCACCGAGGGAGCGTTCCGGGACTGGGGCTACGAGCTGGCCAAGCAAGAGTACGGCGCGGTGGAGATCGACGGGGGCCCGTGGTGCCGGCTCCCTGGAGGCGTGGTCATCAAGGACGTGATCGCCGACGCCTTCCTGCAGCAGATCCTGACCCGGCCGGCGGAATACGACGTCATCGCCACGATGAACCTGAATGGCGACTACATCTCCGACGCCCTGGCGGCCCAGGTGGGCGGGATCGGCATCGCGCCGGGCGCCAACATCAACTACCTGACCGGGCATGCCATCTTCGAGGCCACCCACGGAACAGCCCCCAAGTACGCCAACCAGGACAAGGTGAACCCCGGGTCGTTGATCCTCTCCGGAGAGATGATGTTCCGCTTCCTCGGCTGGGACGAGGCGGCGGACCGGATCATCCAGGGGCTGGAGAAGACCATCACCCAGAAGCGAGTGACCTACGACTTCGAGCGGTTGATGGAGGGGGCCACGCTGCTCAAGTGCTCCGAATTTGGCCGGGCGGTTGTCGAAAACATGTAAGGCCCGGGCCGGGCTGGCCCTTGACAGGTCCCCGCCCGACCGGTAAATCCGTTCCCGTCTCTTCCGCACCCAGTTCAGAGCGCACGTTCGAGCGGTCGCATCGTCACCCCACCATGCCAGGGGAGGGTAAGACCATGTCACAGCTGGTCGCGCTGTCGTTGAGTATCGGGATTCTCGGCGGAGTCGCCACATTCATCTTCCTTCAGTTCCTGCCCAGCTATCTGATCTGGGCGGCCTTCATTGCGTGGGCCTGCTATTTCGCTGTCGGCGGCAACGCCGAGGCCCTGAAGAAGACAATCATCTGCAACATCTTCGGCGCCATCTGCGCCTGGGTGGCAGCGCTGCTGCTGCTCTCCGCGCCGAGCGGAGCCGTCATGGCGGGAGTCATTGTCGGCGTGACCGTCCTGATTCTGTGTCTGGCCGCACATGTCGGGGCGCTCTCCACCATCCCCGCGAGCGTCCTGGGGTATGCGTCGGTGTTCGGGTTCCTGCTCGGCAACCCGTCCGCAAACCTCACTAAAGAGGCCCTGCTCTCCGCGAGTCCGCGCAACGCCCTGGTGACGGTTGCCGTGTCCATGGTGATCGGCGCGATCTTCGGGCTGCTTTCCAGCAAGATGAGCGGCGCAATCACCAAGCCCTGAGAGCGGTGGCCGGGTGGCATAAGGCGGGCGGGGGCGCGCACGCGCCTCCGCCCGGTTTTTCTGTTCCGGGCCGAATGGGACGCGGGGAGTCCCCCGGACGCGGCCCCGCGGTAGATTGAGGACATGGTCGCTCCCCTTGAAACCGTGATCCGGAGGTTCCAGGCCCTCGACCGGCAGACCCGCCTGGAGCTGCTCCTCGACTATAGTCGGAAGCTGCCCGAGCTGCCCCAGCGGTTTCACGCCGCCCGGGATCAGGGGTTGAACCTGGTTCCGGAGTGCCAGTCGCCTGTCTACCTGTTCCTGGAACGGCAAGGCGACGGGCTGGTCCTGCACGCCGACGCCCCCCGCGAGGCTCCCACGGTGCGCGGGTTCGTCGCCCTGCTGGCGAAAGGCATTGAGGGGATGAGCCCGGCCGCCGTGGCCGAGCTGCCTGGAGACCTGCTGGATCAACTGGGACTCGCCGAAGCCCTGGGGATGACCCGGATGCACGGTCTTACCGCCATGATCGCCCGGATCCGGCGGATGGCCAGGGAGATGGGGGAGGAGTCGGTGGTTGGCAGGTAGGGAGCAACGGCCGTCGGCCATCGGCCGTCAACCGTCAGCCTCAGGAAGGGTCCTGTCATCCCGGGCGCAGGGAGGGATCTGCTCGCCCGACTTGGTGGCGCGGCGCCGGCTCCCGAGTTCGCTGACTGGATCCCTCGGTCGCTTCGCTCCCTCGGCATGAATGGCTTCCGGCTTCCTGACCGCTGACAGCCGACAGCCGATAGCCGATAGCCGACAGCCGACAGCCGACAGCCTCCCACGATGTCCCCCACCGACACCGACGCCGCCCGAACGCTCCTTGCCAGCGCCAGCCGCATCCTCATCCTGACCGGAGCCGGCATCAGCGCCGAATCCGGGGTCCCGACGTTCCGCGGCCCTGACGGGCTGTGGCGGAATTTCAGCCCCGAAGAGTTGGCAACGCCCGAGGCTTTCACCCGCGACCCGCGGCTGGTTTGGGAGTGGTATGGCTGGCGGCGGCAGCTGGTGGGGGCATGCGAGCCGAACGCCGGGCACCTGGCGCTGGCGCGCTGGCTGCTGGCCCGCGAAGGCATCACGCTGGTGACCCAGAATGTCGATGGGTTGCACGAGGCGGCCGCGATCATGACCGGGGGAGCGGCGGCCGAAGCGGCCTTTCCGGTCCGGCTGCACGGCTCGATCGAGCGGGTCCGCTGCACCCGCTGCCGCTACGCCGGCGACCACCGGGGCGTCATCGACGCGACCTCCAATGCCACGCTCCCGCATTGCCCCAGCTGCGGGGCGCTGCTCCGGCCGGACGTGGTCTGGTTCGGGGAATCGCTGCCAGAATCGGCGGTCGAGCTCGCCAGCCGCGCCGCCCTGTCAGCCGAGGTGTGTCTGGTCGTTGGAACCGCGGGTGCGGTATACCCGGCGGCGGGATTTGCCCGTACGGTCTACCAGCGCGGTGGCCGGTTGGTCGTGGTGGACCCGGGGAAGACCGCGTTCGACGATATCGCGGCTGTGAAGCTGACCGGGGAGGCAGGCGTAGTGCTGCCGGAGATCCTGGGCTGACACGGGTAGGGGCGGAGCGCAAGCTCCGCCGACTGGGACCCGGGTAAGTGCGGAGCTCCCGCTCCGCCCGGTTTTGGCAAGTAAGGGCGGAGCTTCTGGCAAGTAAGGGCGGAGCTTCCGCTCCGCCCCTACCCTTCCGATGACGATTGCCGCGCCGTCCTCACTTCTCGATCGGCAGCTTCACCCCGTTCCCCCACTCGGTCCACGACCCGTCGTAGTTCCGCACTTTGGTGAAACCCAGGAGGTAGGTCAGGGCAAACCAGGTGTGGGAGGAACGCTCGCCGATCCGGCAGTAGGCGATGGTGTCGCCCTCCGGGGCCAGCCCCTGTTCCTCGACGTAGATCGTCCGGAGCTCGCCGGCCGGCCGGAAGGTGTGGGTGTCGGGATTGACGGCGCGGGCCCAGGGCACGCTCTTGGCCCCTGGGATGTGGCCACCACGCAGCGCGCCCTCGTTGGGGTAGTCGGGCATGTGGAGCCGTTCCCCGCGGTACTCCTCCGGGCTCCGCACGTCGACCAGTGCCCCGCGGCGCTTCAGGTGGGCCAGCACGTCGTCCCTGAAGGCCCGGATGGTGGTGTCGTTCCGTTCGCCTACGGTGATGTTCCCGGCCGGATAACTCGGAACTTTGGTGGTCAGCTCCCGGCCCTCCTCCACCCAGCGAGCGCGTCCGCCGTCCATCAGCCGGAGCCGCTCGATCCCGAACAGCCGGAAGACCCAGAAGGCGTACGCCGCCCACCAGTTGTTCTTGTCACCGTAGAAGATGATCGTCGTGTCCTGCTTTATCCCCTTGGCGCGGAGCAGCTGCTGCATCTGCTCGCGATTCAGGTAGTCCCGGTTGACGGAGTCGTTGAGATCGGTGACCCAATCCACCTTCACCGCCCCGGGGATGTGCCCGGACTCGTAGAGCAGGAGATCCTCGTCCGATTCCACCAGCCGGACGGATGGGTCGTCCAGGTGTTCTGCCACCCATTCAGTGGATACCAGCACCTCGGGATGGACGTAGCCCCGGCTCTCGATTGCGGCAGGCGCTGGAAGGATCTTGGTCTCGGACATGGTGGGTTCTCCTCATTCCGCTGCTTACCGGTCGCCCGACTGGGGACCGATGGGAAGAGGTCAAATACGACTATTTTCGTCGCATTGTCAAGACCGGCGCCCGACCCCCGCTGGTTCGGTGCATGACTCCGCTGAAGGCGGCCACTACCCGGGGGTCGAAGTGGCTGGCGGTACTGCGCTCCAGCTCGATCAGGGCGCTCGAGGGCTCGAAGGCCGACCGGTCAGGCCGGGGGGCGAGCAGAGCGTCGAAGGCATCGCAGACCGCGACCACCTTACTCAGTACGTGGGGCTCGCGCGGGTAGCTGAGCCTGGGGTAGCCACTGCCATCCTGTCGCAGGTGATGCTCATAGGAAACCACCGCCGGGCCCTCCAGCAGATCCCCGTGGCGAAGCAGGAAGCGGGCTCCCTCCATCGGATGACCGCGCACCAGGGCGCGATCCTGGGAGGTGAAATGGTCCCCGGTCATGGTGGGGGGCGGAAGACGGGCCATTCCGATGTCGTGCAGGAGCGCCGCGAGGGCGCATTCCTGCCGTTCCTCGGGCTTGAGTCCGAGGGCGTCGGCGACGACTAGCGCGAGCAGCGCCGAATTGAGGGCGTGAGCGGGCTGGTAGTCCTCCCGGGCAACGCCGTGGCGGAGCGGTACCCCCGGCCGTTCCGCTTCGGCCACCAGTACCGTGAGGGAGGCCACGACGGCGTGGACGTCGCCCAGGGAGAGGCGATCTCCCCGGCCGGCGGCGTCGAACACCTGCCGCATGACATCCAGCTCGTCCGTCAGGGGGTAGGCCTCCCGCTCTTCCTGGCCGTGGTCGGCTGGAGCCGGACCCCAGCGCAGCCGCTGGCGGACGAGACCGAGGGGGACTTTCTCATCGGGCGCGAGCCCCGCAGCGAAATCGAGGAAGGCGGCGAGCTCGGCGGGGTCGGGATTCCCTGCCAGCTCCAGGCGCTCGATCCCCCGGGCGGCAAGCCGGGCGGCCCAGGCCCACCCGTCGAATTCCGCCAGCGGAGTCCGTCCGTACTCGACACCCGCGGAGGAGAAGTGGAACACCGATGGGCTCCCGCCCGACAGCAGCTCGCTCAGGGCGGCGAAGCAGGCGCTGTCACCGGCCCGCCGGACCCCGGAGTGGGCCATTCCGCGCTGGCGGAGTTCGAGGGCGTGAGCCATGGCGCGGAGGAATCGGCTGGGTCTCGCCATCAGGGAACCACACGTGGCAGTGAGGGGGCCGAGCGGCGCGCCGGCGGCCGGGCAGATTCGCGAATCTCCGGATCACGCGATTGGCGCGCGGCCTCGAGCAGCGGAATCACCTTCGGATGGGTGTGCCAATGACTGGCGAGTCCGCGGAGCGCCGCCAGCATGACGATGCTCTTGGGTGCGAGCCGACCGATCGCGGTAATCCCGCGGGCCACGACCAGGCGACGGAGCAGGCGCAATACCATGGGATCGGTCACCGGTGCCATGGCGGTGATCGCGAGGGCTCGCAGGTCGGGGTCCAGGCTCTGGTCCGCGGCCCGCGCGATCACCCGGGGCACGAATTCCGGCGGGCAGCGTTCCGCCAGCGCGAGCAGCGCCAGCCTGATCGTCGGTTCGTACCCGCTGTCGAGGGCCGCGAGCAAACCTCGCTCGCGGCTGGCGGCGTCGGCGATCGCGAGGGCGATGGCCTCATGACGCACCCGTGGGTCTCGATGGGTCAGCAAGGCATCGGGCGTGAACCCGCTGGGCAGATCAGGAAGCCGGCCCAGCAGGGCCAGCACGTTCCGCTGAACGTACCAGGGCATCCCGTCGATGCGCTCGGTGGCAAGCGGACCGATGGCGGTGCCGTATCGGGTCAGGAGGTCCAGCAACCGAAGGCGGACCCGGCGATCCCTCGATTCGGATAGCCCGTCCAGGAGCGCCGGAGCCGCCTCCAGGCCCGCGGCGGGGATCAGCCGGTCGAGGGCCTCCAGGTCCACCGGGGAGGCGTCGAGCAGGGCCCGAACGGTCGCGGGCTGGAGCACCCGCTCCAGCAAAGCGGCGGCGACCGGGTCTTCGCGGGGGACGGTGTCGATCAGGGCCAGGAGGACCGAGATCTGCCGCCGGGCGATCAAGCGGTCCGCGGCGGCGAGGGTTCCCCGCTCCAGAATGCCGCTCTCGAGCGAGAGCTTGAGAACTCGTTCCGGCTCCGGCGCGAGGCGACCGGTGCGAACGACCGGATCTCCAACCTCCTCATCGGGGAGCAGTCGAACCAGCTCTGCGGCCAGCGCCCGTCGGGCGACCGCCCGATCCTGACCATCCCGCCGCCGGCCCAGCCTCGCCAGCACATGCAGAGCCGACGCGGACAGCCGCCCTTCCCGCCCGCGAACCGTGGCCTCCAGCAGACGGAGCAGCACGGGCCCCGGGGCCAGCCCGGACACCGAGCGGAGCAACGCCCCCTGCGCCGGGCTGCTGAGTCCGGGGGCCAGCAATCGGCGCAGGGTCACGATCGGCACGGTGGCCAGCACCCGGATCAGGGCCTCGGCGCTTCCGGGGTCTCCCGCCACCGCCCGGCCGATTTCGGCCAACTGCTCCAGCACCAGGAGGTCGCGTACCGGATCTGCGGGGAGCATCTCGAGCGCGAAAGCCAGCTCTTCCGTGTCGCGGGTTGCCGCGCCACGGTGGGGATCATCCAGCAGCAGGCGCTCCAGGGGGAGCCAGGGATCGGTGCCCGGGGCTTCGGGCGGAGCAAGGGTACGGACCAGGATGTGCGGCGCTGCGGGCCAGTCCCGCCCACGACCGTTGGGCTTCGTGATCGCGGTCAGCAGCGCCAGCAACTCCGATGAGGCCACCCCGGGAAGGAACTCGATCGTCCCGATCTCCGCCTCATGGAGCTGGCTCGCCAGGTCGCGCAGCGGCTCGAAATCCGGATTGGTCTCCATTCCCTCGACCAGGAGCTGCATCGTCCTCACCTCGACCGTGAGGCGGCTGCGCGCCGAGAGGGCGGGTTGCAGCGCCCGCTCCAGCCCGGCCACCCCAGCCGCGATCGCGGGGTGGCCGTCCGGGAGGGTACGCAGGCGCTGCATCACCCCGGCCAGGCCCAGAAGCAGGTCGGCGAGCTGTCGGGATGCTGCACCACGAGCTGAGGCGGATGAGGTCATGTTCGCTGCAATCTATCCACGGGGTTGCAGGGACGCAGCAGTCATGCCACGGGAGGGTGCGAGGCGCCTCAAATTGCGATATAGTATTGACTATGACCACGCCTCCGTTCCGCCGGTCCGGTGAGACCGCCACTGTCAAGGCGTGGGCCACCGGGGCCCCGGGGATTGCCGACCTGCTGCGCCGCGGTGCGTGGTACCCAGTGCTCGAAGAAACCCCGGAGGGGGTGGTGGTGGAGGTGGATCAGCAGCGCCTGCTGCTGGACCGGGATGACGTCCGGCTGCGCCCCGACCGGCCATCCGAGTGGAGCATCGTGGTGCGGACCGGAGTCATGCGGCCCACCCTCTCCGGTCCCAAGCTGGTGACGACCTACGCCGTATGCCCCGACTGTACCAGCCGCCAGGAATTCGAGGGCAAGCCTGAAACCCTGATGTGCGTGCGCTGCCGCCGTGCGGCGAAGGTGGACTGGAGCACCACGTATTGAGCCGGGGATGAGCCTCTGGACCATCCTGGCTCGCGCCCGCCGGCTTCACCCGGAGCAGCTCGCGGTGGTGGACGGCGGGCGCCGCCTTTCCTACCGCGAAGTGGGTCTCCGGGTAGACGCACTGGCGCGCCATCTCCAGGACCGCGGGCTGGGGGCGGGGGACCGGTTCGCGACCCTGCTGCCGAACGGCCTCGCCTGCTTCGACTGCTACTTTGCCGCCGCGGGGCTCGGCGCGATCCTGGTTCCGCTCAACACCCGGCTCCATCCCGACGAGCTTGCCTTCATCCTCGGCGACAGCGGCACCCGCGCGCTGATCGCGGACCCCTGTTTCGGGCCGCTGGCCGCCGAGGTCGTGGCCCGGAGCCCAGGCGTTCAGACGGTGATCTCGACCGGGCCGACGTTCCCGCTGTCAACGCTTGCCGGGGCCGAAGCGTATCCCGACCGGGATGTCGCATCCGGCTTCACCGCCGCACAGACGCCGCCGGACCGAGTGGCGCATCTCTACTACACCAGCGGCACCACCGGACGGCCCAAGGGCGTCATGCTGACGCACCGAAACGTCTGGATACACGCGCTGGCTGCGGTCGCGGAGCTCGGGCTCAACCAGCGGGACGTCTGGGCCCACGTCGCCCCCATGTTTCACCTGGCCGACGCCTGGGCGACGTTCGCCATCACCTGGGTGGGTGGCCGGCACGTCATGCTGTCGAGATTCGAAGCCGGAGCGGCACTGGAGCTGATCGAACGGGAACACGTGACGCTGACGAACCTGGTTCCGACCATGCTCAACCTGATGGTGAAGCATCCGGACAGCAGGCGGTTCGACTACCGGAGCCTTCGACTGCTGCTCAGTGGCGGAGCGCCGATCGCCCCGGAGGTGGTTCGCGCCATCGTGGAGACCTTCGATTGCGAGTACGTCCAGACCTACGGAATGACCGAAACCAGCCCCTATCTAACCCTGAGCCTGCTGAAAGAGCACCTCAAGGCGCTCTCTCCGGAGGCACAACTTGGCTACCGCGCCAAGACCGGGCGCCCGTTTCTGGCCGTGGAGCTGCGGGTGGTCGATGACGGCGGCAGGGAGGTGGCAGCGGACGAACGGCAAGTCGGGGAAGTCCAGGTCCGGGGCGAGACCGTGACCCCCGGCTACTGGAACCGGCCGGACGCTACCGCCGAGGCGTTCACGGCGGACGGCTGGCTCCGGACCGGCGACCTCGCCGTAATAGACGATGAGGGCTACGTCACGATCGTTGACCGAAAAAAGGACGTGATCATCACGGGTGGCGAGAAGGTGTACTCGACGGAGGTAGAGTTCGTCCTCTACCAGCACGCCGCGGTGCTCGAAGCAGCGGTCTATGGCACCCCGGATCCGGTCTGGGGAGAGATTGTGACGGCTGCCGTCGTGGCCCGACCGGGAATGCTGCTCTCTGAGGAGGAGCTGGTGACCTTCTGCCGGCCGAGACTCGCGGCGTTCAAACTGCCCCGCCGGGTGCGGTTCCTCCCCGAGCTGCCCAAGACCGGCTCGGGGAAAATCCTGAAGCGCGCCCTGGCGCGCTGACCGGGGAATCGGGCGGGCTCCATGGCGGCGCGCGTTGTCCGCTACTCAACCGTCCTTCCTTCCACCGCCCGTGGCTGGCGAGTCGGTCTGGGGACGGCCGGAAGCATCGTCCTGCACGTCGTGCTGCTGGTGCTCCTGGTGGAACGGGCCACCCGGCACGCACCCGACCAGGCGGCGGCGAACACGACGGCCGAAACCGTCCAGCCGATCCAGTTGGTGTTCGCGCCGCCACGGCCGGCTCCCACACCCAGGCAGCCGGCGCCCGAGCTGCCTGCGGCCGCCCCCTTCACCCCCGGCCCCGACGAAGCCCCCGGTTCCGACGCCCGGGCCACGCCAGTGCCGGAACCGGAGCCGAACGCCGCTCCCAACACGCCCCGGACCGAGGCGACCCGGCCCGACCCCGGCGAATCGGGTCGGGTAGCCGACGCGAGCAGCCCCGCGCCGCCGGCCGCGATCGCGGCCGCCCCCCTTTCCACCGCCCCGACCGCTCCCACCCTGGAATCCGAGGCG
Source organism: Gemmatimonadales bacterium (assembly GCA_036555275.1). GTDB lineage: Bacteria > Gemmatimonadota > Gemmatimonadetes > Gemmatimonadales > GWC2-71-9 > JADJOM01. Next base: position 3,524 of record DATBLR010000032.1, on the reverse strand, counting down.
CAGCGCCTCTTCGGCCGCCCGTCGACCAAACTCGGCCCGCTCGCCGGTACCCGGGATAACCGCCCCTGGGAAACGCCGGTGGAGCTCAGTTCGCGGGGCTGCACAATGCCCCCGTCCGAGGCGGCGGACTCGAGCCTGCCCCCCGGGATGGGAGTGATCACCGGCCGGATCTACAACGAGCGCACCGGCGAGCCCCTCGCCGGCGCCAGGTTGCAGATTCTGGGGACGCCATACGGCGCGTTCAGCGATTCGAAGGGACAGTACCGGTTGGTGTTCGACCGGTCGCTGGTAGACCGGTGCCGCTCCCAGGCCGTTCGGGTGACGGCCCCCGGATACCAGGGACGCGACGTGATCCTGTATATCGGCGAGCGGCCCAATGGAGATGTGCCGCTTTCGAGGTTTTAGGGGCGGGCAGGCGGGCGGACGGGCGGGCAGGCGGGCAGGCGGGCAGGCGGGCGGACGGACAGTACTGTAGGCAAAAGCCAGCGCGGGATCCCAGTCTTGGCTGGATCCCTCGCTGGCCCTTTCAGCAATAGCCCCTCCGACTGCCCCGCCCGCCTGCCCGCCTGCCCCCCTAATTCGGCGCGTGCACCGACGCAGCTCCGTAGTTGCGGTCGAATCCGATCGCCGGGCCGTTCACGTTGAAGCCGTAATCGTTCTTCACCTTGGCGACCCACTGCCGAATGGAGCCGGGGAAGGGGTCCTTCTTGGCATGCCGGCCGAACGGATCGGTGTACCACACCTCCGGGCCGTCCTTGTTATCCAGGTTGTTGTCGTTGATGTCGATGAACCGGCGCACCCCGTTGAATCTGGAGCGCGGGTCATCATAGGCGAGGCCGGTCAGGGTACCGTTGCTGGTGGACTGCGCGCACAGGTCGCCGTTCATGTTCCGGTTCGGGTTCATCACATCGCACTCGGCGATTGGCCGGCCGGTGATTCCGGCGAGGCCGGGATCGTAGTACCGGCTGGGCAAGAACACCTGGAAGTAGGGGTCGAAGCTCGCCACCCTGTGGCCGTCGTCGGTGCGTACGGAGTTGGAGGTCTGCCAGCTCTCGTGCAGGGCCTCGTCGTAGTCTGCCCGTTGCCCTGCCCCGGTGTTCAGCATGAACTGCTGGACGCAGGTGATGTCGGGAATGATCCGCTGCCCGCCGCCGTTGGGGGAGTTGGCCGGCACCGGCGGACCGACATCCACGCGCTGGCCGTCACAGGTCCGGGTAAACCCGCCCGGCTCCCCGATCGCGGACATCAGGGTCACGTGCATCTCGGTGCCGTCGGTGCACAGAATGTGGTAGGCGATCTCGTGCAGGTTGTTGGTGAAGGCGTCCTTGGAGTGGGTGCCCTGATGCAGCTTGGCCAGCAGGTCGCACTTGACGCTGAAGATCGCGCCGGTCACGCCATCCGAGCGGACGAACTCCATCCCGTTTTCCCAGTCGATCTTGTGACCGTAGTGATCCTCGTGCCGCACGTTCTGCGGGTCCCAGGTCTCCAGCGCCTCGTTCGCCAGCCCGAAGGGGATGGGGCCTACCTTGCTGTAGAGCTTCGACCCCCGCGGGTCCCGGCCATGCTCATGGCCGAAGCTGCAGCCGGTGGCGGGATCGACGGGTGGATGCCAGGTGTTGTAGCGCTTGCCGTCGGGACCGACCACCGAGTAGCGGTTGTGGATCTCGGGCGTGCAGGTGTCGGTCGAGCCGGGAACCCAGATGTTGTACTGAAACGCCGGCCCGGTCTCCGGCACTGGCCCGATACCGGTGTAGCCCGCGTCCCCGCAACCGGCCAGGAGCGCGGTTGGGGGGATCACCAGTCCGGCGACCGCGCGACGAGCGGCGCGATGAAAACCCTTCATGACAACCTCCAGAACAGGAACCTCGACGGAGGGCGCTAGTGCAGCGTGATGCCTACGCCCAGCTGTATGAGACTGGTGTTGGCCGACAGGTCGTTGACCGTGTCATTGAACCGGACATCGGCCCCGCTGGTGCCCAGGAAATTCGCGAAGGGAACGATGGACATCGTGTGGCCGATGGGGACCTCATAGCCGACGCCGACCTGACCGGCGAGCGCCTGGGTGGAGATCTTGTCGTCATTGTCCTTGGCGGAGTATTGCGCCATCCCCAATCCGGTCTTGATGTAGAAACCGTTGTTGCGCATCGGGTAGAGGTAGACGACGCCCTGCACCGAGCCGAGCAGGAAGTCCACCGAGTTGGCGGAGTGGTACCAGACGGTGGCCTCCGCCCCGAGCAGCATGCGCTTGGTGAGGGTGGCGCCCAGCCGGAGGTAGCCTGACGTGCCGCCGTCCCGTCCGCCCCGGCAGATGGAGCAGGACAGCCGGGCGGATCCCATGCCTACGCCTGCGCCAAACCAGAAGCCGCTGCGTTCCACCTGGGCCACGGCCGTGGAACCGGTGAGAACGAGCAGAGACGCGACCAACGCCGCGGGGCGTGACCAGCGCATAGGAGCTCCAAACCAGCAGATGAGGAACGAATCGGGACGCCGACTGATGGAAAAGGTGCACCGACAGCGCCGCTTCGGGCCGTGACCGGGGGCACAGGCTCCGCGTGAGCCTCCGCCGATGCGTGACCAAAGGGCCTAAAAAGCGCGCACGGGCGGGGTTACCCCGCCCGTGCGCCTATCAATCCGCTACCCGTTCGCCGTCAGTGCGGGCTCGGCAACGGCACCAGGCCGCTGGGCCCGAAGGTGTAGCGCGGGCGATTGAGAATGTCGCTGATTAAACGCAGACCGGGAGTCTCCGCGGTCACCCGGATATTCGGGCTGGCGATGTCGAAGGGGTCCGCCACGCCGACATCTACCTGGTAACCAAGGTCCTCGAACTGACGGATCGTCGTGGCACTCATCGGTTGAGAGGTACCGCTCAGGAATCCGGTCATGAGCTCCCTGCCGAATACACTCTCCCGCCAGTGGCCATCGGCCGTGCCGGGGCCCGCCGCGGCGCCTTCGACCGGAACGGAGGTCGAGGTGCCGCCACCGTTGAGCTGGTCGAACGCGGCGACGGCGTTGGCTCCGACATAGGTCGGACTTTGCCCTCCCCCACCCACCAGCAGGTTGAATGGCGCTCCTTCCCAGTGGGTCCCGAACCCAAGCACGTGCCCCATTTCGTGGGTGATCGTCGCAACCAGCTTGTTCTGGGTCTCGAGCAGACGGATATCCGCCGTGTCGAACACCATCACCCCGATGATCGTCTGCCGGTTGCCCGGCCGAGAGATGCACGGCCCCGCCTGGCCGAGGATTTGCAACGGACCGTCGATCGAATCGAGGACGACCATGATCTCCACATCGTCGATCGAACCACTGGTCCGGGCTGGCTGCAGGACATCACACCTGCCGGCCGGGATGGGACCGGTGTTGAGGTTCCAGTCCGCGATGTCGCCGGTAATGGCCTGCTCCCACTTGGTCTTGGCCTGCTGGAACGCGTCGAGCTGACCAGCATCCGCCACGTTGGTGAGATAGGTGAGCGTGATATTAAAGGCGGAGATCACGGCGCCGCCCGTAGCGTTGAAGGTCACCGGACT
>DATBLR010000019.1:0-31544 GCA_036555275.1 Gemmatimonadales bacterium | reverse complement strand
CGTCCAGCGCTTCGGTACGGTGCACTTCCTCGTCAACAATGCCGGCATCGCGATCGACGGGGCGCTGTGGCGCATGACTGATGAGGCGTGGCGGGAGGTGCTGGACACCAACGTGACGGGGGCATTCAACTGCATCCGCACCGTCGCCCCGGTGTTCCGCAAGCAGCACTACGGCAAGATCGTGAGTGTCAGCGCGCACCAGGCATGCCGGCCGGGCTTTGGCGTCGCCAACTACGCAGCGAGCAAGGCCGCCCTGGAAGGACTCACGCGCGCGGCCGCGGTCGAGCTGGGGCCGGCGAACGTGAACGTCAATGCCGTGGCCCCCGGGTTCATCCGTACGGAGCGGATGATGATGCTGCCGCGCGAGGTGATCGAGCGAGCCCAGAAACACAGCGTGCTGGGCCGCGTGGCGGAGCCGGAAGACGTCGCCCACATCATCACCTTTCTCTGCTCCGATGAGGCCAGGCACGTGACGGGACAGACGCTGGTGGTGGACGGCGGGCTGTCGCTGGAATAGGAACGGAGGAACGCCATGGCCGGGCGGCATGTATGCCGCCCCTGGCGGGCGTTCCCCGTTCCCCGTTCTCGGTTTACGTTTCTCCCCGTGCCGCCCCGCTCCCCCGTCTGGCTCGCCCTTGCCGCGCTGGCCACCCTCGCCTGCGGGGGATCGTCGCCCGCGGCAAACGTACCGGCGCCAGCGCCGGCGCGATCCGCTCCTCGTGAGCCGATCAAGCCTTTCTCCGCCGTGCCCTTCGCCGGCCAGTCGATCGCCGTTACCCCGCTCACCCTCATCGTCGCCCTCGACACCCTGGCCCGGGTTCCACCGCTTGCCGACCGGGCCGCGTCCGTCGCCTGGGCCGATTCGATCATCGGCACTGCGCTCACCTCGCGCGGCCCCGAGGTGAAGTGGGTGCTGCCCCCGGAACTCCGTAAGATCGCGCGTCGAGCCCCCACGATCGCCTCGGACCCCGACCGGATGGGCCAGTCCCTGATGCGGGAGAAATCGCTGGAGTCGGCGCCCGATCCGCTCCGCACCCAGCTGCGGACCCTGCTGGCGTTGGTGGGAGGGCGGTACGCATTCATCCCGGCTGCGGTGAGCTTCATCCCCGAACCGTCCGGCCTGGTCCGCGCCGAGGTTTCGCTGGTACTGGTCGACACGCGTACCGCCAGAGTGCTGTGGCGGACCCTGACCTGGGGAGTCGGAGCGACGCCGAGCCAGGCGCTCACGGCGGCCATGGACAACGCTCTACCCGTGTGACGGGGAGCCCATGACCTATCACGTCACGCTGATTCCGGGAGACGGCATCGGACCGGAGATCACGGCGGAAACGGTCAAGTTGCTCGAGGCCACCGGGCTCCAGTGGGAATGGGACGAACAGGTCGCCGGGGTTGCCGCCGTGGAGGCGACCGGCACGCCGCTCCCCGACGCGACCATCGAGAGCGTCCGGCACCGGAAGCTGGCGCTGAAGGGCCCCCTGACCACTCCGGTCGGCACCGGCTTCCGGTCCGTGAACGTCCAGCTGCGGAAGGAGTTCGAGCTGTTCGCCAACATCAGGCCGGCGCGCTCGTTCGTTCCTGGCGGACGGTTCAGCGACGTGGACATCGTACTGGTTCGGGAGAACCTGGAAGGGCTGTATGTAGGCGTGGAGCACTTCATCGCGATTGGCGGGGATCCCCGGGCGGTCGGGGAGTCGACCGCCATCGTGACTCGGGCGGGATCCGAGCGGATCATCCGCTACGCCTTCGAGTATGCGGTCCGCCACTCGCGGAAGAAGGTCACCATCGTACACAAGGCCAACATTCTGAAAATGGTGAGCGGCCTCTTCCTCGAGGTCGGCAGGCGGATCGCCAAGGAGTACGAGGGCCGGGTGGAATCGAACGACATGATCGTCGACAACTGCGCCATGCAGCTGGTGATGAAGCCGGAACAGTTCGACGTGATGGTCACCACCAACATGTTCGGGGACATCCTCAGCGACGAGGTGTCTGGACTGGTCGGCGGCCTGGGGCTCGCGCCGGGCGCCAACATTGGCACCCACGCATCCATTTTCGAAGCGGTCCACGGTTCAGCTCCCGACATCGCGGGGAAGGGGATCGCCAATCCGTCAGCCCAGATGCTTGCCGCCGCGATGATGCTTGATCACCTGGGCGAAATCCAGCAGGGCACCCGGCTGCGCGCCGCGATCGAGGCGACCATCGTGAAGGACAACGTCCGGACCCGCGACCTGGGCGGCACTGCCTCCACCCGCGAGTTCGGTGATGCGGTCGCCAAGCGGGTGGCCTGAGGTCCCCTGTGCCCGGTGCGGGACCCGGGTGGCCGGGCTCGGATGGGGTGAACTCTGCCGCGACTGCCTGACCGAGCGGACCCGTCGTGCAAACCGCCTTGCCAGCCGCATCTCCCTGCCGGCAACCCTGCTGGTCGGCCTGTACGTCATCATCCGGATGCCCCCGATTCCACTGGCGCGGATCTACGGCGTCATCGCGGTCCTCGTGACGTACATTGTGGTCCGGAAGGTCGTGCAGCGGGTGGCCATGGAGTTCATGCCACAGTGACTTCGACAGCAGGGGATCCCTCATGACGGCGGCTCGGCGACTCGGCGGCTCGGCGACCTCGCGGCCCAGGGGAGCGCACCAGCGCGACCCGGGCGCGAGGAAGTCCTTCAGGGCGGCGCGGCACCTGCTCCTCGGAGCGTTGCTGGCGACGGCCCACTCACCCCTCCTGGCACAGACCAGCATCACCCTTTACAACGACGGCCGAGTCCTGGTTCGCCGGGACTTCGCCTTGGAGATCGGGAAAGGCCAGTCCGACCGTCTGGTGGTCACCGGACCGGTGGACCCGGCCACCGTGTTCACCCTGGATCCCGAGGTGGCCATCGTCGCCGGCGCGTACGACGGGGGCATCGATCAGAGCAGCGTGCTGCGGCGCGCGATCGGCCGCCGACTCACCTTCCGGACCGGAAAGGACACGCTGAGCGCCGAAGTCGTGGGCGTGGATCCGGAACGCTACCGGTTGAGCGATGGAACGATCGTGTTCCAGGCGCCCGGAATTCCCCAGTATCCGGCGGATCTGGTGACCCTTGAGCCGCGGTATCAACTCACGATTGCCAGCGCCCAGGCGCGGAAGAGTCTCCGCCTCGGTTACTTCACCCAGGGCGGCGGCTGGACGGCGAGCTACGAGGTGTTGCTGGGCGGCGAAACCGCCCGGGTCATGGGTCAGGCCGTGGTCAATGGCGGACCGCTGCGGTTCAAGGACGTCGAGCTGCAGCTCCTGGCCGGCCAGGTGAACGTCGCCCAGGAGAAGGATGCCTACCGTCCCCGCGCCGAGGCCTACATGGTGGCGAAGCAGGCGCGGGCGGACGTGGGGGCTCCCTCGGAGGAGAAGGTGGGAGAGTTCCACGTGTACACGCTGCCGGGGCGGAGCTCGATCGAGCCCGGCACGATCACGACGGTGGGGCTATTCACCCCGACCCAGGCGAAGGTGCGCAAGAGCTTCGAGGTCCACGGCCAGATCCCCTACTGGGGCGGCCTGCCGCAGTATGGTGAGGAGGCGGAGGTCCCGGTCACCGTTACCTATACCGTGGAGCGGCCCCGCAAGACCGATCTCGGCGACCGACCACTCCCTGGCGGCATCGTCCGGCTGTTCGAGCCCGACAGCGGCGGCCGGCTCCAGCTGATCGGCGAGGCCGCTATGGACCACGCGCCCGCCGGCGAAGACTTGCGGCTGGCCGCCGGGACCGCGTTCGATCTCACGGCAAAACGGGTGCAAACCAGCTACGCTACCCGGCGCGACAGTATCCCGGGCGGCGGGTGGCGCACTATTGCGACGGCTGACTACCGGGTATCGCTCAGCAACGCAGCGGACCAGGCGGCCAGGGTCGATGTGGTCGAGGAGCGGCGCGGCGAGTGGAGTATCGTTTCGAGCAGCATCAAGCCGGTCAAGCAGAGCTCGACCCGGTACAGCTTCGCCGTGCCGGTGCCGGCAAAGGGGAAGGCCACTCTGACCTATCGGGTCCGAATCATCTGGTGAGCGACCTCCTCATCGCCCACATTGGCGACATCCACTATGGGGGACGCGCCGATATTCCCCAGCTCGCGGCCTTGGAGCGTGCCCTCGGCGCTCTGATGCCGCGGGTGATCGTTGTGTGCGGCGATGTGACTCAACGGGCCCGGCACGGCGAGTTCCAGGCCACCCAGCGGCTCCTCGGCGACCTGGCACGGATCGCCCCCGTTCATCTCATCCCGGGCAATCACGACGTCCAGTGGTGGCGCAGCCCCTTCGGGGTGTTTGGCACGCGCGTGAAGTACGCCAAATGGCGACGGTACTTCGGGGAGGAGCTCTCGCCGGTGCTGGAGCTGGACGAGATGATCATAGCGGGCATGTGCTCGGCACACGGTGTGGCCTTCGGCTCGCTGACCTGGAACCCCAACGACCTCGCCGTGCGGGGCCATCTTCCTGCCAGCGAGGTGCGCCGAGTGCGGGCGCGCTTCCTGGAGACCCCGCCGCACAAGGTGCGCATCGCAGTCGTGCATCATAACGTGCTGCCCGGGGTTGTCTCCGAACGGTGGGGGCTCGCCCGGCCCCGCCCTGCCCAGGCCGCGCTGCTCACCCTCGACGCCGATGCGGTGCTCTGCGGCCATGATCACACCGAGGGAGCGGGAGAGATCGACGGCCGGCTCGTGGTAAGCACGGCCGGTACCCACTCCCTTCGCACCCGAGGGGGACGCCCTTCCGCCTTCAACACGGTCCGTATCGACGAGCGCAGTATCCGGATCGAGCATCACCGGTATGCCCGGGAGCTGCAGAGCTTCCGACCTGGCGACATGGCCATCTTCGCGAGGCAGCGCGGTGCAGCTGGGGCTGTGGTCGGCTGAGGAGCCGCCGGCCCGGTGGCCTGGCGGTTCAGCGGCAGGTGGCAGCGCGTCGACTCGGGGCCCGGCGACGGAGCTGTTGACCCGACTGAGTCGCCTCGGCTTGCCGTCGTTCTCGCGCTTCGACATCCACCGCAATCGGCAGGTCATGGTCTCCTGGATTCCCGGCCGGCGCCTGCGGGTGCATGAGGGGTACGCCCACGCCCCGGACGCAGTGCTCCTGGCCATCGTCCGTTTTGTCACCCCGGGGACCCGGCGGGAGAGCCGGCTGGCGGCCCGGCAAGTGTTCCTCGACTTTCCGGTCGAGGCCTATGCGCCTTCGCCGGAGCGGAACCAGCCGACCCCGCGGGATCGACCTGGCGACACCGCGCTTCTGGCTGAGCTCGACCGGCTTCGTGGCGAGCTCAATCGGGCGCATTTCGAGGGGCGGCTGAGCGCGATTCCGATCCGGATCTCGGGGCGCATGCGCACCCGACTGGGGGAGCTCCGACTGGAGCACAAGACCGGCCGCCCGGTTTACATCGGGCTCAGCCGGCGCCACCTGCGCCGCGACGGCTGGCCGGGCGCCCGCGAGACACTGCTCCACGAAATGATCCATCAGTGGCAGGCCGAAACCGGGCGCCCCGTGGACCACGGTCCCGAGTTCAGACGCAAGGCGCGGGAGCTGGGGATTACCCCACGAGCTATACGGGGACAGTAGACGGACAAGGCGGACAGGACGGACAGGACGGACAAGAGGGATGAGGGTTGGCGGGTTATTGTGGCCAGTCATGAGATTCGTCGGCACGCGTTCTTATCCGGCGCCGGCTATGCTTCCCAATGCTGCCCTGCGAGCGTCTGAAGGCTTGGGAGTACGCCGACCAGTTGGCCCACGCCGTTTACGACCTCACGAAATCTTGGCCCACCGAAGAGAGGTATGGCCTTGTCTCCCAGGCGAGGCGAGCAGCCTTCTCGGTCGCAGCGAACATTTGTGAAGGAGCCAGCAAGCGGGGCCCTAGGGAGTTCGCCCGGTTTCTGGATATTGCGCTGGGCTCTTTATCGGAACTGACATACACGCTGCGTTTCGCCTGGAAGCGTGGATGGATCACGTCGACCACTTGGCAGCAAATCGAGCCTCTGAGGGAACACACCTCGGCGATGCTGTGGCTCCTCTATCGAGCCATTAGGCGCTCCAGAAGCAATATCCCAAGGTTGGAGCGGTAAGCTCCAGCCTCCCGTCCGTCCCGTCCGTCCTGTCCGTCCTGTCCGTCTTGTCCGTCTTGTCCGTCCTGTCCGTCCTGTCCGTCCTGTCCGTCCTGTCCGTCCCTGTCCGTCCTGTCCGTCCTGTCCGTCCTCTCCCTATCTTTAGAGAACCCCGATTACCTCCAGCCCCGAGCCGCCGATGGCCGTCATCGCCTCACGCTTCACCGGTGTCGATTTCTACGAGCTCGATACGCTGCTCTCCGAGGAAGAACGCGCCGTACGCGACACGGTGCGGGCCTGGGTTGACGACCGCCTCATGCCGATTATCGGCGCCTGCTACCTGGAGGGGCGGTTTCCCAGGGATCTAATCCCCGGCATGGCCGAGCTGGGCCTCTTCGGCGCGAACCTGCCCGAACAGTATGGCTGCGCCGGGCTCAACAACGTCGCCTACGGGCTCATCATGCAGGAGCTGGAGCGAGGGGACAGCGGCATCCGCTCCTTCGCCTCGGTCCAGGGCGCGCTGGTCATGTATCCCATCCACGCCTTCGGCTCAGAGGACCAGAAGCGGCGCTGGCTGCCGGGCCTGGCGGCGGGAAAGGAGATCGGCTGCTTCGGACTCACCGAGCCGGATTACGGCTCCAACCCCGCCGGCATGATCACCACCGCGCGGGAAACCCGGGAAGGCTGGGTGCTCAACGGCACCAAGATGTGGATCACCAACGGTTCTCAGGCGACCGTCGCCATCGTCTGGGCCAAGACCGGCGATCTCAAGGACGCCAGCGCAATCCGCGGCTTCATCGTGCCCACGGACACCAAGGGGTTCAGCGCCCGGGACCAGAAGGGCAAGCTTTCCCTGCGGGCCTCGGATACCAGCGAGCTGATTCTGGAGGATGTGAAGCTCGCGGCTGACGCGATCCTGCCGAAATCCGGGGGTCTCAAAAGCCCGCTCTCGTGCCTGACCCAGGCCCGCTACGGCATCGCCTGGGGGGCGATCGGGGCAGCGATGGCATGCTACGACGAAGCGCTCCGCTATGCGAAGACCCGGGTGATGTTCGACCGCCCCATCGGTCAGACCCAGATTCAGCAGGTCCGTCTTGCCGACATGCTCACCGAGATTACCAAGGCCCAGCTGCTGGCGCTGCAGCTGGGACGGCTCAAGGACGCCGGCACGATGACCCCGCAGCAGGTCTCGCTGGCCAAGCGGAACAACGTCGACATGGCGTGCGAATGCGCTCGAGAGGCCAGGCGGCTGCTCGGTGCCAATGGCATCCTGGCCGAATACCACTCTATGCGCCACCTGGCCAATCTCGAGTCGGTGTACACCTATGAAGGCACCCACGACATGCATTCACTCATTCTGGGTGAGAGCGTGACGGGGCTGGCTGCGTTCTAGAGTGGACCCACCCATGGAGTCGGGTCTCCCTGGCGGATCTCGAGACGGCGCGCTGGGTTGCCAGGAATCTGGAGTCACGCAACCCGGCTTGGCGTGGCGAGCCGCTGCCCCGCAGGTGCGAGCGCAGAAGCTCGCATGGATGGACCTGGTCTCGCTGCGGCTACTGCCGGACTGACCAGGCTGCCTTCTGGCGAGCTTCCACGGGGGCCCGTGTGACGCGCGGGCCCGCCGTGCGTATAATCCCGCGTCATGTCGGATCCCCGGGCTACCCCTTCGGTCACTCCCGCCTCTGGCGCTCCTGCCACCCCCGAGGCGCTGTGCCGTGCCTGGTATGAGGCGTACGGCAAGGCGGTATACAGCTATGTCCGCTTCCACCTGCCCAGTGCCGACCAGGCGGAGGACGTCACGGCGGACACCTTCCTGAAGGCCTTCCGCGCTGCGGATCGGTTCGACGAGTCCCGGGGGAATCCGCGCACCTGGCTTTTCCGGATCGCGCAAAACACGCTGCGAGACTACCTCCGCCGGTCCCGGCTCCGCCGCCACGTGCCCCTTGCGACGATGCGCGACCTGGCCGCCGACGCCCCCTCGCCGGAGGAGCGGGTTCTGTGGGAGGAGCAGGTGGCCCGACTCCTCGCCTCGGTCGCCGGATTGGGCCCGAGAGACCGTGAGGTAATCAGTCTGCGGTACGGCAGCGGCTTGGATACGGCCCAGGTCGCCGAAGTCCTCGGCGTCCGGGAGGCGGCGGTACGGACCCGGCTGTGGCGGGCGCTGGCCCGGCTGCGGGGGATCATGGAGGAGGCCGAGGAATGAAGGACTCCCCCGACGATCTCCGCGATCTGGATCGGCTGCTCCAGTCGGTGCAGTTCCAGCCGCGAACGTCCCTCGGCGCCGAAGTGGTCGGCCGGCTGCATCGCGGAGAGACCACGCGGGAGAGCCCGTCGGAGACCGTGCGCCTGATGCTGGGAATCGGGGGCGTGGTTCTGCTGCTCGGTCTCGGTCTGTTCGTCTTCTGGCTGCTCGTCCTGCGGCCTGTGGCGGTGTTCACCACCGACCGCTGCTGCCAGGATCTGGATGGAGGCGGGGCGGCGGACGATGGGCTGGTCGTGGTGAGTCAGAAAGGCGAGACCGTGGAACGCCTGGCGATCTACGAGGACCGCGACGGCAGCCGCAGTTTCACTGCCGCGGACACGGTCCGGTTCCAACGCAATGGCGTCCTCGCGCTCGCGGAGTCGATTCAACCGGGCGTCCGTACCGTCGAGTTCTGCTGCCTCGACTACGATGGCGGCGGCCCGAGCGATGATGCGCTGGTAGTGGTCGGTCTCCCGCCGGACCGGATCAGCATGGCGGCGATCTACGAACGCCGGGCGACCGCCGCTCCGGCGAAGCTGCGATAGTCAGCTGGACCGATCTGATCGCGTTACTCAGTTTCCCCAAACCGATCTCCTGCCCATGATCCGACGCTCCTCGGCTGGCGCCCTGCTGGCCCTCGTTGTCTCCGTGCCCCTCGCCGCCCAGGCGCCCGATACCACACGCAAGGACACCACCGCGGTCGAGCTGCCTCCGATCGAGGTGGTGGGCTCCATCCTGGCGCCGACCGGTCCGAAGATCGGGTCCGGAGTGCCGGCCCGAACGACCATTCTGACGAGGGAGGAGATCGAGGCGAGCGAGCCCAGGCTGCTGACCGATGTTCTGGTGACGCAGGCGGGAATGTCCAGCTACGACGACCTGGGCGCGAGCTACAAGGTGTCCCTCTCTTCGCGCGGCTTCTACGCCTCGCCGGTGGTTGGGCTGCCCCAGGGATTGTCAGTGTTCCTCGACGGCATCCGCCAGAACGAGCCGGACGCGGCGCAGGTCAATTTCGACCTGCTTCCCATCGAGCACGTGACCCGGGTGGAGATCCTGTCCGGCACGGCCTCGCTGCTCGGCCGGAATTCGCTCGGAGGCGCGGTGAACTTGGTGACCAACACGGGAGGCGGTCCCACCCGGGGTGAACTCGAGCTCTCCGGCGGCAACTTCAAGACGTTCGGGGGAGATGGTTCCCTCGCGGGGTCGCTGGGCAATGGCAAGTGGAGCTACTACGTCGGCGGCGGGTACGACCGGGAGGACGGCTGGCGCCAGCTCACGGAGGCGGAGCAGTACAACGGCTTCTTCAACCTCGGACGCCTCACGGAGCGATGGGGAATCCGGCTCCAGGGCTACGGCGCCAAGGCCAGAGCCGAGACCGCGGGCTCCCTTCCGGAAAGCGTTTTCAAGACCCGACCCGACTCGAACCTGAGCTCGGGGGACTTCGAGGATCTCAACAATCTGCAGGTGAGCCTGACCGGATACGCCCGGTCGACCCGGGGCCAGCTGTCGGCCTCCGCGTATCTCCGTCGGCATCGGGCGGAGCGGTTCAACGTCAATCAGGAAGACGACCCCGACAACCTCGGCAAGGCGCGCAACCGGATCCTCGGCGGCACGGTGGACTACCGCTGGGATCAGCCGCTTGGTGGCTCGCAGCTGGGCCTGCGGATCGGGGCGGAGGGGTCCTCGAGTCACACCGAGGTCGAGCTGTTCGCCGACTCGACCAAGTTCAGCGGCCCCACCGTGCAGACCACCTTCGTGAAGAGCCCGACCTGGGACCTGGCCGGTTACGCCATCGCCGATCTGACAGTGGGCCCGGTGACCTTCTCCGCGGGCGCGCGCTACGACTACGTCCGGATTCCGTTCCAGAACCAGCTGGATCCCACCCGCGACACCACCAGCACATATGATCGGCTGAGCCCCAAGGGCGGGATCAGCGTCGAGGCCGGTGGAGGCCTGACCGTGTATGGGTCGGTGGGAGGCGCCTTCCGGGCGCCGGCCGTCATCGAGTTGGCTTGCGCCGACGAAACCGAGCCCTGCCCGCTGCCGTTCGCGCTCGGGGACGATCCGCCCATCAAGCCGGTGAAGGCGACGACCTACGAGGTCGGAGGGCGACTGGCTACCGGTCATGCGCTCCTCAGCGCCGCCGCGTACCGGACCGACGTCCGGGACGACATCTTCCTCTCGGCCTCCGATTCGGCTCCCGCGGGTTCCACCATCGAGGGGTTCTTCAGCAACCTGGACAAAACCCGCCGCGAGGGAATCGAGCTCTCCGCGCAGCTCTTCCTGAAGGGCGGCCACACCCTGTACGCGAACTACGCCTACACCCGGGCGACCTTCCAGAGCGACGCCGAGATCTTCAGCATCCGGGAGGATTTCGGGGGGGACAATGGAGTCGCGCCGGGAGACGAGATCCCGCTGGTGCCGGAGCACCAGGTGAAGTTCGGGGGCTCGTTCCTGCTCCCGAGGGGCTTTTTCGCAGGGGTCGACGGGCGCTACATCGGGTCGCAGTGGCTTCGAGGCGACGAGGCCAACGAAGAGCCGAAGCTGGACGGCTACTTCGTGGCGGATGCCCGGCTGGGATGGCGTGGACACGGCTGGGAGATCACCGCGGTAGGCAACAACGTACTTCAGAACGAGTACGCCACCTTCGGCACCTTCAACATCAATCAGGGCGGCGGGGGCGTGCTGGAGCGGTTTCTTACGCCGGGATACCGGCGCGTCGTCCGCCTGATCGTCCGGCGCAGCTTTGGTGGCGGCGACTGAGACCCGTCCGGTGTCCTGACCTCCACCGGGCGGGCCCGTACACAGGGGCAGGGGACTGCGTCCTCTGCCTCTCGTGCTTTTGCTCCCGGCGATTGGGCGAATCTCCGATCTCGCCCCGCGCCCCCATTGGCCAGCAGCATGAACCCCAACAAAGGAATCCCACCATGAACCAGACATTGGCAGTCGTCGTGTTGGCCGCAGCAGCCTGCGCACCAAGGCCCGCGGACACTCCCGCCGATGGCCAGGCGGCCCCCGCAACCGTGACGCTTCGTGACTGCGTGAACGCCGTGCAGGCGGTGCATGCCGGGACGATGGTCAAGGTCGAAGGCAAGACCGAGGGAGGCAGACAGGCGCTTGAGTTCGATGTCCGAAGCCCAGACGGCACCCAGTGGGATATCGAGTGCGACCCGGTGACCGGCAAGGTCATTGAGACCGAGCAGGAAGTGAACAGCGCGGATCAGGAGCCCTTCAAGGCCAATGTCAAGGTCTCCGAGGCCGAGGCCCGAAGGACCGCGCTGGCCACTCACCCCGGAGAAATCGCCGAGGTCGAGTACGAGGTGGAAGCCAACGGAGACGCGTCGTACGAATTCGACATCAATCCCAGGGGCGGCGGGGATCAATTCAAGGTCGAGGTGGACGCCGCAACCGGGAAGCTCGTCGAGGACCACATCGAACACTTCCAGATCGGCGTCGAGTAGCGGGATCGCTCCGGCTAGTGGGGGGTCGGCTTGAGCGTGGCGGGCCGCTGACCGCGGCGAGCGAGTCTACGCTGGGCGGGCACTTCTGTGCCAACAGCTCCAGGACGGCGACCGCCCCGGTACGGAACGGCGGCATCGGCGGAGAGCTGCGCGGCCATCGCCCGCAGCGTGGCCGACGGATCCGCGTCGTGGGCCACGTCGACCCGCCACTGGGCACAGCAGGCCGCGATCTCGATCTCGATCAGGCCTTATAGACCGAGAAGGACGCGCCAGAGGAGAAAGACGACCAGCCCGATCAGCGCTGCCGCAATCGCCAGAAGCAGGAGAACGCCTGGGGAGACGGCCTGATGCTCGCGCCGGAAGCCCAGCCTGAGGGCCTCGTAGATCTCGGCTTCCAGGAGGTGGCTGGGAACGAAGCACACCCTGCTGAGTAGGCGGCTCAAGTCTTCGAGCCGGTCATCGTGCCGATCGGTTGCGCGGGTCATCGACCGTGCCTCTCGATGGTAACTACGTGCGACCAGATGCCTCATCACTCCCGCGACCCTGGCGTGGTCATTGACGGTGTGACTGTGACGCCGCGGCCGTTCATCCGTAGTTGACCGTATCGGGGCAGGCGCACTGCGCGACTCCGTCGCCGGCACCGGATTCAGAACGGGAGCGGGAGGATCCGATGAATGCGACCCGGATCCGCTGAGGATTGAGGTGGCGCTCTCCCGCTCCACCGTTTGCCGACCGTTTGGCCACGACCTGTGGCCCCCCTTCGTTCCGCCCGCTAGCTTACTGCCGGGGAAACGCGGTAGTGGCCGTTGGCTGCGCCTTCGGCCGACCGCTGCCAGTCCCGAACCACGCTCATCCCAAACGCCCGGACCTGCGAGTGCGCATCACGGTCTGTCTCAAGCGTGCTCCCGATACGACCACCAAGATCCTCGTCGGGCCCGACGGCAGGTCCATTGATGAGAACGGGGTGAGGTTCGTCCCCAACCCCAATGACGAATGCGCGCTGGAGGAGGCGCTCAAGCTCAAGGAGGCCGCCGCCGCCGGCGAGACGGTGGTCGATTGCCTGGGTGGTGACGCCGCTCAGGCGACCACCCGGACGCCTCTCGCCATCGGCATCGATCGAGCCCTCCTCCTCCAAGCAACTCCGCCCGCCGATGGGCCGGAGCTTTCCCGTGTCCTCGCGGCCGAGCTCAAGGGAGCCGGCCACGACCTGATCCTCTTCGGCAAGCCGGCGGTAGACGACCACAACCATCGGGCAGGCGTGATGGTGGAGGCGTTGCTGGCCCTGTGTGACTGCGGTCGCGCATTCTCGCAGTCGCAAACGGGGCGCGTGAGGTCGTGCGCGAAGTCGAGGGCGGCCTGAAGGTGGTCAGTTGCCCCCAGTCAGCGGTGCTGACTGTGACACGAGTCTCACCACCCCGCATCTACCCTCCTTGAAGGGATCATGGCGGCCGAGCAGAAGCCGCTCGAGGTGAAGCCGGCTTTCCTGGGGCCCGGGAGCGTCAGCACTCTCGGGCTCTCTATGGGCCTGGTGTGACCCCCGGGGTGCATGGGCGCCCAAACCCCGAACCCAATCATATGACCCGAGTTCGTGTGGCCGGTGGTGTGCTGGCCCTTACCGTGGCTGCCTCGCTGTCAGCCCAGGCGCCCGACCGCACCCGCAAGGACACCACCGCGGTCGAGCTGGCGCCGATCGAGGTCGTCGGTTCGATTCTGCCCACGGCGGGTCCCACGATCGGGTCGGGGATTCCCGCGCGGGTGGCGACCGTTACCGGCGAGGAGATCGACGCCTGGGAGCCGCGTCTGCTCACCGATGCACTCGCGGGGCAAGCGGGCATCTCGCTCTACGATGACCTCGGCACGCCGTGGAAGCTCAACCTCAGCACCCGCGGGTGGAACGTGGGCCCGGTCGTCGGGCTGCCGCCGGGAGTCTCGGTTTTCCTGGATGGCGTCAGGCAGAACGAGCCCGATGCGGCAGAGGTGAACTTCGACCTGCTGCCCATGGAGCACATCGAGCGGATCGAACTCCTCAGTGGCAGCGGCTCGCTGCTGGGCTCGAACTCGCTCGGGGGGGCGATCAACCTCATCACCCGCCGGGGGCGCGGGCCCTTCAGCGGCAGCCTGGAGGCATCGGCCGGCTCGTTCGGCAACTACTCCGGCGAAGGCAGCGTGGCGGGATCAACCGCGCACGGCCTCAGCTACTACGCGGCTGGCGGATATGAAGAGGAAGGAGGATGGCGTCAGGCGACACGGGCGACCAATTACAACGGGTTCACGAATCTGGGGAAGAGCGGGCTAGGTCGGGGCATCAGCCTGCAGACCTTCGCGGCTCACTCGCGGGCCGAGACGGCGGGCTCCCTGCCGGAGAGCCTGTTCGATCGCGATCCCAGCCGCAACTTCACGGTGGGAGACTTCGAGGATCTCGACCTGCTGCAGATCGCCGCGGACGGGTACCTGACTTTTGGCACCAGTCGCCTCAAGCTCAATCTCTACCACCGGCGCAGCAACGCCGAACGCTTCAACGTCAACCAGGCGCCCGACGACAACGTGCGATCCCTGACCAACAACAGAACGGTTGGAGGGACCGCCGACTGGCGCTGGTCGACCGCGACAGGACAGGGAGTGTTTTCGCTTCGGGTCGGGCTGGACGGGGCGGTCAATCGGGTGCATGTGCGCCTGTTCGAAGAAGATCCGGTGTCCGGAGACGACAGTCTCACGACCGATGCGAAGAGCCCGAGCGGGGATGTGGCCGTCTATACTCTGCTCGACTACCGAACCGGCAGAGTGACCTTTTCGGGAGGCGCCCGATACGACTACATCAGGATTCCTTTTCGGAATCTGCTGGACCCGACGGCCGACACCGTCAGCAACTTCCAGCGCCTCAGCCCACGGGCCGGGGTGAGCGTCGAGGTGGGAAGCGGCGGGTCGGTGTATGCCTCGGTTGGGCGGAGCTTCAGGGCTCCCGCGGTGCTGGAACTCGCATGCGCCGATTCCCTCGCCGCCTGCCCCCTGCCTTTTGCGCTGGGGGACGACCCGCCGCTCAAGCCGGTGGTTGCGAGCACCTACGAGGTGGGCGGGAAGTGGATCGTGGGCTCGGCGATCATGTCCGCCTCGCTCTATCGCACGGATGTTCAGGACGACATCGGGTTCATTCAGTCCGCCAATGCGGTATTCCAGGGGTACTTCAGCAACATCGGGGACACCCGTCGCGATGGAATCGAAGTCGGGCTGCAGGTCTTCCCGAGCCCGTCACTGTCCTTATATGCCAACTATGCGTACACCCGCGCGACCTACCGGAGCAACGCGAACATCTTCAGCATTCGCTCGGACATACAGTTCAGTATCAGCCCGCTTGCGGGTGACAACGCGATTACCGTTGGGTCTCACCTTCCCCTGGTCCCGGCTCATCAGCTGAAGGGGGGTGCGCTGATCAAGGTCAACCGGTTTCTGGGGCTGGGGATGGATGCGCGGTACATCGGAAAGCAGTGGCTGCGGGGAGATGAAGCCAACCAGACGAGCCAGCTCGAGGGATACTTCACGACCAGCGTGCGTGCGGGCGTCAGCGTCGGTCCGTGGGAGGTCAACGCTGTCGTCACCAACCTCTTTGACACCCATCGGGCGAATTTCGGCACCTTCAATGAGAACCGGCAAACGGGTGAGCTGGAACGGTTCCTGACCCCGGTCAACGCACGGGCTCTGAAGGTGGTGCTGAGTCGTCGGGTGGGGGCGGGCGGCGCTGCGGACTGATCTCGCGGTACACGGCGGCCCCCATTTCAGCGGTTCCACCCGGCCCACCGGCTGTTCCCTGTGCATCGGCTCCAGCCGTTGGCACGGTCGGGTGCGCTGACTAGGTTATTGGCCCGAGGCACCGGGCCGCCGAGACACCCAGATATCTCAAGGATGACGCGTGCGCATCGCCGTCTGTCTCAAACGAGTTCCCGATACGACCACCAAGATCGTGATCGGGAGCGACGGCAAATCGATCGACGAGAGCGGGGTGAAGTTCGTCCCCAACCCGTACGACGAATTCGCGCTGGAGGAAGCGCTCAAGCAGAAGGAAGCGGCCGGCACCGGCGAGGCGGTGGTCTACTGTCTCGGTGGCGACCCCGCGCAGGAGACGATTCGGACCGCTCTCGCGATGGGCCTCGACCGCGGAGTGCTCCTCCAGGGCGCTCCGCCAGCCGACGGACTTGAGGTCGCGCGCGCGCTTGCCGCCGAGCTGCAGGGGGGCAACTACGACCTGATCCTCTTCGGCAAGCTGGCGGTCGACGATTACAACCACCAGGTGGGTGTGATGGTGGCGGAGCTGCTCGGCCTGCCCTGCGTGACCTCGGTCGCCCATCTGACGATCGCGAACGGCGCCCTTGAGGCCGAGCGCGAAATCGAGGGAGGCCTCGAGGTCGTTACTTGTTCGCTGCCGGCGGTCCTGACCTGCGATAAGGGCCTCAACACGCCGCGGCTCCCTTCCTTGAAGGGAATCATGGCTGCCAAGAAGAAGCCGCTCGAAGCCAAACCGGCCTCGCTTGGGTCCGGGACCCTGAGCGTGCTCGGGCTCCTCTCCCCACCCGAGCGCAAACCGGGGCAGATCGTCGGCGAAGGTCCCGACGCGGTGCCCGTGCTGGTGCGGCTGCTTCGCGAAGAGGCCAAGGTAATCTGATGCCCACGATCCTCGCCGTGATGGAGCAGCGGGACGGCGGTGTCCGCAAGGTATCCCATGAGGTGCTGGCTGCCGCCAGGGGGCTCGCGGAGCCACTTTCTGCCTCGGTGGACGCCATCGTGTGTGGAGCCGGCGCGGTGGCCGGGTCCGATGGCCTGGGACGCTTCGGTGCCGACCGGGTACTGACGGCAAGCTACCCGGACTTCGGCCTGTACAATCCCGATGGCTACGCCGCGACGATCGCCGAGGCAGCCCGGGATGCCGCGGTGCTGGTTTTCGCCGCCACCGCGACGGGGCGGGACCTGGCCCCGCGTGTGGCGGCAAGGCTCGGTCTTGGCCTGGCCAGCGATGTGACCGAGCTGGCCGTGGAGGGCGGGAAGGTCACCGCCACGCGACCGGTCTATGCCGGGAAAGCGCTGCTCCGCGTGCGGCTCGAGGGCAGTCCGGCGATCGTTTCCGTCCGGCCCAACACGGTGCAGCCGGTCGAAGCACCGCGACCCGGCACCGGAGTCACTTTCGCGGTGCCGGCGTTCTCCCAGCGGGTCACCGTGCAAGCGGTCAAGGCTGCACCCACCGCGGCGCTGGACGTGGCCGAGGCGCCGATCGTCGTCTCAGGCGGCAGGGGCCTCAAGGACCCGAAGCACTTTGTCCTGTTGGAGGAGCTCGCGGCTGCCTTCGGCAATGCCGCCGTCGGGGCGAGCCGGGCTGTCGTCGATGCCGGCTGGCGGGATCACGGGGCACAGGTGGGACAGACCGGCAAGACCGTGAGCCCGAGCCTGTACGTGGCCGTCGGCATCTCCGGCGCCATCCAGCACCTGGCGGGAATGCGCACGGCCAAGACCATCGTCGCGATCAATCGCGACAAGGACGCCCCGATCTTCAAGGTGGCAGACTACGGGATCGTCGGTGATCTGTTCGAGATTGTGCCCCGCCTGACCGCCGAGGTTCGCAGGCTCCGGGGCGATGCCTGAGACGATGCCTCTCCGGACGCCGGCTTGACTATCCATATATAGACAACTATCTATATTAGCATGATGGTCGCTTCCCGTTCCACCCGGCTCGCGCCGGGCCAGTTCGAGCGCATCGCCAAGGCCCTGGCGGATCCACGCCGGTTCGAAATGCTCGCGGTGGTCAGCTCCCGGGCGGAACTGGCATGCCGGGAGCTGGTGGAGCGGTTTCCGGTCGCTCAGGCCACGGTTTCCCACCATCTGAAGGAATTGACGGTCGCGGGGCTGGTGCATGAGCGGCAGGAAGGGCAGGCCAAGTTCTTCCGGGCTCGCCGGGAGGTTCTGGAGGCGTATCTCGCGGAGCTGCGGCATCGCCTGAGCGCGTGAGGGCCGGGAACTTTTTAGGACAGAGGGCAATTTTCACCCACAGGAAGAACGAAATGATGACGACAGCATTGCAGGTAACGGACGCGACCTTTGCGGCGGAGGTGGAGCAGGTGCCAGGCCTGGTCCTGGTCGACTTCTGGGCCACCTGGTGCGGGCCCTGTCGGGCGATCGCGCCGGTGCTTGAGCGCCTGGCCGAGGACTATCGTGGCCGACTCAAACTGGTCAAGCTGAACACCGACGAGAACCCCGCCACCACGGCACGGTTCCACGTTCGCTCAATTCCCTCGATCCTGTTCTTCAAGGACGGGCAGAGGGTCGATACGCTGATCGGGGCCGATCCGCGGCTCCGGACGCTGCTGGATCAGAAGATCGCTCGGCTGGCGGCGTAGGAGCGACGGAACCGGCCACGGCCACCCGCCGGCGATCACCAGCGAAGTTCGGGGCATCCCTTCCGGTGTGGTCGGACGGATGCCCCGCTCGCGTCAGTCGGTGTGGGCCTTCCGTACCAGGCGCAACATGCGCTTCACGCCCTCGACCACGGAAAACTCCTCTGGTCCGAACGAAAAGCGCACGTACTGCCGAAAGCGTGACGCCCGGCCGCTCCGGCGCTTGCCGGGATTGATGTCGAAGAACTCACCGGGCACGCAGATCACCCTTTCCTTCAACGCCGCCTTGAAGAAGGACATGCCGTCGTTGATACCAGGGGGAAGACCGGAGACCTCGGCCCAGCAGTAGAAGGTGCCCTCCGGATCCAGATCCAGCCGCATCCCAGCTGCGTGGAGGCCCTCCGCCAGGATCTTCTTCTTGCGGAGGAAAGCTGTCCGGATCGCCACCGTCTCCGCCTGTACCACCTCCGGAGCAAGCAGCGGTATCGCCGAGCGCTGCAGCGGCTTGCTGCCACCCCCATCGAGGAATGAGCCGGTGCTGGAGACCGCGTCGATTACCGCACGCGGCCCCACGATCCAGGTGCAGCGCCAGCCGGGGTAGCGCCAGTTCTTGGTCAGGCCATCGAACAGGATGACTGGATCGCGGTCCACGTCCTCGACGAACTCTGCGGCGGAGACCATGGCGCCGTCCACCCAGACGTAGTGCGAGTAGAACTCGTCCAGCAGCAGCGAGCACTGCAGTTCCCGCGCAGTGGCCACCCAACCCTCCAGCTCGGCGCCACGGATGACCTTGCCGGTGGGGTTGTTGGGATTGGAGAGCAGCACGGCGGAGAGTCCGCGGCCGGTGATCTCGCGTCGCAGATCGTCGACTGAGAACTCGTAACCCCGCGTGCCATCAAGCAGGATCGGAATCGCGGTGAACAGCTTGAAGATGTCCAGCAGTTCCTCGTAGGCGGTGTAGTCGGGCAGAAAGTGCCCAAGATTGATCTCGCCCAGCGCCGCGACCGCCCGGGTGAGCGACGCCCGCCCGCCGCCGCAGATGCAGACGTTGCGCTCGGTGTATTGCGAGACTTTGCCTTGGCGGTAGAGGGTGTTGTACAGGGCGGCGACCGCCTGACGCAGCTCCGGAATGCCGGGCACCGGAGCGTACTCCTGGTCATCCAGTGCGACATGGATCTCATCAACCCGGGGCGGCGCTCCCGGGAGCGGGCCGGTCTCTGGCATCCCTTGACCCAGATTGCACCAGTCCGGGTGACCGTAGCGGTATCCGTGGCGAGTCGCTTCCGCCATCACATAGATCACGCCGGTGAACGGAACCGAGCGAAAGCCAGGAATCTGCGGTGGGTGCATGGTAGGCTGTAGCGGTCCTGGGCCGCTTTGGTATGGCGCGGTCGCCACGCAAGTGTTGGAGTCGCCGCCTGAAGCGCCCGTTGCGCTGTCAGGCTCGCATCCGATCGTCCGGCCTCGAAGCTGTCCGGTATCTTCTTGTATAATAATGGGTTGGGGAGCCACGCGGTCGGAAGCGCCGGCGGGGGCCCGGAGTTGGCATCGCCTCCGCCCATGACACCCCGCCGGAGTCGAATCGGCGCTGTTGTTCCCTCCGCGGGGCTCCCGCTCCAGAGATGTCACACCGGTCGGTGCCAGCGGCGGTGTGATCGGGGCGGGACGTCCCGGCGCGATCACTGCCGCCTGAAGCGCGGTACCAGCTTGGGCACCCTCCTGGCGTAATCGGCGTAGCCAGGAAACCGCTCCCGGAGCTTCCGCTCCTCTACTCCGGCCTTGCGATCGAAGTAGAGCCAGGACACGGCACCGACGACCAGGCTCGCGCGCCAGTTGGTCGTTACCCAGGAGAGACCCCAGAGGGCCAGGATGACGCCGAGGTAAATGGGGTGACGGACCCGCAGATATATCCCCCGCTCGACCAGTTCGCCGTTGGCGACCGGCGTGGTGGCTGGGGTGAGGTTCCTGCCCAGCTGCAGCGCGGCGACGAACATGACGCTGATCCCGACGACGAGCGGCACACCGCCGGCGATCCTCTCCTGAAGCGGCGCGGCCGCGAAGAAGCCGAACCCTGCCCGCCCGGAGCGCGCAGCCCAGGGAAGCAGGAAGCCCACCAGGACGAGCAGGAACAGTTGCCCCCACACCCAGGGATCGCTGGCCGCCTTTGCGAACCGCATGCCGACGTCGCCTTTCCGTGATCGTGCGCCTTATATTCCGCGACCCGCCGCCATCTCCGGGAGTGGCCTCCGTGACTCTGATCCTTCCCCGCCGTCACCAGCCCTCGCTGCCGCTCGATCAGCTCATTCTCACCAAGTCACCGAGCGCCGAGGCGCTCGAAATGGATGTGCTGTTCGTCGGCGCCGGTCCGGCCGGCCTAGCCGGGGCGATCGAGCTCGCGGGACTGGCCCGGCGGGACCGGGAACGGGGGACTGGTTTCCCGGACCTCAACATCGGCGTGCTAGAGAAGGCCGGGAGCCTGGGTGAACACAGTCTGTCAGGGGCGGTGATCAATCCCCGCGCTCTCCGCGAGCTGTTCCCCGATCTCCGGGACTCCGACTTCCCCTTCCGCGGGCCGGTCGCGGGTGAAGCGGTGTACTTCCTCTCCCAGGCCGGGTCGCTCAAGATCCCCACGCCACCCACGATGCACAACCGGGGCTTCTATCTGGCCTCGCTCTGCGAGCTGGTCCGCTGGCTGGGTGAGCGGGCCGAGGTGCTGGGTGTAAATGTGTTCCCCGGCTTCCCGGCCGAGGCCCTGCTGGTAAAGGGCCAGGCCGTGAAAGGGGTTCGAACCACTCCCGCTGGCCTGGACCGCGACCGCCAGCCAACGGCCAACTATCAGGCCGCTACCGATGTGATGGCCAGGGTGACCGTGCTGACGGAAGGCACGCGCGGCACCCTGGGTCAGGCCTATCGCGAGTGGCAGGGCATCCGGTCCGACAACCCGCAGATCTTCGCGCTGGGCGTGAAGGAGGTCTGGCGGGTTCGACACCCGCTGAGGCACGTGATCCATACGCTGGGGTGGCCGCTGCCAGCCAGCGCCTTCGGGGGGAGCTTCCTGTATCCGCTCGGTCCGGACATGGCGGCCGTGGGTCTGGTGGTGGGACTGGATTACCCCGACATGGATCTGGACGTGCATGTGCTGCTGCAGCGGCTGAAGCAGCATCCCCTGGTGCGGCCGCACCTGGAGGGTGGGGAACTGCTCGAGTGGGGCGCCAAGACGATTCCGGAGGGTGGATTCCACGCCCTTCCGGCGCGACGTTCGGGCGAAGGATTGCTGATGGCGGGAGACACGGTGGGCTTCGTCGATGTGCCGTCCCTCAAGGGTATTCACTACGCCATGCAGTCGGGCATCTACGCCGCCCGCGCCGCGTATGAGGCCCTTAAGGCGAACGACGTGTCCGCCGCGAGCCTGGCCAGCTACGACCGGCTGGTGAACGAGAGCTACATCGTCGGGGACCTTTATCGCACCCGCAACATGCGGCTGGCCTTCAAGGACGGCCTGGTGTCCGGAGGCCTCAAGGCGGGGCTCATGACCTTGACGGGGGGCCGCCTTCCTGGCGGGCGCATTCCCATGGTGGAGGATGCGGAGCGGGTGCGACGCGCCGGGCCGCCGAGCCGCCACGCGGCGGATCCGCCGCCCGACAACGTGCTGACCTTCAGCAAGGTCGACGCGGTCTTCAAGTCGGGCAATGCGACCCGCGATACGATCCCGCAACACCTGCTGGTGGGGACCGGCATCGGGCCGGCCGTCGCGGACTTCTACAGCCATGTGTGTCCGGCAGGGGTTTATGAGCGGGTGGGGGACACCCTGCGGGTCAATGCCCCCAACTGTGTGGACTGCAAGGCTACCGATGTGCTGGGCCCGAGGTGGATGCCGCGTGAAGGGGGCAGCGGCCCCAAGTACCGGTTGATGTGAGGAGGGAGGCCTGCCGGGGAGTGACTCCTCCCAACGGCCCATCGCGATGGCGCTAGGGTATTTCTTCTCCCGCCGCCGTTCCCGTGCCATCCCCGAGCAGTTCCCTCCGCCCGGGGAATCGGCGCCATGGCGCCGACTGCTGGCCCCGCCGGAGCAGCTGCAGATCGACGCTGGCTCGGGGGGCGAGTTGATCGTCTCACGGGTCCGCATCGTCCTGATCCTGTTGCTGCTGCCGATTCCTCTGGTGAATCTGGTTCTGGACCCATTCGTCACAGCGGGGGTCGTGGGGCTGGTCACCTGTCTGGTGGCGCTCCTGTGCTCGCTCGTGGCCTACCTGGTGATCCGGCGGGACTTCTACCGTCCCTGGCTCGGGCTGGCCACCAGCCTGTTTGATGTGACCATGGTAAGCGCCGGTCTGGGGGCGTTCCTGCTCCTCGGCCAGCCGGTCACGACCGTCAACAGCCGGCTGCTCTTCGAGGTCTATTTCATCGCGATCGGGGCCACGGCCCTCCGCTACGACGCCCGCATCAGCGTCGCGGCGGGTCTCGCCGCGGTGGTCCAGTATCTCGGGTTGGTGCTCTACGCTCACCTTGTCTATGACCTCAATGACCCCGCGCTGAACACCCATGGGTACGGCACCTTCGACTGGGCCACCCAGATCTCGCGCCTCCTGCTGCTGGGGGTGACCACTCTGCTTGCCGCGGCGATCGTGATCCGCAGCCAGCGGCTCCGGCGCCAGTCCTGGAGTGACCGGCTGACGGGGCTGTCCAACCGGGGGTATTTCGAGGAGCGAGTCCAGGCCGAGCTGGCGCGGGCCCGGCGACATGCTCAGCCCGTGGCACTGGCCATGATCGACGTCGACCACTTCAAGCGCTTCAACGATACCTGGGGGCACGCGGCCGGGGACGTCGCGCTGCGGGAAGTGGCGCGGGCGATCCTGGCCGCGGTCAGGCAGAGCGACCTGGTGGCTCGCTATGGCGGTGAGGAGTTCGTGGTCCTGCTGCCTGAAATGGCGCCTGCCCTGGCCCTGGAACGGGTCGAGGAAATCCGCCGCGCCGTGGCCGAACTGCCCATCCGGATTCCCCGACGTTCGGAGACCGCCCACATTACCATCAGCGCCGGGCTCGCCGAGTACGGTCCCGATGGAGTGACGCCAGAGGACCTGCTCGACCGGGCTGATGCGCGGCTGTTCGTGGCCAAGGAGTCGGGCCGGAATCGGGTGATAGGGCCCTCGCACGACCTTGGGACACAGCGACCCAGCCTGCGCTCCGGCTAGCGGCGACAATTCCGCTCGTAAGCCTCAATCTTACAAGATGTTACCTCCGTGACCCACGGCACTGTCATCGGCTGCCATCCGGTGCCACATTCTCTGGCAGTCGCCGGGCCAATGCGAGTCCGCTTCCCGCTACCAGTGCCTGGCCTCCCTGCGAGCGATCCCATGGCGAGCCTTCTGCTGACCGGGCGGGACAGTGCTGTCCTGCTGACCATCAGGCAGACCATCGCCGCGATCGACAACACGGGGGACCCTTCCCGCTCGAATCCCCGGCCTGCGGCGCGTCCCGGAATTAGGGAGGGAATGTTGTCCACGCTCCGAATTAGCCTCCTGCTGGCCGTCCTCGCGGGGCTGGGCTGCAGCGCGAGCCCCAGAGAGGGTGGTGGCACCGGTCCGGGCGGAAGCGGGTCGCTTGCGGTCGAGGTAAGCGGCCTTCCCGGCGGGACCGACGCCCGGATCACCGTCTCGGGACCGGCGGGATTCCGGCGGACGCTGACCGTGAGCACCCGGCTCAACGGTCTCTCCGCGGGCACCTATGACATCTCGGCCGGCTTTGTGACCGGGCAGGGGATGACCTGGACCGGGCAACCCTCCCCGGCCAGCGTCCTGCTGAATGCCGGGGACAGCGCGACCGTGATGGTGACCTATACCGGTGCGCCTACCAGCTCTCTTGACCTGAGCGTCGCCGGCGTACAGCTGCTCCAAAGCACCCAGCGGGCGGATGGCTCGGTCCCCATGGTCGCGAGCCGGGACGCCTTGCTCCGGGTGTTCGTCACCGCCAACGAGGGGAACTCGGTCCGGCCGGCGGTGCGGGTGCGGCTCTTCGCCGGTGGCACCCTGGTCGACTCCGTGGACGTGACGGTGGCGGCCGGGGGCGTGCCGCTGGCCGTCGACACTGCCTCGCTCGCCGCGTCGTGGAATGTGCTGCTGCCCGCCCCACGGGTGATCCCCGGGCTCGCCTATCAGGTGGAGGTCGATCCTGAGAATCTGGTGCCGGAGAGCGATGAGAGCGACAACCGCTGGCCGAGCGCGACGGGCACCCGGGCGGTGACAGTACAATCGGTGCCGGCCTTCAACCTCCGCTTTGTGCCGGTGAGGCAATCCGTGAACAACGTCACCGGCCAGGTCACCGCCGGGAACAAGGACGCGCTGGCCGAGTTCACCCGGCGGGTCTTCCCGTTGTCACAGGTCAACGTGAACGTGCGTGCCACGTACACGACCAGTGCCCCGGTCCTCGATGCCAACGACAACAGCGGTGCCTGGGGTCAGATCCTGAACGAAATGAGCGCCCTCCGCGCCTCGGACGGGAACGGCGACGACTATGTCGGCATCGTGGGCGTCGGCTACAACTCCGGGATCGCAGGGTTGGGCTGGCTCGGCGCTCCGGCGGCGGTGTCGTGGGACAAGGGGAGCGCGCCCGGGGTCATCGCCCATGAGATCGGGCACAATTTCGGCCGGAGCCACGCGCCCTGCGGCAGCCCCGGCGGGGTGGACCCGAGGTATCCCTATGCCGGGGCGGTCATCGGTGCCTGGGGGATGGACCTGCCGGGGCTTTCCCTGAAATCCCCCGGGGGCTTCACCGACCTGATGTCGTACTGCAGCCCCGACTGGATCAGCGACTATACCTACATGGGCGTGCTGAGTTTCCGGGGCTCGGGACCGAATGTCGCGACCGCTCGCTCGCCGGCGCCAGGCCTCTTGGTGTGGGGCAGAATCCAGAGTGGTAGGGTGGTGCTCGAGCCTGCCTTCATGGTCAACGCGCCGGCAAGCCTGCCCGCACGCCCCGGGCCCTACCGGCTGGATGGGCTCGATGCCGGTGGCAACCGGGTGTTCTCGCTCTCGTTCGAGGCTGAGATCGTGCCCGACCTGCCGGGTGGCGAAGAGCGGCAGTTCGTCTTCGTAGTGCCGCTCTCCCGGGATGATCAGGCCCGGCTGGCCGGGCTGAGGCTGACCGGCAACGGACTCACAACCCTCCGCACCATAGCCGCAGGCCTGAGGGCGCCTGCTCCATCGACCGGGCTAGTGACTGCCAGCCGAGCCGGCAGTGAGGTTGAGCTCCGGTGGGACTCCGCCTACCCCCTGGCCATCGTCCGTGACGCCCGGAGTGGCGAGGTGCTTTCCTTGGCGCGCGATGGCGCGGCGCGGGTGACGACCGGGACCGGCGCGGTCACTGTAGAGCTGTCGGATGGGGTTGCGGGGCAAAGGGCGAGGGTGCTGGTGCCCTAGTTGAAGGGGGAGCAGCCTCGCAGCGCCCGTTCCCCGTTCCCCGTTCCCCGTTCCCCGTTCCCCGTTCCCCGTTCCCCCGTTCCCCATTCCCCGTTCCCCTTCTGTCTGTGCTCACTTCTCCCCCATCACCTTGATGATCACCCGCTTCTTCCGCTGCCCGTCCCATTCACCGTAGA
Organism: Gemmatimonadales bacterium; assembly: GCA_036555275.1. Classification (GTDB taxonomy): domain Bacteria; phylum Gemmatimonadota; class Gemmatimonadetes; order Gemmatimonadales; family GWC2-71-9; genus JADJOM01. The sequence goes on along the minus strand of DATBLR010000019.1, from coordinate 5,828 downwards.
ACACCCGCTGCCAGGGACCCAGATCGAGCGCGCCGTTGGTCACCGGCACGATGACCTCGTGACCGATGGTAAGGCTTCTCAGGTGGGCGGCCGCGTTGTCCTCGCCGGTCTCGTTATGCCGGTACCGTGCCGGGTCCCAGGGAGCGATTGTGTGCTCGAGCCAGTGCAGGATGTCGTGCCACAACCCCGATTCGTGGTCGTTCACGAACACCGAGGCGCTGATGTGCATCGCCGAGACGATGGCCAATCCCTCGCGGATGCCGCTGCTTCGCACCTGAGATTGGACCTCTTCGGTGATGTCGATGATCTCCTGGCGGTTCTTGGTCTGAAACCACAGGTAGTGAGTATGGACCATCGGCCCTCCCGTCGCAGGAATGTCTTCCCCCGGCCCTCGGGAACCAGTCGCCTCTGCGCGGTCGCGGGAGGTCCCTATCTACCGCCTCGTACCGCCCCGCACCCTCCCACCCGGTCGGACTCGGCCCGAAGGTTGCCGCGACGTAGTCAATCTGCCGAGGTGCTGCTGCAAATCCTGACCTGACACGGCGCTAGACCGTTGGGTCCCCGGGCCTCGCAGGCCCCGGTGTCGCACCGTAGAATCCCCCTGTTGCGCGGGGGCAGCAGTCGCACGCCTCGCCGGGAGCTGGAGGTAGTCTCCGACCCGCCGAGAGACTATTCTAGGGGAGGTCGCCAAGACCCTGGGAGAGTATGCCGACCCAAGCCACCGATTGCCACAATTGCGGGCACCCGGTTTCCACCGGTGCGCGGTTCTGCCAGAACTGCGGGGCCGACGTGTCTCAGGAGCAGAGCCAGCTGGCGACGATGTCGGTCAACGTACCGCCGCGCAAGACTGCCCAGGAGGCCGCACTCGAGCTGTTGCGCCTGGAAACCCTGGGCGATTACGAGATTCTGGGTGAGCTGGGCCGCGGCGGGATGGCCACGGTCTACCTGGCCCATGACATCTCGCTGGATCGCCGGGTCGCGATCAAGGTCATGTCGCCCGCGCTGGTGGATGAGGGCCTCGCCGAACGCTTCCGGCGGGAGGCCCGGACCGCGGCTTCGCTCAACCATCCGCACGTCATCCCCATTTACGCCGTGCGGGAGCGCGGCACCCTGCTGTTCTTCGTGATGAAGTTCATCCCGGGCCAGTCGCTTGACCCCATCATGTCCAGCCTGGGCGCCATGCCGATCCCCATGGCCCAGGTGATCCTGGCTCAGGCGGCCAGCGCCTTGGGGTACGCGCACCGCCGCGGCGTGATCCACCGGGACGTGAAGCCGGCCAACATCATGCTGGACGACGACGGATGGGTGGTGATGACCGATTTCGGCATCGCCAAGGTTTCCACCGCCACCGGTCTCACGATGACCGGCGTTACGGTGGGGACCCCGGCGTACATGAGTCCGGAGCAGTGCCTGGGGAAGGAAGTCACCGGGGCTTCGGACCAGTACTCCCTGGGAGTCGTGGCCTACGAGATGCTCACCGGCCGCAAGCCGTTCGTGGCCAATACCGCAATGGCCATGATGTACGCCCATTTCAACGAGGAACCGAAGCCGCTCCGCGAGATCCGGCCTGGAATCCCCGAGGACCTCGAGGCGACGGTCCTGCGCATGTTGGCCAAGGAGCCCGACCAGCGGTGGCCCAAGATCGACGACGCGTTCGGTGCTCCGGCCCTGGCGCACGACGATCCGACACGGCAGCAGCTGATCTCGCTGGCCCAGTCGAGTACGAACGCCATCATGTCGAGCCGGCTGAGCACTCCCACCAGTCCCATCCCGCCAGTGCGGCGGTCTTCGACCCGTCCCGCGGGAGAGGTTGCGCCCCCCGCACCGGCTGGAGCCCCCGTCGCTCCGGCACTCGAACCCACGGTCCAGGCGCCCGCTCCCGCCCCGGCCGCACCGGTGTCAAAGGCACCGCCGGCACGGGGAAGCGCACGGATCGCCGCCGGCGCCACTACGCCGATTGTGCGCCGCCCGACCAGGACCGCGCAACCGCCGCGGCTGCGGCAGGCCCGCGTGTTGCCCGCGTGGCTTCCCTGGGCAGGGGGCGCGGCTGCACTCGGCGTTGTCGCGGCCGTCCTGCTGTGGCCCCGTTCCCATCCGACCCCGCCGAAGCCGGTCGACAGCGTCAGCACGACCACAACGGACGCTCCTCAACCACCAGCCAAGGGGACGGGGGTGGTGGTCCCCTCCGGAGCAGAAACGACGGAGAGCGTGGGGACGGCGAAACCGCCGGCACCCCCGGCGGCCGTGACGGTTGCGCGGGTTCAGCTTCGGCCGGCGCGGCTCGACCTGGATGCCGGGAGTACCGGTCGCCTGAGCGCGCAGCTCTTCGCTGCGGGCGGTTCCTCGATCGATGACCAGCGCCAGGTGACCTGGACCAGCAGCGCCCCGACGATTGCGACGGTCGGGCCGGATGGGTCGGTGCAGGCGATCGGGGCTGGAAAGGCCATGATCACCGCCACGGTGGAGGGTAAGAGCGCCCGGGCCCAGGTCACCGTTCGGGCGACGCAGCCAGTCCCCCCCGGGCCGGCTCCTTCGACGGTGGCGGCGGTGTCCGTCACTCCCGAGACCGCCACGGTAAGCGTTGGCCGGGAGATCACCCTCACCGCACTGGTGCGGAATGCGCGGGGCGACCGGCTCGGAGATCGGGAACCCACTTGGACCTCATCGGATGGGAGCGTGTCGGTGTCTCCCACCGGGCAGGTTCGGGGACGCGCGCCCGGAACCGCTGTCGTCACTGCGACCGTGGAGGGGCATTCGGCCCGGGCGAGCATCCGGGTGACGCCGGCGTCCGTCGCCGGTGTGAAGCTGTCCGCGCCGCCGGGTGCGCTCAAACCAGGGGACTCGGTCCAGCTCACGGCCACGGGAGTCGACGCGGATGGCGCTGCCCTCACCGACCGGAAGATCGGCTGGGGGTCGGGTGACTCGGAGGTGGCGACAGTGTCCGGAGGACGGGTCGTGGCCCACGCTCCTGGAGCAACGAGCGTCACCGCGTCCATCGAGGGCCGGACTGCCTCGGTGCCGATCGTCGTTTCAGCACCGTCGCCGGACCCCGCCCTGGAACGGGAGCGGGCGACCCGGGAGATCAATCGGCAGCTGGATGCTTTCGTGGAGGCGCTCAACAGCCTCGACCTCGCCAAGCTCAAGGCCGCCTACCCGGGGATGTCAAGGGCCGAGGAGGACCGGTGGCGTCAGACGATGACCAGTCCGAAGCCGACCCGGCTGAGGGCGAGCCACGACCCGCTGCCGGCGCCGCGAGTGACTGGGAGTGCGGCCGAGGTGCCCTACACGCTGCACATGCGTCCGGAGTATCCGGGTGCGCGGGCTCCGGAGGTGACGATTGCCTACCTGGCGCAGTTCGAGCTGGAAGACGGCAGGTGGCAGCTGCGCCGGCTGCAGCAGAGGTAATCCTCCCGGAGCGGCGCCGCCCCGGCGTTTGACAAGCCCGCCCCCAGGCCTACATTGACTGGCCGATACCCGACAGGAAGCCTCACGATGAGACTCCACCCGTACGCGGGCCTGGCCTTTGCCATTCTGGGGGGCGTCCTGGCCACGGAGAGCTGCAGCAGCGACTGCCCGAACTGCCCTGGCGCTCCCGCCCGGGTAGTGATCTCTCCCAACATCGTCTCGGTCCTCCCCGGGGATTCGGTGCCGCTCGATGCGGAGGTCCTTGACGGCGCAGGTCGCCTGCTGGCGGGCCATCCGGTGACCTGGGAACTGCTCGATCCTGCCTTTGCGAGCCTGAGAGACACTGCGCATGTGGCCATCGTTCGTGGGCTGGCCGTCGGCGGAGCGCGGGTGGTGGCAGCGAGGGGAGGGTTGGCTGACACCAACGTGGTGTCGGTCGTGACCACGTCCACCTTCGCGGCGCAGGTTTCACCCATCCTGAGGCGAACCTGTGCTCTCGGGGGCTGTCACGTGACCGGCGGGGTACCACTCGACTTGAGCGTGGCGGACACGACAATCCGCCGGATCCTGACCGAGCCGGGGAATAAGTACACGACGCCGGGGGACACCGCCCCACACACCGGACAACTGCTCACTCGGCTGCGCGGGGACACAACCCCTGCCAGACTTATCATGCCTCCGCAGGGCAGGCTGGACTCGGTGGCTCCCGCGGACTACCACCTGATCTCGCGGTGGATCGTCCAAGGAGCCGCGCCCTGAATCGGGGGCGGCCCCTAGAAGTTGTACTCCGCGCCTGCGGTCCACACCAGGTTGCCCCGCATCCCGCCGTTATTGAGCGGAATCACCGCGTTGGTGATGAGCGTGATGCCCCCGTGGGTCAGGAACTTGAAGCCCAGCGAACCATCGAGAATGTTGTCCGGACGGGCCGGGATGTTGGTTGGATTGGCCGTGCGCTGGTTGGGCAGGCTGAAGTGGACCGTAGGGGGAAGCGTCAGCGGATTCTTGTTGGCCTGCCACTGCCCGATCAGGTCGACCGCCAGGGTCGCCCAGGGCGCCAGGAGCTGGTCGAAGCCTGCGGTGGTGAGCACCGCGTCGGTCAGAGACTCGCCTGAGCGCCAGAGGTAGCCCGCATTCAGGTGGGGCGAGAAGTTGCCGTAACGGGCCGACGCAACCCCGAGGAATCGCAGGGCGTACTCGCCGGAGCCCAGGAACTCGTTCTCATCTCCCGTCGGGAATCGCGCCTCGGTAAGCAGGCCTATCCCGCGATCCGATCCTCCCAGATTGATCTTGACTCGTGCCGCGATATCGCCGATTCCGGTGCTGGTGCCGCTCAGCCCGGCTCCGGCCGTGAATACCGGATTGGAGCTGGTGCCGAAGAAATGCGGTGAGGGCTGGGCAAACGGCACGATGCGGGCGATGCTCCCGCCGGTGAGATCGGCCCGTACGAAGGGGACGGCCACGCCGACATCGATGCGGTTGGACAGCCCATATGTCAGGTTGAGGGCGGCGACCTGCAACTTGAGATCGATGGTGGTGTTGACCTCGATCACGTCGTTCTCGAAGGTGGGGCTTCCCAACCCACTGTCCAGCGGAAAGGGTGCCGGACACGGTGCGTTCACGGGGGCCGCCGTTCCGTTCCGACAGATGTTCTGGTGAGTGAACGTGAAGGCGAGATTGTCCAGCGGCACTCCCCGCACCGACGTGAACTGCACCCCGGTGACCGTAGCCCCGATCAGCACCCGTCCGCGGCCGAGCGTCTGCACCCGTTCGCCGAAAATCGGGCCCGCGGAGCTCGAGGTCGGGACCGGCGCGCCGCCGATGATATTGAAGGTGATGCCGCTGGTCCCGGTACTGAGTGGCACGTTCGACACGCCGACCGCAATGGCTCCGGAAAGGAAGTCCAGCAGGTTTTTCGTCCCCGACACCGCAGGGCCGATATAGTGACTCCCATGCTCCTGGGGGCTCACCGAGGCGCTCAGGCACAGTGCCTGTTGGCAGTCCCCGAATCGGAACAGGTCCGTTTCGATGCGACCCCTGAGTCCTGATTGGGCCGCCACGGGAGAGGCGGCGACGCCGGCCAGAACCAGCATCCAAGCCGCACGAGAGAGCGACATAGGCACCTGGGCTGAGGAGAAGGGCGGGTCTATGATACCGGCCGATGAGGAGGGGCGCAATCTGGCCGGCTCGGCGGCTATCTCAACAACTCCTCCAAGCGCACCGCGGTCTCGGTCCTGTCGTCCCGGTATTTGATCACAATCGGCGCGTACAGCGCGATGCCCTGGTCGCGGCCCGGTCCCGAGGCGACCGGTCGGCTGCCCGGTACCACCACCGCCCCCGCTGGGATCTCGAGCGGACTGTCCCCGTGCCGGCGATAGCTGGTGTTCCTGACCAGATCGAAGACCACGGTGCCGCCGGTCAGGATC
>DATBLR010000121.1:0-37552 GCA_036555275.1 Gemmatimonadales bacterium | reverse complement strand
CATCGAGAGGTCGCGCCTGGCGGAGGCGCTCGACCCACTCTCGCTCACCATCCATCAGGTCGTAGGTCGCTGCCTCTACTGGGCTCGTCACCTCGACGAAGCCATCGCGCACCTGCAGGCCACGCTGGAGATGGATCCGCGCAACACCATCACTTACACCTGGCTCGCGCGGGCCTACCTGGCAGCAGGCCGGCCCGAAGACGTGGTACAGCTGCTCGAAGCCGGGATGGGGCGGACCCGCCGCTCCGCCCACTTCCTGAGTCTGCTGGGCTGCGCCTACGCCAGGCTCGGGGACCGCGACAAGGCCTTGGGAATCCTCCAGGAGATAGACAGGAGCCCGTTCAGAAGTTCGACGCTGATCGGCCTAGGGCAGACCGAGATGGCGCTGGACGCGCTGGAGCAGGACGTGGAGGCGCGGACGGGATTCATCTTTGTTCTGGCTGTGGACCCCTTCTTTGATGGGCTGCGGGAGCATCCCCGTTTCAGCCGGATTCTCGAATCCGTCGGGCTCAAGTAGGCCACTCCGGTGCTCTCAATCCTCCAGGTACAGGATACCGGCCATGCCGAGCACCTCGTGCGGGGTGCACACGTACAGGTACTTCCCGAAGGCGCAGCCTCGTCGAGAACAAGGTCCCACCTCTCGCCGGGCGCCATCAGCGGGCTGGGTGCCGGAAGCAGGGCCCCGGCGCCGTCCGGGTAGCTCCGAAACACCACATCATGTGGCTGATCCGGCCGGCCCGAACTCGGCTCCAGCACGGGCCGCGCCATTTACTGCCCCCTGCAACGACATCTCGACACTGCCGGGCGCCGCCGAAGGGGCCGCCTCGAAGTTGCCCGACAACCGGATCTCCCGGGTCTCATCCTCGGGCTCGGTGGCTAACCAGCCGATGGCGCGCATCGTGTAATAACCCGTGATGCGGGATGGCGTCGAACTGGTGATGGTCACCGACCCGCTGACCGCGTGAAATGCACCCAGCGCCTTCTCGACCGGGCCCAGGGCTATGAAGGCGTGCAGTTCCCATGGTGACTCTGGGCCATCCTGAAACCTCGTCACGGCATAGGTTCCGGGTACGGGACGCCCATTGCGGAGCCGGCTCAACACCACAGCTCCCCGCTCGTCGGTCGCGCCCAGGGAGATCGAATACCCGGAGCCCGAGCTCTGGTTGACGCCGAACACGGCTGGGCCGCCGAGCCACGCCGTGATGGCGCCGGTCACCCACCCTTCGTGGGGCGAGGTGCTCTCTCCACTTGGGGAAGCGGCTCGGACAGTCGTAAATGACAAGCCCCACATCAGGGCACCGGAAGCGAGAAGCGCGGTGGTGAACATGGTGGTACCCTCCGAAGGTCGTGACTCGTGTCCGCTGTTCCCTGTCGGGGATATACGAACCGAGGTTCAGTTTGCTCTCAGATGGGTCTCAATCGTGAGGTCACGCAGCGGCCTGCCGCGCCCTCGACGGGAAGTGACCGGGTGATCCCCGTCACAGGAGGCCCACCGCCAGCTCGGGCCTTGGACTGGGCGAGGCCGGGGAGATTGGCCATGCCTCCTGCGGGCCGGTCAAACTCGGCTCGCCTGCACGCCCGAACCCGGAGGATTCCCAGCTGCACCCGTTCGTTTCGCGCTTCGTCGCGTGCCGTGAACTCGGGCATGCACATTCAACACTTGCGCCGAGCGCTGCGACGTTTTGTCACTTCCATTTTTGTCACTTCCATTTATTGAGGGCAGCTAGCGCGTCGAGCGACGCCGCATAGGGAGGGATGCACTGGACGGGGCAGTAACGGGGTCTCGCCCTGCGGTGGCGCGCGGTGCCGCTCGAGGTAGCCGCTCAGGCTGCGCTGGCAAAGCCCAGCAGGAGCAGCGTGCCTGCTACCGTGAGCAGCAGGCGCACGAGGCGCGCGGTCATGATGGGCCTCCGGGACCCTGCGGATGCGACGCACTGGTGCCGGATGCGTCGGTGGCGGTGGCCTCTCCGCTGGTGAATCCGAACGCAGTGCAGAACGCAGCGAAGATCCGGGGGGACCAGGCCGCCTGATCGCGGTGCATGGTCGCGAACGCCTCGCTCCGGGAGAGCGCTCCGCGATAGCTCCTGGTGGAGGTGAGGGCATCCCAGACATCCGCGATGCAGACGATCTGCGCATGGAGGGGAATGGCCTCGCCGCCGAGCCCGTCGGGGTAACCGCGCCCATCGTACCGCTCGTGATGCCAACGAATGATCGGGATGAGCTCCCACGGGAACTCGATCTCCGCGAGCATCTCGGCACCCCAGACGGGATGCATTTTAATGACCGCGAATTCCTGGTCGGTGAGGCGGCCCGGCTTGTTGAGGATTTCGTGCGTGACCTTGACCTTCCCGACATCGTGCAGGTAGGCGCCCAGCTGGATGGTACGGAGCTCCACCGGTGGGAGGTCCAGCACCAGGGCCACCGCCTCGGCGAACGTCGCGACCCTCTCGCAGTGGCCGTGGGTGTAGGAGTCCGTCGACTCGATTGATTGACCCCAACCCTTGACCACGGTGAGATAGGCGCCTTCCAGATCGGCGACCTTGGTGGCGATGTCCCGCAGGCCACCCTCCGCCTCCAGCCGCCCGAACAACTGGTGGGAGGCATTGAGCAGGGTCAACGCCTCGCGGTTGCGGTTCTGCGACTGAAACAGGGTAGCCAGCTCGCGCCGGGCCTCCGCTTCCGCCAGCAGCGCCCCAGTGCCCTCGGCCTTCTCGATCGCGGCGACAAGTCGGGCCTCGGCCAGCTGGGGGCGGCCGGTCTCCCGGAAGATCACTCCCAGCATCCGGTAGGCGTCTGCCTTGTCCATCTCCGATTGCAGCCGGTCGAACACCTGAAGCGCTTCCTCGGTCGCCGCCCGGGCTTCCTCGAAGAGCTGCCAAGCAACCAGGACCTCGGACCGGTTGAGCTGGCAGAGCGCCTGCAGGTAGCGATCCCCGGTCTCCCGCGCCAGCCAGAGGCATTCCTGGTAGTGACTGTCGGCCTCGGCCCAGCGTTTCCGGTCCGCCGCCACCAGGCCGAGGTTGTGGTGTCCCAGCGCGCGCCCGTGGGCGTCCCCGGCACGCTCGTGCGCCGCCAGCGATCGCCGGTAATGCTGGATGGCCTCGTCGAAATTGCCCCCGACGGCGTCCAGCATACCCAGGTTGTGCTCGACTCTGGCTGCAATGGCAGGATGGGATGTCGCCGCCTCGAGGGCGGCCTCGAACAGTTGCCGGGCCGCGGCCATCGACCCGGTCTCGAAAGCGAAGCCGGCGAGCGTATTCAGCGCGTGAGCCACGATGCGCTGGTCGCCCGCGGCGTGGCCCAGTTGATGGCTCCGCGTGCACAGCGCCCGCGCGGTTTCCGGCTCGTTGCGCCGATGGTGCACGATGCTGAGCGCTCGGAGCGCGTCGGCCAGGATCGGGGTGTCGCCGGTCTCGGTGGCCGACTGGATGGCAAGATGGTACTCCCGCATCGCGTCGGCCACCTCGCCGGCCATGTCGGCTGCCCGGGCACGCTCCAGGTGCTGTCCGGCCGAGCGCTCCGTCGAGCCGGTTGGGACTCGCCGCGATTGATGGGGGACCGGCCGCCCGCCCACCAGCAAAGCGTCATCATCCCCTGAGGCCCGGAGGGAGGGATCGGGGATGGGTTCTCTCGACTTCGGGGCGGGCGGCACGGCCATGGACATCCGTTCCCGGTTCGTTGTCTCCCGGCGCCGTAAACGAAAAGCGGCGCTGTCTCCGGGGGTGTGCTCTTTCGGGCAGAACTCTGCCAGGTCAAGCCGCCGACGCGGCCGGACTCATCTACCATCATGTCAAGGAATGTGCCGACGCCGGGCAGGGGTCATTCTGACGCGGGAACCAGGCCTACGATACTACGGAACAACAACTTACGGTGACTGACGCCGGTAATCAGCCGGCCGACGGGCGTCTCGTCCTTTGTCGAGTAGCTCTGCGGCCCAGCGGAATGCAGGGCGGATTTCCGCGCCCTACATCACGCGGGGGCCTGAACCAGGCAGCCCGGCCGGAGGTCCACCGTTCGGGAGAGATCCGCGATTGGCGGCGAGACGGCTGTTCCGGCGCGTCGAGCGGCTCCCGGGACACGAGGGCAGCGCGCATATTCGAGGCCTCATGCGCCCTGGTCCTCGAGCGAGGCTTTCATGTCACTCCGGCCCGTCAAACCCGGCAGCAAGATCCGGCTTACCGATGCCACCGCCACTGACGACACCGCGCCCCGCGGCGAGAAGGCGACGGAGCAACTGCAGCCGCTGGTACAACGGCTCATCGAGCTGCAGACGGCACTGTATGCGGAGTCGAAGCAGGCCCTGCTGCTGGTATTCCAGGGTCGCGATGCTTCGGGCAAGGACGGACTCACCCGTACCGTATTCGGCCCGCTCAATTCCCAAGGCTGCGTCGTCAGCAATTTCAAGCGCCCGACCGAGTACGAGCTCGCCCGGGACTACCTGTGGCGGGTGCATCAGGTGGTCCCGCCCAAGGGAACCATCGGCATCTTCAATCGCTCGCACTACGAGGACGTGCTGGTCGTCCGGGTCCACGAGCTCGTCCCCGAGGAGGTGTGGTCCAGACGGTACGACCAGATCAATGACTTTGAGCGCATACTGGTGGAGAACCGGGTGACCGTCCTGAAGTTCTTCCTGCACATCTCGCGGGACGAACAGAAGGAACGCCTCCTGGAGCGGCTGAAGGACCCGCTCAAGAACTGGAAATTTCAGGTGGGCGATCTGGAGGAGCGCAAGCGCTGGGACGACTACACCTCTGCCTACGAGGCGGTGCTGGAGCGCTGCAGCACGGAGTGGGCGCCGTGGTACATCGTGCCGGCGGACCGGAAGCGGACCCGGGATCTGCTGGTCGCGGAAGTGGTGGTGCAGGCGCTCGAGACGATGAACCCGAAGTTCCCGAGGGTTGATCCCGAAGTGCTGAAGATTGCCCGCCAATGGGCCCGGGAGACCGCGGCGCGCCGGCGGGTCGAAGAGTGATTACCAGTTACCGTCCTGGTCGATCAGGACGTAGGTGAGCCGATTGCCGGCAAAGAAGTACGGCGCCTTGGTCCCGAGGCTATTCACGAGTGCGTTCATGAGCCTCGCGTCGGTGGTCGTCATCGAAATCGCGATCTGATATGGAATCAGACTCGGTGAACGGTTCTCCCAGTCGAGCTGGTACAGCGGGTAACTGAAGGTGAACCCGTTCGGCAGATAGGGGATCATTTCCGGGGGCACGATACCAGGCCCCTGGTCCGCTGGCCACTGGTTGTTATGGTCCGCTTCGTAGTTGTACGCCGCCAATCGCACCGTCACGAACTCCCCGGCCAGCTTGGCCGCGTACGCCGTTCGGCTCAGATCGATGTACTTGAGCACCGCGATGCCGGCCAGGAGCCCAAGGACCACCATGGTGACCAGAAGCTCGACCATCGTCCATCCGCGCCGATTGCTCATGGCCTCTTCCTCTGGGCGATCAGCCGATAGCTGTCTCCCAGGAAGTCCCGCGGCGCGATGCCCGCGGTGGAGGTGTAGGTCAGCGAGAAGCCGTTGTCCCGGCCGACCAGGGTGTAGCCGTCGTCCGCGGTGGAATACACCAGTCCCGTCGTGTCACCGCCCGCCTCCATGAGAGTGGCCGGCAGCCGCCCCTTCGCGTTCCGGAACTGCTCGACCCGGTCCATCTCCACGTACATCCTGACCCGTACGCTCGCCTCCCGGAGTGCTGGTGTTTCCAGGGGGGCGGGGGGGAACAGCCAGGCGGGTTGCAGGAGCAGGACCCCAAGAAGGACGACAATCGCGCCGCCCATGAACCACAACAACGGACGCCGTACCGGGGTGGACTCGCTTACCTGCTGCGACCGCTTCTCCTGCTCCGTGCGTACCACGTCCTTGAACGCCTCAAGCAGGGCGCGACGATCGGGAGCGCTGGACGGCTGATTGGCAGGGCGGGATGGACGTTCAGGCATCAGTGAGTTACTCGCTCTCCCTCGAGGGCCCGGGCCACTTGGTCCGGGAAGCTTCGAATGTCGATGGGTTTTGTAATATAGCCGTCAAAACCGGCCGCAAGGGCACGTTCCAGGTCGCCCGCCATCGCATGGGCCGTGAGTGCCACCACTCGAAGGGCGCGATGAGGAGAACCGCGGATTTCCGCCAGGAGCGCGAACCCGTCCTTTCCAGGGAGTTGGATATCCATCAGCACCAGGGAGGGCCGGGAGGACTCGATGGCGGAAAGCAGCCCCTCGCCACTGGGCAGCCCGATAACGGAATGCTTCCGCAGGGTCAGTAGGGTGTGGACCAGCTTCATGTTGTCGGGGCTGTCTTCCACGATCAAGATGGTGGCCATGGACGGCTCCTGAATGAGCGTGAGTGGGTCGCCGCCAGCGCTCACCGCCTACCGTTCGCTGCCCGAAACGCTCAGCTCTCCCGCATCGTCCGACCGCGGTGGGAACAATAACCGGGACCGGCGCCATCGTAACACCCGCGCCCGGCAGCTGGTGCCTGGACTCGCCAGGGCCCGAGCCGGGTCTGTGCGGTTCGGTTGAGGAGCTGTGCTCCGGCAACTACGTTTGGACCTGCTCCCGCTCAGCATGGCAATTCGCTCCCCAGCATCGGCCGCCGATCCCTGAATCCTGTATGCGTCCCAAGTCACTGGCGGTGATTGGCCTCGGGGCGATCGGCGGGTCGGTCGCCTGGCAGGCCCGGCTGGCAGGAGTGCCCACCGTGGTCGGGTACGCCCCGGACCGGGCCGACGGAGTCCAGGCCCTCAAGTCCGGTGCGCTGCACGATCTCGCGGACAGCCCCGCCCGAGCGGTGCGTGGCGCCGACCTGGTCGTTCTTGCGGCTCCTCCGCAGGCCATCCTCGATCTGCTGGCGAGTCTGCCCCCTCATCTCGAGCCCCAGGCACTGGTCACCGACGTCGCCAGCGTCAAGGTGCCCATTGTGGCCCGGGCCCGCGAGGCAGGGCTGGGGGAGCGTTTCGCCGGCAGCCATCCGTTTGCCGGAACTCACCTCGCCGGTTGGAGTGGGGCTCGGCCCGATCGCTTCATCGACGCAGTGGTCTATGTCGCTCCCACCGGTCCTTCGGGCGATCGGGCTGCTCGCGAAGTGATGAACTTCTGGGAGAGCGTGCTCGGTGCTCATCCCGTTCTGGTGGATGCCGCCTCCCACGACGCCCAGCTGGCCTGGACCAGTCACCTGCCCCAGGCCGTCGCCAGCACCCTGGCTCGCCTGGTGGCCGGCGAACCCTCCCTCCGTGGTGCCTCCTTCGGCACCGGGTTGCGCGATACCACCCGGCTGGCCGCGAGCCCCGTGGCAATGTGGGTCGACATCTTCCTGATGAACCGGGGTCCGGTTCAGGACGCGCTCCGGCGCGCTGAAGGGGACCTGGCCACCCTCCGCCAACTGCTGGAGCGGGGTGATCGCGCCGGGCTCACGACGTTCCTGGAGGATGCAGCCGCATTCCGGCGCCGTCTGGATGGCGACGCCGGCTCCTGGCCTCCCTGAGAGCCGCCGCGGGCCTGCAGAACCGCGTCGACCAGACACCCTCCTGTGCGTTCGACCCGATGCTACGCGGCGTTGAGGAACGGGCTTTCGACCGATAGTCTTCTGCGCCCGGGCCGCCTGGCTCAGCCGCCCGCCTGGTCGAGAGCCGGGGACAGGACTCGGTGCGGCCGGCGGTCTTTCCCCCTCGAGGTGCGCATGCGCGTTGGCGGTTCCATCCGGGTTCCCGGTGACAAGAGTCTCTCCCATAGAGCGCTCCTCTTCGCCGCGATGGCCCGGGGCACCAGCCACATCGGCGGCATGCTGACCTCGCTGGACGCCCGCTCCTCCGCCCGGGTGCTTCGGCAGCTGGGCGTGGTGGTCTCGCCGCTGACGAACGATCGGCCCGTCACGGTGAACGGGAGGGGGAGCCTTCGCCGTCCAACCGGGGTGCTCCACTGCGGCAACTCCGGCACAACCACCCGACTCCTGCTGGGCCTGCTCGCGGCCCATCGGTTCAGCGCCACCCTGACGGGCGATCGGTCGCTCCGGCGACGCCCGATGCGCCGCGTGACGGTCCCCCTGAGGGAAATGGGAGCGAAGGTGATCGAGCGCAATGCGGCGGGGACCCTCCCGCTCACCATCCGCGGTGGCCGCCTCCGCGGCCTTCGCCATGAGATGCCGGTCTCGAGCGCCCAGATCAAAGGCTGTCTGCTGTTCGCGGGGATGGCGGGGAAGGTGCCGGTCTCGGTGCGGGAGCCGCACGGCCGCTCCCGCGATCACAGCGAACGGCTGCTGCGGGCATTCGGGTACCGGGTGGAGGACCAGGACGGATGGATTCACTTCGAGCCGACCGGGCGGGTGACACCGTTCGACATGCAGGTCCCGGGTGATCCGTCCTCCGCGGCCTTCCCGGTTGCGGCGGCGGTTTTGGCCGAGGCGGGTGAGTTGCGGATCGTAGGGGTAGGGGTGAACCCGACCCGCATCGGCTTCCTGCAGGTCCTGGAACGGATGGGCGCCACCACCGAACTGGAAGAAGCCGAGATCCGGTTCGACGAGCCAATCGCCACCCTGGTGGCCCGCCCGGCGATACTGAGGGCGACCGAAGTGAGAGCGGAAGAGATCCCGGGGCTGATCGACGAGGTCCCTATGCTGGCGGCGCTCGCAACCAGGGCTGAGGGAACGACGGTCTTCCGGGAGGTGGGGGAGCTGCGGGTAAAGGAGAGCGACCGCCTCGGCCTCATCGCCGCCAACATCCGGGCCCTGGGCGGGGTGGCGGAGGTGGCCGGGGAAGATCTGCATGTCACGGGCAGTGAAGCCCCTCCCCGGGGCCGGGTCCGAACCGACGGAGACCACCGCCTGGCCATGGCGTTCGCCGTGCTGGGTACCATACCCGGCGCCCGGGTCCAGGTGGACAACCTGGCCTGTGCGGCAGTGTCGTTCCCGGGGTTTCCTCAGATGTTGCGAGCCATTCGGCGGTGAGCCGAGCCGCCGAGCCGCCAAGCCACCGAGCTGCCGCGGTGATCGCCGTCGACGGCCCGGCGGCCAGCGGCAAGTCTTCCACCGCGAAAGCGGTGGCCGAGGCGCTGGGCTTTGCGCACCTCGACTCCGGCGCCCTGTACCGGGGGGTGACCCTCGTGGCCATCCGCGACTGCGCCGCCAGCCTGGGCTCTTCCCTTGATGCGAACGCCATCCTGCTGGCAGCGGAGCGCCGTGGCGTAGCACTGCACTTCGACGGCCGCGGCCACGGAGTCTATGTAAGTGGAGAACCCGCCGACGAAGCCATCCGGCGGCCCGAGGTGACCGCCCTCGTCTCCGCCGTTTCGGCATTGCCCGAGGTGCGCGAATGGGTGAACGAACGACTCCGGGGATTGGCTCGGGCGGGACGCTCCCTGGTGGTCGATGGTCGGGATATCGGCACCGTGGTGTTTCCGGATGCCACCCTCAAGGTGTTCCTGACCGCCTCGCCTCGTACCCGGGCCGAACGGCGCCTGCGACAGCGCGGAGAGGCGGTGGAGCCCCAGGTCCTGGATCGGGAAACAGCCACTCTGGCCGCGCGGGACGAGGCCGACTCCCGGAGGGCGGTCGCGCCCCTCCGCATGGCTCCCGATGCCATCCCCATTGACGGGACCTCGCTGAGCTTCGGGGAGCAGGTAGCCCGCATCGTCGAGCTGGCGCGGAAGCGGATCGGCTGACCTCGGCGGCTCGGCGGCTCGGCGGCTCGGCGGCTCGGCGGCTCGGCGGCTCGGCGGCTCGGCGGCTCGGCGGCTCGGCGGCTCGGCCGGGCACTGGGCGGTAAATGCCGGTCGCATCTTGTTCCAACTCCGCATTCAGACTAGGTTTGCAGGCTCCTTTCCCGGGCACTTCGGCCCGGGAGAGAGTGCTAACCTTTGCCCGCGGCCTGGCCGGCGCGGCGACATCCGAGGTAGTTCGTGACCGCAGAACACTCCATCACCACTCCCGCCGCTCTGCACGCCACCGCAACCGGTCTGCGCGTCCGCCCCGACCTCTATAACGAGGACTACACGGAGAGCGAGTACGAGCAGATGCTCTCGATGTACGAAGGGACGATGTCCCAGATCGTCGAGGGCGAGATCGTCAAGTCGAAAGTGCTTCGGGTGACCGACAGCGCGGTCATCCTCGATGTCGGGTTCAAGTCCGAGGGCTCGGTGCCTCTGGACGAGTTCAAGGATCCGCCCCAGCCCGGCGACGAGGTGGAAGTCTTCCTGGAGCACCTGGAGGACCAGGAGGGCGCCGTTGTGCTCTCCAAGAAGAAGGCCGACTTCATGCGCGTGTGGGAGAAGATCAAGCAGGCGCATGAGACCGACCATCCGGTGCAGGGCACTCTGGTCAAGAAGATCAAGGGCGGGGTAGTGGTGAACCTGATGGGGGTCGACGCCTTCCTCCCCGGCAGCCAGATCGCGCTTCGCCGGGTTCCCAACATCGACGAGCTGCTCGGCCAGAGCTACGAATTCAAGATCATCAAGCTGAACAAGCGCCGGCGCAATATCGTCGTGAGCCGCCGCGTCATCCTCGAGAACGAGCGGGCCCACAAGCGGGAACACCTGATGAAGGAGCTGGCCGTTGGCCAGGTCCGCAAGGGAGTCGTCAAGAACATCACCGACTTCGGCGCCTTCATCGACCTGGGTGGTGTGGATGGCCTGCTGCACATCACCGACATGTCGTACGGGCGGGTCTCCCATCCAACCGAGATGGTCGGCATCGGGCGGGAAGTCGAGGTCAAGATCCTGGATATCGACTGGCAGCGGGAGCGGATCAGCCTGGGGATGAAGCAGCTGCAGCCCTATCCCTGGCAGAAGGTGGCGGAGCGCTACCCCGTCGGCACGCGGGTACAGGGCAAGGTGGTCTCGATTACCAACTATGGCGCGTTCGTCGAGCTGGAGCCGGGCATCGAGGGCCTGGTGCACATCTCGGAGATGAGCTGGACCCGCAATGTCCGCCATCCGTCCAAGATCGTGTCGATCGGGGAAACCATTGAGGCGGTGGTGCTCAAGGTCGACGAGAGCGAGGAGAAGATCTCGCTCGGAATGAAACAGACCGAGCAGGATCCGTGGACTGTGCTGCCGCTCAAGTATCCGGTGGGGACCCGCCTCCAGGGCAAGGTCCGCAACCTCACCAGCTTTGGCGCCTTCGTGGAGATCGAGCCGGGCATCGACGGGTTGATCCACATCTCCGACATGTCCTGGACCAAGCGGGTCCAGCATCCTTCGGAGGTGGTCAAGAAGGGCGACAACGTCAATGTCGTCATCCTCAACATTGATGCCGACAACAAGCGGATCTCCCTCGGCCTCAAGCAGGCCGAGGAGGACCCCTGGCTGAAGATCGGGGAGACGTTCCCCATCGGCACCGAGATCCAGGGCCGGGTCGCGCGGCTCATGGACAAGGGTGTGGTCGTGGACCTGGGCAACGACATCGAAGGATTCGTTCCCATGTCCCAGCTGGGCGTGGCCAACATCGAGGACCCCGCCCAGGCCGTGCAGGAAGGCCAGGCGGTGGACATGAAGGTCCTCGAAGTCGATCCGATTCATCACCGGATCGTGCTGGCGGTCGTGGGCTATCCCGATCTCCCAGTCATTCCGCCGAAGAAGGTCGTTATCGACGAGACCCCCGCCGACGAGTAGTCTCCGCTTCGATCGGCGGTGACCGGGGGCCCTGCGTGGCAGCAGGGCCCCCGCTCTCTTTTCCAGCACCGTTCAGTCCCGCAGCCTGCAGTACCTGGCGACCTCATCGGGGCCTGGTCCGAAACCATAACTCATTGTTGGTCAGTGACTTGTGCTTTACGCACGGCTCTTGCTCAGTAGCCAGCCCGGCAACCCTGTACCGGGAACGGCGTATGGACATCCACAAGCTCGAGCTCGAATTGGCGCGTCAGGCCCGCCGGAAGCGGCAAGCGGGCATGACACTGATCGAGTTGCTCGCCGCCCTCGCAATCGCCAGTTCTCTGGCGAGCATCGCGGTACCCAAGTACCACGAGATAGCCAACACAGCGCGGGTCACCCAGGCCCTCGGCGACATTTCGGCCATCCAGACGACCCTGGAAACCCGCGATTCTCTGCCGGACAATCTCGCCGGAATCGGGCAGAACCTCACCGATCCGTGGGGGAATGCCTATGTCTACGTGAAGTTCCCCAACGGCTCCCCCCGGACCGATCGGTTCGGCGTGGCGCTCAACACACGGTACGACCTGTACAGCGTCGGCAGGGACGGGGCGACCGCCGCGTCGCTGAGCGCCGCGGTCAGCTTCGATGACGTCGTCCGAGCCAATGACGGCGGCTACTTCGGCCAGGGTTCGAAGTTCTGAGCAACGGGAGAGGATCATGACCCAGGAAACGCGCAAGGTCTCCGGGCCCACGGCCTCGGCGGAGCCCACCACCGGCAAGGACGGTGCGGCCAATCCCGCCGGCTATCGTTCGATCGCCGATGGCGAGCTGCACACCGCCTGGACCCTCGCCGAGTATTTCGCATCGCTCAACACGGTTCTGCGGCTGCCCTCGAAGGTTCGCCAGAAGGCCAAGCAGGCGGCGCAGCGGACCCCCGGCGGAACGGCGCTGCTGTCGCTGCTGGAACGGGTGCGAATCCCCCGGGGCCTGGTTATGGCCTCCGCTGTCGTGGCGGTGTGCGTGCTGGTGATCCGGCCTCTGGTCCTCAGCGCCTCGGGTTCGGGGGCGCAGTCCATGGCGCAGGCCTACGGCCTGTGGCAGGCGGGAAAAGGGAAGTATGAGGGTCGGACCTTCGAGTTGTCTGAGGCGACCGTCACCTTCCGGACCAGCGCCAAGTCTGCGGAATACACCACCCACCGCATCGATCATGTGCGGGCCAAGAGTACCCCGGATTCGACGCTGTTCACGGTCACCTACGAGGAAGACGGCAAGACCTCCGACTTCGCGTTCTGGTACATCAACGGCGCTCAGGTGATTCGCTTCCTGCATCAGCACGATGTCGTCTGGCGGAAGGCTGCGCCGGCCGGTCGCTAGTCCGGCCCAAACGGCTCAGTCGCACGACGGCGGCGGGAACGGTTCCGCCGCCGTCGTGCTCTTGTTGCTGGTCGAGTCACTTCTCTCCCCGCTTGCCCCGCGGCATATTCCGGGATCATGTCCACCCCTCGAAAGCTGCTGGACGACCTCCAGCACCGCCAGGCGCTGGCGGAGCAGGGCGGTGGCCCTGAGCGCCTGGCGCAACAGCACCGGAAGGGCAAGCTCTCCGCCCGCGAGCGGCTCGATTTGCTGCTCGATCCAGGCAGCTTCGTGGAGCTCGACCGGTTCGTCACCCACCGCTGCGTCGACTTCGGCCTGGATCAGCAACGCATCCCGGGCGATGGGGTCGTCACCGGGTACGGCCGGGTCCACGGCCGCCTCGTGTATGTCTTCTCCCAGGACTTTACCGTCTTCGGTGGATCGCTCTCGGAGACTTTCGCCGAGAAGATCTGCAAGATCATGGACCTCGCCGTGCGAAACGGGGCTCCCCTGATCGGTCTCAACGATTCCGGCGGGGCCCGCATTCAGGAAGGCGTGGCTTCGCTGGGGGGCTATGCGGACATCTTCCTCCGCAACACGCTGGCCTCGGGGGTCATCCCCCAGATCTCGGTCATCCTGGGGCCCTGTGCCGGGGGCGCGGTCTACAGCCCCGCGATTACCGATTTCACGTTCATGGTGCGGGGCGTCAGCTACATGTTCGTGACTGGACCCAACGTCGTGAAGACCGTGACGCACGAGGAAGTGAGCTTCGACCAGCTGGGAGGGGCCGACGTGCACGGCGGGATCAGCGGAGTGGCCCATTTCGTTCACGACACTGAGCCAGCCTGCCTCGCCGCAGTGCGCGAGCTGCTCTCTTACCTGCCCCAGAACAACCTCGACGATCCACCCGCTGCACCCGCGATACGAGCCGCCGAGGCGCCGAGCCGCCAAGCCGTCGAATCCGCCGAGTCTCCCGACCCCCCCGATCGCCGGGAAGAGCGGCTGCTCGATCTGATCCCAGACACTCCCAACAAGCCCTACGACATGCACGAGGTCCTGCGCCTCGTGGTGGACCGGGAGTCGTGGCTCGAGGTCCAGCCGGACTATGCTGCGAACATCATCACCGGGTTCGCCCGCCTGGGAGGCCGGGCCGTCGGGGTGGTCGCCAACCAGCCTGCCGTGCTCGCGGGGGTGCTGGACATCAGCGCCTCTCTCAAGGCGGCGCGGTTCATCCGCTTCTGTGACTGCTTCAACCTGCCGGTGGTGACCTTCGTCGACGTCCCCGGGTTCCTCCCGGGCGTGACCCAGGAGCACGGCGGGATCATCAAGCACGGGGCCAAGCTGCTCTATGCTTACTGCGAGGCCACGGTACCCAAGCTGACCGTGATCACCCGCAAGGCCTATGGTGGCGCCTACGACGTCATGAGCTCGAAGCACATCCGGGGGGACCTGAATCTTGCCTGGCCCACCGCCGAAATCGCCGTGATGGGACCCAAGGGAGCGGTCGAAATACTCTTCAAGAAGGAGATCGAGCAGGCGGCTGACCGCGAGGCAGAGACCGCCCGGCGGATTGCCGACTACACCGAGCGGTTCGCCAATCCTTACCTGGCGGCCTCCCGCGGCTACCTCGACGACGTCATCGATCCGCGGGATACCCGGTCCCGGCTTATCGATGCGCTCCGTACCCTCGCGACCAAACGGGATCGCAATCCGTCCAGGAAGCACGGCAACATCCCGCTGTAGGCCCGGATGCTTCCGGCTCCGGTGGCGATTCTATCGGTGCCCCTAGCGCATCCCGCCACGCTGCCGTAGGTTAGCCCCCGATGCAGAGATCTTCCCTCGGCAGTCTGGCGACCCTGCTCGGGGTCCTCGCCTCTCCCACCGTCCTTGCCGCCCAGGCAGCGGTTGACCCGTCCATTGCTCCGCGCGCCGCCCAGCTGGCCAGCAGTGGCCAGCGCGAGCGGGCCACCGAAATGCTCGGCGGGTACCTGGCGACCGCCCCCGACGACGGCGCGGCCTGGCTCGAGCTGGGCAAGCTCTACCTCGCCGACAGTCGTGACTGGCACCGGATGGGGCACGCCGGGCAGCCTCCGGCCTCCCTGTTCCTCGACTTTGCGGCCGCGGCGCTGGACCAGTCACTTCGCCTGCCGACCGACTCCGGTGCGCTAGTCCGGGCGCTGGTGGAGATCGATCGAGCCGCGGGCGAGGTCGAAGTAGAAGGATGGAGCACGGCCCGGTCCGGGTTCCGACCGATGGGTAGCGCGGTGCCGCCGACCTACGTCGCGGAAGTCGGCCGGAACCTGGTGAATTCCTGTCCCGTCGGCGGAGTCCTGGTCACGGGCACGGACCTGGAGGCCGTCGCTGCGTGGAGCGCTGCGCTGGAAGACCGGGCACGAGAGGACCTGGTTCTGCTGCTCGCCCAGCGCTTCGTGATGGATTCTCTCTATCGTCTGCGCATGGCGCAGGCGCTGGGCATCGCGCCGGACAGCACCACCCGCGCTGCCCTCACCGACCTCTCGCTCAGGCGCCCCGTCTGCCTCTCCCCGGCAACCGACACCGCCGCCACGCCCCTGGCCCGGCTCACCGCCGTCCGGATGGTCCGGATCGCCGGAGCCGCGACCCCCGAATCCTCCGACCCCCTCAGCGTAGTGGAGCTGCTGGAGGCCAGTTTCGCCCATCCCGACGCGGTCAGCTCGGAAGTCTTGGGCCTTTACCGTGAGGCCGCGCGTTTCAACCCGCTCCTCTGCTCCTCTCTTCTCGCCCCGCTCGGCGCGCCCGGGCGGGACGGGTGCGGTCGCTAGCCGACTCGACGCCGTTTCCCAGATGGGTCCGTTTCACCGGGTCCTCGTTGCCAACCGGGGCGAGATCGCCCTGCGCATCATCCGCGCCTGCCATGAAGAGGGTCTGGAAGCGGTGGCGGTGTTCTCCGACCCCGATCGCCTCTCCCCCCACGTTCGCGCGGCCGACCTCGCCATGCCGCTTGGCGGTGCCGCGCCCGCCGAGAGCTATCTGAGGATCGACAAACTGATCGCCGCGGCCCGCGAGACCCGGGCAGGGGCCATTCATCCGGGCTACGGCTTCCTGGCCGAGCGGGCGACCTTCGCAGCCGCGGTGGGCGACGCCGGACTGGTGTTTGTCGGCCCACCGGCCCAGGCGATCACCGCGATGGGCGACAAGACCGAAGCGCGGCGCCGCATGCAGGCGGCGGGTGTGCCGATCGTTCCGGGACTCACGGTCCCCGTTCGTGATCGGGACGCAGCCGTGGGGGCGGCGGAGGAAATCGGCTTTCCCATCCTGGTGAAGGCCGCCGCGGGTGGGGGCGGCAGGGGGATGCGGGTCGTGCATCGGGCGGAGGACCTTGCGGGGGCGCTCGAAACGGCGGCCTCCGAGGCCCAGAAGGCCTTCGGCGACGCGAGCGTTTATCTGGAGACCTACATCGAACGCCCCCGTCACGTCGAGATCCAGATCCTCGCCGACCACGAGCGGACGGTCCACCTGGGCGAGCGCGAGTGCTCCATCCAGCGCCGCCATCAGAAGCTGGTGGAGGAGGCCCCCTCCGTCGCGGTCTCCCCGGTGTTGCGCGACCGGATGGGACGGGCCGCGGTGGCGGCGGCGCAGGCGGTCGGGTATCGGAGCGCGGGGACCTGCGAGTTCCTGCTGGCGGCCGATGGCTCCTTCTTTTTCCTGGAGATGAACACCCGGATCCAGGTCGAGCACCCGGTAACCGAGCTGGTGTACGGCGTCGACCTGGTGCGGGAGCAGCTCCGCATTGCGCAGGGACTGCCCATGCGGCTCCCCCGCGAGCCGATGACGCCGCGCGGCTGGGCGCTGGAGTGCCGTATCACCAGTGAGGATCCGGCCAACGGGTTCTTGCCGGCGACGGGGAGGATCGAGTACCTCAAGGTGCCGGCCGGCCCCGGAGTCCGCTGGGACGGTGGCGTCGACATCGGCAACGACGTCACGCTCTACTATGACTCGCTGCTGGGCAAAGTCATCGTCTGGGCGCCGGATCGAGCCGAAGCGATTGGTCGGATGCAACGGGCGCTCGAAGAGCTGATCATTGCGGGCGTGGCCACCAATCAGGTGTTTCACCTCCGCCTGCTCGCCGACCCGGAGTTTCTGGCGTCGCGCGTCGACAGCCAGTTCCTCGAGCGGCGCCCCGACCTGCTCGAGCCGCCCGGTGGCGATGCGGGGCTAATCTCACTGGCCGTGGCGGCCGCCCTCGCGGAAGCCGAGGCCCGGCACGGCCGTCGCCCGGTGGCGCCGGAAGGAGGGGGCCCCGTATCCCGCTGGCTCCAGACGGCAAGGGTAGAGGGGCTTAGGCCCTGAGTCGTTCGAGCGAGCGTCTCCCCAAGGGACCCGGTTCCACGTACACTATCAGGCGGCGTTCCTCCTTTCTCGAGGTTACTTGTGGGCGATTCGCTCGGGGAGTGGATGATCCCTATCTCTGGGCCCTCTATGCGACGGCGCTTGTCTACGCTGGGTGAAAGGCCGAGGCCGTCCAGACCATCATTCTCGAGCGGCTGCTCAAGGCCCCCTATCACCTCTCTCCCGGGTGGCTCCGGATCGACCCGGAGTGGAAGCCCCTTCGTAGAAATCCGAGGTTTGAACGGTTGATCGCCGGCCGGTGAGCGAGCAGGTTCGCATTCTCCGCCTGGCCGCCGGCGGAGACGGGGTAGGGCGGTTGGGCGACGGGCGCACCGTGTTCGTTCCCCGGACGGCGCCCGATGACCTGGTGGAGCTCGGTCCGCTCCGGGACTACGCCCGCTTCGCGCGGGCCCGCGTGGCCCGCGTGCTGGAGCCCGGACCGGGACGGGTCGCCCCCCGCTGCCAGCACTATCTAGCCGACGATTGCGGAGGCTGCCAGCTGCAGCACCTTGGCCTCCCGGCACAGCTCGAGGCCAAGCGGACGATTCTCGAGGACTCCCTCAGGCGCATCGGTCGGCTGGAGGTGGCTGTTCCTCCGGTGATTCCCGCGGATGACCCGTGGGGCTATCGCAGCCGGATCCTGCTCTCCGTGGGTCCCGGGAGACGGTTCGCCGGGTTTCACCGCCTGGGACAGCCGGGGCGGGTCTTCGCTCTGGAGCGCTGCGAGATTGCCGCCCCGGTGCTGGCCGAGCTGTGGACCGCCCTGCGAGGCCGCCTGCACCTGCTGCCAGAGGATGTCGAGCAGGTTGGGATACGCGTGGACCGCGCCGGCCGACTGCACGTGATGATCGAGGTCCGGGGCGAGCGGGCGTGGGGTGGGGGCCGTCGCCTGGCTGAGGCGCTGGCGGCGGACGGTACGCCGGCCACCATCTGGTGGGAACCCGGCCGCGGCGCTCCCCGCGTGGTCGCCGGTGATCGCGACGCCTCTCCGGCGACGGTCTTCGAGCAGATCTACCCACGGATGGGGGATCGGATCCGGTCCTGGGCGCTGGACCAGCTCGGAACCGTGGACCATGCACATGTGTGGGATCTCTATGCCGGCATCGGGGAGACCACCGACCAACTTCGCCGACGCGGTGCGACGGTGGAGAGCGTCGAGCGGGACCCTCGGGCGGTGGAACTGGCCGAACGGCGCGGGCGCATCGAGAGCGGCGTTGCCGCCGAGTCCCAACGCGCACCGGCAGGCGGCGTCATCCGGCACGTCGGCCGGGTCGAGGAGCTGGTGAATCGGCTCCGTCCTCCACACGCGGTAATCGCCAATCCTCCCCGGACCGGAATGGCGGCCGTCGTAAACTCGGCGCTTCGGGAGAGCCATCCGGTGCGGATCGTCTATGTCTCCTGTGACCCTGCCACCCTGGCTCGCGACCTGGGCCGACTGTGCAGCACCTCCGCCGCGCCGCCGCGCCGCCGAGCCGCCGAGCCGCCGACGCGGTACCGCCTGATTGCCGTGCAGCCGTTCGACCTCTTTCCACAGACCGCGCATCTCGAGACGGTCGCGGTGCTGGAGCCGGAGTGAAGTACTTCGTTACCATCGCCGGGCGGGAGTTCACCGTCGAGGTGGACGGGGACCGAGTGAGGGTCGCCGGACGGGATGCCCATGCCCACCTGTCGCCGGTGCCAGGCACGCCGCTGAGCCACCTCATGCTCGATACGGAGTCGCTAACCCTCCTGGTGGAACGAAGGGAGGCGGGCGCCTGGCATCTGGGTTTCCGGGGTGCCTGCTACGACGCCCGGGTCGTGGATGAGCGCACCCGCCACATTCAGAGTCTGGCCGGAGTCCCGACGTCGAGCGCCGGCCCCGCGATTCTCAGGGCTCCGATGCCAGGCCTCGTGGTCCGGGTGCTGGTGGTTCCCGGCCAGACGGTGCAGGCCGGGCAGGGTCTGGTGGCGCTGGAGGCGATGAAGATGGAAAACGAGCTCCGCGCCGCCGCGGCCGGGAAGGTTCGGGCCGTGGCCGTCGTGGCGGGCCAGGCGGTCGAGAAGGGTGAAGTCCTGATAGAGTTCACCGCGGCCGAGTAGGAGGGGGGCGGGAGCCCGATTCCCTCCCACCTCCGTCCCTTGACCTAAACCGTTAGCGGAGGCTAGCTTTGAAGTCTGTGTGATTTGCGAATTCCACCGCCACACCAGGTTAGATGAACACTTTTTCCGCCAAGCCGGCCGATCTCTCCCATCAGTGGCATGTGGTTGACGCCGCCGATGTGCCGTTGGGCCGACTGGCCAGCCAGGTGGCCCAGCTCATCCGGGGCAAGCACAAGCCCACCTTCACCCGGCACATGGATGGCGGCGACTTCGTGGTCGTGATCAACGCCGCCCGTGTGCGACTCACCGGGCGGAAGCTGGAACAGAAGCGCCACTTCCGGCACACGGGGTACATGGGGCATGAGCGCTTCACCCCGGTGAAGACCCTGCTGCAGGGTCGGTTTCCGGAGCGGGCGATCGAGCATGCGGTATTCGGGATGCTGCCGAAGAACTCACTCTCGAAGCAGAAGTTGCGCACCAAGCTCAAAGTGTACGCCGGGGACAAGCACCCCCACGCTGCCCAGCAGCCGGCGCCCTATTCCATTGGATCCAAAGCGAAGTGACATGAGCGCAAAGCCCGAGTTCCGGTGGCAGGCCGTGGGCCGCCGCAAGACCAGCGTGGCCCGGGTCTACCTGACGCCCGGCACCGGCAAGTGGGACGTCAACGGCCGGACGCTTGGCGACTACTTCCCCCGCCCGTCCCTGGTCCAGCACATCCAGCAGTCATTTTCCGCCACCGACACACTTGGTGCGTTCGATGTCCGGGCGCTGGTCGAGGGCGGTGGACAGTCGGGGCAGGCCGGGGCGCTTCGATTGGCGATCGCCCGGGCGCTGGTGCAGGCGGACGGGCAGCATCGGATGAAGCTCCGGGCGGGCGGCCTGCTGACGCGCGACCCGCGGGCCGTGGAGCGCAAGAAGCCGGGCCGGGCCGGGGCGCGCAAGCGGTTCCAGTTCAGCAAGCGGTAGGCGGACGAGGGGATGGGCGGACCGGCGGACAGCCCGCCCGTCCCCCATACTCCGGGCCGCCTGAACATGCACGCCGCGGGATCGTGGCCGGGGTGCCCCTCTGGGGTTCGGCCCCGAGATGATCGCGGCGGACGACTCAACCCTCATGTGTAAGGACGGCATTCTGTCGATGGCTCAGCCCCAGTTGCAGGACCTCCTCGAGGCCGGCGTCCACTTCGGCCACCAGACGCGTCGCTGGAATCCCAAGATGCGACGGTTCATTTTCGCCGAGCGCTCCGGGATCTACATCATCGATCTGCAGAAGACCCTCAAGCAAATCCAGCAGGCTCAGGAGCTGCTCAAGAGCGTGGTGCTCAAGGGCGAAGGGGTGCTGTTTGTGTGCACCAAGAAGCAGCTCAAGGGCATCGTGCAGGCCGAGGCAGCGAACTCGGGGTCGTTCTGGGTGACGGAGCGGTGGCTGGGGGGGATGCTGACGAACTTCCAGACCATCAAGAAGCAGATCCGGCGGCTGCGCGAGCTGGAACAGGGCTCTGCGGACGGCGAGTTCGAGAACTACACCAAGAAGGAAAAGCTGCTCTTCGAGCGCGAGCGCGAGAAACTGCTGCGGAACCTCGAAGGGATCAAGCAGATGGGCCGGCTGCCCGGCGCGCTGTTCGTGGTGGACGCGAAGAAGGAGAAGATTGCGGTCCAGGAGGCCAACAAGCTGGCCATCCCGGTGGTCGCCATCGTGGACACCAACGCGGACCCCGATGTCATCAGTGTTCCCATCCCGGGCAACGATGACGCGATCCGGTCCGTCTCGTTGATCACGGCCGCGCTCTCTGAGGTAGTCAGGGAGGCCCGGGCCCAGAGCCCGCTCCGTGGCGAAATGGTCGAAGACACCGAGGCCGAGACCTACAGCACCGATGGGGGTTCGGAGGGCGATCCCGAGGCGGACCGGAAGCGGCGGCGGCCCCGCCGGAAGCGCCGGCCCAAGCCGGAAGCGATCGCGGCCCGGATCAAGCACGGCGACGAGGGTGGGGGGGAAGAGAGCGCGGCTCAAGGCGAAGGGGACGCCTGAGCTGGGTCCAGTAGGCTGTGTAGGCGTTGCCGCCGTCCCCGGCCTGCGGGCCCCGGACGGCGGCTTTCTATACGCAAGGGGAGGGGCGATCCGCGGGGTCGCCCACGGAAATCCACCAGAGGATCAGTTCGATGACCCAGCCGATTTCGGCGAAGTTGGTCGCGGAACTCCGGGCCCGGACGGGCGCCGGCATGATGGACTGCAAGTCGGCCCTTCAGGAATCCGGCGGAGACATGGAAAAGGCCGTGGAGATTCTGCGCAAGAAAGGCCTGGCGAGGGCCGACAAGCGGGGTGAGCGAAGGGCGTCGCAGGGCCTCGTGGTGATCGAGGCTTCACCCAGCGGTCAGGACGCCGCGATGATCGAGCTCAATTGCGAGACTGATTTCGTCGCCCGGAACGATGACTTCATCGCCCTGGCACGGGATCTTGGTCGGCACGCGCTACAGCATGCCCCGCTCGGAAGCCATCCGGGCAGCGCGATTGACGGCCAGCCCTTCCGGGGCAAGACGGTCGGCGAGGTCGTGAAGGAAGCCTCCGGCAAGACCGGAGAGGCGATGGCGCTCGGACGGGTAGCCCGGTTCCACCTTCAGGGCGGCACCATCGGGCATTACCTCCACCACAACGGCCAGAGCGGCGCCCTGGTGGAGCTGGAGGGGGTCCGAGGGGAGGTCGTGACGGCCCTGGGCCGGGAGCTCGCCCAGCATGTCACCGCCAGCGATCCGATCGGCGTGAGCGAGGCCGATATCCCCGCAGAGGTCATTGCCCGGGAGCGTCGGATCGCTGAGGAGCAGGTGGCCCAGGAGGGCAAACCCGAGAACATCCGGGCCAAGATCGTCGACGGCAAAGTGAGGAAATTCGTCGCGGAGCGCACCCTGCTCGGTCAGCCCTTTGTGAAGGACGACAAGAAGAGCGTTGCCGAGATCGTGAAGGAAGCAGGCAAGAGCGCCGGCGGTCCGATCACCGTGAAGCGCTTTGCGCGGTTCAAGGTCGGCGAGGGCTGATGCGCCGGAGCTACGGTCGTGCCCTCCTCAAGCTGTCCGGCGAAGCGCTCGCCGGGGAGCGGGGCTACGGCCTCGACTATCGGGTGGTGGAAGGATTTGCCGATGAGCTGCTGCGGGTCCACGCCCGAGGAGTGCAACTCTCGCTGGTCGTGGGGGGCGGCAACATCCTGCGCGGGACCACGGCGAGCCAGCAGGGCCTCGACCGGGTTTCCGCGGACTACATGGGCATGCTGGCCACCGTCATCAACGCCCTCGCGGTGCAAGACATACTGGAGCGCAAGGGGGTCCAGACCCGGGTCATGACGGCCATCCGGATGGAATCGCTGGCGGAGCCCTACATCCGCCGCCGGGCCCTTCGCCATATGGAGAAGGGACGGCTGGTTATTTTTGCGGGAGGGACGGGAAACCCGTATTTCTCCACCGACACGGCCGCCGTGCTGCGGGCCCTCGAGGTGGAGGCGGAGGTGATTCTCAAGGGCACCAACGTCGAGGGGATCTTCACGGCGGATCCCCGCAAGGACTCCGGGGCGAGGCTTATCCCTGAACTCACCTTCCAGGACGCGCTGGTGAACGGATACGAAATCATGGACCGCAGCGCCTTCGGGCTGTGCCAGACTAACAAGCTGCCCATCGTCGTCTTCAACATGAACATCCCGAGTAACCTGGATCGGGTCCTTCGGGGCGACCCGGTGGGAACAATCGTCCAATGACCACCATTCCGGAGCTGATCAAGCACGCGCGAGACCTGATGCATAAGGCGGTGGAAAACACCCGCCGCGAGTTCTCCAGCATCCGCACCAGCAAGGCGACCACCTCGCTGCTGGATACCGTCCGGGTCGAGGCCTATGGCGGGCAGGTCCCGCTGAACCAGGTGGCCCTCGTCGCGGCGCCAGAGCACCGGCTGCTGACGGTCCAGCCGTTCGACAAGGCGCTGGCGCCGGTGATCGAGAAAGCCATCCGGGATTCGGATCTCGGGCTCAACCCGGCGAGCCAGGGCGGGCTCATCCGGGTGCCGATTCCTGCCCTCAACGAAGAGCGTCGTCGTGATCTGGTGAAGGTGGTTCACAAGCTCGCGGAGGAAGGACGGGTGGCGGTCCGGCACGCCCGGGGTGAGGCCCACGGCAAGATCAAGAAACTCGACAAAGTTGCAGAGGACGATCGGACCCGGGGAGAGAGGGAGCTTCAGAAGTTGACGGACGACCACGTGAAGCAGATCGATCAGCTCACCGCCGCCAAAGAGGCGGAGATCATGGAAGTCTGACGCGATGCACCAGGAGTTGCTCCGGCAGATCCAGCTGAACGGGACGCTGCCGGCTCACATAGCCATCATCATGGATGGAAATGGTCGCTGGGCGCGGGGGCGTGCGCTCCCGCGGCCCTTCGGCCACAAGGCCGGGATGACCTCTGTTCGCGAGGTGGTGGAGGGGGCGCTGGCGGCGGGGGTGGAGATCCTGACACTCTTCGCCTTCAGCCAGGAGAACTGGCAGCGGCCGGCTGACGAGATTGTCAGTCTCATGGAGCTGCTTGAGGAGTACATCGCCCGCGAGATGGCCGAGCTCAAGGCACAGGGCGTCACGGTCCGGTTCCTGGGTGACCTCGACCGACTGCCGGCGCCGCAGCGCGCCGGGGTGGACCGGCTCATGGCCCACACCGGGGGCGGGGGACGACTGGCGCTGAACATCTGTATCTCGTACGGGGCGCGCGCCGAGCTCACCCGGGCCGCGCGGCTGCTGGCGGAAGAGGCCCGGGCAGGTCGCCTGGATCCTGGGGACATCGACGAGGACGCCGTCGCGCAACGACTCTACACCGCGGCCTTCCCCGATCCCGACCTCCTGATCCGAACCTCGGGCGAACTCCGACTCTCCAACTTTCTGCTGTGGCAACTGGCCTACGCCGAAATCTTCGTGACACCGGTACTCTGGCCCGACTTCCGGCGACAGCATCTCTTCGAAGCGATCCTCGAGTACCAGCGTCGGGATCGACGGTTCGGGAAGGTGTCGGTGTGAAAGGCAGGCGGCTCTCGGCTCTCGGCTATCGGCTATCGGATTTGGGTGGCCTGATCCCGGGCCCACAAGTGGCGCGGCGACGGGCCTGCTACCGGACTACCGATAGCTGATAGCCGACAGCTGATAGCCTCTCTCCATGGCCTCCAACCTCACCCAGCGTGTCGTCTTCGCTGCCATCGCGATTCCGGTCGCGCTCGGCATCGTCTACTGGGGCGGCTGGCCGCTGGTTCTGGTGGTCTCGGCCGCCGCGGCGCTCGGCGCCAAGGAGTTGTACGGGTTTGCCCGGCGGCAGGGGGTCGAACCGCTGCAGCGAACCGGGATGCTCTCGGCGGCGGCTGTCCCGATCCTGGCCTACCTGAACGTGACCGGCGCCTCCCGCCTGGCGGAATGGGGCTGGTTTCTCGGCGGGCTGTGGATGGTCCTGCTGCTCACCATTGCGCTCTGGCGCCGGCGACCGACTGATCATCCGCTCGCCGTCACCTCGGCGACTGTCTTGGGCGTACTCTACCCGGCTGGGCTCGCGTCATTTCTGATCCCCATCCGCCATGCGACCTACGGCACGGCCTCGTGGGCCGGCGCCTGGTTGGTGTTCTTCCCGCTGGTGATCACCTGGGTCTGCGACACAGCGGCGATGTTTGCCGGCAAGGCGATCGAAGGCCCCAAGCTGTGGCCTGCCATTAGTCCCGGGAAGACCTGGGCCGGCTCGATCGCCGGGATGATCGCTGCTCTGGCGACGGTCCCGGCCCTGAACGCGCTGGTGCTCAGCCGACTCGGCGTGGCCCTGCCGCTGGGACAGGGCCTGCTGTTCGCCCTGGTCCTCGGGGTCGTGGGGCAGGTGGGAGACCTTGCCGAATCGCTCTACAAGCGGGAGGTCGGGGTCAAGGATTCCTCCTCGCTCATTCCCGGCCACGGCGGCGTGCTCGACCGGTTCGACTCGCTCTATTTCGTGCTGCCGGTGTCCGCCGCCATGTACCGGCTGTTCGGAGTCCTGTGACCCGGGGAACCGAACCTCGCGGCGTGGCGATCCTGGGGTCCACGGGTTCGATCGGCAAGAGTGCGCTGGCCGTGCTGGCCCGCCAGCGCGACCGGTTCACCGTCGTCGCGCTGACGGCGCTGGACAATCAGGCCGCGCTCACCCGGCAGGCGGCCGAGTGGTCGCCTCGGTTGACGGGCCTGGTCCGCGAGCGCGGACCGGAACTGCTGGTAGAGGCCGCGACCCACCCGTCGGCGGACATCGTGCTGAATGCGGTGGTGGGAGCCGCCGGGCTCGATGCCACGCTGGCAGCGCTGCGGGCCGGCAAGCGGGTTGCGCTGGCCAACAAGGAAGCCCTGGTAATGGCGGGCGACCTGGTGCGCGCCGCCGCCGCCGAAGGTGGCGGCGAGCTGATCCCGGTGGACTCGGAGCACAGTGCCGTGCTGCAGTGCCTGGCCGGTCGGCCGTCCGGTCTGGCCCGGCTCATCATCACCGCCTCCGGGGGCCCGTTCCGGTGCTGGGAAGCCGGGCGCATCGAACGGGCAACGGTGGACGAGGCCCTGAATCACCCCACCTGGCGCATGGGCAGCAAGATCACCGTCGACAGCGCCACGCTGGCCAACAAGGCCCTGGAGGTCATCGAAGCGCATCACTTGTTTGGCCTCGACTACGGTGCTCTCGAGGTGGTGGTGCATCCTCAGAGCATTGTCCACGCGTTTGTGGAGTTCTGCGACGGCAGCGTCATCGCTCAGCTGGGCCTTCCCAACATGGAACTGCCGATTCTGTACGCGCTGACCCATCCCGAACGACTCGCCGATAGCGGAGTACCACGTTTCGATCCGCTGGCGGCCGGTGCCTTGACGTTCGAGCCGGTGCGCACCGACGTATTTCGCGCGTACCGGGCCGGAGTGGAAGCTGGGCGCGCAGGAGGTACGGCGCCCGCAGCCTACAATGCAGCCAACGAGGTCGCCGTCGCGGCGTTCCTGGCCGGCGCGATCCCCTTCGGGCGGATCGCGGAGGCCATCGACCGCGTGCTGGAGGTACACCGGGTGGAGCCGGTACGTGACCTCGAAACCGTCCGGGCCGCCGATCGCTGGGCCCGTGCCTACGCCCTCGAGGTGCTGGGGTGACTCTCTTCAACAGTCTGTGGCCGCTCATTGTCACCCTGGGCGTGCTGATCTTCGTCCACGAACTCGGGCACTTCATCGCCGCGAAATGGGCCGGCATCCGGGTACATCGATTCGCCCTGGGCATGGGAAATCCCATCCCCGGGCTTTCCTTCCAGCGCGGCAAGACCGAGTACGCGATCTGCTGGCTCCCGCTGGGCGGGTATGTCAAGATGGCCAGTCGCGAGGAAGGAGCTACCTCAAGCGCCCTCGAGGGCGGGGAACCGCCGGCGGGCCCCGCAGTCGCGCCGCCGGTTGCGCCCGATGAGTACTTCGAAGCCAAGCCGGTGTGGAAACGGATGATCGTCATCCTCGCCGGCGTGACCATGAATGTGGTATTCGCCTGGCTGGTCTACTCCGGCCTTCGCTATCACTACGGTGAGCCGCTCAACCCGGTGACCACGGTCGGGCGCGTGGCGTCCGACTCCCTGCCGCCGAGCGTGGCTCCCATCACCGGACTCCACCCAGGTGACCGCATTCAGGCGATCGGTGGTCAACCGGTGAGTACGTGGGAAGAGGTGGTCGAGGGCATCCTGACCGTGCCCGGGGACTCGGTGGTGATCGAAGTCGCCGACGGGCGGCGGATTGTGCTCCCGATCCACCGCTCCGCCCTGACGGAGCGGGCCACGGCCGCCTACAGCATTACCTATGCGGCGCCGGCGGTGTTCGGAGAGGTCGTCCCGGGCTACCCGGCGGCCGCCGCCGGCCTCACGGTCGGGGATACCGTCTTGCGGGTGAACGGCGACTCCATCAACGACTGGTGGGCCCTGTTCGACCGGATTCGTGAGAGCCCGGACCGGGAGATGACGCTGCTGGTTGCCGGGACGAGCGGGCGCCGGGAGGTGAGACTGACCCCCCGGAGCGAGCAAGAGAAGCAGCCAGACGGATCCATGCTCACGGTCGGCAAACTGGGGGTGCGGGCCGCGGAGCCGATCATTCACCGCACCCTCACCTTCGGTCAGTCACTGGTCATCGGCTGGCGCGATACCAGGGCAGCCTCGACGAAGATTGTTCGCACTGTCCAGGGCCTTCTGTCGGCCCGGATCTCGAGCCGCGAAGTAGGCGGACCGATCATGATCGGACAAGTGGCCGCGCAGACGGCGCGCCTCGGGGTCGAGTTCTTCCTTTCGTTCATGGGGCTGGTCTCGGTCAACCTCGCCATCCTCAATCTGCTGCCGATTCCGATTCTCGACGGGGGCCAGTTCCTGTTTCTGCTGGCCGAGGCGGTGCGGCGGCGGCCCCTGTCGTACCGGTTGCGGGAACGGCTGACCCTGGTCGGCCTGGTGCTGATCGTGATGCTGATGGTCCTGGCCTTCCGGAACGATATCGCCCGGAACTGGGATGTGATCACCCGCTTTTTCGGACGTGCCGTGGGCCAATGATGCCCGGGTCTGTTGGCATGCCGGCTGCACGGGCGTCGGCCCGGCTCGTGGAACTACGGATCTCTGACCGTGTAATCCCTCGTGCGGGACAAGGACGGCGTGCCATCCTGTCCCTGGCGACATTTTGTCCCCTTCGCCCACCCCGGCTTCTGTCGACCTTTCTGCTATGACACTCCTCGCGCTTGAAACCGTTACCAAACGCTATGGCGATGTTACCGCCGTCGATGGTGTGAGCTTCTCGGTGGACCGGGGCCAGGTCGTCGGCTTCCTGGGTCCCAACGGGGCAGGCAAATCCACCACAATGCGCATGATCACCCAATATCAGGAGCCGGATTCGGGCCGAATCCTGTTCGACGGGGTCCCGCTGTCGGATGCCGGCCGGGAGGCGAAGCGCAAGGTCGGTTACCTGCCGGAGAACAATCCGCTCTACACCGAGATGCTGGTCGCCGAGTACCTGGCGTTCATCGGGCGCCTGCGGGAGCTTGCCGGCCAGCCGCTGGCCCAGGCCACCGATGAAGCGGTGGTGGCCACCGGAGTGGAAGCGGTGTTCCACCGGCCGATCGGCGAACTGTCGAAGGGCTACCGGCAGCGCGTCGGTCTCGCCGCAGCGATCCTGCACCGTCCCGATCTGCTGGTGCTGGATGAACCCACCGAAGGCCTCGATCCCAATCAGCGGGCCGAGATCAGGAAGCTGATTGCCGATCTCGGGCAGGCCCGGACTGTCCTGCTCTCCACCCATGTGCTGTCGGAGGCCCAGTCGGTCGCCTCGCGCCTGCTGATCATCAATCAGGGGCGGCTGGCGGCGGATGGCCCGGTCGAGGATCTGGTCAGCCGGGCCGGCGGCCGCGTCCACCTGTCCGTCGAAGCGGCCGGTGCCGGCGTGGTCGAGCGACTCCGGGCGCTGCCCGGCGTGTCATCCGCCGAGCCTACCGCAGAGGAGAATGGCCGGGTCAAGGTGCGAGTGACCGCCTCGGCAGTGAACGATCTCCGTCCAGAAATCTTCAGGCTGGCCGCCCAGTCAGGCTGGGTCCTGTACGAGCTGCACCAGCAGGCCGGGAGCCTGGAGGACCTCTTCCGCCAGCTTACCGGCAGGGGGGAGGCGACGTGAGGGCCATCCTGACTCTGGCGCGGCGGGAGCTGAAGGCGCTGTTCGACAATCCGGCGGGCTATGTTCTGCTGATCGTGTTCCTGGTGGTGAACGCGTTCCTCTTTTTCCGAGCGGCGTACCTCACCAACTCGGCCACCCTCCGGCCGATGCTCGACATGCTGCCGTGGCTGCTGCTGTTCTTCGTCCCGGCGGTCGCGATGCGCACCCTCGCGGAGGATACCAGGAGCGGTCAGCTGGAGGTGGTGCTCTCCCAGCCGATCACCGAGCTGGAGCTCCTGCTCGGCAAGTACTTCGGAGCGCTGTTCTTCCTGTGGACGGCCCTCCTACTCACGGTGCCGATCCCAGTCGGACTGTGGCTCGGCGCCGAAATGCCGTGGGGACCGATCATCTCGCAGTACATCGGTTCCATGCTGCTCGCCGCAGGGCTGGCCGGGGTCGGCGTCTGGGCCTCGTGCATCAGCCGCAGCCAGATCACCGCCTTCATTATCGCCGTGGCGGTCATGTTCGTGCTGATCCTGGTCGGTCTTAACCCGCTGGTGGTCGGCCTGCCGCCTGGGCTTGGCGCCATCGCGGCACGCCTCGGCGTGCTGGCCCACTTCGACAGTATCGGGCGGGGAGTGATCGACCTGCGCGATGCGGTCTATTTCACTGCTCTCGCCGCGATCTTCCTGACCCTGGCCTACGGCGCGCTGATGGGCCGGAAGCTGGCCGCAGGACAACCCTCGATCCGCCGGCTCCGACTAGGGGTGCTGCTGCTGGTCGGCACGCTGGTCGTGGTGAACCTGCTGGGGAGCTACATCGGCGGCCGCATCGATCTCACACCTGGGCGCGCCTACACCTTGTCACCGGCTACCCGGCGGCTGGTGGAATCGCTCGACGACATCGTCACCATCAAACTGTTTGCCTCCGCGGAGCTTCCTGCGGAGGTCGCTCTCATGAAGCGCGACCTGGACGACCTCTTGCGAGACCTCCGCTCCGCGGGCCACGGCAAGATCAAGGTGGTCGAGAGAGACCCGGCGGATAACCCGGATGCGCGGCGGGAAGCCCAGGCGCTGGGGGTGCAACCGGTGCAGTTCAACGTCGTGGGGAAATCCGAGCTGCAGGTCAAGGAGGGCTACCTCGGACTGGTGGTGCAGTATGCCGACGGCAACGAAGCCATCCCCTTCGTCCGCCACACCGACGACCTTGAGTATCGGCTCGCGGCTGCCATTCGCGGGCTGACGCGGACCCAGAAGCCGAAGGTCGGAATCATCGTGGCCATGGACGAGTGGGGGCGTGAAGGACGCCGGCTGGACCTGGTGCAGGAGCAGCTGAGCAAGAGCTACACCGTGGTGTCAATCAACCTGGGGGACAGCACCCAGCCCTCGGATTCGATCCG
Organism: Gemmatimonadales bacterium; assembly: GCA_036555275.1. GTDB lineage: Bacteria > Gemmatimonadota > Gemmatimonadetes > Gemmatimonadales > GWC2-71-9 > JADJOM01. The sequence continues at coordinate 7,141 of DATBLR010000121.1, read as the reverse complement.
GACCCTGGTGATCGCCGGCCAGCCCGACAGCCTGCCGGCGCCGGTGCGCCAACGGCTCGACGGGTTCTTCAAGCGAGGGGGCAGCGCACTCATCATGACAACCGGTGCCCCGATTGCCGGCCGCTCGCCGCGAGCCAACGGGCGGGAACCGGTGTGGAACGAGCTGCTCATGCCCTTCGGTGTGAAGGTTCGTCCGGACCTGGTGTACGACCTCTCCTCCAACCAGATCGTCCCGGTGCCCGGGGAGGGCGGCAATCCGGTGTATCAACCGTATCCCTTCTGGCTCCGCGCCCAGGCGGGAGGCGGAACGGTCATGACCGACGGGGTGGGGGAAGTCTTCCTCCCGTGGGGAAGCAGCATCGAGATCCTTTCGAGAGCCACCACCCGGGTGATGCCGCTGCTCATGTCGAGCCGCTTCGCCGGCATCGCCGAGGGTGACATTGACCTCAGCCCCACGAGGCAGTTCCCGCCCGTGGATCTGAAACCGCGGATACTGGGGGCGGCCGTGATGCCGAGCGACAGCGGAGCGGGACCCCGCGGGCGAGTCGTCGTTGTGGGTAACATGGAGTTCGCGACCGATCGCTACGCCAGCAGCGCCACGGAGAACGCAGTGTTTGCGCTCAATGCGATCGACTGGCTGGCCCAGGACGAGGCGCTCATCGCCATCCGCAGCCGCGATCGGCGGCCACCGCGCCTGCTCTACACAAGTGCTGCGCTGCAAGTGGGCATCAAGTACGCCAATGTCGTTCTGGTGCCCATGCTGGTGGGAATTCTGGGGGTGTTCAGGCTCCTTGGCCGGCGCCGCCGCGCCCTGGCGCCCTGGACCCCGCTGGCAGGCCGCTCCCGGGAGGCCGCATGAGTCCGAAGATGCTGCAGCGGATCGCCCTGGCCCTGGTCCTGGCATTGCTGGTGTGGGGAGGCCTGGCGCTGGGGCGCCGCAACCGATCGGACGACACCGGCGCTCTGGTGCTTCCCGCGCTCGACCCGGCGAGCGTTACCGAAATCGCGCTAAGGAAGGGCACGGACACCATAGTGCTGTCCCGGCAAGGGGCCGCCTGGACCGTCAACGGGTTCCCGGCGGCCCCACAGAATGTGCAGACCTTTCTGGGCGCCGCGAGGGACAGCAGCGCGCGGAGCGAGGTCGTCGCAGAGCGACCGGCCTCGCATCAACGACTCGGGGTCGACAGCGCGACGGGTCGCCGGCTGACCATGACGGCGGGAACCAAGGCAGTGCTGGATCTGTGGCTGGGGAATCGGGGCCCCGACTTCGAGGGGTTCTACGTCCGCCCGGTCGGCAGCGATGTCGCCTACCTGCTGCGAGGTCGTTTCGCCGAGCTGACGGTGCAGGGAGTCCCCGAGTGGCGGGACAAGCAGATCGCGAGTTTCCTCCCCGACAGTGTGGGCCGGGTGCAGATCGCCCGCGGCAAGACCCGCTGGACTTTGCTTCGCAACGGAGCGGCGTGGAAGCTCGCCGGCGGCGCTGCGGATTCCACCAGGGTGGCCAGGTTCCTGGCGCACCTGGCCAACCTCCGCGCCGCGGGCTTCCCTGAGCCTGCCGAGTTGGACTCCATCCACCTGCAGCCGCCGGACCGCAGCCTGGCGGTTTATTCGGCCGGCGGGCACACACTGCTGGCGCTGGCCTTCGATTCCACCCGCTCCGGCTCGTACTGGGTCCGATCGATGCCGGACGGCTTGGTGTACCGGCTGGACGGCCCTGCGGCCGAGCTGGCCACACCTGCGGAAAGCACGCTCAGGAAATGATGCGATGGGCCGCATGTGTGCGGCCCTACTCCCATACCTTCCACCACCCGCGTTTCCGCTTTTCCTCTTCTTCGCTCCGCACCGTCTTGGAATCCCGCAGGTAGCCGTCCGGCACCGGTAGGTCGGACGTTGGTCGGCTGCGGATCGCCACATCGGCCAGGTCGTCGAGCAAGGCGGTGGCGGAAGGGTGCCGATCATCGGGGTGCTTGGCCAGCAGCCGAAGGACGATCCGCTCCAGTCGCTTGGACAGTTCCGGATGGCGGTTGCGCGGCGGCTCCGGCCGGTCCTCGACATGCATGCGGGCCAGCTCGAACCAGTCCTTCGACTTGAACGGCACCTCGCCGGTCACCATCCGGTATAGCGTGATCCCGAGGGAATAGAGATCGGAGCGGCCGTCGAGACTGCGGCCCTGAGCCTGTTCCGGGGAGATGAAGGCCGGGGTTCCGATGGTCATCATGAATCCGGTGGCTGCGACGTACCCGCTCACCGCCCGGGCGATCCCGAAGTCGGTCAGGATCGGGCGGCCATCGGCGGCGAGCAGGATGTTGTCCGGCTTGATATCCCGGTGCACCACGTTGCGTTCATGAGCGAATGCCAGGGCCCGGGAAACGCCGATGGCGATCTGTACCGCATCGGCCTCGGGGATGACGGTTTCCCGGGCGAGCCGGGCGCTGAGACGGTCGGGGTGGAGATCCATTGCGAAGTAGGCAAGCCCGCCGTCGGCCCCGACGTCTTCGATGTGCACGATATTGGGATGCTGCAGGCTGGCGGCGAAGGCGGCTTCCTTGCGGAACCGGCTTTCAAAGGCGGGGTCTGCCGCGTACCGCGATTTCAAGACCTTGACCGCAAACGACTTGTCGTCGTCTCGCCGGGCCGAGTATACCCACGCAAAGCCGCCCTGTCCAAGCAGCGCCCCGAGCGTGTACGGGCCGAGGCGGTGGCCAGGTTGTGGCGCGTCGGGGTTCATGGTGGGGTTGCTCAGGGGCGGAGACCAAGGTTATATTGTTGTGCTATCGACAATTACGGGCCGACCGGCCGAACCCCGAGCTAGTGCGAAGAGGATACACCCAGCATGGGTTTTGACAAGCAGGCAGTCATCGCCAAGCAGCGATCACACGAAACCGATACTGGCAGCGCCAAGGTTCAGATCGCACTCCTGACGGAGCGAATCAACTCGCTCACCGAGCACTTCCGCACCCATGCCAAGGACCATCACGGCCGTCGCGGCCTGCTCAAGATGGTAGGCACCCGCCGGCGGCTGCTCAACTACCTCAAACACAACGACCTGGCCACGTACCGGGCCTTGATCGATCAACTCGGGCTCCGCCACTAAGCCGACCGTACGAATCTGGGCGTCTCCGCCACACCGGCCGGGACGCCCTTCAACCTATTGGGGCGCCAGGGACAGGAACAGGTCGTGACCGCACACCGCATCGAGACACAGTTCGCCGGCCGCCCGCTCGTCATCGAGTCGGGCCGCCTTGCCAAGCAGGCCGCCGGGGCGGCGTACCTGCAGTTCGGAGATACCGCGGTGCTGGCCGCCGTGACCGTCTCCCCCGTCCAGTCGTCGCTGCCGTTCTTTCCACTCACCGTCGAGTACCGCGAGAAGACCTACGCCGCCGGGAAGATCCCCGGCGGCTTCTTGAAGCGCGAAGGCCGCCCCAGCGACAAGGAGATCCTGGCGGCGCGGGTGGTGGATCGCTCGATCCGCCCGCTGTTTCCGGAGGGGTTCAAGAACGAAGTGCAGGTCTTTGTGACCGTCGTCTCGGCCGATCAGGAGAACGACGCCGACGTGCTGGGCGTGGTGGCAGCGTCGGTCGCTCTCGGCGCCTCCCCGGTGCCGTGGAACGGTCCGATCGCCGCCGTCCGGGTGGGGCGGGTCGATGGGAACTGGATTCTCAACCCCACGTTTCAGCAGCTGGAATTCTCGGGGCTCGACGTGACGGTGAGCGGCAGCGCCGAATCGATCCTGATGGTGGAAGGCGGCGCGCTGGAGGTGTCCGAGGCGGAAATGCTCGAGGCGCTCAAGGTGGCCCAGAAGGGGATTCGTGAGCTGCTGGGGCATGAAGAGAAGGTCATCGCCAAGGTGGGCCGGCCGAAGCTCGAATGGGTCAAGGAAGAGATGGACCCCGCTCTGGTAAGCCGGGTGCACAGCGTCGCCGAGGAGGAGATGGCCAGGGCTATCAATGCCCGGGACAAGCATGCCCGGGCAGCCAGCGCCGAAGCCCTCAAGACGAAGGTCAAGGAAGCTTTGGCCGAGGAGTTCCCTGACGGGGGCAAGGCCATCTCCACGGTGCTGGAGGACATCGAGTACCGGGTGATGCGCGAGCAGGTACTGGAGAAGGGGGAGCGAGTCGACGGCCGTGACTGCGACACCATCCGCCCGATTTCCATCGCTGCGGGCATGCTGCCGCGAGCCCACGGTTCAGCCCTGTTTCAGCGCGGTGAGACCCAGGCCCTGGTGGCGGTGACGCTCGGGACCCAGGACGATGAGCAGCGGATCGACAACATCGATTCGCCGGCCGAGGCATCGAAGTCGTTCATGCTCCATTACAACTTCCCGCCCTACTCCACCGGGGAAGTGAAGCCGATGCGGGGCACCAGCCGGAGGGAGATTGGCCACGGTGCGCTGGCGGAGCGGGCCCTGCAGCCGCTGCTGCCGGACTACGAGAAGTTCCCCTACACGATCCGTGTCGTATCGGAGATTCTCGAGTCGAACGGCTCCTCTTCGATGGCGACGGTCTGCGGCGGTTCGCTGGCGCTCATGGATGGCGGGGTGCCCATGAAGGCGGCGTGCGCCGGCGTGGCGATGGGCCTGATCAAGGAAGGCCGAAAGGTCGCCGTGCTCACCGACATCCTCGGTTCCGAAGACCACCTGGGCGACATGGATTTCAAGGTCGCGGGAACGACCACCGGTATCACCTCGATCCAGATGGACATCAAGATCGAGGGACTGGACCTGAAGACCATGGAAGAGGCGCTCGAAAAGGCCCGCAAGGGTCGTCTGCACATCCTCAAGGAAATGGCCAAGGCGCTGCCGGCTCCCCGGCCCGAGATGTCGAAATACGCGCCCCGCATCATCACGATCATGATCAAGCCGGACAAGATCGGCGATGTGATCGGCCCCAAGGGCAAGACGATCCGCGGCATTCAGGATGCGACCGGTGCCAAGATCAGCATCGAGGATTCCGGCATGGTGACGATCGCGGCGGTTGGTGGCGAAGCCGGCGAGAAGGCCAGGCAGATGATTGAATCCATGGTCATGGAACCGGAAGTCGGCCGGATCTACGAAGGACCCGTGAAGAGCACCACCGCCTTTGGCGCCTTCGTGGAGATCCTGCCTGGAGTCGAGGGGCTGCTGCACATCAGCGAGCTGCAGCACGGCCGAACCGAGAAGACCGAAGACGTGGTCAAGAAGGGCGACTTGGTGAAGGTCAAGCTGCTGGAGGTCGACGACAAGGGTCGGATGAAGCTCTCCCGGAAGGCGCTCATCCCGAAAGAGTGAGACCGGTTCTCCCGTGGAGACCACCCGCCTCGATCAGGGCCTGTTCCGGACCGACGCCCCGAATGGCCTGACCATTCTGACCGAACTGCTTCCCGGCGTCAGGTCCGTGGCGGTGGGCGTATGGGTTCGGACGGCCAGCGCCCACGAGCCGCGCGCCAAGATGGGAGTCTCGCACCTCCTCGAGCACATGGTGTTCAAGGGCACCGAGCGGCGCAGTGCCCATCAGCTCGCTCTCGAGCTGGAAGCGCGGGGCGGCGCCCTCGACGCCTACACCGGCCGCGATCATACCAACTACCAGGCCCATGTCCTCGATGACGACCTGGCCCGGGCCCTGGATGTCCTGACCGATCTCGTCCGCCGTCCGCTCCTGCGTGAGGAGGATCTCGCCCTCGAGCGTAACGTGGTCCTGGAGGAGATTGCCACCGTCGAGGACACGCCGGACGATCTGGTCTTCGAGCTGTTCAACGAGCAGTTGTGGCCACAACACCCCTACGGCTACTCGATTCTGGGTACCCCGGACACGGTCCGGGCGCTCTCGGCCGCGGACCTTCAGGCGGTTCACGGAGGTTACTACCCGGCCAACTGCGTGGTCGCGGCCGCCGGCCACCTGGACCACGAGCGGGTGCTGCTTCTGCTCGAGCGCGAAGGATGGTTCGAGCCGGCCGACCGAGCGGGCGCCCGCCCGGCGGTGGAGCCCGGTCCGGCGGTCCGCGGCAAGCAGCACCGGGTGGCGCGTGAGACGGCCCAGACCCATCTGGTCTTCGGGTCGGACACCTTCGCGTACCGCGACCGGCGTCGCTTCGCTCTCTCGATCATCACGAACGTGTTTGGAGGCGGCATGTCGAGCCGCCTGTTCCAGCGGATCCGGGAGGAGCTGGGGCTCGCCTACGCGGTCTACGCCTACCAGCAGTTCTTCCAGTCGGCCGGAGTGGCGGGGGTCTACGTGGGCACTCTGACCGAAGCCGCAGACCGAACGGCCGACGCCATTCGCCAGGAATACGCGCGGCTGAGCCGCGAGGGACTCTCGGCCGTGGATCTGGCGCAGGGAAAGCAGCAGCTCAAGGGGCAGGTGATGCTTTCGCTGGAAAGCCCCGCCAGCCGGATGAACCGGCTGGCGACGTTGGCCCTGCATGGCGAGCCGTACCGCCCCCTGGACCAGATCCTCGAGGAAATTGACACGATCACGCCGGCCGAGATCCAGGCCATCACCGCCGAGTTTTTCAACCCCGATCGGCAGACGGTGGTCAGGCTGGGGCCGGACCGGGCGTAGCGGGGGCCGGATACGACCAGCCCCTGCGCCACGCCCGGCCCCGGCCGCCATCGCCGACACCCAGCCGCCAACAATCCAGGGCGATCCCCATGAACATCGGCGTCCCGAAAGAAATCAAGGCCAACGAGAACCGGGTGGCGTTGGTCCCGGCCGGGGCGGAGGCCTTCGCGACCCGCGGCCACAACGTCTACCTCGAGCAGGGCGCCGGAGTGGGCAGCGGCTTTCCCGACGAGGCCTACGTCGCGGCCGGAGCGAAGTTGCTGCCGACGGCCGCGGAGGTGTGGTCCCGGGCGGACATGATCATGAAGGTGAAGGAGCCAATCGCGACGGAGTGGCCCCGGATGCGCGCTGGCCAGGTGATATATACCTACTTCCACTTCGCCGCTTCCGAGGAGCTCACTCGTGCCGTCCTGACGTCCGGTGCCGTGGCGATCGCGTACGAGACGGTGCAGCTCCCCCATGGCGAACTCCCGCTCCTCACTCCGATGTCCGAGGTAGCGGGTCGGATGGCGGTACAGGAGGGCGCCAAGTATCTCGAGAAGGTGTTTGGTGGCAGCGGGGTTCTTCTGGGTGGGGTTCCGGGTGTCCCCCCAGCCGAGGTGGTG
>DATBLR010000108.1:0-7099 GCA_036555275.1 Gemmatimonadales bacterium | reverse complement strand
TGGAACGCGGGGCTGCCTCGGGGCAGGGAGCCTCCTAGCGTGCCGACCACGGACCGTGAGGCGGCTCCGGCGCGCGGCCCGGCGCTGCAGCGGGCCCTCCGGGCCGCCGGATTCGGTCCGCTGACCCTTGCCAGCAGGGTTTCACTCGACCCGTCGTTCGTCACCGAAATCGAGGAACGGCTGTCCGCCCTGGCGGGGCGGCAGATTTCCATCGAGATGCGGATCGATCCGCGCCTCGCCTCGGGCGCTACGCTGTTCGTGGGCGCCGAGCGGCAGATTGACCTCGACCCGGGGCTCGGGCCTCTGCAACAGCTGGTGGAGGCCTTGGGCCCCTCGGCCGAGGCCGCGACCCTGGACGAAGCCGCAGAGCGGCTGTCGCGGATCGTGGAGGCCGCCGCGTGGGTTCCGGCGCTCGAGGACGTCACCCGCAGGGGCACGGTGCGCCAGGTGGGCGACGGGGTAGCGCTGGTCGCCGGGCTTAGCAAGGTAGGCGCTCAGGAAGTGGTCCGCTTCGAGAATGGTGTCGAGGGGATCGCCTTCAATCTGCAGCAGGACTCGGTCGGCTGCCTGCTGCTCGGCGGGGAGCAGGACATCCAGGAAGGAAGCGCTGTCGCCTGCACCGGGCACGCGCTCCAGGTTCCGGTGGGCGATGCCCTGATCGGTCGGATCGTCAATGCGCTGGGTCAGCCCCTCGACGGCCGGGGACCGGTCCCCCGTGAAACGCTGCGTCCGATCGAGGCGCTCTCACCCGGTGTAGTCCAGCGGCAGCCGGTTTCGGAGTCGCTTCACTCCGGCATCAAGGTACTGGATGCCCTGGTGCCGCTCGGCCGCGGCCAGCGGGAGCTCATCCTCGGCGAGCGCAAGATCGGCAAGACCACGATGGCGCTGGATGTCATCCTGAGCCAGCAGGGCACCGGTGTGGTCTGCGTCTATGCGGCGATCGGGCAGAAGGCATCATCGCTTGCCCAGGTGATCGGCCTGCTGCGGGAACGGGGGGCGATGGATTACACAGTGGTGGTGGCGGCGCTCTCCAGCGAGCCGCCGGCCTTCCGGCACATCGTCCCCTACACGGCGTGCTCCATCGCGGAGGACCTGATGCGCCGGGGGCGTCACGCCGTCGTGGTGTATGACGATCTTTCCAAGCATGCGGTGACCTATCGTGAGATCTCCGCGCTTCTCGAGAGGCCGATCGGACGCGAGGCCTACCCCGGCGACATCTTCTACGTCCACTCCCGGCTGCTGGAGCGGTCGACGCGGATGCGCGATGACCTCGGCGGCGGGTCGCTCACGGCCATCCCCATCGTCGAAACCATCGCCGGCGACATCTCGGCGCTGATCCCCACCAACGTGATCTCGATCTGCGACGGGCAGATCGTCCTCGACCGGGCGCTGTTCAACGAAGGCATGCGGCCCGCGATGGACGCGGGGCTCTCGGTCTCGCGGGTCGGCGGGATGGCGCAGACGCCCGCCATGCGCAAGGTCGCGGGGCGGCTCCGTCTCGACCTGGCGCAGTATCACGAGATGGCGCGGTTCGTGAAGTTCGGCGCCGAGGTGGACCAGGCCACGCTCAACCAGCTCCGGCGCGGCGAGCGGGAACTCGAGGTCCTCAAGCAGGATGCGCATGCCCCCCTGCCGCTCGAGCGTGAGATAGTGATCCTCTACGCGGCGGTGAAGGGCTTCACCGACGAGATCGCGGTGGGGCAGCTCCGGCTGTTCGAGGAGGGTCTCTACGCATTCATGGACCAGGAGCATCCGGAGGTGCTCACCGGCATTCGGGACAGCCGGGACCTGCCGGCCGAGCTCGAAGCCCGGCTGGAAGGGGCGCTCACCGCCTTTGTGGCGAGCTTCCGGGCGGCCCATCCCGTTGCCGAAGAGGAGGGCCACCTGTGAGCAAGCTGCAGGAACTCAGGCAACGGATCCGGACGGTCGAAGGGATCCAGGCAATAACGCGAACCCTCGCCACGGTGGCCGCCGCCCGCCTCTCCCGCACCCGACGCCGGGCCGCGGGGCTGCGCGCCTACGCCCGGCGGGTCCGGGAGATGGTCGTGCACCAGCAGGTCTGGCTCGCGCGCACGGGAATGAGCCTCGGAGCCATGTCAGCCCTCCTCCGGGAACGGACTCCGGTGAGGAGCGTCGCGCTCCTCGTCATTGCCTCGGATCGCGGCATGTGCGGCGGGTACAACCTCGAGGTGTGCCGTCTGGGCGCGGCGGCTCGGCGGCAGCATGAGCAGGCTGGCCGGAAGGTCCGCCTCCTGCTCAAGGGCCAGAGAGCCGTCAAGCACTTCCGTCAGTGGGAGACCGAGATCCTCGACAAGGCGCGTTGGCCACGCGAAGGGGTCTCGACGGTGGAGGTCGAGCAACTGCTTGCGCGGCTGCTCCGCATCTACCGCGCGCGGCAGGTGGACGCGGTGTACGCGGTGTACACCGAGTTCCATTCCCCGATCCGGCGGCGGCCGCGGGTGCTGCGGCTGCTGCCGGTGGAGTTGCCGGCCCCGCCGGCGGCCCCGCCCACGGCCCCGGCCATCGCACGCTGGCACTACGAGCCCGGACTCCCGGCGCTGGTGGACGAACTGATCGCGATGTACCTGCGGGTGCAGCTGTACGACGTGCTGCTCGAGTCGTACGCGAGCGAGCACGGTGCCCGCATGATCACGATGGAGGAGGCCACCGAGCGGGCCGAGCGCTCGCTGCAGGACTATCTGGTGCAGCACAACCGGCTCCGGCGGGAGGCGATCACCACCGACCTGCTTGGGACTCTGTACGCGGCGCGGGCCATCAGGTCGGCGGCCCAGGCACTCGGGCCGGGCTGAGGCGCTTATGCCGGAACAGAACGAGATTGTGGCGGAGGCGCTGGCCCGGGTCTACCGCGACGTGCTGGAGCCGGCGGCGCCCGGCGTGGCGGCCCAGATCATGGGGCCGGTAGTGGACGTGAGCTTCGGCGGCCGGCTGCCCCAGATCACCCACCTGCTCCGCGCCGGCAATGCGACCTCCGGCTTGCCACTGGAGGTGGTCGAGCTGCTGGGCGGCGGAATGGTCCGCACCGTGGCGCTGGACTCGACCGACGGTCTCGCCCGTGGCTCCCCGGTGTTCGATACCGGCCGGCCCATCTCCGTCCCGGTGGGGCCGGAGATCCTGGGTCGGATCTTCAACGTGCTGGGCGAAGCGATCGACGAGGCGCCCTTCCGTGCCACGCGCACCGAGGGCATCCATCGGGCTGCCCGGCCGGAGGCGACGCTCGAGTTGGCGCCGCAAGTGCTCGAGACCGGCGTCAAGGCGATCGATCTGCTCACCCCGTTCCCGCGCGGCGGAAAAATCGCGCTCTTCGGCGGCGCCGGGGTCGGCAAGACGGTGATCGTCATGGAACTCATCCGGAACATCGGCACCGAGCACCGGGGCGTCTCGGTGTTCGGCGGGGTAGGGGAGCGCACCCGGGAAGGGAACGACCTCTGGCTCGCCATGCGGAGGTCCGGTGTGTTGTCGCGAGCCGTGCTCGTCTTCGGCCGGATGAGTGAGCCGCCCGGGGCCCGGTTCCGGGCGCCGCTCTCGGCGCTCCGGATGGCCGAGTACTTCCGGGATGAGCGGAAGCAGGATGTCCTGCTCTTCTTCGACAACATCTACCGCTACGTGCAGGCGGGCCTCGAGGTCTCGCTGCTCAGGGCCCGCGTGCCCTCGGAGATGGGCTACCAGCCCACCCTCTTCACCGAGATGGGCCAGCTGCAGGAGCGGATCGCTTCCACTCGTGACGCAGCCATCACCTCCGTCCAGGCGGTTTACGTCCCCGCCGACGACCTGGCCGACCCCGGGCCCGCCTCGGTCTTCGCGCACCTCGATGCCAGTGTCGTGCTCTCCCGGCGGATCGCAGCGCAGGGACTCTACCCGGCGATCGATCCCCTGCAATCCTCCTCCCAGATGCTCGAGCCGCGCTGGCTCGGCCGGGAACATGCCGAGGTGGCGGCGAAGACCAAGAGCTACCTGCAGCGCTACGGCGCACTCCAGGACCTCATCGCCATCCTCGGAGTGGAGGAGCTCTCCGAGGAGGACAAGATCGTGGTGCGGCGGGCCCGGCGGCTGCAGCGGTTCCTGTCGCAGCCGTTCTTCGTGGCCGAATCGTACACCGGCATGTCGGGCCGCTACGTGCCGCTGGCGCAGACGGTGCGCGGCTTCAGCGAGCTCGTCGAAGGCAGATACGACGAGGTGCCGGAGCAGGCATTCTTCATGGTCGGGACGATCGCCGAGGCGCTCGAGAAGGCGCGGACTCTGACCGGACTTGCGGCCACCGACATCCTTGCCATTCGCCGGACCGGTGAAGGGTGAACCCGCCGACTCTGTCACTCGAGATCGTCACCCCGGATGGCGTGGCACTCGAGGAGCGCGGCCTGGACCTGATCGTCGTGCGCCGCCGGGAACCGGAGCGGGAAGTCGGCAGCGAGGTCGCCATTTACCCGCGCCACGAAGCGCTGCTGGTCAGATTGCCGGTGGTCCCCGTGCGCTACTACACCGGGACCGACATCACCTGGCTCGCAGTAGCCGGAGGCTTCGCCGAAGTGACTGGCGACCGGGTGGTGATCGTGACCCCGCGCTGTCAGCGCATCCCTGCTACCCAAGCTGACCCGGCGGCGGCCGCGGAGGCAATGTGCCGGGAGTGGCGCCAGGAGGTGGTGGATCTGCGGTATCCGGTGCCCTGACCCCTCACACCGGATCGAACTCCGAGGGTGGCCGGGTGCGCGATCCGAGATAGCGAGAGCGAACCGTCGACTGGCGGGGCGTTCATTTTGGTGTCCACCTGGTGTCCATTCGGGCTGACATCGGGTGGGTTTCGACTTTTGGCTCCCGGTGGGGAGTCGGGCTAACCGGCTGAAATGCAACGCGTGGTCGGAATCATCCGGTCGGTAGTTCTTGCTTTGGGAGCCACCAACCGGGCTCTCTGCGAGCCGGGCCGTAAGCCGTCTCACCTCGATCCGACCCCGTACACTGCTCCTCGCCGCTCCGGGCCGAGCGCTGCGACGAGCGCACAAAGCACGAACACCGTGGCAGCCGTGAGCGCCATGGCCCAAGTGTAGCTCAGTCGGGCCGCGAAAAGTGCCTCGAGGTAGGCCACGGTGCCCGCAACCAGGACCCCACATTGGTAGGCGAACCCGGGCAGGAATCCACGGACCGAGTCAGGAGAGAGCTCTGTCAGGTGCGCGGGGATCACGCCCCAGGCACCCTGGACCATGAACTGCATCGCGAAGGCACCAAGGGCCAGCACGGGGAGCGAGGGGGCGAACGCCCAGGCCGGGATGACGAGGAACGCACCAGTCAGGGCGAGCACGATCGACCGGCGCCGTCCGATCCGGTCGGAATTCAGCCCGAACAAGATCCCACCAAAGATGGCCCCGACCATAGACAGTGCCGTGAGGGCGGCTCGTCGCTCCGGTGTGAATCCCCAGTCCCGCTGCAAGAAGGTCGGATAGAGATCCTGGGTGCCGTGGGAGACGAAGTTCATCATCGTCATGAGTGCCCAGAGGTAAAGGAAGATCCGCCAATGGGACACGATCGCCCGCCCCAGATTAGTCCAGCTCTCGTGACGAGTGCGGCGCCAGACTTCGGATTCCTGAACCTGGCTGCGGACGTACAGTGCGAGCAGGGCGGGGACACCGCCGATGAAGAACATCGGACGCCACCCCCAACGGGGAAAGACCACGAAATAGCACAGCGCCGCGAGCAGGTAGCCTACGGCGTAGCCCTGCTGCAGCAGGCCAGAGGCAGCGCCTCGAAGCCGCGGCGGGACCTTTTCCATGACCAGGGAAGCGCCGACTCCCCACTCGCCGCCCATGCCGATGCCGAACAGCGCTCGGAGGACGAGGAACCAGGCGTAGCTCGGCGCCAAGCCCGAGAGTACCGAAACGACCGAATAGAAGGCCAGGTCCAGCATCAGCGGCAGGCGTCTGCCATAGCGATCGGCCAGCAGTCCAAAGATGAACGCACCAACCGGCCGGAAGGCCAGCGTCAGCGTAATGGAGAGGGCGATCTCCTTGTCAGTACGGTGAAACTCCTTTGCGATGGCCGTCAGCGTCATGACGACGACGAAGAAATCGAAGGCGTCGAGGGTCCAGCCGAGAAAGCCCGCGAGGACCGCGGGACGATGATCTGATGGGGCCGGAGGGGTGGGCATCGGGTGCCATAAGATGGTCACGAGCCGGCTGCGCAGCCATGACGTCGCGCTTCAGCTTTGGGAGCAGGAGGTCCCGGGTTCGAATCCCGGCACCGCGATGCTGGCCCCCCAGATCCGGTATCACCATCCCAGCCGTACCGCTTCGCCCGCCGCGACGGTGGTGGTCATTCCACCATCGTCGCGGCGGGCGGGAGCGCCATGCTGGTGGAGCGGCTCAGAGGTTAGGGTTGAGTAACCCGCTCAAGGGATCCAAGCCGGTGCGTCGTAACGCTCCGGGTCGAAGAGCTCATCGGGGAGCTTCATTCCCTCCTTAACGTCCGCGTACTCCTCCTTTCCCACCACCTCTCCGTTCACAGCGAAGACCACTTCGATCGACACCCATCCCTTGCCCAGCGGCTGGTATCGGTTGAACTGGGTCTCGGTAATGGCGCCGGACCCGTCGGGGGCCGGCTGGATCATCCGCACGAATACCAGCCGCTCGCGATCCACCCAGAACTGGGTCGTGCTGCTGTCCCCCGCGTCCGCGCCGACCACCAGGACCGGGCGGCCTTGCCACACGTCCTCCCGGATCTTGGACAGGTCGAACCCCAGCGTCGCCAGCTTGGCAACGGTGGTTTCCGGCTTGTCGGCGTAGACGTCGAAGCCGAGCACCATCAGGGGATGCACGAACGGCCGACTACGGAGCAGCTTGCCCTGCTGGAAGCGGTACACCGTATCGTTTCGGAAGACGATTGTGTTGCCGCTGTCCACCGGGGCGATATCGATCCGGAGCATTCCCGGAATGCGCGCCGCTTCGTACCAGGTCTCTTGGTGTGGTTCCGGCTTGGTAAGCGTGGTGGTCTGGACGAATGTGAGCGTCTTGTACCACTTGCCCCGATAGCGGTCGTTCATCGCGCGGACCAGCGCCTTGCCATCGGGGTAGGGCGGGGGCTCCGGAGTCCGGGC
>DATBLR010000105.1:0-20205 GCA_036555275.1 Gemmatimonadales bacterium | reverse complement strand
CTATCTCGCCGTCGGGTGTGATCCGTCGGTGCACAAGCCCTTGCGTGCCCGCGGGCCGTTCCGGGCCAACGTCGTCTTTGCCGGCGGGGCGACGCTGCGGCGCGAACGCCTGCTCGGGGAGCTGGTAGAATTCGGACTCGCTCTGTGGGGCCCCGGCTGGCGCAAGACCTCGCTCAAGGACTACTGCCGGGGAGAGCTGCCCAGTACCGAGGACTTCGTCCGCGCCTACGCCGGAGCGACAGTGGCGGTGAACGTCCATCGGAACAGTGCGGAGGACCGTGGTGGCGACATCACTGGTGTCAACCGGCGCACTTTTGAGATCGCCGCGATCGGAGTGCCCCAGGTGGTCGATGCCCGCGAGGACCTGGCTCGCCACTTCGAGGAAGGGAACGAAGTGCTGGTGTACACCGATGAGCACCAGCTCAAGGGGCATGTGAAGCGGGCCATCCAGGACGACAACTACCGCGATCGGCTGGCGGCGGCTGGCCGGGAGCGGGCCCTCCGGCAACACACCTACATGCACCGGATGCGCGTATTACTGGACGCGGTGAGCGGACGGTGAGTCGTCTCCGGATTGCCGGCTTTACCATCGTCTCTCATGCGGTCCGCCTGGACTTCCCCGTCGTCCCCGTCATCCGCTCGCTGCTGCGGGTGTGCGACGAGGTGGTCGTGAACGTGGGCCCGGCGGAGGATGGGACGCTCGACCGACTCAAGGAGATCCGGGACCCGCGGATGCGGGTGATCCGTGGCGCATGGGACCCTCGCGCGGCGGGCCGAATGCTCGCCGTCGAAACCAACCGGGCGCTGGCGTCGCTCGATGCCGATTGGGCGATCTACCTGCAGGCCGACGAAGTGCTGCACGAAGCCGATGCCCCCCGGCTGCGGGCCGCGCTCGAGGAGGCCCACGCCGACCAGCGCATCGAGGGATTGCTGTTCGAGTTCCTGCACTTCTACGGCAGCTTCCGGCGGCTCGCAACCAATCGCACCTGGATCCGGCGCGAGGTCCGCGCGGTGCGGCCCGGCAGCGCGGTGGAGAGCTACGCCGAGGCCCAGGGATTCCGGACCCGCCCGACCGGGCGCCGGGTCCGGGCACGGTCGACCGGCTGCCGGGTCTTCCACTATGGCTGGGCCAGGCCGGTCGCCGCCCTGAACGCCAAACGGGAACTCGATCACGCCCTGTACCACGCCCGGGACGGGCGTCCCATGCGGGCCATGATCCCCGGCCGCTTGCCCAGGCAGATCGGGCTTGTGCCCTACGCAGATTCCCACCCCGCGGTCGTGCAAGCCTGGATCGCGGAGCGGGAAGGTTCGCTCCCCGGCGACCTGGCCCCACTGCCCTGGAGCCCGCGTCAGGTGCAGCTCGCCCTGGTGCATGGGCTGGAGCGGTTGACCGGATGGCGACCGTTCGAGTTCCGGAACTACGCGATGGTGTAGCCCCGGCCCGCGATCAGCAGCGGCAGGCGATGCGCGTAGGTGTGGTGCGCCAGGGCATGGGCGCGGCCCGCCCGGGCGATCCGCTCTCGGCCCGGAGGATCGTCCAGATACTGCCGGACCAGGGCCACCGCCTGGGGGATGGAATGGTACCAAGCGCAATGCTCGCCGTCCCGGGCGAAATGCTCGATCGACTCCACCCACGGCCCGAGGTAGAATCCGCCGCAGCCCAGGACTTTCCACATCCGGTTGGAGGCGGAAGCCGGGTAGAATTCCTGTTCGGGGAGCGCATTGGCCCCCAGCACCACCGCGGCCCCCGCGACGGCGCGCGCGAACGCGGGCCCCAGCACCTTGCCACCGGCGACCGGGAGATCGGTGCGGGCCGCCTGCCAACCGGGACCGCGAATCTGCAGCTGCGCGGTCCGGGCAACGGCGCGCAGCAGGTTCTCTCGATGGGGATACTGGCCCGATCCGATGAACAGCACCTCGGAGCGGTATCGCGCCGATGCGCGGAGCGCCGGACAATCGACCTCGGGGTCGACTCCCTGCGGGAGGAAGTGCGCCTCCGCCGCCCCGACCCGAAGGAACTCCTCGACCAGTGGCAGGCAGGTGGTGAAGGTTGCTCCGGTCGCCCGGGCCATCATGGCGGCCTTGGGCGTGGGAGGGCGCTGGCCGTCGAAGTGCCAGAAGACCGTCCGGTACCGCCGCGCGAGCGCGGTGAGTGCCGGCAATCCCAGGGCCACTCCATCAACGGTGAACAGAACCAGGTCGGGCTCGAAGCGATGCACCCTTCGGATGAGCAGCGGCCGGACCCATCCGCCCAGCCGCCGCACCCATCCCAGCACGTCGATGACGCGCGCCGTATGGCCGAGGCTGCGGCACGCCCGCGCAATCGCCGCTGGCGTGCGGTAGGTGCCCCCGGCGCCGAGCACGGCCACGCGGAGTGGGGTCTGGCTGGGTGGGTCGTTGGTCGTCAAGGCTGGATGAAGCAGAGCTGAGTCATGAACAAGGCTGAGGCCCGCGTCCCGGTCACGGTGATCGTTCCGACGCTGAACGAAGCGTCGCGTATCGCCGGCTGTCTCGGATCGGTCGCATGGGCGGGGGAGATCATCGTTGCCGACGGCGGCTCGGATGATGACACCGTGCTTCGGGCGAAACAAGCGGGGGCCCGGGTGCTGGAATTGCCGGGCGCGTGGATTGCGGACCAGAGGAACGCCGCGGTCGAGGCGGCCCGCCATGAGTGGATCTTCGCGCTGGATGCCGATGAGACGGCGTCTCCCGAAATGGCGGACGAACTGGTCGAGATTCTCGCCTCGCCGACCCGCGACGCCTATCGCATTCGGCGCCGCAACTTCCTGCGCGGTGTCGAGCTGCGGCAGGGCTCCTGGGGACGCGACTGGGTCACCCGGCTTTTCCGCCGGGATCGCCGCTACCTGCGGTCGCGGGTGCATGAGCGGCTTGCTCCCGGCCCGGAACCGGGCCACCTCCGCGCCACCCTGGTCCACGTGCCCTACCGGGACCTGGCGCACCAGCTGGCGAAGATGCGCAACTATGCCGAATGGGCGGCCGCCGACCTTGCCGAGCGGGGAATCCGGGCTTCCCTTGCGGCCCTCGCCGGCCGGCCAGTCCTTCGCTTCTGGCGGACCTACCTGCTGGACGGCTGGTGGCGCCGGGGAAGAGCCGGCTTCATCGACTCGGCGCTGGCCGCCTATGGCGTCTTCCTGAAGTACGCCTTCCTGTTCGAACGCCGCCCTTTGCGCGATGGCCGCCGCGACCGCGACTGAGCACCGGCTGCGGGTGCTGATCTCGCTGCATCAAGGGGGTGGAGCGGGCTCGGTGAACTCGGTGGCGCGCCTCGCCCTGGGCCTGGCCCGGGGGGGTGTGCACGTCCGCTTCGTCTGTCCGCCGGACTCCGAGGTAGAAGCCTGGGCTCGTCGTCACGGCGTCGAGGTGCACCCCGTGCTGCTCATCCGGGGCCGCCGGCTGGCCAACGCAAGGAAGCTGGCGGCGCTGCTCGCCGCGCATCCGGTGGATCTCATCGATTCGCATGGCTCGCGCGACCGGGAAGCCCTGACTTGGCTCGGCCTCCGTGGCCGGCTTCCGGTGCCGGTGATCTTCTCTCGGCGATCCTACCCGCGCACGACGCTGCTCGAGAACCGGCTTGCCTCACGAGTGGCGACCCGGGTCGTAGCCCTGAGCGAGCCGGTGGCGAGGGCACTCGAGCGTCGGGGAACTCCACCGGGCAAGCTCACCATCATCCACGGCGGCGTCCTGCTGGACCGCATTGATCGTCCGGTCCGCCCCGAAGAGGTGGCCGAATGGCGCGCGCGAATCGGCTGGGAGCCGTCCCGCCGCATCCTCGCCATCGTGGCGAGGCCCAAGGACCAGGCCGTCGCCCTCGCGGCCCTTCCGATGGTGCGGACACCGGTGCGACTCGTGTTGACCGGCCTGAATGGCCGGGCGCTCACCCGGCCGCTCGCCGCCATCCCGGCCCGCCATGCCGTGGTCCGGCTCCCCTTCCTGCCCGAGGTGCGACCGCTGTACGACCTGGTGGAGCTGGTTCTGCATCCGTCGCGGTGGGACGCGCTGCCTCAGGCGGTGCTGGAGGCCATGGCGCTCGGCAAGCCGGTGATCGCCTCGCGGGCGACCGGCAACGCCGTCATCATCCGTGATGGTCAGGACGGACTACTGGTTGATCCGCTGAACTCCGTCGCGTGGGCGGAAGCCATCGACCGGGTGCTCGGCGATCCGGCCCTGGCGCACCGGCTCGGCGTGGCGGGGCGCCGCCGGGCCCGCGAAGATTTCCCCTTCGACCAGACTGTCGCCCGCACCCTCGCTCTCTATCGCGCCTCGTTGCGCGAGTCGGCCTGAGACCCGCTCCACCCCGGGCCCGGGGAGCGACCCCGTTCGATTCGTCAGCGACGCGGCGGCAGGGCCAGCCGGGCGCTGATGGCGTAGGTGGGACAGTGCCGGATGTAGGCGCCGTCGAGCGGCGACCACGACTGGATCGGCTGCCGGACCCGGGCGCGTCCTCCTTCGTCCATCTCGAACACCCAGGGGGCGTGCATCACGCAGGCGCCGCAGCCGACGCACCGGTCGCGGTCCACCCGGATCTCCACTTTCCGCTGCGGGTGGATGCCATGGCCCTGAGGGTCAAACGTCTCGGCGAGCAGGTCCAGCAGGTCCAGCGTGGCGCGATATCCTTCCTCGATCAGCTCGCGGTTGTGGCCGAAGCCGAACATCGAGACATGTTCCACGCGCGGATGCACCAGGACCAGCGGCGGGGATGTCCAGCGGCCCAGCCGGCTCTCCATCATCGTTTGCATGACGATCTCGAGACCCCGAATGTAGGTCGCCGCGAAGCCCTCCTCCTGCACGTTGCTGCGGAGGGCGCTGGAGCCGCCCACGTCCACCGCCAGCACCGGCCCCTCCCCGTGAGCAGCGGCGACCTGGGCCGGCATGTTTTCGATCACCGCGCCATCCACGTACCAGCGGCCGTCGATTTCGCGCGGCGGGAAGATGCCGGGGAGCGCGCAGGAGGCGAATACGGCGTCGGCCACCTTGACCTGCCGCAATCCGGGAAGTCCCCACAGCACCTGCATGCCGGTATTGAGCTCGACCGTGTTGATGACCAGGTGGTGCACCAGTTTGTCGAACGTCAGATCGCCAACCAGGCTCTGGATCAGGATGTCGAGCGGCTCCCGGCGATACACCGCCGGCGAGCGCATCCGTTTGAGCGCCATGTCCACGTGGGCGACCTGGAAGATGTCCCGGCGCCGGACTGCGAGCGCGCGTTCGGTCATTTCCCCGATCGGCATGCCGGCCGCCCAGGCCGCGGCGACCAGGGAGCCCATGCTGCTGCCGACGACCAGGTTCGGCTCCAGGCCACGCTCGTCGAGGGCCCGAAGCACCCCGATATGGGCGAGGCCCTTGAGGCCGCCGCCGCTCAGAACCAGCGTGAAGGGGCTAGTGAAAGTCATTGGCTTGCTTGATCGAACGCGCCGCCAGTAACGTACCCGACCGAGGGGAGGATTGAGAAGAGTGGCCTACGACGTAGCCGGCCTCAGGCGGGAGGAGTTTCCCTGGGCCGACGAGACCATCTACCTGGATCACGCCTCGATCGGTCCGCTGCCGGAGCGCACCCGCAGGGCCGCCGACCGGATGAATCTCCTCCGGGCCCGGCCGTTCGAGTTGCGGCAGGAGGACCTCATGGGCGCCCTCGCCGCGGCCAGGCTGGGCGTTGCCGGGCTGATCAACGCCGATCCCGGGGAGATCGGCCTGACGACCAACACCAGCTTCGGCCTGAACCTGGCCGCCCGGGCGCTGCCGCTTCAGGCGGGAGACGTCGTGCTGGTGAGCGAGCGGGAGTTCCCGGCCAACGTCTATCCCTGGAAGCGCCTCCAGGACCGGGGCGTTGTCCTGGAGCTGGTGCCGCTCACCCCGGAGGGATGGCCGGACGAGGCCAGGCTCCGGGCAAGGCTGGCCGACTCGCGGGTCCGCTGCCTGGCGGTGTCGCTGACCCAGTTTGCCAGCGGCTATACCGTCGAACTCGAACGGCTGTCGGTCGAGACCCGCGCCCGGGGGCAGTTCCTGGTAGTGGACGCCATTCAGGCCATCGGCCAGTTGCCGCTCGATGTGCGGGCCACCCCGGTCGACATGCTCGCCTGCGGCGGCCAGAAGTGGCTGCTCTCGCCATGGGGGAGCGGCTTCCTGTACGTCAGGCGGGAGCTGATTCCCGAGCTGCAACCGGCCGTCACCGGATGGATGGCCTTCGAAGGCACCGACGATCTCACCCAGCTGACCCGATACAGTGACCGGCTCAGGTCCGATGCCCGGCGCTTCGAGCTGAACACCCTCCCGTTCCAGGATTTTGTCGGAATGGTCGAGTCGGTGAAGCTGCTGCGCGAGCTCGGCATCGAGGCCATCCGGGTGCATCTCGCGGAAATCCAGCGCCCGCTGCTGGAATGGGCCGCTCGCCGGGGAGTCGCCGTCAACTCGCCGCGTGGGGCCCGGGGCTCCGGCATCGTGTGCGTGGCGCCGCCGCGGGTGGCGGAGGCGGCCCGCGCGCTCCGGAAAGCGCGGATCTACTGCAGCCAGCGGGAAGGTGCGGTGCGCCTCAGCCCGCACTGCTACAATACATCGGACGAGCTGGAACGGGTCGCAACCGTTCTGGACGGCGCCCTCTGACCCTCTCACTGGCGAATTCTCATGTCCGCTTCCCTGGCTGACGTGCTTAAGACCGGGTATGGCTTCTCCGCTCCCGCGATCACCTTCGGAGCAGTACTCGACGGCAGCAAGATCATTCCTGAGCCGAAGGTCCGGTTGCCCCTTGCGATGGCCAACCGTCACGGACTCGTCGCCGGGGCCACCGGCACCGGCAAGACCAAGACGCTTCAGCTGCTCACCGAGCAGCTGTCGGCCGCAGGCGTGCCGGTCTTCGTGGCCGACATGAAGGGGGACCTCTCCGGCCTGGCGATGCCGGGAGAACCGAGCGACCGGGTCACTCAGCGCGCCAGCGACGTCGGCTGGAAATGGACGCCGGCCGGAGTGCCGGTCGAATTCGTGAGCCTCAGCGGTCAGCTGGGCGTGCAGCTGCGGGCCACGGTTTCGAGCTTCGGCCCACTGCTGCTGGCCAAGGTGCTGGGGCTCAACGAGACCCAGACCAGCGTGCTGACCCTGGTCTTCAAGTTCTGTGATGATCAGCGGCTGCCGCTGCTCGATATCAGTGACCTGCGTGTCGTGCTGCAATACCTGTCCGGTGAGGTCGGCAAGGGAGACCTGGCGCAGTACGGTGGGATGTCCACGGCCACGGTCGGCGTGCTGCTGCGCACCTTGGTGGAGCTGGAGGCTCAGGGGGCGGATCGATTCTTCGGCGAGCCGGAGTTCGACGTCCACGACTTCCTGACTATCACGAGGGACGGCAAGGGTGTGGTCACCTGCCTCGAGCTGTCCGACGTACCGGATAAGCCCAAGCTGTTCTCGACCTTCATGATGTGGCTGTTGGCGGAGTTGTACCACAACCTCCCGGAGGTGGGCGACATCGACAAGCCCAAGCTGGTGTTCTTCTTTGACGAGGCCCACCTGCTCTTCGCGGACGCGTCCAAGGCGTTTCTGGAGCAGGTGGAGCAGGTCGTCCGGCTCATCCGCTCCAAGGGGGTGGGGGTCTACTTCGTGACCCAGACCCCGAAGGATGTACCCACCGACGTGCTGGCCCAGCTGTCCAACCGGGTACAGCACGCACTCCGGGCCCACACTCCCGACGACGAGGCCGCGCTCAAGGCGACAGTCCGCACCTTCCCCAAGACCGAGTTCTACGACCTTGCCGAAACGCTGACCTCGCTCGGCATCGGCGAGGCCGTCATCACCGTGCTCGATCCCCGCGGCGTTCCCACCCCGGTGGTGGCCGCCCGCCTGATTCCGCCTGCCTCGCGCATGGCTCCCCTGACACCGGAGGAGCTCCAGGCCGACATCCGGCAGTCGGATCTCCTGGCCGAATATGGCAAGACCATCGATCGGGAAAGCGCCCGGGAGATGCTCGCAACTCGGCTGACCAAGACTACGCCGGCCGCTCCGTCGCCGGCCCCGGGTGGAAAGGGCGGGAGAGGAGGGATGAGCACCGGGGCCAAGATCGGAGCGGCGGTGATCGGTGCGCTGGGGACCACCATGGCCCGGACCGTGGGGCGGGAGCTGATCCGGGGCGTGTTCGGGATGCTGGGAGCCAAGCCGTCGCGCGGGACAAGCCGGACCCGGTGGTAGGGGGAGCAAGGGGAAGGAAGAAGGGCCTGATCCTTTCTCCCTTCTTCCTGCCTACTCACTTTTTCGTTACCGTCTCCTCCTTGAGCACCTTCTTTGCGAACCAGAACACCAGCCAGGCGACGATTACGAAGTTCAGCAGAGCGCCCAGCACCGAACCGATGGCGAAGGGGCCCAGCATCCAGCTCTGCCAGCCTCCCTCGGGGAGCACCAGCCCCACGATCGGCATCAGGATGCCATCCACGATTGCCTTGACCAGCTCGCCGGCCTTGCCGCCGATGATTACAGCGATCGCGAGGCCGATCACGCCGTACTCTTTCAGGAACTTCATGAACTCGCCGTGCATGGAGCGCTCCATCTGAAGTGGGGAAGGGTAACGCGCCGGACCCGGCCCCGGCGGGGAGCGAATATCAATGGCAGGCGCCGGGCCCGCTAGAGGTGGCGGAAGGCGGTTGCGCGTCGGCTCCGCAGATCGGAGCGAGGTGGAGAGTCAGCCGGTGAGTTCGATGAGTACGTGGCTCCGGCGGCCCTTCTGCAGCAGCACGTAGCCGCCGCCACGCAGGTCGGCGGCTCCGAGGGTTTGATCGGCCTGGTCGATGGATGCGCCGTTCACCGAGAACCCCGACTGCTGGATGCCCCGTCTCGCGTCGCTCTTCGAGCTCGCGAGCCCGGCCCGAACCAGGGCATCGACCACGCCGAGCCGGCCCAGCTCGGCTCGGGGAATCCGGATTGTCGGGATCTCTCCCGCCAGGATACCGAACACTTCGGGGCCGGCCTCCGCCAGGTTCATCCCGCCGAAGAGCAGCCGGCTCGCGTTGACCACGCCGGCGGTGATCGCCGCGCCGTGGACCCGGGTGGTGAGGTCCTCGGCCAGGCGCCGCTGGGCCGTGCGCGAGGCCGGGTCGCGTGCCTGCTCCGCCATGACGGCGGCGATCTCCGGCAGCGGGAGAAAAGTGAAGAAGCGCAGCAGCCGCTCCACGTCCTGGTCATCCGTGTTCAACCAGAACTGGTAGAACTTGTAGGGCGAGGTCCGGGTCGGGTCCAGCCAGATGTTGCCCGTCTCGCTCTTGCCGAACTTGCCTCCCTCCGCGGTCGTGAGCAGCGGAAAGACCAGGCCGTGCACCTGGGCGCTCTCCTTGCGGGAGATCAGCTCGGCGCCGGCGGTGATGTTGCCCCACTGGTCGCTCCCCCCCATCTGCAGCTCGCACTGCTCCTCGCGCCACAGGTACCAGAAGTCATAGGCCTGCACCAGCATGTAGCTGAACTCGGTGTAGGAGATGCCGGATTCCATCCGACTCTTCACCGATTCCTTCTGCAGCATGTAGCTCAGGGTGAAGTGTTTGCCGATATCCCGGAGGAAATCCATCAGGCGGAGAGGGCGCAGCCAATCCGCATTGTTGCGGATCCGGGCGGCACTCGGTCCGTCGAACCGGAAGAACCGTTCCAGCTGTCGCCGCATGCAGGCGGTGTTGTGATCGATCGCCTCGACGGTCAGTATCGGTCGCTCGCTGCGCTTGCCGCTCGGGTCTCCCACCATGCCCGTCCCGGCACCGACCAGGACGATGGGAGTTCCGCCGGTGCGCTGCAGCCACGCGAGGCCCATGACCGGCACCAGATTGCCCACATGCAGTGAGTCCGCTGTCGGGTCGAAGCCGACGTAGCCGACAATGGGGCCCCGCGCCAGCCGGTCGGCCAGACCGGGCGTCACATCGTGCACCAGTCCTCGGGCGGTGAGCTCGGTCAGGAGGTCGGACATGGGGCGGAAGGATAGGTCGGGCCCTGGGGGGGAGCAAGACAAGCGGGAGGCAGTGCAGTGCACATCAAGTCCCGCCTGGCGTGCGTGCTTTCGCTTCGCGCTCGGGTCCCGATTCGGCAGCGGGCCCGGCCCGGTGTAAATTTAGATCATGCCGTCGGCTGCTCTGAACACCGTGCTCCGCTGGTGGTATACCCCCCGGATCCGGAGCAACATCATCACTGCAGTACTGGCGGTGGTGGTAGTTGCGCTGGGCGTGGGCGTGGGTGCGTGGTCGCGGGCCTGTGGTAACAACGCCTGCCCTTCGATCGCCCGAGTGACCGGTCAGTGGGACCCCGCCCAGGCCTCCAAGGTGTACGCCGCTGACGGGAGACTGATCACCGACCTGGGCGAGCAGCGGCGGACCGTGATTCGGCTGTCGCAAATCTCCCCGGAGGCGATCGCTGCCTTCGTGGTCGTGGAGGACAAACGCTTCTACGAGCATGGCGGGGTGGACTGGATCCGCGCGCTCGGCGCCTTCCGGCGGACGGTGGTCTACGCCCTCACGGGTCATGGCCGGATGCAAGGATTCTCCACCATCACCATGCAGCTGGCCCGGAACCTCTGGCCCGAGGACATCAGCGGTCAGGACCGTTCGATCAAGCGCAAGCTGCGTGAGATGCATGTGGCGTTCGAGCTGGAGCGAACCTTCCCCAAGGATCGCATCCTCGAGCTGTACCTGAATCAGATCAACCTGGGCAACGGCGCCAATGGCATCGAGGCGGCGGCCCAGCGATACTTCGGCAAGTCGGCCCACGACCTTAACGTCGCCGAGGCGGCCACCCTGGCCGGGATTCCACGCTCACCCACCCGATACAACCCCCGACGCAACCCGGACCTGTCGGTCGAACGCCGCAACCTGATTCTCGATGTCATGGCGGACGAGGGGGTGCTCTCGCGCCAGGAGGCGGAGCGATGGAAGGCCTATCCGCTGCTGCTCTCCTCGCGCTCCGACTTCAGCGAGGTAGCCCCCTACTTCGTGGAATACGTGCGGCAGCTGCTGCAGACCCGGTTCGGGTCCGAGTTGTACAACGCCGGTCTGCGCATCTACACCACCGTGGATCTGGACATTCAGCAGGCCGCCGAGCGGGCCATGAACCGCCAGCTCGATGAAATCGAGCGGAACAAGGCCCGCTATGGCAATTACCCCCGGGCGACCTACGCCGACTACCTGGAGAAGCGGACCGACGAGACCGAGCCCCCCGGGCAATCGCCCTATCTGCAGGGGCTGGCGGTGGTGGTGGAGGCGCGGACCGGGAAGATCCTGGCCATGGTGGGTGGGCGGGATTTCAACGACAGCAAGTACAATCGGGCGACCCAGGCGTTGCGGCAGCCGGGCTCCACCTTCAAGCCGATCGTCTACACGGCGGCGCTCCGCGCCGGCCACCCGTGGTCGGAAATCGTCGATGATACGCCGCTCAGCGTCGAAATGAAACCGGGCGAACCGCCCTGGGAGCCGCAGAACTACGACAACCGCTTCTCCGGCCCGATGTCGCTCAAGCAGGCCTTCTACAACAGCGTCAACATCCCGGCCATCCGGATCGGCATGGAGATAGGACCCCAGGCGGTCATTGGAGAGGCAGCCCGATTCGGCATCACGACGCCGGTTCCGCCCTACCCCTCCGCCTACATCGGCTCGGGCAGTGTCATCCCGCTCGAGATGATTTCCGCGTTCAGTGCCTTCGCCACCATGGGGACCCGGACCACGGCGTACGGGATCGAGCGGGTGGAAGACCGGAAGGGAACCGTGCTGTGGGAGCCGAAGCCGCGCTCCGAGGTCGTGATGGACTCCGCACTCGCCTACCTCATTCTGGATGGCCTGAAGAACGTGGTGCGCCGAGGCACCGCTGCGAGCGCCGTCGGCAGTCAGTTCAAGTCGCTCCCAACGGGTGGCAAGACCGGTACTACCAATGACGGTGCCGATGTCTGGTACATCGGGTTCACGCCGGACCTCGTCGCCGGACTCTGGTTCGGGATGGACCTGCCGCAGAAGATCATGGATAACGCGCAGGGCGGACGGCTGGCGGCGCCGGCCTGGACCGCAATGATGAAGGAAGTTTACGAGCGCCGTCGCCCGCCGGCGGACTGGCCGCGTCCCGACGGGCTCGTGGTGGTCGACGTGGACCGGCAGACCGGCAAGAAGTTCACTCCCTTCTGTCCCAAGGATTCCCTCTCGGTTGAATCCTTCCTGCCAGGGACTGAGCCCAGGGAGTTCTGCCCGATTCACAACCCCTGGGGAGCCGGTGCCATCCACCCGCTGACCAACGCGCCTCAGTGAGCGGGGTGGCTCGCCGGTACCGCGCCCCGTGGGTGCTGCCGATCGAGACCCCGCCCGTGCAAGATGGCGCTGTGCTGCTGGCCGCGGACGGCCGGATTGCGGCGGTGGGTCCGGCATCGTTCACTCCGCTGCCGCCCGGCGCGGTGGAGATCGAGCTCAAGGGCGCTGCCCTCCTGCCTGGCCTGGTCAACACGCATACGCACCTCGAACTGACGGGGTTCGAGAACCAGCTCCCGGACGTCGAGTTCCCTGTCTGGATCCAGCGACTCATCGCACTCAAGGCCGGCCGCTCCCAGGCGGACTTCCAGGCTGCTGCCCGGCGTGGCATACGCGATTGCTGGGCGGCCGGGATCACCACCGTCGCCGACACCGGCGACTCCGGCGCCGTGATCGAGGCGCTGGCCGAACTGGGCGCGAGCGGGATCGGCTACCACGAGGTATTCGGACCACACCCCGACCAGGCGGCCCCCGCCATCGCCGCGGCGGCCCGCCGGCTCGGCGAGCTGGCGCGATTTACGGGGCCGCGGGTGCGCCTGGGGATCTCACCCCATGCGCCGTACTCGGTGAGCGGCAGGCTGTATGCGGGGGTAGCGGCGCTGGCAGGCGAGCGGGGGCTTCCGGTCGCGGTGCACCTCGCGGAGTCGGCCGAGGAAAGCTTGCTGCTCGAGCAGGCGACAGGGCCGTTTGCCGAGGCCTGGCAGAAACGGGGGATCCCGCTTCCGGCGTTGCCGGGCCGGTCGCCGGTGGCCTGGTTGGAGCAGCACGGCGTGCTGTCGCGTGACACGCTCTGCATTCACGTGGTGCGGGCTGACCCCCGGGATCTCGACACCCTCGCCCGGACGGCGGTGGCCGTCGCGCACTGCCCGCGATCCAATCGGCGCCACGCCGGCCGGCCCGCACCGCTGGGTCCGATGCTGGCGCGCGGGCTGCGGGTCGGCCTCGGCACCGACTCGGTGGCGAGTGTACACCCCCTGGATCTGCTGGCCGAGGCCCGCGAAGCGCGCGCCATCGGCGGATTGGACGCGGAGGCGGCCCTCCGGCTCGCCACGGCGGACGCGGCCAGGGCCCTGGGACTGGAGGCTGAAATCGGCGGCTTGCGTCCGGGCAAATGGGGTGACCTCGTCGCACTCGACCTGCCAGGGGCGGTTGACGAAGGGCTTCTGGCGGATACCGTATTGTCGCGGCCGCCCGAGGCCGTTGCCCTGACTCTACTCGCTGGTCGTGAGGTCTACCGCCGAGGAGCTGCTCACCCATGAAACTGCAGCGGCACGCCGCGATCCTCCGAATCGTCCGTGAGAAGCGCATCGAGAGCCAGGACGGCTTGCGAGCGGCGCTGGCGGCCGAAGGCATCATGGTGACGCAGGCGACCCTCTCCCGGGACATCCGCGAACTGGGCCTGGCCAAGCTGGTCGATCCGCAGGGGGGGTCGTTCTACGCCAATCCGAACGAGGGCTCGCTGCGTCCCGACCTGGGGCAGGTGCTCCCGGCGCTGCTGGTGAGCGTGGAGGGCACCGGCCCGATCATCGTGATCAAGACGGCAACCGGCGGGGCACCCGCCGTGGCCGCGGCGCTGGATCAGGCGGGCTGGAAGGAGATCATCGGCACCCTGGCGGGCGACGATACCCTCCTCATCATCGCCAAGAATCCTCGCATGCGGCAGGCGGTGGAGGCCCGGCTCGGCGCCCTCGCCCGCTGAGCCCCGGTTGCTTGCGCAGGTCCCCGGGACGGCGCTACGATTCTTGGATTACGGTTACGGCAGGAGCCTACTGGTGCGTTGTCTTGCGTTGAACGCCTCGTTCGAACCCCTTACCATGGTGCCCGTGCGGCGCGCCCTCCGACTCGTGATCGAGGGCAAGGCGGAAATCGTCGAAGCGGAGGGCCCGGACGTGGTGCGCAGTGAGCGCCTCGTCCTTCCCAAACCGGCGATCATCCGGCTGGTCAGATTCGTGCACGTCCCTCGGCGGTTCCGCCGCCAGGTCACCAATACCTTCCTGTTCGCCCGCGACGGCTATCGCTGCCAATATTGCCACCGCTCCCAGCTGGAGCTTCGGGCCCGGGAATGCCTCACCCGCGACCATCTGGTGCCGCTGTCGCGTGGCGGGGGCAACGAGTGGAGCAACGTGGTCACCGCCTGCTCGGCCTGCAACACCCGCAAGGGCAACCGGCTGCCGGGGGAGTGCGGGATGTACCCGCTGTCGCAACCGCGCGAACCGCACTTCGTCCATCTGTCGTGGGCTGTGCGGCGGCTGACAAACATCCAGGCCAAGTACATCCACCTCTTCTACGGGCCGGAGGCGCTCAAGGCCCTGGGCGGGGCTCAGGCGCTTGAGCTCACCACCGGGTGACTCTACGGGGTCACCTCGAATGATTCCGAGGTCGCCGACAGATTGAGGGTCGGCAGCCCGGCCAGCCGGAGTACCAGGCGCCGGGCCCGTTCGGCGAGGCTTCCCCCCTCCGGATTCCCTGGGTCCAGCTCTCCCCTCAGAGCCCGCTCAAACTGATCCAGATCGGAGTCCGACAGGGTCGCCACCGCGAGGGAGGCGGAGTAGTAATACCGCCCGTCACTCGTCGGCGCGATCTGGAATTGATACCCGACGCTCAACAGGGCGGCGAGGGCGCCAGGCGTCGCCACGCGCCGCTGCTGGACCAGGTTGCCCGGGCCGAGTCGGGTGACTGTGAACTGGTCGAGCAGCGGCTCATGGCGGACCACGATGGTCCATTCCAGCTGCCGCTGGACTTCATCGAGCCACGCCTGCCGTGAGCGCCAGATGTCCAGCCGATAGAGTAGTCGCACCGGCAATCCCTGCCGGAGCGCCGTGAGCCATGGGGTCTCTTCGAGCAGATTGCGGGTCCGCACCACCGGGTCCCGTGACGCCCCGGCCAGGGTGACCTCGAGCCGCACCGCGGCGGTGTCCTGGCCGGCAAGAGTCGCGGGGGGTCCACCCAGCAGTGCGAGGACCGCCAGGATCGCGGGACCACCGGACCAGCCTCGTGTCGTCCCCCTTCTCCCCTGTCGCTGGCTCCCCCTCCGCACAGCCTAGAACCGCCGTTCGAGCCGGAGATACACGCGCACCGGCTCCCCGTCCGTCACCGCCTTCACCAGGTAGAGCGCAATCCCTCCTGCATCCAGACCGACGCCGGCATCCGCCTTCCACTCGCTTAGTGCCCGGATCCGGTTGCTGGGGACTCGCCCCGGTCCGTCGCCGGCGAGCCAGGCCGAGCCAGCGTCCCCGAACACGACCAGATCCGGATCCTGGATGCCCAGGAACCGGTCCAGGTCCTGGTGCTGGGGATCGCGGATGGTATATCCTGCCTTGAACTTGAGCCGGTGCCGGAATTCCGCTTGGGTAATGAGGACGCGGTCACACAGAGCCGGCACGGTCGTGGGAGTGAATCCGGCCGGAGCGCAGTTGAGAGCCCGGAATGCATATCCCGGCAGCAGGTCGACGCCGCCTAACGATCCCCTCCGTTGCATCGGAAGGGGATCTCCCGCCAGCCAGCCACCCGCCCAGAGGCGCAGGTCCAGTTGGGCTTCAGGTGAAAACCGGTTGTAGCGCCGTGCGTCCAGCGTGAAGCGACCAAACCCGTATCCGGACGTCGGCAGCGGGCTCCGTACCGTGGCCGGCAGGCTCACCGGCGCAACGTCGTTGCTGGACCAGTGTTCCAGGCTGCCGCGGAGCCACCAG
Organism: Gemmatimonadales bacterium; assembly: GCA_036555275.1. Classification (GTDB taxonomy): domain Bacteria; phylum Gemmatimonadota; class Gemmatimonadetes; order Gemmatimonadales; family GWC2-71-9; genus JADJOM01. The sequence goes on along the minus strand of DATBLR010000105.1, from coordinate 4,265 downwards.
CCGGACGATGGTGCGTCCCTGGAGTTGCGACTGTCGTACTCGCTGCTCACGGCAACGATCGTATAGTGCCCATCGTCGATGAGGGGATTGGGTCGCCAGCGGGTCGTGTTGCGGAACAGGCTCCACGGGTCGTTGGCGCGAACCGATCCCTGCTTCTCGTAGCGGATGCTGCCATCGACCCGAAGCCGTCTGCTGAGGTAGGCATAGGCACCTCCGGCGACGCCCTCACTGGAGAAGTAGTCACGGTTGTCGCGCTGGAAGAGGAAGGCGTTCCACCCGATCTCGTCACGGGGCAGAGTATGCTCCTCGGTGCCGGCAATCACCGAGTAGGTGCGGGCGCCAAACCCGTAGCCGCGGGTGCCGTGGAACCGCCAGTCGGTGCGGATGATCCAGCCGAGGTCGCGCCGGAACGGGGATTGATCAGGGGCGGTGCGCAGAATGCCTCGCAGGTCGAGGGTCGCGGTGAGCGACCGCGAAGCGCGCCATTCGAACGCCGGTCCGAACACCAGGCCGAGCCCCTCGATCCGGTTGTAGGTCTGGGTCGTGGTGAGGCGGATGGTGGTACGGATGTGTCCGGTGCCGAACGTCCGCTCGGCGGTGGCGAAGTCGCCGATCGGCCGGCGGCGCTCGCGGACGGCCAGGTTGCCGTCCGCCTGCCGCACCAGGGGTGCTGCGTCCCAGTAGACCCGGGCGTAGCCGTCGTGGGTGCCGCCCGGCTGCACGGTCATCCGTCCGCCGGCGACCAGCACGTCTCCGCGGACCATTCCCCCGGGAAGGATGACCAGGTCCCCGTTGATCACCGTCAGCCGGCCGGAGATCTCGCCGGCCACCCGCACCGTCCCGCGGAACGCCGCGATCGGACCGCTGAGCGCCGCTCCGGCCGGGACGGACAATCCGCCGGGGAGCCGCAGCGTCGTCGTGTCGTTCCAGCTCGCGAGCAGCTCGGTGAGGACCGGAGCGGGCAGACCGAATACGGTGGAATCTTCCGGCGGGGCGTCGGGATTGATGACGATGACGCTGTCCTGCGCCGCCAGCGGGGGGGCCCACAGCGCCAGCAGCAGGGGAAGCAACCACGAACAGGAGAACGGGGGATCGAGGCGTCGTTCCCGTTCCCCCGTTCTCCCGTTTGCCAGCCCGCCGCGGCTACCGTTCGCCAACCGTCTCTCCCCGCGCGATCAGACCCAGCCGCTTCATTCGGCGGTACAAGTTGGCGCGATCGGTGACGAGGAGCCGGGCCGCTTCCGCCACGTTTCCTTCCGCCCGCTCGAGCGCCCGCGCGATCAGCTCCCGCTCGTAGCGGTCCAGCGCCTCGGAGAGCGGGACACCATCCTCGGCGATCGCCCGAGCGGCGGGCCGCCGGGCCGCCGGACCGCCCGGCATTACCCCGGCCAAGTCCTCCGGCCCGATGGTGTCCCCGCCCAGGATGGCCAGACGTTCCACCAGGTTGGCGAGCTCCCGGACATTGCCCGGCCAGGCATAGGCTCCGAGGACCTGCAGGGCCTCCGGCAAGTAGCGCTGGGGCCGCCCCGGCCGGGCCCGCTGGGCGAGGTGCGCCACGAGGAGCGGAATATCGTCGCGGCGCTCCCGCAGGGGCGGGATGTGAATGGGGAAGATGTTGAGCCGGAAAAACAGGTCTTCTCGAAACTGGCCGGCGGCCACAGTCTGCTCCAGTCGCCGGTTGGTCGCGGCCAGGACCCGGACGTTCACCAGGTTGGGCTGTTCCGCTCCCAGCCGCTGCAGCACGCCGGTCTCGAGGGTGCGAAGCAGCTTGGCCTGTGCCTCCAGACTCAGGTCCCCCACCTCGTCCAGGAACAGAGTCCCCCGGTCCGCCAGCTCGAAGCGGCCCAGCCGTCGCTCGGTGGCTCCGGTGAACGCGCCGCGCTCATGGCCGAACATTTCCGACTCGACCAGCTCCCTGGGGATCGCCGCGCAGTTGACGGTGACGAACGGCTCCTGAGCGCGCCGGCTGGCGCGGTGGATGGCCGCTGCCACCAGTTCCTTGCCGGTGCCGGACTCGCCGGTGATGAGCACCCGCGCGTCGGTCGGCGCCACCTGCGCGATCAACAGGCGGATCTGCTGGATCGCGGGAGACCCTCCCACCATTTCATCGCGGGAAGCCAGCGCCTCGCGTAGTGCCCGATTCTGGTTGCGGGTGCGCCCCAGCTCCACCGCAGACCGGAGCGTGACAAGCACGGCCTCCGGGGAGAGCGGCTTCTCGAGGAACTGGAAGGCGCCCAGCTGGGTGGCACGGACCGCATCGGCGAGCTGGGCTTTGCCGCTCATCATGATGACCGGCGCGTCGTGCCCGCGGTCTCGGATCTGCTGCAGAGTCTCGAGGCCGTTCGGGCCCGGGGGCATGAGGAGGTCCAGGAAGATCGCATCGGGCTCCGCCGCCTCGAGGGCGAGTAGACCGGCGGCGCCGCTTCCCGCCTCATTCACGACGAAGCCTTCGGCCCGAAGCAGCGCGGCCAGCATCCGCCGGATGTTTGCCTCGTCGTCAATGAGCAGAACCTGATGGGGCATGGCTGGAAATTACCCGGTGCGAGGGCGGATGCCGTAGGGGGAAACCGCCGCAGAGCTCCTGCCTGACCGCCCCCCTGCGCCGGCTATCTGGTCAGGGGGAGTGTGACCACGAACGTCGCGCCACCGCCGGGGGTCGGTTCGTAACGTACCTGCCCGCCGTGGTTCTCGATGGTCTGGCGCACTAGAGCGAGACCCAGGCCGGTGCCGCCTTCCTTGCCTCCAGTGACGTAGGCATCGAAGAGTCGGTCGCGGAGCTCTGTGTCGACTCCCGGGCCGGTGTCGATCACCCTGACCTCGGCGCCGTTGCCCTCCAGCGGGCGACAGGTCACCAGTAGCCCGCCTGGCCCGACCCCGGCCTCGATCGCGTTTCGCATCAGGTTGCTGAACGCGCGACGCAGCGGTTCATAGTAGCCGGTGATACGCGGAGTGGCAGGATCGGCTTCCAGTCGCGGTGCCACCGACGGCGGCACGCTGGTGCGGGTCAGCTCGCTCAGCAATTCGCCGAGGTCCACTTCGGCGGCGGGCCCTTCAGGGAGCCGGCCCATCTCGGTGAACTCCCGCGCTAGGCGCTCCAGCCGGTCGGCCTCGGCCTGCAGCACCTCCAGCGACTCTCGCTGCTCTGGCCGGGCGGTGCGACTGAGCGCGCTCACCGCGAAGCGGATCGGTGTCAGGGGGTTCTTCATCTCGTGAGCGACCCGGCGGGCGACCTCCCGGAAGGCCCGCAGCCGTTCGGCCTCCAGCTGCCGGGCGCGGGCTTCGCGCAGGCTGGCGGCCATCTCGCGCAGCGCCTTCCTCAATTCCGCGAACTCGGGCGCGCCGCCCTCGTGTTCGTCCGCGGGAAGCGGAGCGTCCCGCTGGATGTGGCCGGTCCAGCCGATCAGTTCGTCGATGGGTCGGCTGAGTTGTCGCGAGAGGTACCCGCCCACCCGGACCGAGGCGTACAGCAGGAGCGCCCCAATCGCGAGAATCGTGGTGGCGAGGACCGCCGAATAGGCGGTCGAGATGGTCTCCTGGCGCCGGAGCTGGGACAGCGCGTCGTTGAGCGCCCGGGAGTGGGCGGCGAGGGCCCCGCGTTCCGCGGGAGCCAGCCGGGTGGAATCGACCGTTTCCACCAGGGTGCGGCCGGTGCGGGCCAGCGAGTCGAGCGCCTCGCGGCCGCGGAGCGTCGCGCCCGAGGAGGGTCGCACGGCCAGCGCCCAGCCGATGACGGCGATCGCCGTCGGCAGCGTCCCAAGGGCGATCAGCGCAAGCAGGATCCGGCGCCGAAAAGGAAGGACCATACCTATAATCTACGGCGGGCGGGGTGCGGCGTCCGCTCCATCACGGCGTTGGCCTGATGCCACACGTAGCCAGGCGGACTCGCTTGCGCGGGTGGCCTCATGGCGCCAAGATCCGAGTGACGAAGGGTGACGTCGCTCTCCCCAGTTCTCAAGGGAACCCCCGATGACCAGCTTCGGGCGCCGCGCCAAGGTCGCTTGGCTACTGGCGAGTGTGTCTTTCCTCGGCATGGCCGCTCCGGTTGCCGGCTACGGCCAGAGCCTCACCCAGGGTGCCCTCCGCGGGACTGTGGTAGCGGCCGGGCTCACCGTATCGGACGTGCTGCTCTCGATCGAAGACGAGACCGGCACCATCGTTCGCCGCACCCGGACCGATGTGGAAGGGCACTTCAACATCGCGATCCTCGCCCCAGGCGGCTACTCCATTCTGGCGGAAAAGGCCGGATACCAACCCCAGCGGCAGCG
>DATBLR010000062.1:0-1870 GCA_036555275.1 Gemmatimonadales bacterium | reverse complement strand
GGATCGCTGCGTGTTCGATTTCGGCGCTGTTGAGGCGGGGTACGGCTGGATCTTCCCCAAGCGGGATCACTTCAACGTCGGCGTCTATCGCTTCCGCAAGACGGCAGCCTCACGCGACTTGCGGGCGATCCTTGCGCGCTTTCTGACTGAAACCCCCTTCCTTCGAGAGGCCAGGATCCTGGATGTGGCCGGAGCGATGATACCGGTTTCGCCCGGCGCGAGGAGCCTCGTGCGAGAAGGAGTGATCTTGGTGGGAGACGCTGCGGGGTTGGGTGACCCCCTCTACGGAGAAGGTATCTACTCGGCGCTTCAGAGTGGCCTGGACGCGGCCACCGCCGTCGTTGCTCACCTGGCCGGCGACGCTCCGCTGGCCGCCTATGACGATCGCGTCAGGAATCTCCGCCGGGAGCTCAAGGCGGCGGCGCTGATGGCCGGTTTCGTCTACCATTTCTCTCGCTTCGCGTTCGAGAGGATGGCAGGGAGTCCCTATGCGTGCCGGTTGTTTTCGGGCGTCATCACCGGTGAAGTGAGCCCGACGAAGTGCCTGCTCAAGGCTTCCGTGGCGGCGCCGTACTGGCTGCTGGCGCGACGGAGGCGGGCACAGCCGTTGCCGGACCAGTAGCGTCGCATACCGTTCGGCCTCGACTCCTGACCCCTCTACTCGAGCACTCTCGTCAAAGCCTCGGCCCATGCATCGTTGTGCACCAGCCTGGCACGGGTCGCCGCGCGCAGCCGCTTGAGCGGCTCCAGCCTCCGGAGCGCCAGCCGGTAGCTGTTGCCCGCAGCTGGCTCGGCGTCCTTCCCCGTCAGCGCCAGCCCGGCGCGGCGAAAGTGCAGCAGCTGCAGGTCGCGGTTCACCGACCCGATGTCCCCCACGAAGACGTAGGTCGCCGCACTCGGACCGGCGAGGATCTCGAGCACCGTGAGCGGACCGACCGGGACCAGCAGGAAGGACGCCCAATGTTCCGGCAGGTCCGGGAGTCCCTGCACCGCCTCGGTGTCGGGGTCGAGGAGTTGGACGAAGCCAAGCCGGGGCTCGCCGCCCCGCGCCGCAGCGAGCAGAGTTGTGGAACACCTGGCTCGGTCGGGAGCTGCCCATCGCCCCACCAGAGCCTCGAACCCCGGAACGCGTGGCCGTTCGATACCGAGGCCGTCGGCGAAGACCGTCGTGCCGCTGAGTGACCTCAGCACCGTGGCCTGGGCCTCGCGCCTTTCCATTATGGTGCGGTGAAACTCGTCCCGGCGCCGCGCCAGGTGACCGATGACTGTCCGGCCCTCCGCCATGTCCAGGATGACCGCTGGTGGGTCGTCGGCGGTCTCCACCCCCGTCAGCGCGCCGATGGGGAGCTGCCACGGGTCGCCGTCCTCGGGGACCAGGGTGAGGTGGGTGTCGTACACCTGACATTCGACTGGCCGGACGACTCCCCCGACGAGGACCGCGCCCGGAAACACCGCCGGCATTGCGATCCCGTGGGCCAGGAGCCCCGCTACCCGGGCCTGGTCTCTCGTCCGGCGCAATTCGGCGGTGAAGGTGTCGAACCGACGACCCAGCTGGGTGAGGACCAGGGTGCCAGTGGGCCAGCAGCCGATCTCAATGCGGTAGTCGGCGGCGGCGAGGGTGTCGGCATCCAGAAACTGAACGGTGACCGGCCCGACGGTCAGGCCGTCATCGCCGATCACCGCTTCCGCCTGGCCCTGCGCCGTGGCAGCGCCGGTTGCGTCCTGGAAGGCGAAGGCCGCGGGAGCCCGCCGCGTCTCTTCGCTCACGTCAGGATCCGTACGACTTGCCGCACTCCGGGCAGAACTTGGGGGTGCCGTCGGCCTCGGCGCCGCAATGCGCGCATTTCCGCTTGGCCGCGATTGACGCGCC
>DATBLR010000090.1:0-17263 GCA_036555275.1 Gemmatimonadales bacterium | reverse complement strand
GCGGGAGGCCGGACAAAGGTTCCCGGCGTGGTGGCCCGGGCCAGGTAGGTGACGCTGTAGGTCCCCTTCCAGAGCACCGTAGCCGCATAGACGACCCGATCGTCGCGGATCTCCTTGTGGTCAAACGGCGACCACCACCCGCTGTCCCAGCTGCCGTAGTACCACGCCTCCTCCGGCGCCTCCCCCTCCCCCTCGCGCTCCCCCTCCCCTTCCGCCTCCTGGGGAGTCAGATACCGGGTCTGCTGATCCACGCCGGGGCCGGGGGTCAGGCTGGCCGTGCGGAGGCTCAAGTCGATCGCCTCGAGGCCGGCTGGGAGCGCGTCATCGAGGATCAGAAATTGGCGGTCCTCCGGCACGGTCACCCGCAGACGGACCCGCACCAGCTCTCCTTCCACCGCGCTCACGATCGGAGCGGGCCGGTCGTATTTCTCGTACCAGCGCTCGACCCGGATGCCTCGATCCTCCGGGTTCACCGGCCGCGCCCGGGGCACTTCCTGTACGGTGAAGTAGTAGTAGATAGGGGCACCGGAGCTTCCGGCGGACAGCGCCAGACTGACGGTCCCGCTTCCGTCAGGCACTTCCTTTACCAGACCGGTGAGGGGCACAAGCGAGTCGTCAATCGCCACGCGCGCAGACCCGGCGGCCGCGCCCGGCGAGCTGAAGAGTGTGCGACCGCCCCCCCGGACGTTGAGCGGCCTCGCCGCGCCGGCCCGCAGCCGGCGGTCAAAGGCGGCCAGCGCAGTCACGACCGAGGCGTAGTCTTGGGTGTTCCACCACTCCAGCACCCCGGCCCGGCCCTGCTGGACCAGGGTCTCGACCAGCGGGCCGATCAGCGCGTTGGCCGAGTCCACGGCCAGCGTCGCCATCAGGAGCCGCCCGACGGGCCGCACTCGTGAATAGAAGTAGTGGTGGTAGCGGACCGCGACTTCCGGCACCGTGGCGCGACGGCCTTCGATCCTGGTCGCCGCCCAGGCCGGCTCCAGGAGACCGCGGGCCGCTCGCAACGCTTTCCGCCGCGCCAGCACCTCCGCCAGCCGCGCCCGGTCCTCCCAGGCGAGCTGCGCGGCATTGCGCAGCAATTCGTTCTCCGCCGCCACGTGGGGCTGGCCGAGCCGGCTCAGGTAGTCCGCCGCGGCAACGTCGTCACCCAGCTTCGCCTGCAGCTCCTCATACCAGCCGATGACGGGTGCCCGGATCGGTTGCGGATCGTCGAGGGCGGTGCGCAGGTAGCGCGCCAGCCTGGCGAGGACGCTGTCGCTCACCGCCACGCCGGCGGCGCGGGCATCGAGCAGGGTGAGACCGGCGTACGCGCTGAGCCAGGGCGTGGTCCAGTTGCCGGCGTCCCAGTAGCCGATCGCCCCGTCCGGCCGCTGCCGACGACTGAGAATCTGTACCGCGCTTTCGATCTCGCCGCGCGGATTCCCCTTCAGCAGGGACACCCCTTTCTGAGCCTGCTGAACGCGGTAGAGCGCGATGAGCGGCTGCGCGATGCTCGAGAGCTGCTCCGAGCAGTAATACGGGTACACCTTGAGCGCGTAGCTCAACCCCTTGATCACCGTGAGCGGGGAGCTCCCAAGTGTCAGGCGCAGACGCGAGCGCTCCCGGTCCAGCCCCTCCGGCACCGGCAGCTCCACGTGCGCACTGTCCACCAGCACTCCGGAAACGGTCCACGCCCGGGGTCGAAACGCAGGCTTCACGGTCAGGCGCTGCTGGACGGCGTCGGCATCGCCCGCGCCGGTCACCTTGAATCGGAAGCTGACACTGTCGTCCTGGCCGAGCGGCCCGGCGCCGGGCTGCAGGAACTCGAACCGCACCTCGCGCCCTCTCCCGGCCTCGAGCTTCGCGGTGCGGGTCGGGTCGCCCGTCAGACGGGTTCCCACGGCATCGGCGCTCACCGTCACGGTAGGAGTACCGCCCGCGCGCTGGTTGATGACGACGCCGGCGGCGAACCGGTCGCTTTCCCGCAGAAAGCGCGGCAGTGCCGGCCGGGCGAGGAGCGGCCGGGTCACGAGGAGCGGTGAGGCACCGCTGCCGTAGCGATCCCCTGCGGTCACCGCCACTGCCATGACCCGGAAGGTCGTCAGGTTGTCAGGCAGCCTCGCCCTAGCCGTCACCGCCCCATTCGAGTCCGTCAGGACACTGCCCAGGAAGAAGGCCGTCGTCTTAAAGCGGGAGCGGAGTACATCGCTCTCCCCCAGCCCACCACCACCGCCTGGCGCGCGACTGCCCTTCTCACCCGCTGGAACCTGGGGCGCCACGGTGGTCAGGTTGCTGGCCAGCCGCAGGCCGAGCCCTCGGGGAGCGTACAACAGGTCAATGGGGTCGGGCGTGCGGTAGCCGGTCAGCGCCAGGACCCCCTCGTCCACCGCCCACAGCGTGACTTCGCTTCGCTGTCCCTTGCCCACCCGGTCAGTGACGGTGAGACTCACTCGCGCGGTGTCTCCCGGTCGGTATTCGGAGAGCAGCGGCTTGACCGCCACTGTGAGCCGCTTCACTTCCGGCGTCACCCGCAGCTCGGCGTAGCCCACCCGAATCGTCGGCCGGCCCGGATCATCGAGTGGCCCGGGCTTGGCGCTCCTGCCCCTCGCCACCAGCACCGAGACGAAGGCGTTGGGAGCCCACCGCTCAGTGACCGGGAACTTGAGCGTTGTCGATCCGGAAGTGAGCTTCAGGCGCCGCTGTTCAATCAGCCCTTCCCGCTCGACGGTGACCCAGGCCTCGGCGTCGGTGAACGGTGAGGCAAACAGGACTGTGGCCGTGTCCCCCACGGTGTAGCGGGCCTGGTCCGGAATGACGTCCATCTTGAACTGACTCTCGTCATTCCAGGGCACGAAGTCCCGTCCCGTCGCCCAGCGGTACAAGCTGGTGGAAACCGGGCGCCCGGCCTGATCCCGCGCCTCGAAGCTCAGGATGTAGGTCCCCCCGGAAGGCGGCGTGAACCGGCATTCGACCGGATCGGCTCCCGTGGTTCGCAGCTCGCAACGGCCAACCGTGTCGGAGACCCATTCGCCATACACTTCGCTGTAGCCTCCACGGGTGCGGTGCACCCGGTGCCATTCCCGGCGCACGATGGTGCCGTGTACCGGGACGCCCGGCACCCGGCGACCGTCCGGTTGTACCGCGATCACCCCGACGGCCTGGGGCTGCCCCGCCGACCAGAAGTAGGTCTGCCCCAGCGGCTTGGCGCCTATATAAAAGGAAGCGGCCTGGACCAGGACCGAGGTCTGGGCCGCCACCGATTGCCGGTTGACGTCGGTGACTGAGGCCTCGATCACCGCCCGCGCCGGACGCCCCTTGGCGGTGGGGGCCAGCGCGAAGCGGACCTCCTTTCGGCCCTGCGCGTCCAGGGTGTCGGTTCCCTGCCCGAGCGTCTGGACCGACGCCCTCTCCTGGTCTGCTTCCCACCACCACCCGTTCTCGCCGAAAAAGAACCCGTCCGTATGGGGAAGGTTGAGCTGCCAGAAATCCAGCGGGACCTGCCGGGCCGTCCAGGTCAATGCCGCGCGCGCCATCGGCGCGCCGAAGAGATAGCGGGCCTCGATGCGGGCCCACGCGGAATCGCCGGGAAACCGGACCGTGCTGTCGCTGGCCGCCTCTACCAGGAACTCGGGTGGCCGATATTCCGCGACCCGGTAGCTGGCGGTTGCGAGAGCCAGCCATTCGCCGGCCCGGCGCTGCTGCACCTGGACCGCGTAGCTGCCGAGCGCCAGATCTCCCGGGAGTTGGAACATCTGATCGCTGGTCCCGAAGGGAGATGGCGCAACAGTCACCTCCTTGAGGGAGCCGCCTTCACGGTCCTGGAAGACCCAGCGGATGCTGTCACTTCTGGCCGGCACCTGAAGGTTGCCCAGGTTGCCACTGCGGACGATCGCCTTGGCGTACAGCGGCTCCCCGGGCCGGTAGATCCCTCGCTCGGTGAAGACCGCACCCGCCATCGGGTAGCGACCGGCGCCGTAGGCCGAACGCGCGTTGAACTGCCACGGGCTGAGATCAGGGTCGTAGCTGCTGATGCTGGTGAGTGCCCGGTCGTTCCCGAGCTGGGCCACCACGTAGCCCTCGAATCCCGACTCGTGAGCGGCCGCGGTATCGGCGGTGAAGCTGGTCAGTACGGCGATGCCATCGGGCGAGGTACGGGCCGAGGCCTGCACCGCACCTCGGGTATCGCGGAGCGTCACTTGCGCGCCGCCCCGGGGCTTGCCATCGCTCACCCCGGTCACCCAGACCACACCGCCGGAAAGGCCGATCCGCGCATGGACCGCCAGGTCGGTCACCTGGACCACCGCGTAGGGCTGATTCTGCTGCCATTCGGCCGGGAGAGACGGGCTGGTCACCTTTACCAGCTGCAGAACCGGGGCTCCCGGTCGCACCATGTTGTACACCGGCAGCTTGACGCCGTAGATCCGGACCTGCTCGCGCGGCCCGGAGACCGCCACTTTCCGGGTCACGGCACCTTTGAGCACCAGCGCGAGCGCGCTGTCCTCGCGATTCCATCTGGTATACCGGAGCATGGCGGGGACCAGTTTGACGGGCACGGGTGCGATGGTCACGGCGAGCGTGTCCACATTGACGTACTTCACCGCCAGGGTGCGGAAGGCTTCCCGCTCGACCGTCATGCGTCCGTATTCGTGCTCAACCAGTGGCGCATAGCCGGTGGTGCGAAAGCCGGCGGCCGGGTTACCGGCCAGCCGTTGCCCGAAGACATCGCGGATCGCCGTGTCGACCACGACGGCATAGCCGGTATGCGGGGCGAGCTGAGTCTCGAGATACCAGCTGTTGGATTCGTCGCTGGTATCGGACACGGTGAATGGGGCAGCCGGCAGAAGAGACACCCGGCGTTCGACCATCGCCCCCTTCACCGGTGTCGAGAACCGCACCCGCACGCCCCCGGCGGGGCAGTGTTCCCCGCCGGCGCACTCGGCAGAGTCCAGCCGGAACGGCCCATAGGTAGAGAACGCCCACCTCGCGAACGGTTTGGTCCCCTCGGGGTCGACCACGCTCGGCGCCACCACGCTGCCGGAGCAGTCGAGTGGCAGCCGACGCTCGGGTGTGAGCTCCACGACGCGCCGCAGCGGATCCGCGGCTCGGTCCCGCTCCCATCCGCCCGCCTCCCGGTACTGCCAGGGGTCCTTCTCCGTGATCGCGCGCTGGCCGGTCGCCTTGAGTCGGATGATGCCGGGCTTCATGCAACGCGGGTCCAGGTCGAGGTAGGCGAAGCCACGGAGTGTCTTCGGCTCGATTGGGGCGCTGTAGACCAGCTCGAAGGTCGCCTCCGGAGTCAGGAAGGCAGGATGCTCCTCGGCACTGACCGGGAGCCCGGTGAGCAGGGCCGGGCCGGTGACAGAGAAGGTGTACGAATACGGCTCCGCCAGGCGGCTCCCGTCCATCGCCTGGAAGTTGTTCGCGATCGTCACGGTATAGGTTCGACCGGGGGTGAGGGGCGCCTCCGGCCTGAAGCGCAGGGTCACCGGGTCGCGCCATTCCGCCCGGCCGGGCACTGCCGGATCGATCCGGAAAATCGTGGCCGGCTCCACGCTCCGATCCAGCGACCCGGCAACCGGGCGATCGAAGATGACCTGGACTGGAGCGGTGAGTGGGGCCTCGCTGCGGGGCGAGCTGGAGAGTACCTGCAACGCGGCCGGCGGCTCGGCGGCGACGACAGCGATGGCCACCGAGGCAAGAACCCGGGCGGAGAGCATGGAGAACGGCTCCTGGAGGGACGATCTGCACCGAAGATCGTCGGACGCTTGGAGCCGGTCAATGCGGAGAGGGGTCGTTAGCCGTTAGCCGACCGCCGACCGCCGATAGCCGATAGCCGATAGCCGATAGCCGATAGCCGATAGCCGATAGCCGATAGCCGCCCAATGTGCTGCCTAAGGCTAACCGCCGTTCTGCTCCGGCCAGAACACCCGGGGCGACCGCGGCAGACCAGCGCCAGCACGCCGGTGCCGGCGCTCGCGTCTGCGCGCGGGACGACCCTGGGTCCGGGCCCAGAGACCGATGCGGGTACTCAATCGATTTCCACTACCCAGCCGTAATCCTCCAGACGCTGGCTCAGGTGTCCCTCGCCGGCCACGGGGAGCTGGAACTCGAGGGCGTGTCTCACACCGACATACATGCGTCGCAACGCCTCGTTGAATGACGCCGGGCAATCGCCATCCACCACGACATCGGTGTCCGGGATCGCTGCCGACCAGTGCAGCTCCAGCAGCGGACCGGTCCACCCGTTGGTGAAGGGCCGGACTTCGCCAATGGCGGACACGGTGCCGGTGCTGCGGAGCGTCAGGGAGCACACGTCCCGGGCCATTCCGTGGCTGCCACAGAAGTGGATGATGGCTCGGCGTGACAGCAGTCCGCGGTAGTTGCCGCCGCTGGTCAGCGCCAGGGGGCCTTCGATCACCTCCTGACCGCCATTCACGCAATCGCTCCCTACCACAGCGTACTGGGGCCAGTCGCTGATTAGCGAGACTGTGTACTCGGACTTGAGCGCCGCGGCCAGCAGCGCGCGGTTGACCACCGCCTCGGCTCCAGGCGGGGAGACGCCAGCGCCGAGCGCGAGCGTCGTCTGGGCGGCGACCGGCCCGGCGGTGGCGAGCTGGCTGAGGGCGAGGAGCAGGTCGACAACGCGCATCACGACTCCCGGCTGAGGACACGGCGCTAGAAGACAAGGTCCATGCCCGACCGATGCGCGGTGCCGCATGCCATCAGGGGAAAGCGATAACACCCAGCGAGGGAAGGGGTTGCCCGCGCGACCGCTGAGAAAGGGCGGGCTCCTCCGTGAGCTGCCGCACGTACAGTCTTGTCGCCGCCCGGCCGGGCGACGACAAGTTCGTCAGCTGTAGCGTGCGGGATCGATCCGATGCTTCCGGAGCTTGTAGCGGACGATGCGCTCGGTGCTCGCCAGGATCCGGGTAGCGTCCGCTACCGAGCCCCGGGCGGCCTTGAGGGCGTCCACCAGCAGATCGGCCTCCAGGCGCTCCACCGCCGCCTTGAGCGAGCCGGGAATCGCGCCGCCGACCTCGGGGGTCTGCAGCGTCGGCGGCAAATGGCGACCGTGGATCGCCGTCCCGGTCGAGACGATGACCGCGCGCTCGATCACGTTTTCCAGCTCCCGGACGTTCCCGGGCCAGTGATAGCGCATCAGCATGTCGATGGCTGGCGTGGTCAGCCGTTTGACCTTCTTCTGGTGGACCCGGGCGTACTTCTCCACGAAGTGGTCCGCCAGGAGCAGAATGTCGGGCGTGCGGTCTCTGAGGGGCGGCAGGAAGATGGGGAACACGTTGAGACGATAATACAGGTCCTCCCGGAAGCCCCGCTCGGCGATTGCCTGTTCGAGGTTCCGGTTGGTGGCGGTGACGATGCGCACGTCCACCCGGATGGTCTCGTGACCGCCCACCCGCTCGAACTCCCGCCCCTGGAGCACCCGCAGCAGCTTCACCTGGGTGGTCAGGGCCAGCTCCCCAATCTCGTCCAGGAAGATCGTCCCGCCGTCGGCCAGTTCGAAGCGCCCCTTTTTCCGCGCCAGCGCCCCGGTGAAGGCGCCACGCTCGTGACCGAACAGCTCCGACTCAATCAGCGTCTCCGGAAGGGCGGCGCAGTTCACCTTCACGAACGGCCCCCGTGCCCGGGAGCTGTTGTAGTGCAGGGCATGCGCGATCAGCTCCTTGCCGGTGCCGGACTCGCCGCGGATCAGCACCGTCGTCACCGTTTCCGCCACCTGGGCAATTGCAGCGAGCACATCGCGCATCGGGCCGCTGGTGCCGACCAGCTGGGTGAAGTCGTACCGGGCACGCAGCTCCTGGCGCAGCAGCCGGTTCTCTTCTTCGAGCGGCCGCTCGGTCTTCAGGCGCAGGGCCACCAGCGCACCCACTACATGCAGGAACTTGATCAGGGGCGTCGGATCCTCGGTGGACCGATAGGGCAGGTCCACCGACAGCGCACCCACCGGGCGATGATCGAGCAGAATCGGCACGCAAATGAAGCTCACTGCCTGTCCCGGGCCGGCGGAGCGTCGCACCGTCCGATGGAGGAACCTGGGCTCCCGTTCGACGTCAGGCACCACGATCGGACGTCCGGTCTCCACCACCTCGCCGGTGATCCCTTCGCCCAGCCGGTAGCGGGCGGTCCGGCCGGCGTCGGGGAGGTCGAGGGCGGCCTCGATATACAGTTCGCGGGTCTCTTCGTCGAGCAGGGTGAGTGATCCGCGCAGGGCGCCGGGACAGCGGCGCAGCAGGCCCATGGTCTCCTCCAGTCCCACGTGCAGCGTCGCGGCGCCGGCAAGCGCCTGGCTTACCTCGTAGAGCGTGTCGAGCTCGCGCAGGGAGGCTGGCCCCTCGACGGGCAGCGCGTGCTCGAGGGCGGCGGACAGTTCCATGGGATCCTCAGGCGTCCGGACCAAGAAAACGGCCCGCTCCGAGAGAGCGGGCCGACACTATGCACGACGATGCGCAGCCTCGCTCCGTTAGCGGAACCAATTTCCCCCGCAATTGCTGCGGTTGGGGGCGCGGAGCGTGTGGGCGGTCCTCATGCTGGCATCATAGACTGGACCGCCGTCGGCGTCAATCGATGCCTGGTAACGATTCAGTTGCCGCGTGCCTCCGACGGAGCGGGCTCGCGTCGGGTCCGGCTCAGGGTGAATCCCCGGCCGGTGATGATCAGCGCCACCGACGCCACGATTACCAGCGAGGCGGCCAGAGACCTCAGGGTGACCGTCTCCCCCGCGAAAGCCCAGCCCAGCACCATGGCGACCATCGGATTCACGTAGCTGGAGGTGGCGACCTTGCCGGGGGTAGTGAGCTGCAGCAGCCAGGCGTAGGCGGTGAAGGCCACCAGGGACCCGAACAGGACCAGGTACAGGAAGGACACCAGCGACTGGCGGCTGATGCCGGACGGATCGAATCGGGTCCAGTCCCCGGTGATCAGACTGACCAGCAGCAGCAGGACGCCGCCTGCCAGCATCTCCATGCCCGCGACCAGCCCGATGTTCTTGGGCAGGTCCGCCGTTCGGCTCAGGACCGATCCCAGCGCCCATCCGAGGGTCGCCACTATGAGCAGGGCCACTCCACCAGGGTCCACATGCCCGCCGCCCAGGCGGCCGGGCAGCACCAGTAGCGCCACACCCAGGAACCCGAACAGGATCCCGCCCAGGACGACCCCGGTGGGACGAGTCCCGCCGGGGCGGAACCACTCGAGCAGTGCTGTCCATACCGAGACCGTGGCGACCAGCAGGGCGGTCAGGCCGGTCGGAAGCCACTGCTCCACCCAGACCACGGCCCCGTTCCCGGCAAGGAAGAACAGCGCCCCCTGCACGGTCGCCCATCCCCACTGCTCTCGCCGCGGTTTCGGCCCGCCCCGCCACCTGGCCCACCCATAAAGCACGGCCCCGGCGATGAGGAACCGGGCGCTCGCCATGAGCATGGGAGGAATGGTCCGGATCGCGAAGGCGATCGCCAGGTAGGTGGATCCCCAGATGAGATAGATGGCCGCGAACGCCAGGATCAGGCGGAGCCGAACCCGGGCCGCGGCCTCAGGCGCCACGGCGGGTCTCCTTCAGCGGGCCGAGCGGCAGCGCCTGCGATTCCTTGACGGTCGAGAGCACGATAGTGCTGCGGGTGTTGCGCACCCCCCGGAGACGGCCGAACTGCTCCCGCAGGAGGTGGCTCAGCCCGCTGGTGTCACGCACCCGGACCTTCACCAGGTAGCAGTCCTCCCCTGCCACGTGGTGGACCTCCAGCACTTCCGGAATGCGGGCCAGGGCCTGTCCGATCGTGCCGGTACCGACCCGCTCTTCGGTACGGACCAGCACGAAGGCGGTCAGGTCGAGGCCGACGGCCGTCGGCTCGATGCGCGCGGTGTATCCCTGGATCACCCGGCGGTGTTCCAGTTTGCGGATCCGGTCCAGGATCGCCGAAGGCGCCATGCCCAGGTGCCGGGCGATGTCGGCGTTGCTGATCCGGGCGTTGGCCTGCAGCAGCTCAAGAATGGCGCGGTCGGTGCGGTCGAGCATCTGCCCCTCCGGTGCCGTACGAACGATTATTCGGAATTGACAATAATATTCCGAATTATCGTCGGCACCCAACGGAGATGGATGACGACGACCGGTCCCGCCGCCGCCCTTGCGGCCCACCGCGGTAACTCCGCCAGGCTGCCCCCACGCGCAGGCCACAAGAGCGCGGCGAGGGCCCCCTTCACCGGCCCTCGACCACCCCGCCTGACCCCAGTGCATCGCTTTTGATCGGAGCGACCAGTCCCTGGTCAATCGCCTAACAACTAGTCGGTCCGGCTTGGGGGCGGCTTGTGGCGGGCGCTCGACTGAAAAGCGGCGCCACCGCGACGCTTTGCCGCCCTCGACCCGGGAGCCGAATTTCGTAACAGCATTGACCAGAATGAGATAAGACTGAGATGGCCGGGCGGGCGTGGCGGGCGTGCGGGTTGCGAGCCCGTCCGTTCGAAGAGCGCCAAACGCCGCCCGGGTGGCGGGCGCTTCAAACTTGGGCAGCACCGGAAGGGGCCGGCGATGAGATGGACCGCGCTTCGTGACACCAGAGGGTTCGCCCTGGAGGCGACCCTCATGCTGCTGGTGCTGCTGGCGGCGCTCATGGGGGCGGCCGCGCTGGGGTCGGTCATGGTCCAGCGTTCGTCCGGCGCCGACTACCGCACCGCCAAGGCCACCTACGCCGCGGAGGCCGGCGCGGACCACGTCATGGCCCAGCTCAACGCCGATGTGCGGGATGGCGTAATCACCGACGCGGAGCTGGCGGCCCTGACCGCCCCGACCATACCGGACTTCGGGCTCACCGTAAACGCCGTCCGGGTGGGGGCGTCGCAGAGCCGGCCCATCAGCAGCGGCCCGTATACCGGCCTGATCGGCCTCAATCAGCGGATCGACATGACGGTGACCGCCACCGACGCGCTCCAAGATCGGAGCGACGTCGTGCTCAGCGCCAACGCCCAGTCGATTCCGCTCTTCCAGTTCGGGGTGTTCTTCGAGGAAGATCTCGAGATCACCAACGGCCCGCCGATGGTGTTTGGCGGCTGGGTCCACAGTAACGGGAAGATCTACCTCTCCTCCAACAATCAGCATTTCCAGGACGTTATCAGCACACCGGACAGCCTGGTCTGGCAGCGGAAAGACAAGGACCTGCGGCTGACAGGGACCTGGATCGACAACGCCGCCGGCGATTCGATCAATCTCACATTCGACAGCCGGGCACCCGGACCACTGGGATTCGTGGGGCAGAGCCAGCAAAGCTTCGACGGCCGGGTCCGGACCGGCGAAAGCGGGGTCGTCCCGTTGCGCCTGCCCCTGCCGGTCGGCATGAGTCCGACCGAGCTCGTCGCTCCTCGGAACGCCGGTGATACGCCGGAGCTTCAGACGGTCAAACTCTCCTGGCTGGCGGACTGGCAGATTACCGTCAACATGGCCGGGGGCCTCGCGGCGGATCCCTGCGGCGCCGGCCAGATTGTGCCGCTCCCCCGGCCCGGCGGCAAACAGGTGCCGACCACCATCCCGGAGTGCCAGGCGATCTTCACCGGCAGACCGGATGCGTTCCTGGAGGGACGGGAGGACAGCCGGCCCGACCTGCTCCAGATCAACGTGGCCGCGCTTCATGCCTGGGTAAACGCCAACCCGGCGAACCGGCAGAACAGCATTCTCTACGTCACCTTCAACACGGCCGGCTGCTCTGTCACCACCTGCGACTACCCGGCCATCCGCCTGGTGAACGGCTCCTCGCTGCAGTTTCCCTGGACCATCGCCACCGACCGGCCGGCCTACATCCTGGGCAACTACAACAACGCCGGCGTGTGGCGCCCCGCGGCCGTCCTGGCCGACGCGGTGACGTTCCAGTCTAACGGCTGGACCGACGCCGCCAACGATGCGCTGGGTGAAGTCACCGCGACCAGCGGTGAGCCCCAGGTGCCGCAGGAGTTGTGGATCTACGCCGCCATCGCCGCCGGCCATTCCGCCACGCCGTGCGACTGGGTGGACCTGGGATGCACTCCGAGCGGGGCCTTCCCCAATCCGCCCCTCTCCCCCTCCACGGCCAACTACGGCGGGGGACTGGAAAACTTCCCTCGCTTCCTGGAGAACTGGGGCGGTTCCGCCACCGGCACCTTCGTCCACTACCGCGGCTCCCTGGTTTCCCTGTTCGAGAGCCAGTACGCCCGCCGTTATCGCTGGGGCTGGCGCGACTACTACGTGCCTCCCCGGCGGGATTGGCAGTTCGATACCCGCTTCCGTGATCCGACTCAGCTGCCGCCCGGAACACCGGCGGCCGGTAACGTGATCCAGATCGCCTTCCGACCGGTCTATCGATGAGGTCACCAGCACGGCGCACGCGCGGGTTTACCCTGCCGGAGGTCCTGATCGTGGTGGTGATGATCGGGCTTCTGTCCGCATACGCCCTGCCGCGGCTGCGCCGTTCGGAGAACCGGCGCGTGTGGGAGGCCGCCGATCAGGTGGCCCGGGACCTTGAGGCGGTCCGTTCTCGGGCCCTGAGCACCCGGGCGCTTACCCGCGTGGTGTTCAACACCTCAACCGGGGTTTACACCGGCTATCTGGATGTGGATCGCGACGGAACCCTCAGCCAGACCGCGGCCGAGACCCAGGCCTTGTGGGTGTTCAGCTCCCGCGGGCTGGAAACCGCCGTGCAATACGGACGTGGCACGGCGGCCGTGGTGCCGGGCACCCCGACGGGCGGCGCCATCACGCTTCCAAGTAACCAGGTGCAGTTCGACGCCCGGGGCCTGACGTCGCCCCTGGGCACAGCAGGCGTGATTTACCTGCAGTCCACCAGGGACCCGCAGGCCATCGCAGCGGTCGAAGTGACCTCCGCGGCGGCGACGCGCATCTGGACCTATTCCGGGGGGGCCTGGCAGTGAGTGTCGTCAGGAACGAGCAGGGCTTTACCCTGGTATCCGTCATCATCGCGGTGGTGCTGCTGTGCTTCGGCCTGTTGTCGCTCTCCAGGGCGCAGTCCCTCCTGGTCGTCACCGAGCACGACACCGGGAACCGCGGCACGGCGTTGGCCCTCGCGAGCGATTATGTCGAGCAGATCAGGACTCGGGATCCGTGGACCCTGGCGTCAGAGCCGGCGGTGCAGGTCAACGCCCGCGGCCAGATCGATCCGAATGGCGCGTTTCAGCGTTCCACCATCGTTACCCTGGACAACGACAATCTGGTCCGGGTCCGGGTCCAGGTGACCTACCCGCGGGGGCGGCTCCCCATTGAGATCCTGACCCTGGTGTTCAGGTCATGACGCGCCGCGCCGGCCGATCGGGCTTCACCCTCATCGAGATGATGATCGCCCTGGTCATGGGGTTGATCGTCCTGAGCGCGACCATGTCCATCGCGCTGACCTCCTGGCGGAGCCTGCGCGGCATGACGTTGCGCGACGGGATTGATCGCCGGGCCCGGTTCATCGGGGTCAGCCTCCAGCGCGATGTGCAGGAGGCCGGCGTGGACCTCGAATCGGGAATCGCGTTCGGCGCGCTGGTCGTCTGGAGCGACACCGCCGTGTTCCTACGCGTGCCATATGCACCCAATGCGGCCACCGCGTACGCACTGAGCCTCACCCCGGCCTACCCCGACGGCCAGTGCGGAGCGACCTGCCTGGAAATCGTCCGGCCCGCCAACGCCGCCGTCGATCTCGCGCCGGGAGACCTGGCCCGGGTACAGGCGGGTCAGTCGGTCCGCCGCCTGGTGGTGATCTCCACGGTTGAGCCGCTTACCGCCACGACGGTACGGATCGGTTTCACGGCGCCCAACCCCCTGATTCATCAGCCTTCCGGGATCGGGGGCCTGGCCACCGGGTCAGGTACGTTGGTTCAGCGGCTGGGACTGGTGGCCTACTACCGGGACGGAACCCAGCTCATGCGGGCCGAGGCAGTGGACGCGGGGGGATCGTTCCGGGGGACGCCGGTGGCGACCGGGGTTCAGTCCTGGAGCGTGGCCCTGGTGTTTACGGACGGCGATACCCTCACGACAGCCAACGGTACCGACTCCGACGCCACCAACAACTACAACCAGATCGCGGGGGTCCGTTTCCAGGGGACGCTGACCGCGGACCGGGTGGATCCACGGATCAACAACGGCGGACTTCTCACCAGGTCGCGGGAGTGGTACCTGGTGCCTCGCAACCTGGTCTACGAGCGCAACCGGATCTGACAATTGCCCGGCGGAGCGGCCCCTGCCGCGCCAGGCACGCTCAGCCGCCACGCCGCAGCCGGATATCTCCGTTCACGGTGCTCAGGCTCAGATCACGACCCCCATTCCCGAGCCGGCCTCTCAGCGAGCCGGCGTGCATCCGGCCCCTGAGGGTGATCGGAAAGTCGCTCTCCACTGAGCCGTTCACCGTCGTGGCCTGAATGTCGGCGTTGAGGTCGCCGGGAAACGTCACCGTGATACCGCCGTTGACGGTGGTGAACCGAAGCTGCCCCTCCCATTCGTTCCGGCCGAGCCGGGCCGAGATCGAGCCGTTCACCGTCGTGGCCCGGGCTACCCCGTCCGCTTCCACGTCGACATCGCCATTGACGGTCGTCAGCGTCGCATCGCCGGGCAGGGCTCGCCCCTCCACGTCGCCGGTCACCGTGCCGCCGAGGAAGCGGACACCGGGCGGGACCCGCACTTCGAACTCCACTTCCACGTCGCTGTCCTCCAGATCGTGCTGCCCGTCCCAGCTGCACCCCGCGGCCTGCCGGCCATGCCGCGAGGGATAGGCCGCACAGATCGTCACGCCGCCGTCCTGCTCCACCACCCTGATCTCGACCTCATCGACATCGTGCCTTGCGCCGTGCTTGACGGCGACGACCTCCGCCTCACTTCCGCCGGCCCGGCTCGCCCGGATGGCGCCGGTGATGCCGCGTACTTCCAGGGTCGCGCCCTGGGCCAGCCGACCGTGCCACCGGAACTCCTGCCCGGCCAGCGACGTGGCGATCAGCCCGATCGCTGCCGTCACGAACATGATGACTCGCATGACTGCTCCTCGCTGATGCCCGTCTATCAGACCAGCGCCGGTTACGGGGCGCGGCCCGCGCTCTTGCGGAGCGCAATGGTGCCATCGAACGACTCCAGCTCCAGCCTGCCGCCGCCGCTCCCCAGCGTGAAGTTCATGCGGCCGCGCGGATTGGGTCCGGTGAAGGTGACGGGATAGTCAGATTCGAAGTCGCCGCTGAAACTCGAGATCGAAACCTCCGCGTTGATGACCGGAGCGATGACGGTCACGTCGCCATCATGCGACGACAGCCGGTAGCGGCCCCCGGCCCGGATCGCTCCGCTGAAGCGGATGTCCCCATCGACCGTGGTGACCTCGAGGTCGCCCGATTCGATGTTCTCCAGCACGATGTCACCGTCCGTCGCGGTGACCCGGACTGATCCGGTGGCCTCGCGGATTGTGATCCCCCCATCTACCGTCGTTACCGAGATCCGGCCGGCACTCCCGGTCAACGCGACATCTCCCTCGATCGACTGCAGCGACACGAAGCCGCCCCCGCCCTCCACGGTGATGTTGCCTTCGACGGTGGAGACCGACACCTCGCCCTTGGTACCCGAGATGCTGACGTCGCCACTCCGGGTCGCAAGGTCGAGCGCCATGTCGGCCGGAATGGTGAGCCGCCAGGTCACCTCCGGCGGACCGTAGCGCCCACGAGCCCGCAGGTTGATTGCCCTCCCTCCCTGATCGATGTCGATCCTGGTGTCCTCGTCGTGATCGGCCTGCACCCGGATTGCAGCGCGTCCCCAGGTCTGCACCGTGATCCCACCCTCGGCGGACGACAGCTCCAGCCGGGAGCCGCCCCGGACCGGGATGATGGTGTCGGTACTCGACAGGGCCGTCGTGGCCCCGAGGAGCGCGAACAAGAACAACATGTGGTTCCTTTCCGGTTCAGCTTACCGCGCGGGTCAGCGCGGTGGCGCGGCGCAGCAGCTCCAGCTTGGTCAGCCGGGTCTGCGTCAGATGACTGGTCAGGTAGGCATTGCCCGGGTCTGCGGCGAGGGCCCGCTCGGCGTCGCGAATCGCGCGATCCACCAGTCTGAGTTTGTCCTCGACCACCCGGGCCGTGAGGGTATCGAGCTTGTCGCGGCGGAGAGTCAGCTCCTCTTCCAGCTGGCGAATCGCCGCATCGTATCCCCGCCTCGTCCCCCTGCCCGACGCCTGCAGCACCTCGGGTGCGGGCGGGGTCGCCACCGCTACGGTATCGGGGCGCACCGACCAGGCGCCGAAGCGCATCACCGCCGCCACGGCTCCGCCGGAGAGCAGTACCAGCGCGATGCCGGCGGCCAGGAGTTGCGGCACCGACACCAGGATGCGGTGCCGTCGCGGCGGCGTGGCCCCGATCGCCGCTGCGACTCCGGGCCACAGGTCCGCACGCGGGGGGCGATCCTCCAGCGCCTGCGCGCGCGCCACCACTCGCCGCAGTTCGCCAAGCATCGTGGCGCACTCGGCACACCCGTCGACATGCGCAGTCAGCGCCGCGGCCTCGCGGCTGTCGAGCTCACCGTCGAGGTAGTCGGAGAGTCGTTCTGGTGAAGGATGAGTCATCGTCTACCCCAGCGTCTTGCGGAGGGCCATGCGGGCGTAGTGGAGCTGCGACTTCGAAGTACCGATGCTCACCCCGAGCATCCCCGCAATCTCCTCGTGCCGGTACCCCTCCACATCGTGCAGCACGAACACTTGGCGGGCACCAGGAGGAAGCTGCGATACCGCGGCCTCGAAATCGAGACCCGCCGCCAGCGAGGGCGGTCGGCCGGCTTGCTCCAGGCCGTTCTCCGGCTCCTCCACGAACAGCTTGCGGAACCGGCCTCGAGCCGTGCGCCGATTCAGTATCAGGTTCACCGCCAGCCGGTGAAGCCAGGTCCCGAAAGCGGCTTCGCCGCGGAAGGTCCCCAGCTTCTGCCAGACGCGGATGAGCACCTCCTGAGTGATCTCATCCGCGTCCTCCCCTACCATGCGCTGGACCAGGGTATGCACCCGATTGACGTGGCGACGATACAGCCGCTCAAATGCGTGAGCATCCCCGCTGGCAGCGAGGGCGGCGTCCACCGCGTCGGCGTCGGCAGCGACGGAGTCGAAGGTCCGCAGGGTTCCGGGATCCGGTGAAGTCACGGTCATGCACGCAGTTGGACAGCGTGCCGGGCTCTCAAGGTTGGAACGCAGCCCCTGCCCTGCGGTTTCAGGGCCTGTCGGGGTCTCGTATAACTTGTTGAAGTAACGGAGATTAGCCAGCCGCACAGGAAGCCCAGCCCCTGAGCACCGCGGCGGCCACGATC
>DATBLR010000060.1:0-5477 GCA_036555275.1 Gemmatimonadales bacterium | reverse complement strand
GGCCTTCGACCTCATCACTGGTGAGCCGCCACCGCCCCAGGTCGCCACGGTCGTGAATCTCTACACCCGGGAGTACTTCCAACGGATGTACGACCGGCTCAACGAGGGCGGCTTCGTCACGTATTGGCTCCCACTGCACTCCCTGAGCGACGGCAGCGCCAAGGCAATCATGAAGGCGTTCCAAGAGGCCTTCCCGGACGCGTCCCTCTGGCATGGCAGGCGCGAGGACGTGATGCTGGTCGGAGCCCGGAACGCGCAGGGACCCGTATCAGCCGACTGGTTCGAGCGTCAGTGGCGCGAGCCCCGTATCGCCGAGGAGATGAAGGCGCTGGGATTGGAGAGGCCGGAACAACTGGGTGCCCTGTTCATTGGTGATGCGCAGTACCTCAGGGAGCTGACTCGTGATGCGCCTCCCTTGGTCGACAACTTTCCCAAACGCATTCTCTCAGACTCCCCACTGGGGCAGGGATCCAGCAAGCTCTTCCTCACGCTCCTGGACACGAAGAAAGCCCGGGAACGTTTCATCGCGAGTCCTCTCATCGAACGACTGTGGCCCGAGCCACTCATTGAGCGAACCGTCCCCTACTTCGAGCACCAACGCCTAGTCAA
Source organism: Gemmatimonadales bacterium (assembly GCA_036555275.1). Lineage (GTDB taxonomy): Bacteria > Gemmatimonadota > Gemmatimonadetes > Gemmatimonadales > GWC2-71-9 > JADJOM01. The sequence goes on along the minus strand of DATBLR010000060.1, from coordinate 4,868 downwards.
CAACCTCCTCGACCTGTCCGGCCCTCCCTTGGCCAAGAGTACCCGAGATCTCCACGTCCTTCTCACGCAAACGACGCTGACCGCGCCGATTCTGTGGTACATGGGGACCACCTCGGACGTGCAGCGCACTATGGAGACCCTGAGCCAGGAGGAGCAGGCCCTCCCGATATGGCAGTACCAACTGGGCGCTCGTCTCTTCTCGGAGCGCAGATTCGAGGAAGCGCTGGAGCCGCTGCGCAAGGCAGAGAAACGTCCCGCGCTCTTTGCCACGGCGAGACTGTTCAGGATCTACGCCCTCTGCCTGTTGCGGCGCCTCGAAGAAGCGGGCCGCCTCGCCACCGAGACGCACGACGCGCTGGGGAGTGACTCGCGCTTCGACCCGTGGTGGGACTTCCTGGCTGCCACCTACAGGGTTGATGCTCGCTAGCACTTCTGCCGAATATCCGCGCGCTCATTCCAGGAATGGGCGCTCCCGGTGTGGCACTCACGTCCCTTCCACCTTGTATTCGAAGAGCTCATCCACCGTGCGCCCCCGGGGCGTCCCGAAGAGTGGCCACCCGCGAAACAGGGAAACGGACCAACGATCTAAGCCGTTAGTCCGTTTCGTTTTGCAGTATCGGGACGGCGGGATTCGAACCCGCGACCCCCTGAACCCCATCGAACGCGGACGCCATTCTAGGCCTTGTCCCCCAAACAACTTACGACGCCCACCCCAGCGTAATCCCTCCGTTACCCCTCCGTTCTACGCCCCAGTTGCCCAGGTCGCGGCACGGCAGGCAGCCGCGTATACCGGTCAGGTACTCAGCGATGCTGAACGGGTGCGGAACGCCCGGGTGTACAGCTATCAGCGCGGCGCGGCCACTCTGCGCGACGTCCTCGCCGCGCAGCGGGCGCTCAACGAGGTCTACCTGGCTTCACTCGAGGCCCAGGCGGCGTATCGTCGGGGGCTGGTCGGGCTGGCCGAGGCAGTCGGCGACTGGAGCCTGAGAGGCTGGCCGTGGCAGGCCCGGAGAGCTTGCCGGGGGCTCGGGGGCGGGATCCGTTGCCGACGCAGGAGGTGATCCGGATCGTGCGGGCGATCTTGGGTGAGAATTCCGAGGCCACGGTCCCGTTGTTGAGGTGGTGGAAGGGCTGGTCGGCCCGCTCGATGCTACGAACGCCGGCGGTGAACGCGCTGACTCGCTCGACGCCTCAGAGTTCCACCCGCGCGCCCAGCTCGACCACCCGGTTCGGCGGGATGCCGAAGTACATCGTCGCGCTCCGCTCGTTGCGCTGGAGGAGCCGGAACAACTTCACCCGCCAGCGTGGCAATCTGGCCCGGCGCCCGGGTGGCGGGGGCACGACGGTCAGCCGGCCCAGGTAGTAGGTCGTTCGATTCGGCTCCTCTTTGATGCCGATCGCCGCGGCGGCCTCGCTGACCACGGCGGGGACATTGGGCTCCTCCATGAAGCCGTATCGGGCGATGACCCGGTGAAATCCGAGCGGGAGCGATTCGATCCGGATCCGCTCCGCATCGGGAACCCGAGGCGTTTCCTCCGTCACCAGGGTCAGCAGGATCACGGTCTCCCGCAGGACCTCGTTGTGCTTGAGATGGTGCAGCAGAACCAGCGGAACGCCGTCGGTCTCCTCTGCGAGAAAGACTGCGACTCCGCGGAGCCGGGTCGGCGGATTGAGCGCGAGGCTCGTCAGGAAGTCGCTGACGGGCAAGGCGCGCGCTCGGGAGGCCTCGGCGAGGCGGCGTCGGCCGGCGAGCCAGGTCGTCATGATCAGAAAGACCGCGACGCCGATGACCAGGGGCAACCAGCCACCATCGGCGAACTTGAAGAGATTGGCCCCGACGAACGCGAGGTCGACCAGGAGAAATCCGCCGGCCAGTGCGGCCACGGTCAGCGGCCGCCACCCCCATCGCCGTCGAGCTACCGCCGCGAACAGCAACGTCGTAATCGCCATCGTGGTCGAGACCGCGAGACCAAAGGCGGCGGCGAGCCGGTCCGATGACCGGAACATCAGCACCAGGCCGACCGTTGCCGCCATCAGCACCCAGTTGAGGCCGGGCAGGTAGATCTGTCCGATCGTCGATCCCGAGGTATGCACTACCTGCACCCGCGGGCTGAATCCGAGCTGTGCCGCCTGCCGGGCCAGGGAAAAGACCGCCGAGATCAGCGCCTGCGACGCAATGACGGTCGCGGCGGTCGCGAGCAGGACCATCGGGTAGAGGGCCCACCCCGGCACCGTCGCGTAGAACGGCCGGGCCGCCGCGCCAGGCTGCCGGAGCAGGTGGGCTCCCTGCCCGAGGTAGCTCAGGATCAGCGCGGGCAGCGCGAGGAAGTACCAGGCGAGCCGAATCGGTCGTGGCCCGAAGTGCCCCATGTCGGCATAGAGGGCCTCGCCTCCCGTCAGGCAGAGCACCACGGCTCCGAGCGCAAGGAAGCCGTGTCCGCCGTTGCGGGCGAAGAACCGGGCCGCGTGCAGCGGGTTGAGCGCACCCAGAATCTCGGGCGCCTGGCCCAGCGAGAAAACGCCCAGCACGGCGATCGTCACGAACCAGAGGCCCAGGACCGGACCGAAAATCCGGCCGACCCGTCCCGATCCGAACGGCTGCAGGGCGAAGAGTCCGATCAGGATCACGATCGTGGCCGGGACCACGTAAGGCGCGAGCACCGGCGTCGCCACCTGCAGGCCTTCGACCGCGCTCAGCACTGAGATCGCCGGCGTGATCATGCCGTCGCCATAGAGCATCGCCGCGCCGAACAGCCCGAGCGCGATGAACAGCGACGCCCCCTTGACGGCCGGCCGGCGGTCGCCGACCAGGAGTGCCAGCAACGCGAGGATGCCGCCTTCACCCCGGTTGCCCGCGCGCATGAGCAGGGCCACGTACTTGATGCTCACCATGAGCACCAGGGCCCAGAGAAACAGCGACACCACGCCGAGCACGTTGGCCGGAGTGGGATTCACACCACGGTGGCCGTGGAACGCCTCCTGGAGCGCGTACAAAGGGCTGGTGCCGAGATCGCCGAACACCACCCCCAGCGCCGACAACGCCAGGAGTCCGATCGGAGGATGCCGACTCGCAGGATCAGCTCCGGTCTCCGACTCGAGTCCGGCCGCTGGAGACGGCTGACGTCCGTCGGCCGATTGGGAGTCGGGGTGGGTCATTCTCTTTGAAGCCTCAAGGATGAGAGCGGGTGGACGCGCCAGCTTCGTCGGACAGCCGGGTTGAAGGCTCTAACCTAACCAGGCCCCGCCCCATCAGAGCCCGCCCGGTGGTCAGTCGGCGGAAGGCCCGAGTGGACCTCAGAGCCGATGTCGCACACGATCCGTGACAAGACCAAACTGTTACACAGGACCCGCAGGGTCGGCGGACAGGTCGGGGCGCTGGAGCGCGCCTTGGACCGTGGGGCACCCTGTGAGGAGATCTTGCGTCTCATCGCCGCAACGCGGGGCGCGCTGGATGCCCTGATGGCCGTCGTTCTGGAGGGACACCTGCGTGAACATTCCCGCAGCCGCCAGGGGAGCCGAGGGCAGGACACTGTGTCCACGCACGAGTTGATCCGTATCGTGAGAGCATATCTCAGGTAAATCGCCAAAGACGGTCCCCGGGCGGGGGGTTCTCGAATACCGGCCGACTCCTTCTCCTCCTTGTTCCCGGAATGAAGAAGCAAGTATGACGATAGCCACACCAGATGACCCACCAAGTCCAAAGGTGGCCCAGGCACGCGTTATCGCGGCAGGAACCACCCTGCTTTGCTTCGTAGTGGGTATAGAGGCCGTCAGTGGCAGCGCTCCTGCTCTCCATCATATCGGCGTGAAGTTACTCGTGATTGTTGGAGTTGCGGTAGTTGGAGCCTTGCATAGCCAGGGAGCAGCCCGCCCTATGCTCCGGTGGCTTTCGTTGCTGTCCTGTTTCCAAGTCGGGGCCTGCGGATGGGGTTTGTTGTCTCCGACGGCAACACCATGGGCCGCCTCAACGGTCATCCTACTCCCCTTGGCCGGATGGCTGCTGGCGATTTCTCGGGTGGCTTCGGAGATCAGGGCGACTCGGACGAACTGAACCTGTGCCGGCGGGTCAACTCCCCAATTGACCGCCGGTCAACCCTGATCCCAGCGCCGCGTACCAAGCCCGAGCGCAGCACGGGGCCAGGTGAACCCGCGACCGCGCGCACCAGAAGGGATCCCTCGGTCCGCTCGGCATGACAGCACAGCAAAGCTCCACAACGCGGGCCGTTGCAGAGCTTGCCCTTGATAGGCAAAGACCGTGGGAGTCTCGGCATGTAAGGTCGGCGCCGCATCGGCTCAACCAGCCGAGCGACGCAGTGGTTCACCGGAACACCGCGGGCATCAGAACGACCGCCGTTTCCGGCAATGGGACCCGCCGACCTGGCACAGCCATCTCCGTCCGGGACGCAGCGTTCGACACCCCGCGAGGAACAGGGCGCGCATCCCGTCGAGCTACGGCCCTGTCCCAGCCATCCTGCCAGGATTCACCTTGGGGAACACCATGGCGTCTCCGCTATTTCGCCGGGGCCCGTGTGGCGATGGATACTTCGGGCGCGGGGCGAACGGGCGGCGCGATGTACTCCCGGGAAATCGTCCCGGTCAGCGACTTGAGCCATGTCACGACCGAGCTGACCTCCGCGTCTCTCAGGTCGCGGCCCAGTTGGTAGCGGGCCATCCGTCGCACGGCCTCTTCCAGCGTCGCCACCTGACCGTCGTGGAAGTACGGCGCGGTGCGCTCGACGTTCCGCAACGACGGCACTTTGAACACCAGCCGGTCGCCGCGCCGGTGGGTCACGGCGTAGCGTCCGGGGTCGCCCTGCTCCGGCCACGGCTCGACCAGTCCCACTTTCTGGAACATTCCGCCACCTACG
>DATBLR010000042.1:0-3279 GCA_036555275.1 Gemmatimonadales bacterium | reverse complement strand
CGCCAGCTGCCGGGCGATGGTCGCCTCCCGCTCCTCGGTCGCCTTCAGAATCGCCGGAAAGGCGAACCGCTTGAGCAGGTACAGCAGCACCACGAAGACGATGATCGTCCAGAAGAACAGCCCGTAATTCACGCTGAACGGCGAGGGCGTCCCGCCCTCGCCGCCTTCCGCGACCAGCAGCAGCATCGGAAGCATGGCCATCCGTCCCTTACTTGATGAACTTGAACAGCAGGGCGAACACCATCGCGATGATCGTGGCCCCTTCCAGCAGCACGGCGAAGAGCAGGCCCGCGCCGCGGATGTCGCCCACCGCTTCGGGCTGTCGCGCGATCGACTCCGCCACCGAGCCGCCGATCCGGCCCAGACCGATGCCGGCGCCGATCAGCGCCAGACCGATGCCGATGCCGGCGCCCAGGGTGCCGTACTCGGGCACCGCCGCGGCCGCTTCCTGCACCAGTGCGAGCATGTTCAGCATGACACTCTCCCCAAGACGTTGGGAGATCAGGGCTGGGATCGCGCCCGCCGGCCGGCCGTCGAGTCTCCCGGCTCGACGCCGTCTCCGTGGCTCACCAGCGGTCCGCCAGGACCAGTGAGCTTCACCCGCCACCCGGCGGGGGTACCGCGCCAGACGGCCGGACGCCGCCGGCTGGCGCTACCGTCTCAGCAATCGGCTAATGCTCGTGCTGCATCAGCCCGATAAACACCGCGCTGAGCAACGCGAACACGTAGGCCTGCAGCAGGCCCACGATCAGCTCGAGCAGCATCACCCCCACGACCAGGACCGCCGTGGTGATGCCGATGCCCCAGCTCACCAGGCCAAGCTTCCCGAACGTGAACACGATGCCGAACAGCGACAGAATCACGAAGTGGCCCGCCGTCATATTGCCGAAGAGACGGACCGCCAGCGCGAACGGCTTGATCAGCTTGCTGATGATCTCCAGCGGTGCCATGAACATCGCGCCCACCGCGGCGCCAACGCCACGCAGCCCCGGGATCTGCACGAAGATGGTCCCCAGGTACCCCTTGAAACCGAGCTTCAGCATGCCGGAGATCTCGACCACCAGAAACACCAGGATGGCGAGCGAGGCGGTCACGGCCAGGTTGCCGGTCGGCGTGGCGCCGAACGGGACCAGGCCGAGCAGATTCATGTAGAGGATGAAGAAGAACAGGGTCAGGATGAGCGGCGCAAACTTGGCCCCGTCGTGGCCGATGTTGGCGATCGCGATGTCGTTCCGCACCCACAGCACCAGCCCCTCGACCGCCCCCGCGAACCCCTTGGGGGCTCGCCGGCCCGCCTCCTGGCGGCGCATCGTCCGGGCGGTGTACCACATGGTGAGGAAGACCAGCAGCGCCGCGATGACGACGAAGACCAGGTGACGCGTCACTGAAAGGTTGGCGGAAATCGGATAGCTGAGGTGACAGCCGGGGATGCGCAGCTCGCCGAACGGCGAGAAATCCAGGGTGCAGGTATCGGCGGTGTGATGCAGGACCAGCTCGCCGACGTCAACGGCCTGAACGATCATCCGCGAAACGTCCCTCGGCAAAGAGAAGTGGCAACAGCACCGCGAGAAACCCGACCGCCGTGGGAAGTGGCGGAAAGAGCAGCGGGCGAAGCCCGATCGCAACGGCCACCAGGATCACGCCCGCCAGCCGGAGCAGCATCCCCAGCCCGAAACCCGCGAAGAACTCGGCGGTGGTTCCCCGGAGGGTCTGGCGCAGCCGCGCCACCGCCCACACCTGGATGACCGTCGCCAGGGTCCCGGTCGCGATTCCCGCCACGATGCCGGACCGCCCCCACACCAGAGTCACCATCAGGGTCGCGACCAGGGTGAGGCCCAGACCCGCCACCAGGGTTCTCATCGCGGCCGTTTGCGTCCGTGCTCCGGGTGTTCGGCCTCGTAGTCTCGCTGGTCCTGGAGCAGCTTCTGATAGACCCACATGAAGCTCAGGACCGCGCCCAGGATCGTACCGGCGATGGTCCCGAACGGCAGCAGGCCCAGCCAGTGGTCTACCAGGTAGCCCAGCCCGGTAAACAGCACGATCCCGGCGGCAAACGTCATCCCCATCGAGACGTATCGGTAGCCCGTCCCGATTGCCCGCCCCGGGGTCTCGCCTGGCTCCATAGCCCGCGATAAGCTAGTGGCTTGTGAAAAATTTCGCAAACACCCGCGCCCGCTGGGCCGGGGCCTTTCCGAGCCGTCCGTATGACCCCGTTGGGGCGCCTTCCCGGCTCTATTCGAAACGTTCCGGAGCGTTTGCCACCCTCTCGGAAACCCGCTACTCTCAAGCCCGTACGAGCATCACCCCCACTCCCCTCTTCCCAACCCGGATGACCACCACCTCCGTACCGTCCGACGTCGAACAGCTGGACCGGCTGGCCCGGGCCGTCGAGCAGCTCCGGGGTCAGGTCGCCCGGCGGATCGTGGGCCAGCAGGAGGTCGTGGAAGGCATCCTGACGGCGATTCTGGGCGGTGGCCACGCCCTCCTGATCGGGGTGCCGGGCCTCGCCAAGACCCTGATGGTGTCGACGGTAGCGGAGGCGCTCAATCTCTCGTTCAACCGGGTGCAGTTCACCCCCGACCTCATGCCGAGTGACATCACCGGCACCGAGATCATCGAGGAGGATCTGACCACAGGCCGGCGCGCCTTTCGCTTTGTGCACGGCCCGATCTTCGCCAATGTGGTTCTCGCGGACGAGATCAATCGCACCCCGCCCAAGACCCAGGCGGCGCTGCTGCAGGCGATGCAGGAACACCAGGTCACGGCCGCCGGCCACACCTATCCGCTGCCGGAGCCGTTCTTCGTACTGGCGACCCAGAACCCGATCGAGCAGGAGGGCACCTATCCCCTCCCGGAGGCACAGCTCGATCGGTTCATGCTGGAGCTGAGGGTCGGCTACCCCAGCCGGAGTGAAGAAGAGACCATCGTGGAGCAGACCACCGGGACGCGCTCCGGCGAGCTGGAAGCGGTCCTAGACGCTCAGTCGGTGCGGGCGCTGCAGGAACTGGTGCGCCGGATCCCGGTGTCGCGGCAGCTGGTGCGGGCCGCGGTGACCCTCGCGCGGATGACCCGGCCCGCCGATCCCGAGGCCCCGGCCTTCATCCGGGAGTACGTGGAATGGGGCGCCGGTCCCCGAGCCTCGCAGTACCTGGTGCTCGGCGCCAAGGCCCGCGCCGCCCAGGCCGGCCGCCCGATGGCCGATCTGGACGACGTCAGGTCGGTGGCGCTCCAGGTGCTGCGGCATCGGGTGGTCACCAACTTTGCCGCCGAGGCCGCCGG
>DATBLR010000039.1:0-3039 GCA_036555275.1 Gemmatimonadales bacterium | reverse complement strand
GTCCGTTCGAGTGGATAAGAAGACCACGCAATTCCAGAGTACTGATAGCGACTAGCGCCTCGGATGGCGTGTTTCCGCATTGCGCAACGACTGCGTCAAGCGCGGTGTGCCCTCCCCGAAGGATCTCGAAGATCCCGCGTTCGAGCGGTGTCAGATCCTCTGGCGGCGTCGGGCAGGCTTTAGCGGAGCCGCCGGGCCGCCGAGTCGCCGAGCCGTGTGCCTGCGTCTTCGAGTGCTCACACTCGGGGAAGTGCGCCAGCAGATCCGCCACCTCCAGCAGCGGTTCCGCGCCGTCGCGAATCAGGCGATTGGTGCCCAGCGAAGTCGGACTGGTAATGTTGCCCGGGATCGCCATGACGTCCCGGCCCTGCGCCAGGGCCGTTCCGACCGTGATGAGCGTGCCTGATCCCTCCGCGGCCTCGACCACCACCGTGACCCGGGCCAGCGCGCTAATAAGGCGGTTACGTCTGGGGAATGCGCCAATCCCCGGGCGCTCACCGGGCGGGAATTCCGTGAGCAGCAGTCCCTGCTCCGCCACCCTGCGGTACAGAGCGCGATTGGCCGCCGGATAGACCACGCCCAGACCGTTGCCCAGGACTCCGATCGTCGCGCCTCCGGCGTCGAGGGCGGCGAGGTGGGCAATGGCGTCGAGACCGCGCGCCATACCGCTCACTACTACTACACCGGCCCTCGCGGCGGCCTCGGCAACCTCGCGCCCCACCAGGGACCCGTATTCCGAATGATCGCGGCTCCCCACGATAGCGGCGGCGGGTCGCCCCAGCAGGGCGACCTCACCCATCGCGAACAACAGGGTCGGTGGATCGGGAATCTCCCGCAACACCGGCGGGAAATCGGCGTCGTCGGGCACAATCGAGCGGCCGCCCAACCGGCTGACCTCGGCGAGGATGCGCTCCCCGTCCGCCGGCGTTCGCTCCGCGATCGCGGAGGCGGCGGCGGGCGAGATCCCGGGGATGGTGCTCAGAAACGCGAACGGCGCCGCGAGGGCGCCGGAGGCCGTGTGACAGTGGCCGAGCAGGGCGGCCATTCGCATCGCGCCGATCCCCGGCGTCAGGGCCAGCGCGACGTAGGCTGCCCTCTCTTCCTTATCATCTATATCTATAGCCACGACGCATCGTCCTCGCCCGGCGAAGGCTCATCGAGCACGCTCCACTGCGTGTCGGGATTTTCCTCGGTCGCCTCCGCCGCTCGGGCCGAGTCGACCGCCTTCCACAGGTATTCCTTGAGCTCCTCGAGTCCAGTCCCGGCGATGGCCGAGAACGCCAGCATCCCCCGCGCCCCGGGAATGTCCAGGGCGGGCAGCATGGCGCCAGCCGGAAGCAGGTCACGCTTGGACAGCAGCACGATGTGGGGCTTGGCGAGAAGCGCCTCGCTGTAGGCGCGGATCTCCTGCCGCAGGCGATCATAGACCCGTTGCGGCTCCGCCACGTCCAGCGGGACCAGGAACGCGAGGACCCGGGTACGCTCCACGTGTCGCAGGAACTTGAGCCCAAGGCCCTTGCCGGCGTGCGCCCCCTCGATGATACCGGGAATATCCGCAACCACGAAGCTGCGGTGGCCGGAGAGCCCCACCACGCCGAGGTGCGGTTCCAGGGTGGTGAAGGGATAGTCGGCGATCTTGGGCCGGGCGGCGGAGATCACGGAAAGCAGCGTGCTCTTCCCCGCGTTGGGCTCGCCCACCAGGCCGACATCGGCGATCAGCTTGAGGGTGAGCGACAGCTCGCGGATCTGCCCCTCCTCGCCGGGCTCCCATTCCCGCGGAGCGCGGTGGGTAGGGGTCGCGAACCGGGCGTTCCCCCGGCCGCCCCGCCCTCCCCGGGCAACCAGCACTGTGTCGCCTGCGGCGAGGACCTCGCCCATCAACTCCCCGGACCCCGCATCGCGGATCTCGGTGCCGGGTGGTACCGGGAGGTACAGATCATCGCCGGACCGCCCGGTCATGGTCTTTCCCTTCCCATGGAGGCCACGCTGCGCCTTCCAGGTGGTCTGGTAACGGTAGTCGAGCAGGGTGGCCAGATTCCCGTCGGCACGCACGTAGACCGACCCCCCCTTTCCCCCGTCTCCGCCGTCCGGGCCGCCCTTGGGCTTGTACTTGAAGCGCGCGAAAGAGGACGCCCCGGAGCCCCCGGTCCCGGCGGTCACGCGGATGGTGACGTGGTCAATGAACATGGAAAGCAGGGTTCAGCGTTCAGCGTTCAGCGTACAGGGTTTATGGCCCAAGGCCCTGAACGCTGGACCCTGAACGCTGAACGCTTCTTTCGTCACTCCTCGGGCTCCCATCCATCTTGCACCGTCTGCCACAGCTCCTTCACGGTCTTCCACCGGGGATAGGAGAGCAGCGGGTTTACCACCGACAGGACCGCCTCCACCTGGCCGAAGGTGGCGCCGGCGTTCAGAGCCCCGCGCAGATGCGAATGCAGCTGCCTCGGCGCGTCCAGCACGCCCGTCTGGGCGACGGTGCACAGCTCCCGCCGAAGCAGATCAAGACCGGGACGGGACATGGTGCGGCCGTAGCCCTCAGTGATCATCCACGCATCGAGCGCCGGATGCAGGTCGCGCACGTTCTCTCGCAGCCGGTCGTAATTGGCGCCATAGACGATACCGCAGGTGGCCTGCCCGCGGGCGGTCCACTCGGCGACCCGGGCGTAGTCGGTGTCCGGATCACCGGACGGGGCCGCGACCCGCCCCACTCTTCGCCAGATCGCGACCGCGATCAGGGTCCGGGGATAACCCACCATGAGGACCGACTGGAGCAGCAGCTCCTCAACCCATGGGATGGGAACCTGACCGCTGCGACAGGCCGCCGCACGGTCGCGAAGCTCGGGCTCGTCCCCCTGGGCAATCGCCGCAGCGAAGCGGACCAGATGGAGCGTGGCTGGATCGAGCAGATCCTGCTTGGCCATAGAGCCTAGCATCCTCCGAGGGGAAACGAGGGCCCCGCCAACGCGCGCTCCGCCGCGAAAAACGCGATCAGGGGGCACGGTGACAGGCATGGCGCGAGGGTCATGGGGGGACAAGATA
>DATBLR010000015.1:0-59977 GCA_036555275.1 Gemmatimonadales bacterium | reverse complement strand
CATTCTGTACATCGTCAACTACCTGGATCGCACCAGCGTCGCCTACGCCGCGATCGGGATGTCCCGGGAACTGGGATTCAGCGACCGGGTCTTCGGGCTGGGCGCGGGGATCTTCTTCGTCAGCTACGTGGCGCTGCAGATACCCGGTGCCCTGCTGGTGGAACGGTGGAGCGCCCGGCGGATGATCTGCGCCACCATGGTGATCTGGGGGTCGCTGACGTCGCTGACCGCGCTGGTGCACACGCCGGCTCAGCTCTTCCTGGCCCGGTTCCTGTTGGGAGCGGCAGAGGCGGGCTTCTTTCCGGGAGTGATCGTCTATCTGAGCCACTGGTTCATCAGCGAGGACCGCGCCAAGGCCACCAGCAACTTCATGGCTGCGATTCCGGTCTCGTTCGTCATCGGATCGCCGCTCGCCGGCTGGATCCTGGGACAGAACTGGCTCACGGTGGTGGGATGGCGCTGGCTCTTCATCCTCGAAGGGATGCCCGCGGTGCTGCTGGGGATCATGGCGTTCTTTTACCTGACCGACCTGCCGGGCGAGGCGAATTGGCTGGCCGCCGATGAGCGGAACTGGCTAAAGAACAGGCTTCGCGATGAACGTGGGGCCGGCGTGCAGGCGATCTCGATCGGCGAGGCCCTCAAGTCCCGTACCATCGTCATGCTGGCCGCGGTCACCTTCTTCAACTACTTCGCCTTCTACTGCTTCACCTTCTGGTTCCCGACCATGCTCAAGCGGTTGTCGGGGTTCTCCGATGTGAACGTCGGCCTGCTTGGCGCCTTGCCCTACCTGGCCGGGTTCATCGCCATGCAGCTCAACGGATGGCATTCCGACAAGACGCGGGAACGCCACTGGCACTCCGCCATTCCGGCCTTCACCGGGGCGGTGGCGCTGCTGGGCCTGATCGTCATGCCCGGGTCCATCTGGCTTTCACTCTTCTGGTTCACCATCGTCGGCCTGGCCCTCGCCTATCTTCCGGTCTTCTGGGCCCTCCCTACCGAGCTCCTCAGCCGGTCCGCGGCGGCGGCCGCCGTGGGACTGATCAACGCCGTCGGCAGCGTCGCCGGTTTCGCGGGCCCCTACCTCTTTGGCTACCTCAACACCCGGACCGGTTCGGCGCAGTCGGGACTGACGGTAATGATGGTGGCGGCGTTGGCCGGGGGATTGGTGATGCTGGGGACGCCCAGAGGAGAAGGGGGAAGGGGATGAGGGCGCGTGACTGACTTACTCGAGCGTCTCAAGGCTGCCCTCGCGGACCGCTACACGGTCGAGAGGGAGATCGGACATGGGGGCATGGCCTGGGTCTTCGTCGCGTGGGAACTCCACCCGCGCCGCCAGGTGGCCATCAAGGTGCTCGATCCCGATGTCGCCAAAGCGCTCGGCCCCGAGCGATTCCTGCGTGAGGTCGAACTCGCCTCCAAGCTGACCTACCCCAACATCCTTCCGATCTTCGCCGCGGGTGAGGCCGACGGTCTCCTCTACTACGTCATGCCCTATGTCGTCGGGGAGTCGCTGCGCGAGCGCATCAAGCGCGAGCAGCAGCTTCCCGTTGCGGATGCACTGCGGATCGCGCGAGAAGTGGCGGACGCCCTGAGCTACGCCCATACCCATGACGTCATCCATCGCGATATCAAGCCGGAGAACATCCTGCTCGAGTCCGGACACGCGATGGTGGCGGACTTCGGGATCGCCCGGGCGATCTCCGCGGCCGGCGGCGAGCGGCTCACGGAGACCGGCCTCTCGGTTGGCACGCCGGTGTACATGAGCCCGGAGCAGAGCTCGAGGGAGCGCGCCCTCGACGGGCGCAGCGACATCTACGGTCTGGGCTGCGTCCTCTATGAGATGCTGGCCGGCGTGCCACCCATTACCGGACCCACGGCGCAGGCGATCGTCGCACGCCGCCTGGCTGAATCCCCACCGTCCCTCCGAACCATCCGTGACACCATCCCGGAAGAAGTGGAGCGCGTGACCCTCAAGGCCCTGGCACGAGTTCCCGCGGATCGCTTCCCGACGGCGGAGCGGTTTGCCGAGGCGTTGCAGGAAGCTGCGATGGCGAGTGGGGTTGGGCGGGCGCGAGGGCCGCTCCAGCGGCGACTCGTGGCCTGGCTCGCGCTTCCGGTACTGCTGGTGCTGGCCGGGGTTCTGCTCCTCGGCCGTGGCCGGTCGGTAGAGATTCGCCTCGGCCCGCGGACGCAGGTCACGCTCCAGCCGGGTCTGGAAGTTGATCCAGCGGTTTCGCCCGACGGCCGGTTGGTCGCGTACGCGGCCGGACCGCTGCCCGAGTCCAGGATCTACGTGGTGCAGGTGGAGGGCGGCGGGTCGCCCGTCGCCGTCGCGAAGGACCTTCCCGGGTGGCAGCGATTTCCATTCTGGTCCCCGGACGGCGGGCGGCTGCTGTTCCTCTCCGATCAGGGCATCGAAGTGGTGGCCGCCCTCGGTGGCGTCCCGCGGCTGCTGGTCTCTGCCGAGGGCGCTTTCATGCTGGCCGGGCCGTGGTCTCCGGACGGGCGGCAGGTCGCGTTCGTCAGGTCCGACTCATTATTCGTGCTCCCGGTGGACGGCGGATCTCCACGGGTGCTCGACCATCACGGTGACATCCATTCCCTCACCTGGTCACCCGACGGACGCTGGATCGCCGAGGTGAGAGGCAATCGCCAGTCCATCGATCCCAAGGCGACATGGTTCTACGGCAATCTGGCTCAGAGCGCGGTCTGGCTTGTCCCGGTGGCGGGCGGGGCGCCCGTCAGGGTCACCGACGACCGGGGCCTCCACGCCAGCCCGGCCTGGATGCCGGGGGGACGTGACCTGCTGTTCCTCTCGAACGCAGAGGGCGGACTCGACCTCTACCGGGTGAGGCTCGGCCGCTCGGGCCGGGCAGCCGGTGCGCCCGAGCGATTGACCACCGGGCTCAACGCCCGTGCCGTCAGCATCTCGGCCGACGGCCGGCGGCTCACCTACTCGAGCTTCAGCGAGACGTCGAACGTCTGGTCCCTTCCGGTCCCGTCGGGGGCATCCGAGCCCGTTACCCGGGCGCAGGCCGTCACGGTGGGCAACCAGGTCATCGAGTCGTTCGACATTTCGCCCGACGGGCGCTGGCTGGCGTTCGATTCGGACCGCAGCGGCACCCCACAGATCTACCGGATGCCGCTGGGCGGCGGAGAGCCGGAGCAGCTCACGACCGATTCCGTGTCGCATTTCTGGCCGCGCTGGTCCCCCGACGGACGGGAGATCGCGTTCCACACCTTCCGAAACGGACGCCGCCAGCTATTCGTCATGACTGCGGATGGCCACCAGCCGGTCCCGCTCTTCTCAGGAGAGGACGACGAGCGCACCGGCGAGTGGCGCAGAGATGGACGCGCTCTCTACTACCTGTACCGGTACGACTCTTCAGAGCCGGAGGTCCGCCTGATCGAGCGCAATGATGCTGGAGCGTGGAGCGCACCCCGTTCATTCCGGCGCATCGATGCCCTCCCGGCCGTGCCTTCGCCTGACGGGCACCACCTCGCGTACGCGAGCAGCGACGGGTTGTACTACGCGACCGTTACCGGCGACTCCTCCCGAATCCTGGTCCCGGGCAGCTACCGCACGGCGCGGATCCGGCCGGCGTACGTGGGATGGTCCACGGACGGCCGGATCCTGTACTATTTGGCCCAGGACGCCATGAGTCACGCCAGCATCTGGTCTATCAGGCCCGATGGAGGAGCCCCCCGGCTCATGGTGCGGTTCGACGATCCGAGCCGGGAATGGCACCGCTACGGGTTCACCGTGCACGGCGGGCGATTCTACTTCACGCTCGGCGACCGGCAAAGCGATATCTGGTCGATGCAGATCGCGGAGGGGCGATAGCGGTCCGCTCAGGATCGCGGCCGCTCGCTTGACCGCTACCTCCGAGGGCGCGAGCTCCCCTCGGCCGTCCCGATCGCGCCGCCCCGAGATCGTCACCGACGAAGTGCATTGGCAGCCGAGTCTCGATGAGCCCGAGTTGGTTCTCTCCCTGGACCTGCTATTCGCCGACCTGCCGCAGTAGCCGCCCCCCGGACCGGCTCGGCGTAGGCCGGACTGACGGTGATGATGGTGGCGGCATTGACGGGGGGAATGGTCATGCTGAGGACGCCAAGAAGGAGAGGATAGTGGAGTCCCCCGCAGAAAGGCCGGGAGGGCAGTAAACGTACCTGGTGCACCCCTCTACCTGACGCGTGAGCGTATCGAGGAGCTGGCCATCAGCCCCTCGGAGGTGATCGGCAGCATCGAGGCCGTCCTCCGGGCCCGCGCCCGGTCGAGGGCCTGGAACGCGCCCAAGGCCGTCATCCAGCCACCCGACGGCCGCTACATGATGGCAACTCTGTCTGCGTCCGACGATCCACCGTTTCTCGCCGTGAAGGCGTTGCTGCTCAATCCGCGCAACCGGTCGCGTGGCCTGAGCGACATCAACGCTCTCGTCACCCTGCTCGACAGCGACACGGGCCTCCCCCTGGCCGTGGTGGACGGCAACTGGGTGACAGCCGTGCGGACCGCGGGCCTGAGCGGCGTAGCGGCGAAGCGGCTCGCGCGAGCCGACTCGTCGGTGGCGGCGTTCATCGGATGCGGCGTGCAGGCCCGGAGCCACTTGCGGCTGTTCTCGGCCATGTTTCCGCTGCGGGAGATCCGAGCCTTCGGACGCGGCGCGCCCAACCGGGATGAACTCTGCAGGACCGCGGAGGTTATGGGACTCCGGGCCATAGCGAGTGCCAGCGCCCGCGAGGCAGTGACCGGGGCGGACGTAGTGGTCACCTCCATCACGCTGACGCCGGAACTCACACCGTTTCTGGATCCCCGCTGGCTCAAGCCCGGCACCTTCGTCACCATGACCGACCTGGCCCGCCCGTGGTTTGTCGACGGGATGAAGGCCTTCGACCGCATCGGATCGATGATTTCGAGCAGGAGCGTGCCGCGTCCAGGCCCATGGTGGAGCCGGCGCTCGTCGCTGGTGACCTCACCGGCCTGATAGAGGGGACCGTTTCCGCCCGTCGCTCCGACCAGGAGCGCACCGCATTCGTCTTCCGCGGGCTCGGCCTGGGCGACCTGGCTCTCGCCGCTCTGGCCTATCGACGCGCGGTTGAGGGCAGTTAAGCCGGGCACGCTCACTATCGGGCCTTCTGCTGGGCGACACGCGTGCCCCCACAGCTCCTGGGGGCGTCACAGCCCTTGCTTTTGCCTCTGCTGGGTCACAACGAGAGTCCGCTACCGCATGAAGGTCCGTTGCCGGCGTTCGCACGCACCGGGACGCGTCAGAACGACGCAATGCTCAGGGGACGCCGGCGCCATCCTCGGCCATGCCGAGTTGCTTCCACTTCCGCCGAGTCCCGATATTATGGTCATGCCCGATCTCGCGCGCCGCTACACCGTCCCGGAGGTGCTCGCCCTCCCCGAGGACGGCAACCGCTACGAGCTCATTCACGGCGAGCTGCTCGTGAGCCCCGGCCCGAGGCCGCGGCATCAGGAAGTGCTCCGCCGCCTCCTGGTCAGGCTGAGCCTCTTCCTGGAGCAGCAGTCCCCCGGTTGGCGCCTGGTCGCGAGCCCGGCGGACATCTCGTGGAACGACGAGACTCTGGTGCAGCCGGATCTGTTCGTCGTCCCGGCGGCCCAGGCCAGCAACGACTGGCGCACCTACCGGGACCTGGTCCTCGCGATCGAGATCATCTCGCCGAATTCCCGACGCATTGACCGGGTGGAGAAACGCCGGATCTACCAGGAGCACCGGGTCGGGACGTACTGGATCGTCGACCCCGACTCGTCCCTGGTGGAGACTTGGGGTCCTGAAGATACTCGTCCGGAGATCGTCACCGACCTGCTCTGCTGGCGGGTCACCCCCGATGCGCCGGAGCTGCTTCTCCCGCTCGCGGAGCTGTTCGCCGGCCTGCCGGAGTAACCGGCGATCGCGTCCCGCTCCGATCCGAACTAGGGACCCCTCCGGCTTGATTCGGGACGCGCACGGAGGCGCGCCCCGCACGATCCCAAGCACCCGCCGGCTCACAACGACCGCAGGAACTCGATGATGGCCGCCTGCTCGCTGGGGGTGAGCCGCAGGAACCGGTCGGTCACGTCGCTGGCCTCCTGCTTGTGCCGCAGGATGGCATCGCGAAACGTCAGGGAGCTTCCGTCGTGCAGCAGCCGCGGACGAAGCCGGACGCCCCAGAGCGGCGCAGTCCGCACCTTGTTGCGGGACCCGAGGAGGCTGTCCATCGAAAACGCCTGCCAGGTGAAACGGGTGAATCTCACGCCGTAATGCTCGGGCACCGCGATCGCGATGCCGTCTCCCGTGCCGATGTCATGCAGCAGGAAATCCCCGAAGGGGTGAAACACCTTGCCGCCGATCGCAGGGGGAATTGTGTGCGCCCCACCGTTGATGGGTGTGCCGGCGGGGGCGGTCATCAGGCTCCGCACGTGGCAGGTTACGCACCCCACGCTGTCAAACAGGGTGGAGCCCTGAACGGCCGCGGACGTAGCCGCGAGGATGCTGTCCCGGGCCGGGGCCTTGGTGGCCCGCATGAAGCGGGCAAAGCGATCGACGTCCCCCAGCCCATCCGGCCCGGCCTCGTCGTTCGGCTCGTCCACGGTATTGCAGATGGTGGTGACCTCGTCCGGGAACAACGTCGTCGTGATTCCCATCTCGTTCAGGTACGCGTCACCCGAGAACGACAGCAGGCTGGCGTGCTGGTCCTTCCAGCCGAACCGCCCGACGGCCGTCCGACCCGGCGACTCGATAATCGGGACATACAGCGCCTGCCCGTGAATCTTGCCGCCGGTGACGCGGCGCTGGAATGCGGCGATGTCGAGCAGGGCCTGGTCGGCGACCGCTTCCACCAGGCCGTCTCCCAGCAGGTTGAGCGACGCGCGCAGGGTGCTGATGGTATCAATGTCGGGCACCCGCTCCTGGATCTCACTGTCGGGAAAGGCCGCGTTGGGGCAGATGGCGCGGTCATTCACCAGAGTGCGGCCTGGAACCGTGTCTTTACCCCGTGCAATCGGGATGTCCGGATTGCGGAACCGCCCGTCGGGCCCGAGGTGCCCCACCCGCAGCTCAGTCACCTGGCTGGCCCCGCCGGACGTGGGATTCTGGTGGCACTCGCGGCACGATTGGGCGTTGTAGAGCGGGCCCAGCCCGTCGGCGACGGTTTCTACGTCGTCGAAAGCGTCTCGATCCGCTTCATGGACGGAATCGCTCACCATGCCGTTGCTCCGGTCATCGAAGCCGGTGACGGCTTCGGGACCGGACGGGACGGGCGGTGGAGGTGGGGGAGGGGGCGGCGAGGGCGTGCACGTAGCGAGGAGAGCCGCCGCGAGGGCAATGCGCCAGGCACGATCGGAGAGCAACCGGCGAGCCATGGGAATCCTCCGGGCCGGGGGTGTGGTGTACGCTAACGACGTGACCTCGGCACGCGCACACCTGCCGTAGCTGGAAGATGCCCTTCACTATGTAATGAGGGAAGCGCCTTCCGGAACGGTAGAGGATCGTCCCTGCGCCGCCTCTGACAACATCGGGCGGAGCAGGGCGGCTCTGAGTCGCAAGGGGCTACTGGGGGGTGCCCACCGGCGTCCGCCACCGCTTCAGGTGGGGGAGAACCTCGGCCATGAGGGTTCGTGCCTGGGCGGCAGGCATCTCGCCCTGGCCGCCCATCACGGCGACACACTTCTGGAGCATGTCCTGCATCGTGATCGCCGGGTCGGTGAACGCTCCGTTCGCGTAGCAGTAGCGACAATAGTCCTTCACCCGTTGACCATTCGGGCCGGTCCCGAAGTCCTCCGTCACCTTCATCGGCATCCCACAACTCTGACAGAACGTCCCCTTTGGCTTCCGGGTGGCCATATCACCCTCCTGGCGAGAATTCGGTGGCGGCCCTGACCGCCCCGAACCTTACCCGGAGCAGAATTAAGGAGCGGTGAAGCGGCCGTGAGGAAAGAAGCGCGGGGAGTACGCCTTGGAACTCACCCATCTGGCTCTAACCTCGGACGGGGCCGGCCTCACCGCTTCTTTGCCGGCTTCATGAGTGCCTCGATTTCGGCGATCTCCCGCGGCGCCGGCGAGACCCGCTCCAGGCCGGTTTCGGTCACGAAGTAATCGTCTTCGATGCGGACTCCGATGTTCCGGTACCGCTCAATCGCGGGCCGGATCTTCTCGATCATCGCCCGATTCCGCGGGGTGTCGGGCAGGCCCTCCAGCGCGTTGCCGCGGACATAGACGCCCGGTTCGATGGTGAAGGCATCGCCAACCTGGAAGGTGTGCGCCGGGACATCACTGAACTGGGCCGGGTCGTGGACGTCGAGGCCAATGCCGTGGCTGTAGCCGTGGTAGGTGAACAGGTACCACTGCGGGCACGGCTCCCGCTCGCCGCGGAAGATGGGCCGGGCGGGGCAGAGACCGGGCGGGGCGTCGAAGCCGGCATCAGCGGATTCGATCAGCCCCAGGCGCGCGAGGCCAGCCTTCAATACCCCGCGGATCGCGTCGAGGGCAAGCTGGGCTGGCACACCGGGCCGAATCGCCTGCTCGCTCGCTTTCTGGGCCTCGAGCACGAGCTGATAGATGGCGCGCTGCTCCGGGCTGAAGCGCCCGTTGACCGGCACGGTGCGGGTGACGTCGGCTGCATAACCGTCGTACGCCGCGGCCACGTCCATCAGCACCACCTCGCCGTTCTGCAGCACCCGGCGGCCGGCGTCATAGTGCAGCGTCGTGGAATTCGGTCCGGAACCTACGATCGAGGCATAGGCGGGGCCATCGCCACCCAGGCGGCGGAAGGCGTACTCGACTTCGGCCTGTACCTCGTTCTCGGTTCGCCCTGGTGCGATCATCCGCATCGCCGACCGATGCCCCTGGGCGCTGATTTCCGCCGCCTTCCGGAGCAGCGCCTGCTCGGACCGGCTCTTCCGGGCTCGCAGCTGGTCCACGAACGGCGTGGCATCGCGCGTCTCGAGCCACTGGTACCGGTCGCGCAGCCGGCGGACCAGCGCCCGCATGTAGGATAGCGAGTCGTCCGCCGCGAACTCGTTGGAGACGAAATCGCCGATGACATAGAAGGGAAGGGAAGTTCGGGCGAGCGAGTCGAGCAGCGGAGCCAACACTTCCAGATACCGGACCTCGAGTCCTGTCGTGCGAGCCAGGGCATCAGGGTCCGTGGTGCGCCCGCTGTACAATGCCGCCCGGAGGTCCGTCGGCGGCACCAGGAGCGTTCCCGATACGCCGCTTCCGCGCTTCACCAGCACCAGGAATGCATCCGGGTCGAGATATCCCGTCAGGTAGCGGAAGGCCGGGAGCTGAGAGAAGGCAGGGTAGTGGGCGATCGGGTCGCGGGCGCCCGCGGCCAGCACCACGCCGCTGTCGATTCGGTCGAGGAGTGCCGCCCTGCGTGCGGCGTATTCGCTGTCCGGAATCTGGCCGCTGGCCACCGGGGCGCCGAGCACGAACCAGGCGAGGAGCAGGATGGACGAACGCATGGGCCTCCCTGGAGTGAGCGAGATGACCGGCGGCAATCCGGGCTTGACGGAGCTCGATCCGCTCGCGGTCGCGAAGCCCGCCGGAGCTACGGTGGTGATGGTAGCCGCGTTCTGACGAAATCGGAACCGGCTGATGGATTGATGAGCGGGGCATGACGCTGTCGGGAGTCCGTGGTTATCCCGGGCAGCTCCTGCGCGCACCACTACAACAGCGCCAGCCGAAGCACAAATAGCAGCGCGAACAGATACGCCAGCCAGCTGACCTGGCGGCCGCGGCCGCTGAGGACCTGAAGCAGCGCGTAGCTGATGAACCCTATCGCGAGTCCGTCGGCGATGCTGAATGAGAGCGGCATGGTGACGATCGTGAGAAACGCGGGTATGGCCTCGCCCAGGTCGTCCCAGCGGATGCTGGTCACGTTTCCGATCATCAGATAGCCGATCGTCATCAGGGCGGCCGCGGTCACGGGGTGAAGGGTGACACCGCCCGCATCCACTCCGCCGCCCATCAGCTGCGCGAGGGGGTAGAAGAACACGGAGAGCAGGAGCAGCAGGGCGGTGGCCAGGTTTGCAAGCCCGGTTCGAGCACCGGCAGCTACCCCGGCTGCGCTCTCGATGTAGGCCGTAACCGTGGAGGTGCCGAGCAGGGTTCCCGCCGTGGTGCCTACGGCGTCGGCGAGGAGTGCCCGGCCGGCGCGGGGCAGCTTCCCCTCCCGCATGAGCCCGGCCTGGGTGCTGACGCCGATAAGCGTCCCCACCGTGTCGAAGATGGCGAGGAACAGGAACACGAAGACGACTTCCACGAATCGCGGCTCCAACGCGCCGGCGACGTCGAGCTTGAGCAGCGTGGGTGCGATGGAAGGAGGCGCGCCGATGATCCCCCGGTAGGGCAGCAGGCCCAGCATTGCGCCGGTCGCAGTCGTGGCGAGAATGCCGATCAGAATGGCGCCCGAGACTCGTCGCAGGTTGAGCACTGCGATGAGCAGGAAGCCGCCCAGGGCCAGCAGTGTGGGCGGCGCCGTGAGTCGCCCGAGCTTCACCAGGCTTCCCGGGCTGGCGACGACGATCCCGCCCCACTGCATCCCCACGAAGGTGATCAGGAGCCCGATCCCCACCGGGATCGCGGCCTTGAGCGAGCCGGGGATTGTGTCCATCACCGCCTCGCGAAAGTGAAACGCGGACAGCGCGACGAACAGCACCCCGGCGACGAAATCCGCGCCCAGCGCCACCTGCCAGGGGACGCCCATCCCGACCACGACCGTGTAGGCGAAGAAGAAGTTGTGCCCCATCGCGGGCGCTACGGCGATGGGATAGTTGGCGTAGAGACCCATCACAGCCGTGGCGAAGGCGCTGGCGAGGCAGGTCGCCACGAGAACGGACCCGAAGTCCATGGACGCGACGCCCAGGACGGCCGGCTGGACGAAGATGATATAGGAGAGCGTGACGAAGGTCGTCGCGCCGCCGACCAGCTCGGCCCGCACGGTGGTGCCGGCATCACGCAACCTGAAGCGGCGCTCCAACATAGCGGCTCCAAGTTACCGGCCGGGCGTGGGTCGGCAACACGGCGGCGCCGGGGTGGTGCCAGGCACGCCCCGTCGGGGCTTGACAATCAATGTTATAACATATAATATGGCGCCATGCCAGCCAGCCTCCAGACCGAACTCAAGCAGACCAGGCCGTTCCCGAGCCGCATCAGCGAGGCGTTTGTGAGCATTCTTCGCACCGCTGCGGTGCTCGATCATCAGCTGAGCGAGGCGCTGCGGCCGTTCGGGATCACCCCGACCCAGCACAACGTGCTGCGGATCCTCCGCGGCGCCGGGGCCAGCGGCCTCTGCGGACGGGAGATCGCGGAGCGGATGGTCGCCAGGGTGCCAGACGTCCCCCGCATGCTGGACCGGCTGGAGACGATGCGGCTCATCGGCCGCCGGCGGGACCCGGAAGACCGCCGGCACGTGACCGCGACGATCACCGCCAGGGGCCTCGAGATCCTGGATGCGGTGAGGCCAGCGGTCGATGCCGTTGAACGGGCTCGACTCGGCCGATTGAGCGAGCGGACGCTGGTAGGATTGATCGAGGGGCTGGCCGCGGTCCGCGACGGCGCCTGATTCGGCGTCGCAGGTACATGTTATAACATTGACTGTCATCACATTTCAGCGGAGTTCACAATGTCCAACATTCTCCTGACAACCGACGTCGCCGCCGTGAGCGGCGGCATTCTGGTCGCTCGCCTGCTCCTGGGTCTCCTGATGGCCGCGCACGGCAGCCAGAAGCTCTTCGGCTGGTTCGGCGGCTTTGGCCTCACCGGTACCGGCGGTTTCTTCGAGTCGCTCGGCTTCCGTCCCGGCCGCCTCTTCGCGACGGCGGCAGGCACGACCGAGTTTGCGAGCGGGCTCCTGATCGCGTTCGGCTTCCTGGGCCCCGTGGGTCCCGCGCTCATGCTTTCGGTCATGATCGTCGCCGCGATCTCGGTGCACTGGCCGCACGGCGTGTTCGCGAGCTCCAACGGCATCGAGGTGCCCCTGCTGTACGGCGTCGGCGCGATCGCCCTCGCCCTGACGGGGCCCGGCCTCTTCTCGCTCGACAGGCTGCTCGGCCTCGATACCTTGTGGACACCGGCCCTGGCCCTGGCGGCGCTGGGCGTGGGTATCGTCGCTGGGATCGGCAACCTGGTCCTTCGGCGGCACGCCCCGACCCCCGCGGCCACCGCGTGACTCTCTCCACGAAGGAGTGACCGGAGCCATCATGGGTGCATCAACGCACGACAGCTTCGGCAACTCCGCGGGAGCCCACCCCGCGACGCCGGGCAGCTACGGGGAGGCGCCGAGCGGCTACCGCCTCCCCGCCGCCACCCGGCTCGGACCAGTGCGGCTGCAGATCGGCGATCTGGCACGCTCGCTCGCTTTCTATGAGCGCACGCTTGGCCTGCGCGTGCTCCAGAGGGAGGTTTCACGTGCCGTGCTCGCTGCGCAGGGCGAAACCACTCCGCTCATCGAATTGCAGGAGCGTCCCGGTGCACGCCCGGCGCCGCGGCGGGGACGCCTGGGTCTCTATCACTTTGCCATCCTGCTGCCGGACCGCCCGTCGCTGGGCCGGTTCCTGCGGCACCTGGGGGAGATCGGCGCGCAGGCCGGCGCCGGCGACCATCTGGTGAGCGAGGCGTTGTACCTCCAGGACCCGGACAACCTGGGCATCGAGGTCTACGCCGACCGCCCGCGCGGCAGCTGGCGCCGTGTCGGCAGGGAGCTGATGATGGCGACCGACCCGGTGGATGTGGCGGGCCTGGCGACCGCCGCAGGAGAAGCGCCCTGGACCGGGATGCCGGCAGGGACGGTGATCGGCCACGTGCATCTGCATGTCGGCGATCTTGCTGCAGCCTCGTCGTTCTTCTCGGAAGCGCTCGGTTTTGATCGCATGGTCTGGCAGTACCCCGGCGCGCTGTTCTTCGGCGCCGGCGGCTACCACCATCACGTGGGCACCAACGTGTGGGCGGGGGACGGCGCGACGCCGCCCACGGGGCAGGATGCCCAGCTGCTCGAGTGGACCATCGAGCTGCCTGATTCAGGCGCTCTGGAGGCGGCGGCGCAGAGCCTCGAACGCGGCGGCTTCTCGTTGGAGCGGGACAGTGGCACCGGGAGCGACCCGGCCCTCGTCACCCGGGACCCGTGGGGGACGCGGGTGCGGATTCGCAGGAGAATGCCGGCTTCGTAGGGGCTATTGACGTCGGCTGTCGGCCCACGGGTATTGACCGATAGCCGATAGCCGATAGCCTCAGTGCCTGATCGAGGAGGGCAGATCACATGACCAGTACCATGCGGGCCGCCACGACTGCCGTGCTGCTCGTCGGGACGCTGGGCGGGTGCGCAGACGGCTGGAAGCTGGTCGAGATGGCCAAGGTGAAAGAAACGGAGCAGGCGAATCTGGCCAACTTCGACGACCTCGACTTCAACGTCTTCTCGGGCCAGAAGTGGGATGAGCTCGGCAGGAGTCATTCCAAGGATATCACTGTCCACTGGCCGGATGGCCGGGCGTCACACGGGATCGAGGCGCACATCGAAGACCTGAAGGCCGTGTTCGTGTTCGCACCCGACACGCGGATCAAGGAGCACCCGATCAGGATCGCGTCGGGAGACTACACGGCGGTCTCTGGCATCATGGAGGGGAGCTTTACCCAGCCGATGCCGGTTGGTGGCGGCAAGACCATTGCGCCGACTGGTAAGGCCTTCACGCTGCCGATGGCAACCATCGGCCATTGGAAGAACGGGGTGATGGACGAGGAGTGGCTGTTCTGGGACAATCAGGCGTTCATGAAGCAGATCGGGCTCTCGCCATGACATTGAGCGAACCGAAGCTATCAGCTATCAGCTATCAGCTATCGGCTATCAGCTGTCAGCTATCGGCTATCAGAGCGTAACGTGACCCTCCGGGTCAGGCCGCGGATGGTCGTCTTGGCTACCGATAGCCGATAGCCGATAGCCGACAGCCGATCGCACTACTTTGGAGCCATGCCCAAGCCCGTTCTACCCCATCGTGAGCCGCTCTACCTCGAGGATCTCGAGGTCGGCCGGCGTTTCATCAGCCGACCCTACGCGGTGACCGCCGAGGAGGCACACGGCTTCGCGGCGGCGTACGACCCGCAGGCAATTCACCTCGATGACCAGGCGGCCCGGGCGAGCCTCTTCCAGGGCATGGTGGTGAGCGGGTGGTTCACCGCGGCGGTCTCGATGCGGCTCTTCGTGGAGGAAGGACCGCCGATCGCCGGCGGGTCGATTGGTCTGGGCGGCGAGATCTCCTGGCCCCGCCCGACTCGACCGGGCGACACGCTGCGAGTCACCTCCGAGATTCTTGGGGTCACGCCCTCCCGCTCGCGGCGCGACCGGGGGATCGTGACGATCCGGAACGAGACGCTCAATCAGCGCGGCGAGGTGGTTCAGACGTTCACCGGGAAGCTGCTCGTGCCGAGGCGGACGGCACCCCGGGGGCAGGCCTAGTGCGACCGAGTGGCCGGCGGGACGACTAGACGACCAGGACTTTCGTTGCCCAAACCATGTCCGCGGCCATCACCTGCGCGTTGGTGAACTGGGCATTGCGGCCTTCGAGGTCCGACTCGGCTACACCACGGGCCATGGCGCACGGTCGACACACGAAGATGGGAATACCGTGGGCCTCCGCCTTCGCCATGATGTCGCGAAGGGGCGGCAAACCGGTGGCGACCAGGCTGTCGGCCACCTCGCGGCGCAGGAGAAGCGCAGCATCGCCCGCGAGCTCAACCCGCACAATGTGGCCCGCCTCGGCGAGCGCGCTGGCCCAGGCGAATAGGAGACTCGCGCGCGCAGGATCGCCCGGCCCGGTGAGACCGATGAGCACGAAACGCTGCACCTCGGTCGCGGCGTGGGGGTAGAGGCCCAGGGCGCCCGCTGCGAGGGCGGCGGTGCAGGCATGGGCCCCGGTGGACAGGACATCACGACGGGTCGGCATCAGGCGCTCCTCGGAAACCGGATGGGCCAAGAGGTGGGCGGTGGCCAACACTCACGCTTTGAGGTGGGAGGCGCAGGCCTATCCCGACTAAATCGACAACTTCCGGCTGTCCTCCGCAACCGCGGCGCCCCGCACATCTTGCTCGCCTGGGAGGCCAGGGTTAACCTCTGGCGTCGTTTCCCGAGCTGCTTCCCGTGAGACTGATTACCCCTTCAGGAGTGGTACATGGCTCCGCCGCGATCGCGCAGCACCCTCCTCGTCGCCTCCCTCTTCGTCGGACTTCTTGGTGGGCTTGTCGCTTGCAGCAAGTCCCAGGTCGTCCAGGGTGCCTGCCGCCCCGCGAACGGTTCTGACATCTGTGTCTGGCAGGAAATGTCCGGGAACACCCTCGTCGCCTTTGGCGCCACTATTCCGCTCGGCGTCATCGAGAACGCGCCCGCCGAGGCTCCAATGGTTTGGCCGCCCGTTTCCCTGGCAGAGGTCCCACTGCCGGACGCCGTGAAGTCCGCGACCGGCTTCGACAATCTGACGTTGTTCTGGGAGGCGCACGGCCATCCACCCGCCTCCTTCTTCACGCCACATTTCGATTTCCACTTCAACACCGCTACCCTCGGCGACCTCCAGGCGATCGATTGCGCGGACTCGGCCAAGCCGGCGGCGCTGCCGGCCGGATTCGAGTTGCCGGATGCCACCATTCCGCAGCTTGGCACGCTGATCGGGCTGTGTGTACCACACATGGGGATGCACGCGCTGGCCAGCGCGGATGTGAACCGGACGACCCCGTTCCAGTCGGCGATGGTCGTCGGCTATTACCACGGCCAGCCCATCTTTCTGGAGCCGATGATCAGCCAGGCGACCCTGCTCGAGCGGCGCGGCTTCGCCCTCGAGGTGCCGGATGTACCGGGCCGGCCGGCGACGACGCGCTATCCAACCCGGTTCCGCGCTGACTACGATAGCACGGCCCAGGTTTACCGATTCGCGTTTTCGGGGCTGACGGAGCCAGCCGGACGATAGCCCGGTGGCGGGCGAGGTATTGGCATCTACCTTCGTCTTCTGGTGCTGATTCTCGGAGACCGCTTCGCACCCATCCTGTCCCGGGGATGCGCACGCCAGCGGAGGTCGTGCTCCTCCGCTGGCGCCCTCCGGCTTGGGTTTCCGGCGCCCTCAGCCGGATTCAAGCGTAACGGAGTTGCGGGTGGCGTGCTCGAGGGACGTCATCTCATTGTCCGCCGAGCGCCTTGTACAGCGCCGCAAACGCGGTCGCGGCATCGGTGCGGCTCTGTGCCAGCTGATCCTGGGCCTCGAGCTGGGTCCGTTCCGCGTCCAGCACCTGAAGGAAATCGGTGACACCTTCGTTGAACCGCAGCCTCGCCAGCTCCGCCGCACGCTCGCTGGCGGCGCTCGCCTCCTGAAGCCGCTCTACCCGTGACCGGGCGGTGCCGTAGCGGCTGAGAGTCGTCTCGATCTCCTCCAGTGCGGCCAGCACGACCTGCCCGTACTGGGCCCGGGCGGCCTCCTCCCTCGCCTGTGCGGCGTTGACGTCCGCCTTGACTCGCCCGAGGTTCAGCGCCGGCCAGGTGATCACCGGCCCTACGGCGTAGCGGAAGGTTCCATGGTCGCCCAGCGAATTGAACTCGGACGCGGTATACCCCGCGCTGCCTCCCACCGTTAGCCGGGGCAGGTAGTCTGCCTTGGCCGCTCCGACCAGCGCCCGCTGCGCCGCGGCCAGCCGCTCGGCGGCCGCCACGTCGGGCCGGTTCCGGAGCACCGAGTCCGGCTTCCCGATGGAGGTCACCTCGGGGAGTTGCGGCAGCTGATCCGGCTGGTCCAGTTCTCGCGCGACGTCGGTGGGCGAGCGGCCGACCAGAACGCCGATCCGGTATTGCGCTGCCGCCACCTGGGCTTCCCGGGTGGGAATCGAGGCCAGCGTCGAATTCAACTGGGCCCGCGCCCGCTCGGTATCGAAGGCGGTGCCCCGCCCCGCCTCCAGCCGCTCCCGGGTGACATCGAACGTGCGGCGCTGGTTCTCCGCGTTCCGCCTGGCGACTTCCAGCTGCTCCTGCGCTCCTCGCAGCTCGAAGTAGGCGCGAGCCAGCTCTGCCGTCAGGCTCACCAGCACGTTGCGCACGTCCTCCTGGGCCGCGCCGAGCAGCGCGCCCTGCGCCTGAATGTTGCGGCGGAGTCGTCCAAAGACGTCCAGCTCCCACGAGGCATCGAAGCCGGCGTCCCAGACGCTCTGATCCGGAAAAGTCCCGGAGGCGCCGGGGAAATTGGCGCTGGACAGCCGCTGTCTGGCGTACCCGCCGGCAAACGTCGCCGAAGGCGTCAGGTCCAGCACCGCCCGGGCGCGGTCCGCACGGGCGGCAGTCACCCGGGCCCGAGCGGCGCGAACGTCCAGGTTGGCGCTCAGGATCTCGTGCATCAGCCGGGACAGCGTCGTGTCACCCAGCCGGCGCCAGTAGTCCAGCGAAACCTCGGCCGAATCGTCGCGGGCGGCCGCCGTCGCAGTGCCCGGCGTAACCCCATGCGGGAGGTCTCGATCAGTGCCTACGGCCACTTCCCGGAACTCTGCCGGGAGCGCGACCGCTGACGGTCTGTAGCCTGGAGCCGAGGCGCATCCGTAGAGGGCGAGGAACCCCAGGAGCATCGCGCTACGCATGGGCCACCTCCGCCATGGCTGGTTCGAGAACGAGACCTTCGTCGGCGGAGACCAGGCTGGGCCGGTGCTCGGCGGCGATGAGCGAATAGAACACCGGCACCACGAACAGGGTGAAGAGGGTGCCGACGCTCATTCCCGCCACCAGCACCGTGCCGATGCTGTTGCGGGCTGCCGATCCCGGCCCGGTTGCCAGCACCAGGGGGAAGTGCCCGAACACCGTGGCCGCCGAGGTCATCAGCACTGGGCGGAGCCGGGTCAGCGAAGCTTCCCGGAGCGCGTCCAGCTTGGCGACGCCCTGGGACTGGAGGGTGTTGGCGAACTGCACGATCAGAATGCCGTTCTTCGCAATCAGTCCGACCAGGGTGATGAGCCCCACCTGGGAATAGATATTGATGGTGGTGAGGTCCAGGAAGCTGAAGACCAGCGCGCCGGAGATCGCCAGCGGCACCGAGCCCAGCAGCACGATCAGCGGGTCGCGGAAGCTCTTGAACTGCGCCGCGAGCACCAGGTAAATGAGCACCACGGCGAACCCGAGGGTGACCGTGAGCGCGGCACCTTCCAGGCGGATCTGCCGCGATTCCCCTGCGTAGTCGAGCGCGACGCCGGCCCCGGCGGCCCCGGCCGCCGCGGCCTCCAGCACCCGCAGGCCCTCCTCCTTGGTGACGCCCGGCTTGACGCCGCCGAAGATCCGGACGGCGTTGCGCTGCTGGAAGCGATTCAGGGTGCGCGGCGCAGTGCTGGACTCGATGTGGGTGAAGGTCGAGACCGGCACCAGCTGCCCGCTCGGCGTTTTGATCTTGAGATCGAGCAGCGGCCCCACGGTAGCCCGACCGGCGTCGCCGATCTGGGGAATGACCTTGTAGCTCCGGTCGTAGTAGTTGAACCGGTTGACGTAGGCGCCACCGAGCAGTGTACCCAGCTCCTGACCCACGCTGGCCAAGTCGAGCCCCAGGTCGGCGACCTGGTCGCGATCGATCACCACCCGGGCCTCGGGAAGATCGATCTTGAGGTCGGTGTCGACATACAGGAACTTGCCGCTCTGCCAGCCTGCGGCCAGCACCGTGCCCACGGTCTGGAGCATCTGCTCGGGCGGCGCATCACTCTCCAGCACCAGCTCGACGTCGTACTGGCCGGGGGAGGGCAGCGGTGGGTCAAGCCGGGGGAAGACCTGCAGTCCCGGCACCTGCGACACCGCGCCGTACACCTGGCCGTACATCTGCTCGGTGGTGCGTGTCCGCTCCTTCCAGTTCTTCGCCACCATGCCGCCGAAGCCGCCCCATGAGGCCGTGAGCGACCACATGAACTTGGCTTCGGGGAAGGACGTGATCTTGTCGACGACCTGCAGCGACGCCTTGTTCGTGGCCTCCAGGGAAGCGTCGGGCGAAGCCTGCATGAAGAGGCTGATGTGGCTCTGGTCTTCGACCGGTGCCAGCTCGCGCCGCGAGTACTGGTAGAGCGGCCAGGCCCCGATCATCACCAGCACGGCGGCCGTGACGAAGGCCCAGCGCATCTGAAGGGCGCCGTCCAGCAGCGTGCCGTATATCCGGCGCACGAAGGCGAAGCCCCGGTTCACCAGAGCCGTCAGCCGGCCCTCCCTGCCGTGCTCGTGGACGAAGCGCGAGCTCATCACCGGCGACAACGTCACCGCGACGACGCCCGATACCACGACCGCGGCGGCGAGGGTGATCGCGAACTCCAGGAACAGCGACCCGGTGAGCCCGCCCTGGAACCCGATGGGCGTGTAGACCGCGGCCAGGGTGATCGTCATCGCGATGATGGGGCCCACCAGCTCTCGCGCGCCGATCAGCGCCGCCTGGATCCGGGTCCGGCCCTCACGGACGTGGCGCTCAATGTTCTCGACCACGACAATCGCATCGTCCACGACCAGACCCACCGAGAGCACGATCGCAAGGATGGTGAGCAGGTTGAGGCTGAAGCCGAAGGCGTACATCACGACCGCCGCTCCCACCAGCGAAACCGGCATTGCGACCAGCGGCACCAGCGCGGTCCGCACCGAGCCCATGAACAGGAACACCACGATGCCGACGATCAGGATGGTCTCGCTCAGCGTTTTGGTGATCTCATGGAGCGCGTCTTCCATGAACACTGTCGCATCGTAGGCAAGCTGCATGTCGATGTCGCCGGGCAGCGTGGGGCGAATGCGGTCCATCTCGGCGTGCAGCCGGTGGGCCACCTCGATCTCGTTGGTGCCGATCAGCGGCCAGACCCCGAGGTAGACCGCCTCCTTGCGGCTGAACTTGGTGATCATGTCGGCTTCCTCGGCGCCCAGCTCGACCCGGGCCACGTCGGCCAGCCGCACGATCGCGCCGTTCCGCTCGGCCACAACCAGGTTCTTGAATTCATCAGCCGAACGGAGATCGGTGTTGGCCAGCAGGTTGACCTGGACCAAGTCACCCTTGGTCTGGCCCACGGCGGCGAGGTAGTTGTTCCGCTGCAGCGCCGCGTGCACGTCGCCGGGGGCGAGGTTCAGCGCGGCCAGCCGGTCGGGGTCGATCCAGATCCGCATCGCGATGGGACGACCGCCGACCACATCCACCCGCTGGACCCCCGCCAGTGTCGCCAGCTGGGGCTGCATGTTCCGGCTGAGCCAGTCGGTGAGCGCCGGGATGTCCCGTTCACTCGAGGTGAAGCTGAGGTAGAAGGACGCATAGGGTCGGTCTGCCCGCTGTACTTCCACGACGGGCGGTTCCGCCTCCGCCGGCAGCTCGGAGCGCACCTGCTGCAGCCGCGCGGTCACCTCGGCGAGGGCCGCGGTGCTGCTGTGGTTCAGTTTCAGGTGCACTGTGATGGTGCTGACCCCGGCCCGGCTGGTGGATTCGACGTAATCCACTCCGCTGATCGCCGATACGACTCGCTCGATGGGCGTGGTCAGGAAGCCGCGCACGGTTTCGGCTCCGGCGCCGTAATAGACCGTGGTGATCACCACCGAAGAGCTTTCGATCTTGGGATACTGCTGCACCGGCAGCGTGCTCAACGCCCGCCAGCCGACCAGCAGGATCACCAGGTTGACGACCGCCGCGAGGACGGGATGCTTGATGAAGATGTCGGTGAATGAGCGCATGGCCGGCTCCGGTTAGCGAAGGGAGTCGCCCGCGACCGCGACCAGCGCCGCGTCGCGCAGCTTGAATGACCCTGAGGTCGCGACCCGCTCGCCGGCGGCGAGGCCGCTCAGGATCAGGACCTCGTCTCCGACGACGGTACCGCTCTGCACCGGCTGGCTGTGGGCCCGGCTATTGCCCGCCGAGTCGGGTGCGATCGCGAAGACGTGATCACCGCCCGGTCCCTTGCGCAGCGCGCTTACCGGAATCGCTACCGCGGTGGCTGGAGGCCCCACCGGGACCTCGACCCGCACCGAAGAGCCCGGAGCGGGGGCGTGACTGGTGATCCGGGCGCGGACCAGGGCGTTGCGGGTCGTGGGATCGATGCGCGCGTCGATCGCGACGATCCGGGCTGTGATCGGAGCGGCTTCGCCGGCGGCGAGCACGCTCACCGGATCGCCCTCGCGGAGCTCGGCGGCAACGGCCTGGGCGACGGTGAAGTCCACGTTGGCCGCCGCGTCCACGCCCTGCAGCGTGGTCAGCTCGGTGCCTTCGTTCAGGTACTGGCCGGGATGGACGTCGGCGATTCCGACCCGGGCGCGGAACGGCGCGCGGATCGTCTTGCGGGCGATGATCGCCCGGGTGCGCGCGATCTGCGCCAGCGCGACATCGCGCGCCGCGCGAGCCTGATCGACCTCCTCCTGGGAGGTGGCCTGCGCCTGCCGCAAGCGCTCCAGCCTGGCGAGCGTAGTCTCTGTGAGGTCGGCCTGGGCGGTCTGCGCCTCGAGCTCAGCCTCCTCCACGGACACGTCCAGCGCGACCAGCACCGTCCCGGCCTCCACGACCTGTCCGGGTGTCAGCATGACCCGACGGACCGTGCCCGCAAGCTCATTGCGCAGGGTGATCGAGTTGAGCGCCAGGACGGTTCCAATCGAGGTGGTCGTCGGCTGATACTGGCGCTCTTGGGCAACCGCGAGGGTCACCGATTCAATGGGTTCGGGCTGGCGTGCGGCCGCTGCGTCCGCATTCCGGATCGACGCATGTTTCCACGCGGCAAGACTGCCACCGGTGATGGCGATCGCCAGCAACAGCACCGCGGAGCCGGTCCAACCGCGGGTATTCAGGAAGCGAGGGCTGCTCATCTGTTCTCCTTGTTTCCGGAAGAGTCGAAGCTTCGTGTCCCCACCAATCGTCGTTCGGCGCGGCCCAGAATCGACGTACCGTGGCCACAGCCACAAGAAGCGTTCACTAGTGTGACAGTTCTACAACAGTCAAACATCCTATTCAAAAAAAAGAGCCGACTCAGCCGCCAGCTGATCCTGTGCCTCCCAGGCGTCGCATCAGCTCGTTGGTGTACCCCGACAAAGTCTCGCGGCATACCTGGTAATGGATGTACTGCCCATCGCGACGAGCGTGGATGAGACCCGCTCGAAGCAACTCCTTCATATGGTGCGAAATGGTCCCTTTGGAGACCGGAAACTGCTCGCACAGTCGGTGACAGGGGAACTCGTCGGCACTCCCGATCACCTCCAGAATCGCCATGCGACGTGGGTCCGAAAGCGCCTTGGCCACCAGCTCGAACTGCCTGGTCGTCAGAGTAGCTGGGACCGGTACCTGTGCTGCCATAGTTCGATGATTATCAAACTAGCCCATTTTGTCAAGAGTGGGCCCCCACCGGCGCCGGCGTCAGCAGGGCCTTTCCCCTTCCGGGTTGGCTTTGACCCGGAGCAGCACTTTACCCGTCGTCTGCCTCCCCTCAAGCGCGCGGTGCGCCGCGGCGGCGTCGCTCAGGGCGAACTCGGCGCCCACGCGGACCGTAAGCTCGCCCGCGCCGATCCACGCGAACAGCTCCCCCGCGCGCCAGAGCAGCTCCTCGCGCGTCGCCACGTAGTGCCCGAGCGTCGGGCGCGTAAGGTAGAGGGAGCCCTTCTGGTTGAGTAATTGGGGGTCGAGCGGCGCCACCGGCCCGCTCGACTGCCCGAACAGCACCATCATACCGCGGGGCGTCAGCAGGTCGAAACCGGGGAGAAAGGTGGTCTTCCCCACCGAGTCGTAAATCACCTGCACGCCACGCCCGCCAGTGAGCCGGCGTGCCTCCCCGACGAAATCGTCACGGGTATAGACGATGACCTCGTCCGCGCCCGCTGAGCGGGCCAACTCGGCCTTCTGGTCCGAGCCGGCCGTGCCGATGACGTGGGCGCCGCGGCGCTTGGCGATCTGCACCAGCAAGAGCCCGACACCGCCCGCTGCCGCGTGTACCAGGCAGCGCTCGCCCTGGCGCAGCGGGTAGGTGGATGTCGCGAGGTAGTGCGCGGTTATGCCCTGCAGCATGACCGCGGCGGCCTGGGTCGCGGTCACCGCCGCAGGCAGCGGGACCAGCTTCGCAGCCGGCACGACCGCGTACTCCGCGTGTGAGCCAAGCGCGTTCGCCCACGCCACACGGTCGCCCGGCCGTATCTCGCTGACGCCGGCTCCGACGACGACCACAGTGCCGGCACCTTCTTCACCGAGCGTCGCCGGCAAGGGGACCTTGTAGAGCCCAGAGCGCTTGTAGATGTCGATGAAGTTGAGGCCTGCCGCCTCAAGCCGTACCAGCGCTTCCCCGGCCCCGGGCTGCGGCGTCGGGATACGCTCGAGGTTGAGCACCTCCGGCCCGCCAAGAGCATGAAGTCGTACTGCCTGCATGGTTTGCGCGGTGTCGCTCATGCTGTTTGCCTCCGGTCCGAACTCTACTGCCACCATGCCGTGAAAGAAATCGTGGAGTGTGAACGCCCGGGGGTGGTCCGATTGGGCAGCAAGAATCGGAGTGCGGCGGTCGGCGAGGGCCGCTAGACTGTCGCTCGTGGGATGACACCGTGAAAGGAGCCCCTGTGAACGTGTCAACGAAGAACACCCTGCGTGCGGGCGACATGACGATCCGCTTCGCGGTCGGCCAGTGCTCCCTTGGCTCGATTCTGGTTGCCGCCAGCGAGCTCGGGGTATGTGCCATTCTCCTCGGCGACGAGCCCAGGCAGCTCGCGCGCGATCTGCAGGAGCGCTTCCCCGGTGCCACCGCAACGGGCAGCGACGTGGATTTCGAACTGTTGGTAGCCAAAGTGGAGGCTTTCGTGGAGGCCCCGGGCCTGGGACTCGACCTGCCGCTTGACGTGCGAGGCACGGCATTCCAGCAGCGGGTGTGGCAGGCCCTTCGGGAAATCCCGGCCGGCAGGACGGTGAGCTATTCCGGCATTGCCCGGCGCATCGGGGCTCCCGAGGCGGTGCGAGCCGTTGCCCGGGCCTGCGGCGCCAACGCCCTGGCCGTTGCCATTCCCTGTCACCGGGTGGTTCGCACCGACGGCGCGCTGTCCGGGTATCGCTGGGGCGTGGAGCGCAAGCGGGCCCTGCTGGCGCGGGAGGCGGCTGCATGAGCACCGCCACCATGACGGGTCCCGGTCTGCTCATCTCCAAGGTCGCCGTGGGGCGGAGTGAGGCGCTCGACTGGGACCGCATCTCCGGGGATCTCGACGCACGGGGTAGCGCGGTGCTGGATCGGCTGCTCACCGCCAAGCAGTGCGAAGCGCTGGCCGGGCTGTACCCGGAGGATGGCCTCTTCCGCAGCCGGGTCGTCATGGGCCGGCACGGGTTTGGCCGCGGAGAGTACAAATACTTCCACTACCCGTTGCCCGAGCTCATTGCGGACCTGCGGACGGCGCTCTACCCGCGGCTCGCGCCCATCGCTAACCGCTGGAACATCGCGATGGGAATCGAGGTCCAGTACCCGGCCAGCCACGCCGACTTCATTGCACGCTGCCACTCGGCCGGGCAGCGGAAGCCCACGCCGTTGCTCCTCCAATACGGGGAGGACGACTTCAACTGCCTGCACCAGGACCTGTACGGCGAACACGTCTTTCCGCTGCAGGTGGCCATTCTCCTGTCCGAGCCGGGGCGCGACTTCACCGGTGGAGAGTTCGTGCTCACCGAGCAACGCCCTCGGATGCAGTCTCGCCCGGAAGTCGTGCCGCTGCAGCAGGGCGATGCGGTGGCCTTCGCCGTGCATCACCGGCCGGTCCGGGGAGCGCGGGGGGTGTATCGGGTCAATCTGCGACACGGCGTCAGCCGCATTCGCTCAGGACGCCGCCATACGGTCGGCATCATTTTTCATGACGCGGAATGACGAAGATCGCGATTCATAAGGCCGGCCCCGGAGGCGAGATCCTGGCACCTGGCGCGGTGATCCTGAGGGGCTTCGCCTTGGCGAGGGACGCGGAGATCCTGGCCGCATTGGAGCGGGTGACTTCGCGGGCGCCGTTTCGTCACATGGTCACACCCGGCGGTTTCAGGATGTCGGTCGCGATGACGAACTGCGGGGCGCTCGGCTGGGTCACCGATAGGACGGGGTATCGCTACGACCCCATCGATCCGCTTTCGGGGAGGAGATGGCCGCGGATGCCGCACGTCTTCCTGCGGCTGGCGAGGGAGGCCTCGGCCCGGGCCGGCTTTGACGGGTTCGTGCCCGATGCCTGCCTGATCAATCGCTACGACCCGGGTGCCAGGCTATCGCTGCACCAGGACAGGAACGAGCGGCACTTCGAGCAGCCGATCGTCTCCGTGTCGCTGGGCATCCCGGCCACGTTCCTGTTCGGCGGCCAGCGTCGAGACGACAAAACCAGTCGCGTGCATCTCACCCACGGCGACGTGGTTGTATGGGGCGGGCCGGCCAGACTCCGCTATCACGGGGTTCTGGCCCTCAAGGAGGGGCAGCATCCCAGCGTGGGTCGTCGCCGTTTCAATCTGACCTTCCGCAAAGCGGGATAACGGAAGGTGCGCCGCTGAGCGGAAGGCCTGCATGGGCGCGGACGTCGATCTTCACACGGGGGGACGTATGCGGATCCGTCCTCGGGGCAGACGAGTTTCGCCTCGTCCGTTTTGACGGCGCTGGTGGATTGTCTATATGAACCTGTTTGGCGAGCCCGGGCGCAGCGCGGCTGGCACACTACCGGCCGGTCGGCGCGCGCGGCGGGAGGCGGCCCGCGGGTCCCTATTTCCGGACTCTCGCCTCCAACTCTTCGAGCCAGTTTTCCGCGAGAATCAGCTCGCTCTCTCCCGCTGCGGTAACACCGCGGACCATGACAAAACGGCGGTCGTCGGGCGTCACATCGTAGAGCGGAAAGACTCCGCCACTGCTGTAAGAGGCGGCCGGGAAGAGAACCCGCTGCTGGTCGACGACAAAGTCCGGACTCGTCCGAATCTCGGCGCTGACCATCTCGCGCCGGCCGTTGAGGTAGAACAACTCCCGTCCGCTGTGCGCCCAGAGCGGCTCACTCCCCCCGCTGGTCGACACCTGCCACCGCGCGGAGGCCACTTCGGGGAAGGGACGCACATAGATCTCCGCGGTGCCGGATTCGCTGGAGGAATACGCCAGCCAGCGGCCGTCCGGCGACAGCGCGGGGCTCACCTCCCTCGCAGGCGTTGTGAGCAGCGGCACGAGGGTGGTGTCGCCGAGCTTGACCCCGAAGATATCGCCGTTCCCGCGCTCGTTGATCACCCGGCGGAGCACCAGCCAGCGCCCATCCCGGGACTGCAGTGCCTGGCCAAAGTTGTAGGATGAGGAGAACAGCAGTTGTGGGGCGCCGGTGCCGTCCGCGCGGGCCGTGCTGGGCAGCCCGCCTCCGCCGGCGCCGGCGAGGTAGAGCACCGACCGGCCGTCGGCCGACCACGACACGCGGTCATGGACACTGTCCCCGAACGTAATGCGGGAGAAGGGGCCGGTGGGAAGCTGCTTAATCCAGATGTCCTGGGAAGCACCGCGCACCAGTCCCACCGCCAGCGCCTTGCCGTTCGAGGAGAGCGCGACAGAGTTCAGAGTCCCTTGCGGGTCCCACGTCGAGTCTATGATGCTCGCGCTGCCGTCGCGATTGACCCAGAAGGCCCGTTCCGAGGCGGCCGAGCCGCCCGAGGCATAGACCAGGGTACCGGTGACGGAGATGGCCAAGTCCATCTCGAACGGCCCGGTCCGCACCCCTTCCATCAGGGCAACCGGAGGCCCGGTCAGCGCCAGTTTCCCGACGTCGAACGGCACAGCGAGCAGCTTGCCGTCCGCGGTGACGACCAGCAGATGTCCTGATGAGGCGTAACGGGCGTACACGCCGTGCATCAGCGCGTGAGGCTCGCCCTTCGGAAGCTTCATCGCCATGATGTCGAATTCGCCGGGCGCCTGCCCGGCGTGCCGGAGACGGAAGAGCAGGCCTCGCGCTCCAGGCAGGACGTACGGCCATTCCGAACCGATCTCACGACGCTCCGCGGACATCTTGAAGATCGGCTCCAGGGCTCCCCCTGTTGCACGGATTCGAGCGAGGCCGGAATCGACCTCGATATAGATGTAGCCGTCCTGTCCCCAGTCTCCTCCCGAGGAGTTGACGCTGTCGGTCAGGGTGAGCGGCGGGCCGCCCGCCAGGGACAGAATCCGGACCGTGCTGCCGTTCAGGAGGAAAGCCAGCTGACGGCCGTCCGGCGAAAAGAACGGACTCGCCGCGCCGTCGGTCCCCGGGATCGGGGAAGGGCGCAGCTGGTCGTGCTCCCGGAGCCAGAGGCGTGTGCCCCCCTCGGCCGGGCCTACGTAGGCCAGCCGGCCGCCGTCGGCGGAGATCGCGACGTTGCCTCGGGCAGCCCCGAGCTGGGGCGCTTCGGTGGGCCGGAAGAACAGGCTGAACCGATTGACCGGGGCTCTCGGCTTCGGCCGGAGCCATCCCCATGCGGCCACGATGGCCAGCAGGGCGGCGAGCCCGCCGAGCAGGATCAGGGCGCGGTTGCCACCAAGGCGCCTCGCCGGCGGAGCCGCGGCGATCGTCGCGGCCGCCCTGGCAACCGCAACGCCGTGGTCCGTCAGCGCTTTGGCGAAGGCGCCGGCGGAGGCGAACCGGTCGGCTGGCAGCTTCTCCAACGCCGTGAGCACCGCCGCCTCCACCTGGGGCGGGATCGTGTGCCGCTGGGGCAGCAGCGGCCGTGGGCTCTCGGTCACCACCCGGGCTACGACCGCCTGGGCCGTCGAGCCGGTGAAGGGAGGGTCGCCCGCGAGCATCTCGTAGAGCACCGCGCCAAGGGCGTAGACGTCGGAGCGGGCGGTGATCTCCCGCTCCCCCATCGCCTGCTCCGGGCTCATATACGACGGAGTACCCAGCGACATTCCGGTTTCGGTCATCCGGGTACCGCCCGCCTTGCTGGCCGCCAGCGCGATGCCGAAGTCCGCTACCAGCGCTTGGCCGTCGTGGAGCAGGATGTTCTCCGGCTTGATGTCCCGGTGGATGACCCCGTGCCGGTGGGCGTAGTCCAGAGCCGAGGCGACCTCGGTTGCGATGCGGACCGCCTCGTCGACCGGGAGCTGCTTCTCCCGGTTCAGCCGGTCCCGCAAGGACTCGCCCTCCACATAGGGCATCACATAGAAGAGGAAGGCCTCCGCTGCGCCGGAATCGAAGAGAGGCAGAATGTGGGGGTGCTGGAGATTGGCCGTGAGCTTTATCTCGGCGAGGAACCGCTCCGCGCCAATGACGGCGGCCAGCTCGGGCCGCAGCACTTTGAGCGCGACCTTGCGGTCGTGCCTGACATCGTGCGCGAGGTAGACGGTCGCCATGCCGCCCTGCCCCAACTCCCGCTGGATCGCATAGCGGTCGACGAGGGCGTCCTGGAGGGCGGTTGGGAGGTTGGGCACGGGTTTTCCACGTTGGGGAGGCCTCGATCTTACCGGAGCAGGGAAGGCTCGTCCAGTCACGAACTTCCGCCTCCCTTCATGATTCCAAAGTCTGGCACGCGGCGCCGATGAGCATCGCCATAAACAGGGTGATTCGCGCGATCATATACCCTCCCGGTGCTGCCGGAACGCTCAGCGCGCCAGGGTGCGATTCACGAACTCGGGCTCCCCAGTGACTTCACGGACCAGATACTCGGCGAGCCAGACGGGAATCTCGAACTGGGTGTCCGCAGTGGGGAGCTCGATTTCGGCGAGGATCAGGTTTCGGTCCAGAAACTGGTCGATCTCCCAGGTCAAGGCGCCCTCGGGAACGACGTACCTCCGCTTGCGGACGCGGCACCCGGAGGTGAGCGGCCACAATGCCTCGAACAGCTCCGGTGTCGTGGCCTCCTCGATTTCGATCCGCTGGAGTCCCTGGCCGGTCTTCACCGTGCGATACCAGCTGGTCGTGCCGTTTGATCGCACCTGCCGCAGCCGTTCGACCAGCTCGCGCCCCGGCAGCCATCCTTGCTCGATCTCCTCGGACGGGAAATCCAGGACATGGGAAGGCAATCTCGAGAGCAGGTACTTGCGCTCGATCTCGATCCCTGCCCGACGCGGCGTGGCGGCCAGCTCACCGATGGTCCGGAGCTCGGCGCAGAGCCGCGCGGCAGCACCACCCTCGAGCCAGTCGCTCTTGAGGTGTGTGAACAGCGCGCCGCCGCGGCTCCCCAAGCGGCGGGCCAGCGCGAGGAGCCCCGCGCGCTGGTCCGTCTCCTTGGCGGACCTCGGTTCGCCATCCGACCCCTCCCAGGGCAGAATCTCCTCAAAGGTCCTCTGGGCATGAGCCAGCGCCGCGGACCGGAACACCTGGGCGAGTTCGGCGGCGATGCGATGGCAATCGTGGAGATCGCCGAGCAGGTCCTGCAGCTGCTTGAGCCGGTTGACCGCGGCGGCAGCGCCGGACAGGTCGGCTTGAAAGGGTTCCAGCAAATACCGAAGGCGCTTGACCGTGATCCGCGCTGCGTGCGCCGCGGCATCGTCCGTGATGGCGTGGACCAGTCCCAGCTGATGCTCCAGGCTCGCCGTCCCCCGCAGCAGGGTCTGACCGACAACCGCGCCGACCGACACCGGTTGGCCGGGCTCTCCGGCCACCTCCACCGGCCCGCCGTCGGCCAGCGCGGACCGCAACCGCTCCAGGAGCGGGCCGAACCGCTTCACGACCGTGCGGCGGAGCCGTTCGTTCGCGGCCCGCTGCCGGTTCTCGAGGTCCGAGATGAGCCAGCGGGCCCCGGCACGCTGGCGGGAGGTGAGTGCAGGGAGCTGGGCGAGCAGCCACGCGGTCCGGACCTCGAGGTCCCGACTCTCGCCGCTCGCCCGGGCCAACCGGCGCAGCCGGCGACTCAGCCGCCGAGGGACGACGCGATGGGATGGGGAACGGAGCGCGCGGAGCAGACTGCGAAGCCGGCGCAGCGCGACCCGAAAGTCATGAAGCGCTTCCGGGTCTGCGGGCAGGTCGAGGCGCAGCCGGGCCCGATACCACTCGTCGAGCTGCCGGAGTGCGAGCAGTCGGGCAGCCTCTGGAGCCGGATGTTCCAGCAACGGCAGCGAAGGGAACGGTAGGCCCTGTCCGCTCGCCGGCATGGGCAACGGAGCGCGCTCGTCTTGCGCGGGCGGATGGCCTGAGGAAGGCACGACGTCGTCGGGTGTCACAGCCGTAGGATGTACCGAGCCGTCCCCAGCTTCGCCAGACCGGGAACCGCCGGAGGCCGGCTCGCCCCCGGGCGACCCGTTCCCGCTCCCCTCTCACGGCGGAGAGGGGAACGGGATCCCGTGGGTCAGCTCACGGGATGGCTGATGGGATTGCTCGCGGGGAGGTTCTCACCGATCGCTGTCGATTCGGGGCTGCACTCCGGGTGACCGAATCCGCCGGCGCTCACGCCGCCGGTGATGTCGTAGACGATGTTGTCGTCGCCGGTGGCACTGACGCCCCCGGGGACGTAGTCGAGGCCGAGAAAGTCCCGCACTTTCCAGGCAATGTTATGATCGGCGCAGGAGGTGTCACCGCTCACGCCCACCGCACCGATCACGTTGCCCAGGGCGTCGTACAGAGCGACCCCGCCGCCGAAGACGTTGACCCCGCCGATCCGCTTGCCGACCATAAAGTCGCGCCGGGTACCGTAGTCTGAAGGCCGGCCGCCATAGGCGACCCGGGTGTCGACCGGGTTGCTTTCCTGCAGGCCGAACAGGGACCCGCCCGGTTGAACCGCTGAAAACAGGTTGGCGGTCGAAAGGGCCAGTGCATCGAGACTGAACGCGTTGGCGGTGTTGGCTTTCTGCGCGGAAATGACCCGGCTTCCGGGCCACTGGTCGTCGCGCCGCTCCCCGGTGAAGGCAACGGCGACGACGATCCCGTCCCGATTCACGATGGTCGCCCACATGTCGAGGTTCAGACCACCGTTCGCTTCCGCCCGCGCCTGGATCAGGGCGTCGCGCAGCTCCTCCCAGCCGACGGGAAAGTCGTGCGATCGCAAGGTTGAGTCGACTGGCCCGGTGGCGTCGCTGCAGCCCATGGCGGCGAGCAGGCCGGCCGCCGCGAGTGGGAGTCGCAGCCTGCCCGTCAGGGATTCTGTGCGCATAGGACCTCCGTGGTCCGGATGGGAAGTAA
Source organism: Gemmatimonadales bacterium (assembly GCA_036555275.1). Lineage (GTDB taxonomy): Bacteria > Gemmatimonadota > Gemmatimonadetes > Gemmatimonadales > GWC2-71-9 > JADJOM01. The sequence goes on along the minus strand of DATBLR010000015.1, from coordinate 28,951 downwards.
CGCGGCCAATGGCCGCAGGAATTTGGGGGAACAGCGGCGCTTGGCCGGTGATCGGGACGGCGCAGTCCTGGAAGGGCAAGCACGGTCCATCGGCATCTCGCGCCCCGCTCGAATATCTCAGGCTGGTTAGGCAAGGATCGCTATCCTACACCGAATCCAGGGATTGGCCAGATCAGGATTCTCGGGGGTGGGGGTGGTCGTCGGGAGGTGGGTGGTGGGTGGACGGTACCAATCACCCAAATTGGCCATCGGTCTGCGCGGCGCTGGTTCATCCTGAACCGCCACTCGCGTTGGACTGGTTATGCTCCAGCCGGCGTTCCTTGGTATAGCCCCGGTGCCAGCTGCCAGAGGAGCTGTCCGCTCCGGAACCCTCGGCAGGCCCGATGTCGATTCCGGGCTCCCCCGAACGACTATCTGGCGCCAACAACCGTTCCACCGCTACTCCGGAGGGAGCCATGAGGTACCTGTGCCTGATCTACGACGAGGAGAAGAAGCTGGACGCCATGCCCAAGAGCGAGCAGGAGGCCATCTTCGGTGAGTACTTTGGCTTTACGGAGAGCATCAAGAAGAGCGGCCACTATCTGGGCGGAAACCCGCTCCAGCCGGTGCAAACGGCCACCACCGTGCGGGTCCGGAACGGGAAGGTGTCCGCGACCGACGGACCTTTCGCCGAGACGAAGGAGCAGCTGGGCGGCTATTACCTCATCGAGGCAAGGGACCTCAATGATGCCATCCAGGTGGCCTCGAGGATTCCCTCGGCGCGTCTGGGAAGCATCGAGGTGCGGCCGATTCTGGAGTTGGGGAAGGATTAGAACCCTGATCCATGACCGAAGACGGGCTGCGGGAGAAGGTAGACGGTGTCTACCGATCCGAATCGCGCCGGGTCCTTGCCACCCTGATCCGCCTGCTCGGCGATTTCGACCTCGCCGAGGAGGCGCTGCACGACGCCTTCGTAGCGGCAATGGAGCGATGGCCGCGTGACGGGGTGCCCGCCCAGCCCCGCGCCTGGCTGGTCTCCGCCGGCCGCTTCAAGGCCATCGATAGCATCCGCCGGCGGGCCCGATTCGACCGGTCGCTGGTGGAGCTGGCTGACCGACTCAACGCCGATCCGGGCGACCCGGCAGGCTGCGACGAGGAGGGCGTCGAGGACGACCAGCTGCGGCTGATCTTCACCTGCTGCCATCCGGCGCTTTCGCCGGACGCACAGGTGGCGCTGACGCTGCGCGAGGTCTGCGGCCTCACTACCGAGGAAATCGCGCGCGCCTTTCTCACCGCTCCACCGACGGTGGCGCAGCGCATCGTGCGCGCCAAGACCAAGATCCGCGACGCGGGCATCCCCTATCAGGTGCCGTCGCGGTCCGACCTGACCGAGCGGCTGGATAGCGTGCTTCGGGTGGTCTACCTGGTGTTCAACGAGGGATACTCTGCGTCATCCGGGTCGTGGCTGACCAGGCACGATCTTTCCGGCGAGGCCATCCGCCTGGGGCGGCTTCTGGTCGACTTGCTGCCCGAGCCCGAGGCGATAGGGCTGCTGGCGCTCATGCTGCTCTCCGAATCACGGCGTGCGGCGCGCACCTCGTCTGCGGGGGAGCTGGTGCTGCTCGACGACCAGGACCGCACGCTGTGGAACCGGGAGCAGATCGCCGAGGGGGCGGCGCTGGTGGAGCAGGCGTTGTCGTCGCGCCGGTTCGGCCCGTACACGCTCCAGGCAGCGATCGCCGCAGTGCACGCCGAGGCGACCAATGCCGCCGCTACGGACTGGGCCCAGATCGTGGGGCTATACGACGTGCTGATGCGGGCGGACGCATCGCCCGTGGCCGAACTGAACCGCGCCGCGGCGGTGGCAATGCGCGACGGCCCTGCGGCAGGACTCGCCCTCATCGATGCCATCCTGGCGCGGGGGGATCTGGAGGATTATCACCTGGCCCATTCGGCGCGGGCGGACCTGTGCCGGCGGCTCGGGAAAACCGCGGAAGCCCGGGCTTCCTACCAGCGGGCGCTCGGCCTTGCGCGGCAGGAGCCGGAGCGGCGGTTTCTCGAGCGGCGGCTGGGCGAACTGCCGGATTGATGCGGGTCAGGTCCAAGGTAGGTACAGGAGCAGCACCACCCCCAGGAGCAGCATCGGCAAGGAGGCCAGGAGCACGGCGAGCGCCAGCCGGCTATCCATGCTCTCCGCCCGGCCCTGGCGCTTCCACAGGAGGTAGAGCCCAGCGACGAACATGGCGGCACTGAGAGCGACGCCGGCCTGGCTGGCGCCGTTGAGCCACGCCCGGGTTGGCGCGGCTCCGCCTCGTAGGGAGACCGCTGCCGGGAGAAGGAATGTCAGGATCACCGGCACACCGCTCATGAGGAGGTAGAGGCGCTCGACTTGGCTGAGTGCGCTGGCCCTCCAGGATTGGAGGCTGAAGACCGCAAAGGCGAGCAGGGCGAGCAGCACGACGCCAACGATCATGGCAGAGTCCTGTTCCGCAGCCGGGAACAGCGAGCAACAGCCCGACCGACTCGATGACACACCTGAAGCGCGGGCGCCGGCTTCCTGGCTTCCGCCGGGATCTCATGGTGTTCCCTTTCGGTGTGCCTGCGGGGGCCATGGCCGGCCGTCATTGTGACGGTGCGTGCCAACTGCAACGCCGCGTGCCAGCATGCGAAGCGGACAGTGGCGGTTCGGCTCACATGATGTAGCGCTGTCACAAGAAGTTGCAACTCGGTCGGGTCCCGGATGCGGAGTGCGTGATCCTTGCACCACACCGGGGCATTTGACCCCTGGGGCGGGCGGAATCCACTGTGGCGATCGCGTCCATCAATATGGCTGTCAGGCCCATCCGCCGAGGTGTGACCCGCGCATCGGGGGTGATACTTCTGTTGCCGGTGCTCCTCAGCCTGCCCGGTGTTGCCGCCCCTCTTGCCGCACAGGAGGCTACGCTCTCACCCCATGGGTCCTTGCCCGGCGAGTGTACGCTCTGTCACGTCGCGCAAGCGTGGAGGCCGGCGAGGATCAGCCCTCGGTTCAAGCATTCGAAGAATTATCCGCTTCAGGGCGCCCACGCGACGGCTCCGTGCATGTCCTGCCACCAGAGTCTGACATTCACTGACGCGCCGACCCGGTGTGCGAGCTGCCACCAGGACATTCATCGGGGGGAGTTCGGGCCAGGGTGCGAACGCTGCCACTCCCTGCGCGGCTTCACTGACCGCTCGGCCATGCTCCGGCTCCACCAGACGACGCGGTTCCCGCTCGAGGGGGCCCATCTGACGGGCGCCTGCGAGAGCTGTCACGCGCCGACGGGGCAGGGCGGGCTGCAGTTCGTCGCGATGTCCACCCGATGCATGAGCTGCCATCAGAGTGATTTCCTGGCAACCCGGGATCCGGACCACCAGGCCGGCGGGTTCCCCCAGGCCTGTGACCAGTGCCACGATCCTCGATTGTGGAATAGGGTGCACTTCAACCACCGCTCTCCCCTGACCGGCGCCCACCGGGCCCTCACCTGCGACCAGTGCCACGCGGGATCCCGATATGAGGGGACCCCGGCTAACTGCGTCGGGTGCCACCAGAAGGATTACGACCAGGCCACCCAGCCGAATCACCCCCAGAGCGGCTTCTCCACCGTCTGCGCCGACTGCCACAGCACCGCCTCCTGGACCGCACCCTACGACCACAGCCGCACCCAGTTCCCTTTGACCGGGGCGCATCGGGCCCTGGCGTGTGATCAGTGTCATGCCGACGGCGTCTACGCCGGCAAGGCCACCGCCTGCGCCTCCTGCCATCAGTCAGATTTCGATGCCACCACCAACCCCAGCCACAGGACGCTTGGCTTCTCCACGACCTGCACCGACTGCCACACGACCACCACCTGGCAGGGCGCCAAGTTCGACCACGACGGGAGATTCTTCCCGATCTACAGCGGGCGGCACCGCGGTACGTGGAGCAGCTGCAGCGAATGCCACGCCAGCCCGAACGACTTCGGCCAGTTTACCTGTTTCACCTGCCACGAGCACGACAAATCGCGGATGGATAGCGTACACCGGGGGCGGTCCGGTTACAGCTACGACAGCAACGCGTGTTATCGGTGCCATCCGGTCGGGCGGGCCGAGGACTGAGCCATGCCGGCCGGCCCCCGGGAGGACCACCGCCAGGGACGACGATCGTCGCCCCGTAGGGGCGACGCGGGAGACTCCGGTGTGACCGTAACCTTGCTCGTGGGGTCTCCATAGAGGTGGATCAATGGCCCTGTTTCTCCCTCCCAGCCGGATTGCGGCCGATGCGATTTCTTCTCCTCGTAGCTGCCGCCCTTGCCTCCACGGGCTGCAGTCCGGAAGGCACGACCCCCGATGCGCTCCGGAGCGGAGGCCTCCACTACACCGCGACCACGATCGATGGCCGGCCACTCCTCGCCGGCATCCTGGACATCGCGCTTCGCGATGACTCGACGGTCACCGGTGCCGGGCCATTCAATGGCTGCCGGGCGCGGACACTTCCACGCAGGTCGGACCGCAGGTCGGCACGGGATCTCTGGCCGGCCGGCGGGTGGGTGACCGGCTGTACATCGACCTGAACCCCGGCAACGCCGACCACAACGTCGGTCTCCTCGCGCGCTTCTCCGCCACCGGACTCGTGGGGCAGTGGGAGTGGGTGACCTTCACCGGTCCCCGTACCCGGGGCCTCTTCTCGGCTTCACGCGACTAGCTCCCTCAGGCACCTCGGCTGGCCCCGGCCGAGGATCGTCATCCCAACCGGCGCCGCTCATTCGTCGAACCGGACTAACCGGGACCTCATGGCCGCCCGGCTCCCCGCCGCAGGCGCGGGGTGACAACTGCATTGCCCGCCGGCGAGATATCGGTGGTTGCGCGGCCGGAGGACTTGAACCACCTTGTCGCCCTGAGTGCAAATCTCCCCGGCAGCCGTTGGCCCGGTCCGAGCTTCGCGCAGGAGATCCGGTGTCTCGCCCAGGCCCATCGCCGCTCCCGCGTCGTCCCCACATTCCTCACCGGCCGCTGTGCCTGGCGTTGGCATTCGGCGTGTCCGCCGTGAGCTGCCGTGAGCGGCCGCCGGTTACGCGCGGGAGCGCGCTCAGCGCTGATTCGACCTCGCCCGCCGCGAGCGGGCTGCCGCCGGGCGAGGCGTACCTCGCGGTCCCCGGCGGGAGGATCTGGTACAGACGCTCGGGGGGCGGTGCCGGCACACCATTGATCCTGCTGCACGGCGGTCCCGGCTTCTCCAGCTTCTATCTGAAGCCGCTCGAGGCACTCGGCAGCGACCGGCCGGTGGTCCGCTATGACCAGCTGGGGGGTGGGAAGTCGGACCGAATCGCGGACACGACCCTGTTCACGATTGCGCACTTCGTGAAGGAGCTGGACTCGCTCCGGTCGCACCTCGGGTACGATCGGGTCCATCTCTTGGGTCACTCGTGGGGCACCATCCTCGCGGTCGAGTATTACCGGGCCCATCCGGAGCGCGTCGTGAGCCTGACCCTGGGTAGCGCCGCCCTCGACCTGCCCGCGTGGGAACGGAACGCCCGGCGGCTGGTCCAGACGCTCCCCGATTCCTCGCAGCGGGCCATCCGCCTGCGTGAGGCCGACCACCGCTTCGATGCCCCGGATTACCAGGCGGCCGTGAATGAGTTCTATGGGAGATACGTCTGGCGTCACCCCGTCGAAGCGGATCTCGACAGCCTCTTCAAGACCGTCAACGAGGCGATCTACAACTACATGCAGGGGCCGAGCGAGTTTACAATCACCGGCACGCTAAAAGGCTACGACGCCAGGCCGCTTCTCAGGGATATCAAGGTCCCACTGCTCTATACGGTGGGCGAGGTCGACGAAGCCAATCCCGCGACGATCCGGGGCTTCGCCCGGCTCACCCCAGGTGCCGAGGTGGTCGTGTTTCCCGGTGCGGCACACCTGACGACGTGGGACGCGCCGGAGGAGAACGTCCGCGCGGTGCGCTCGTTCCTGGCGCGGGTCGACTCACTGGAGGGGAGCCGCTAGCGGGCCTCCCACCAGTGCTGGAAGTGACGGGGTGATGGGGATATTCTACGCCCCGTCACCGGGCGTGCCCCGACCCGGCTTGCCGTCCTCCCCGCTACCCAGGCAGACAATGCCGCCTGCTCGACTCCATATCACCAACGGGGATACCGCGGCCGCAGCGCTGGGCCGGGCGCTGGGCCTGAGAGCCGAGGCGCTGCTGGTGCAGCATGACGTGCTCTCGGTCGGGCCGCTCACGCCGTTTCTCTCACTAGACCAGTGGCGTTCGCTCCGCGAAGATTTCTGGAGACAGGTCGTGGGCGTCGGCTCGTTCTCCGCCTTTCCGAGGGACCTGCTCTCCAATTCTGGTGAGCTGCTCCGTGCCGACGCGGCCGTAGCGTGGATTGGAGGCGCACTCTCGGATCAGCTGGTCCTCCCCTGGCTGGGTCGGCTGTTCGAACTGCTGGAGGCCGAGCCTTCGAGCCTGTGGCTGGTGGATCTCGCCCGAACCGACCTGGGCCGGGACGTCACCGGCATCGGCACGCTCACCACGGAAGAGCTTCGCCGGCACCCGAGGGCCCGGCGGCTCAGCGCGACGGATACCGCCGTAATGCGGCGGGTCTGGGACGCGGTGACCGCCCCGACGCCGGAGGACCTCGTCGCGCTGCTCGGCGAGGACGCCTCGCTGTCGGCCGCCCTCCGGCGCGCCCTGGGAACCCTGATTGCCCGCTACCCCGACCGGCGGACCGGGCTGGGGTACTGGGACTGGGAACTGCTCCGCCACAGCCAGGCGCAGGGCGCGAAGGCGGTCACCATCGTGGCCCATACTCTCCGTACCAACTCCGGCTGTCTCGATCCGGTCGGAGACGGCTACCTGCTCGGCCGGCTCAGAAGCCTGGCCGATCGGCGGTTGCCGCATCCGGCCCTGGTCCTGGCGGGTGACGTCGAGTCGGCTCGCGATCAGGGGGTAGAAGTCACCGCGTCCGGGACCGCGGTGCTGGCGGGGAGGAGCAACTTCGTCGAACTCAACGGTATCGATGAGTGGATCGGCGGAGTGCATCTCGATTCGCGGGCTGGCGACATCTGGTTCCGCAGCGGCGCGGAACTCACCCGAACTTGAGTGATGGGAATGCGATCGTTGCTCGTGCTTGCGTCGATAGTGTCCTGGCCGCCGGATCTGACCACCGTGCTGCTGGCGGTCGCGGTGCTCCTGGTGCTGGCCTTGGCGTGGCCGATGCTGCTCCGCTGGAACCGGGAGCGGCCGATTCGGCAGCTGCTGGGCCGGGTGGCGACCGAAACTGGAGCGATCACCTGCTTCGTCCGCGGGATGTTTGTCCCCGCCAACGAGTTCTTCTCCCGCGCTCCGGAGTACCCGCCCCGGCCCGGCGGGGGCGTCACTGTCCACAAGTGGGCCAACATTCCCGAGGTGCACAGCGCCAGCGACGTACGGGCCCTCGCCCAGCTGCTGCAGCTCCTCGCGGCCACCAATCACCGTCTGACCTTCTCCTGTCAATCGGGCGACTGGACGCGGCAGAGCTGGAACGACGACGCGTTCGCGATCGGGCCTCACTATGCGTCCCAGCTGACTCTCGACACGTGCGAGCCACGGCTGGTGACCTTCCGCTACCCGGCCGCGTTTCGCAGCCTGGTCTCGCAGGATGTGTTCGAAACGCGGGCCGGATGGGACTACGGTCTCATCTATAAGGGAGAGCACCCGGCCACCCATCGGGCCTGCTGGGTGGTGATGGGCCTGGGGGATCTGGGTACCGAAGCGGCCGCATGGTTTCTGCGAGTCAATGCACGGATGCTGGGACTGTTCACCGGGTCCCGCCCCTTCGCAGCGATCGTCGCGGTCGACTCGAAGCGAGGCCGCGACGCAGCCATCCTCAGGTGGCTGCAACCCAAGCCGAGCTGGTGGCGCCGGTTTCTGTACCGCCGCCGCTGGCAGCAGCTCCGGGGAGAAGCAGAGGGGCGGGTCGTAACCACCTGATTCGCACGGCACCCGCACCGGCTTCGGCCATCCGCATACTCGTGGTCGCCCGGGCGGCGACTCCGCCCGGGAAGAGCGACTCAGCGGGATTCCCCGAGTCACAGTGACAGTTCCCAGGTTTGCCCCACCAGGTTGTGCCCGAAACTGCTATGCGGTTCTTCTGCCACCAGCTCAAACCCGACCTGCTGGTAAACGTGCCGGGCGGCGTGCAGGACGTCGTTGGTCCAGAGCCGGATCCGGGTAAAGCCGGCCTGGCGGGCGAACTCGACGCAGGTGCGTACCAGCAGACTCCCCAGTCCCTGCCCGCGCGCCCAGGGTTCCACCAGGAGCAGCCGCAGCTTGGCGACCGTTTCCGAGTCCTTCACCAGAAACACCGAACCGACCTTTTGACCGTTGAGCTCCGCGATCCAGCAGCGTTCCCGGCTGGGATCGAAGTGGGCCGCAAAGCGGCCCACGATCTCCGCGACCAGCCCTTCGAACCGCGCGTCCCACTGATACTCGGCGGCGTAGAGCTCGCCATGACGCTGGACCACCCAGCCCAGGTCGCCTGGCTTGGGCCCACGGAGGATCGGGTGGGATTGAAGCGGGGGCCCCTCCCGGGGGCGACCGAGCAGCGCTTCGACCGCGGCCATGGCCTGGACCAGGTCATGTTGCTCGGCTGGGGAAAGCGGAGCCAGCATGGCGCGGACTTCCTGGCTGGAGCGGGCATCCAGAGCCCCGAAGATTTTCTGTCCCTGGTCGCTCAGGGAAAGCAGGCGCTGCCGCCCATCCGCCTTGGAAGTGCCGGCAAGGACGAGCCCTGCGCGCCGGAGTCCGCGCAGGATCCGGCTGAGGTAGCCGGGGTCCAGGCTCAGGACCTGGCACAACTCGCTGGCGGTGGGCCGGGTGCGGTGCGCCAGCTCGAACAGCACCCGGACCTCTGTGAGGGAAAAAGGGCTGCGCAGCAGCCCGTCCTCCAGGAGCCCCATCCTCCTGGTGTAGAAGCGATTGAAGCGGCGGATGGCACTGGTGGGATCTGCGAATCGGGCCGGCATGGGCGCATCCTGTCTGGCGGAGCGGCGCGGGACTCCGAGCCAGGGTACGGGTTTAATTGCTTTTGTCAACTAATTTCTCAATCACCGCCGTGAAGCACTTCGTTATGAACAAAGAAGTGTGCGCTATATGCCACACAGCGCGTACGATAAGTCATGTTACGCGGAGCTATTGAGCAAATCGTTCCATTATACGTGCGTTTTCTGCAGAAATCTGCGTGCACGATACTTGCGCCTTTCTGCCCGCGAGAGTATCGTATGCTCGCTTCCGGACAATTCCGTCACCCTTTACCGCGAGGTCGTCTACCAGTGACCCTCCCCGCCCTCTTGCTGCTGGTGCAGGACGCGCCGGCGCCCACCGTCGTTCCGGCCGACACGGCCTGGATGCTGGTGGCCACCGCACTGGTCCTGCTCATGACACCGGCCCTCGGGTTCTTCTACGGCGGCCTGGTCCGTTCCAAGAATTCGCTCAACACGATCATGATGAGTTACGTCGCCCTTGGGATCGTCGGGATCCTGTGGGCCCTGGGGGCGTACAGTCTGGCCTTCAGCGACGGCGGCCCCTTGATCGGCACGCTGACCAACGCGCTGCTGGCAGGAGTCGGGGTCGAGGCCAAGGGGACCATTCCGCACGTGCTGTTCATGGCATACCAGGGGACCTTCGCCATCATCACGGCGGCCCTGATCTCCGGGGCGATCGTGGAACGCATGCGCTTCGGCCCCTACATCGCCTTCATCGCCCTCTGGGGCATTCTGGTCTACGCGCCGGTGGCGCACTGGGTGTGGGGTGGAGGCTGGCTCGGGAAGCTCGGTGTGCTGGACTTCGCCGGCGGGACGGTGGTGCACATCAATGCCGGGGTATCGGCCCTGGTGGCGGCGGCGGTCCTGGGCGCGCGCAAGGACTACGGCCGGCAGGCGATCCTGCCGCACAACGTGCCGTTCGTCCTGCTGGGCGCCGGGCTCCTCTGGTTCGGCTGGTTCGGGTTCAACGGGGGGAGCGCCCTCGCCGCGAACGCATCCGCCGCGACTGCGTTCACCAACACCTTCCTTGCGCCGATGGCGACCATGGTCGTATGGGCGCTGCTGGACGCGATCCGCACCCGGCATGTGACTGCCGTGGGCGGAGCCACTGGTATCGTAGTGGGCCTCGTGGCCATCACCCCGGCAGCAGGGTTCGTCAGCCCGGTCGGTGCTATCCTCCTCGGCGCGATCGCCGCCTTCCCGAGCTACTTCATGATCGTGTGGCGCTCCCGCACCCGGCTGGACGACTCGCTCGACGTGTTTGCCGGCCATGGCATCGGCGGTCTGAGCGGCGCCCTGTTGACCGGCGTGTTCGCACTGAAGGCGTGGGGCGGGACCGACGGCGTTATCGGCGGCAATCCGGCCCAGTTGGGGATCCAGGCCATCGGCGCCGGGGCCTCCTTCGTCTACGCCGGGGTCATGACGTTCGTAATACTCAAGGCGCTGGGCCTGGTGATGCAGTTGCGGTCGGAAACCAGGGCCGAGGGCGTGGGCATGGATGTGACCGAGCACGGCGAGGAGGCCTACACCAGTGGGGAGGGCTCCATCCTGGTGATACCGTCCGAATCGGCCCCGATGCAGGTGCCGGCCGGCTCCGGCCTGCCCGCTACCGCCACCCGCTGAGCCGAGGAGACCAGACCAATGAAGCTCATCATCGCCATCATCCGGCCTGACCGGCTCAACGACGTGCTGGAGGCCCTGTACCGCGCCGAGGTGCGTGGACTCACCGTCTCCCGGGTCATGGGACACGGGGGAGAGACGGAACGGGTGGAGAACTATCGCGGGACCACTGTGAAGATGGGGTTGCAGGAGAAGGTTCGGCTCGAGATCGGCGTCTCGGAGCCGTTCGTGAAGATCACGGTGCAGGCGATCCTGGCTTCCGCCAGGACGGGAAGCGTCGGTGACGGGAAGGTATTCGTGGTCGATGTCGAGCAGGTGCACCGGATCCGGACCGGAGAGCGGGATGAAGCGGCCGTCACGCCGCCGATACCCGAACCGGTGTAGACTCCGGGGCCTACCGGCCCCACTGCCAGGAGTGATGCTGTGCCAGGGGCGGCCCGGCCGGGCCGCCCCTGGCATCGCTCTGGGAGGTGGTGGTTTCGAATCGTGACCAGTCTGGCCACGCCTCGACGCGGGCTTAAATTACCCGCCCCCCCATGCGTCCGACCCTGGTTCTCCTTCCTCTCGCGACCCTGCTCGCCGGCGCCGCTCCGGCGCGGGAGCAGCAGGCCCAGGCCCCCGGGCTGGCGGTGCTGCAGCAGCTGGTGGAGAGTGCCCGTCATCCCGATCTCCGGTGGCCGAACCTGGCGGATGTGCAGGCCGATCTTTCCCGGCTCTACGCCGGCCGCAACTGGTCGGGGATCTGGTTTCAGGGTGACACTCTGACCGAACCCGCCAGGGCCATGCTCCGGGTCCTCTCGGAGGCGCAGAACCGCGGTCTCGATCCTTCCGATTATGACGCCGCGTGGTTGATCGAGCAGGCCAACGACTCCGGGTCCGGGGCGGATTCGGCGCACGCGGCGCGGGTGGAGCTTGGCCTGTCGGTGGCGGCGGCCCGCTACGCCAAGGCGCTGCGCTTCGGCCGGATCAGCCCCGCGGCGGTCCACGTAACCTTCCGCCTGCAGGCGGATTCCTTCGATCTGGCGGCCACGATCGAGGCCCTCTCGCGGACCACCGACCCCAACGCGATCCTCAGAACGCTCGAGCCACCCTTCGTTCACTACTACCTCATGATGGCGGCGCTGGTGCGCTACCGTCGGCTGGCCCGGGACTCGGAGCTACTGGCGCTCCCGCCCATGCCGACTCGCCTGAGGCCCGGCGAGCCGTACATCGGCGTCCCCACCCTCCGGCGGCTGCTTCGGCTGCTGGGTGACTACCGCGACAGCGTCGCCGCCCCGCTCCTCGATACTCTCTACAGCGGTGAGGTGGTCGAGGCGCTCAAGCGGTTCCAGATTCGGCAGGGGTTTACGCCCGACGGGGTGATCGGAGATTCGACCCGGATCCGGCTGAGCCGGCCGTTCGAGCAGCGGATCCGGCAGATGGAGCTCACCCTCGAGCGCTGGCGGTGGATGCCCCGGCAGTTCACCGCGCCCCCGATCATCGTGAACATTCCCGCGTTTCGGCTGTACGCCTTCAGTTCACGGGACCTGAACGAGAACACGACGCTCGCCATGAATGTCGTGGTGGGGACTGCGTACAAGACCGAGACCCCGGTCTTTGCCGATGAGCTGGAGTACGTCACCTTCGCGCCCTACTGGGACGTCACACCTGCGATCGCCAACAAGGAAATCAAGCCCGCGGCGCGGAAGAATCCCGAGTTCCTCACGCGCAACCGGTACGAGCTGGTGGAGAATGGCGAGCCGGTGCCTCCGTGGCCCGAAAACATCGCCCGAATCGGCGCGGGAGTGCGGGTGCGGCAGACGCCAGGGCCGCACAACGCGCTGGGCCTGGTCAAGTTCATCATGCCGAATGACTATCAGGTCTACTTGCACGACACCCCGGCCAAGGCGCTGTTCGAGCGCACCCGTCGTGACGCGAGCCACGGATGCATTCGGCTGGGCGACCCCCTGGCCCTGGCCAAGTTCGTGCTGCGCGACCAGCCTGAATGGACCGAAGAGAAGATTCGGGACGCGATGAACTCCGGCGAGCCGGTAACGGTCCGCTTCCGCGAGAGGATTCCGGTCTACATCATCTATGCCACGGCACTGGCGGTGCAGAACGGCGACATCTTCTTCTATCCCGATGTCTACGGCCATGACCGCGCGCTTGATCGGCTGCTGCGGCAGGGATATCCGTACCCGGTGTCCGCAACGTCCGGGGCGCCGGTCCCGGCGGCCGTGAGCCCGTAGGCCCATGAAGTCAGGTTGGGGTGCCGGACCAGGGCCGGACAAATTACCATTCCGGGCCCGGTAGCGAGGATCCTCGATGCGGATGATGGTTCGACGACTGGTGGCCTTCGCGGCCGTGACGACGCAGGCCGTGGCGGCGGTCGTGGGCGTGCTCGCCATGACCGCTCCGTCCCGCGTCCTGCCGGCCCGTTCGCTGGCGGATTCCAACGCGGTAGACGTGACCCCCCTGCTGGGGCTAAGCGGCCAGCTGCGGGCAGTGGCGTACCCCGATGACGGTCCTCCGGCGGTGCCGCTGGCGGCCCTGATTCCCGCGCTTGCCGAACGGGGGCCGGGTGTCCACCCGACCGGTCTCGAGGCGCCCGATGGCGCGCCGATCCAGGCCCTTGCCCTGATTCCCTTGAAGCTCAAACTCGGGGCGATCTGGCGCGGTTATCGGGTCGGCTTCTGGCCGGGCGAGCGAGCGCCGGAGCGAGGCCGGGCCCGGTACCGCCTTCCTAATGGCTTTCTCGAGGTTACTCCGGAGAACCAGGAGCTTCGCCTGTCTACGCACTTCCGGGTAGGCGACTTTCTGACTCATGACCAGCAGGACCGCTGGCCCAAGGTGCTGGTGATTCAGCTGCCGCTCCTCGACAAGCTGGAGCTGATCACGACCGAGCTCAGGGCACTGGGCCGGCCGTCTGCTCTCCGGGTGATGTCCGGGTTCCGCACCCCGCAGTACAATGCGCTCGGCGTGGGGAGACTGGGCGGACGGGCCCGGGACAGCCGCCACATGTACGGGGACGCCGCCGATGTCTACGTGGATAGCGACGCCGATGGCCGGATGGACGATCTCGACGGGGACGGCCGGGTGACGGTCAGCGATGCCCGCTGGCTGGCTGGCGTCGCCGCACAAGTCGAGGCTCAATACCCCGAGGTCGCCGGCGGGATCGGGATCTATCGCGCGAACGGCCTGCACGGCCCGTTCGTTCACGTAGACACGCGCGGCACGCCCGCCCGCTGGTAGGCGCGCTGTCCCGGCTCAGCTCCGCCAGGACCCCAGCACGGCGGCCAGACCCCACACCATCAGTCCCACTCCCGCCAGGCGTCCGATCAGGGCGCCCCTGGGCATCAGCTTCTCCAGCAGCACCAGCACGGCCAGCCCGGCGACCCACATGAGATTCATGACGCCGCCCACGAAGAGCAGCGTCATCAGCAGAGCGCAGCAGGCGACACAATCGGCGCCGTGCCGGATTCCGAGCACCAGAGTAGCTCCCCCGCCTTCAGGCCAGCGTCCCATGAACAGGCTCAGGGGAGAGCGGCACCGGCTGAGGCAGGCGGCCTTGAGCGGCGTCCACTGATACCAGCCGGCCGCGAGAAGCAGGAGGCCGCTGAGGAGCCCCCGGGTCCGGTCGCCCACCAGTGCGATGAACGTCAGATTGTGGATCTGCCACTGGGCCGTAGCGGCCACGGCGCTGAAGCCGGCCCACGCCAGCAGATAGCCTGAGGTGAACAGCGCGACAGGAAGCGTGGCCGCGTCGCCACGTCGCTGCTGGGTCACCCGCTGGAAGAGAAGGATGCTGGGGGTCGCGGTGGGGAGCATCATCGCGACCATCATGACGGTCCACATCGTGAACAGGCCGGCCCACTCCGGCAGGCCCCACGGACTGGCGTCGCTTGCCATGCCCGCCATGTCCATGCCGGTCATGTCCATGCCGGCCATGTTCGTCGTGTCCATGCCTGACATGCTCGCCATGTCCATCCCTGACGCCGCTGCCGGTGCCGCCGCCAGTTGCAGGATGTAGAGCCAGGCGACAACCGTGATAACCAGGATCGCCGCCAACGCGGCGACAGGGCCTGCCCGTTTCATGCTGCGTCCGCTAGCTGTTGGTCCAGTTCGCTTCCGCGTGGCAGGCGTAGCAGCCGGGATGTTCGAAGTGCACGTTGCCGTAGTGCACCATCATGGCCGCGGTGGTGCAGATATCGCCTTCGTTCCAGAAGAACCCCCCTTTCGGGTAGACAATGCGGACCTCCTTGTCCTCACCCGAGGCGGCATCCTTGATGGGGGTGTGGCGGACTTGCAGGACGTCGGGGATGCGGAAACTGCTGCTGGTGCCGGCGACCGTCATCTCGATGGGGGCCGCGATGGGTCCTTCAAACGTCTTAACGGTGCCGGCCAGTGCTTCCCATGGCATGCCGCCATGCTGGCCGGAGAGGATCGCACCGATGGCCTCGACCTGCTCTTTCGTGGCCGCCTGGTCCACGAAGAGGATGACGTGGCCGTTTCCCTCGTGGATCGCCCCGGGGTAATCGCAGATCACCACGAACTTCACCCCGTCGAGCTTCACTTTTCCAAAACGTCCCTCGCGCACCTGAAAGCCAACGAGGAACTGGCAGTAGCCCGGGTTGGGGCCCAGGCCGAACTGGCAGCCGCAACCGTGGGGACAATTGCAGCACTCGACCTGATCGAGGCGGACTCGGTACGTGGTGCGGGACACGGCGGGTGCGGACATGACGACCTCCGGCAGTGGAACCGATGACGGAATTGCAGGTCGGCAATATGTGGCGAGATCCGCAGGGGTGAAAGCCCGGCCACGGGCAGGGGTGGCAGGACGCTCCGTCCAGGCTTGGAGGACCTCTCGAAGGGAAACACCTTGCAGCGGAAGACGATCGAATGTGGGGGCAGAGTCGGGAGCGGGACTTGGTCCGAGGAATCGAGCGGCCGATGCAACGTTCCTCCAGGCGCGCCCCGGGAGGAGACGCGCGCCTGAGCGTACATCAGCCTAGCGGGGAAGCCTCCCACCACGCTTCGAGGACCAGATCTACAAGCCGGTGCACTTCTTCCTGATTCCAGTCGGCGGTCACCGAGGTCAGCAGGATTCGCTCCAGCTCCGAGCGGAGCTGCCAGCGCTGCAGGATTGCCAGCCGCTGGATGGTTTCATCTCCGTATGCCAGGCCCTCCTCGACCATGGCCAGGAGGACTGGATCGACCTGGGATGAAGACGGGTCGTCGCTCCCCGGCACCGGCCAGGGCCGCTCCCCGGGCTCGCTGAACCAGCGGATCACTTCACCGATCGTCGGCAATCGCTTCATCTCTCACTCCCGTTTCTGCCGATGCGCCTGATCGGCTGCGATCCACATGGTGAGCAATCCGGCCGTCCTCGAACGCGCGGCGGTTCCCTGGTCGGCGATCATAATCGTAATGCGGTAGGCCGGTCGATGTTCCGTCGGGCTGGCGTATCGGGCGGGAGGGTCGGTCTGCCGGCGGACCGGAGATCGGAACCCTCCAGCGAGCTCGGAAAAGTAGCCCGGCCAGGATGGGCGCGCTGCGCACTGGCCATCGCTCCCGGAGTGACCCGGCTCACCGGGCCCGGAGCGGGCATTCCAGACGGAGGTGGGGCAAAGGTGTGGGGTGCGCCGGGAGAGCTGTGCTCCGGCGCCGGACCAAGGCCGTGCGACCTGCCACAGGCCGGTGTTCGGAGAATGGGCGATCCGACCATCGTGCCGAGTCTCAGGGGTTTGCTGGCTGCTGGTGATGGTCACCGTAGCTGGCAACGCACATGCCGGACCCTCGGGATTGCTGATAAGTCGTTGTCCTGCAGAGCGTAAGGCGGGGCAAGCCGGGGCCTTGCCAGAAACTGCCGTTGAACAGGGCAGGGACGCCGGCGACACATCGTTGCGTCTCCCCGACACAGGGTCGTCTGGCCCAGGGGGTAGCCTTAGCCGCGCCGCTCGCGATGCAGTGGTGACGGCTCGCGGGGTTGGTCGAAATCGCCGGGTTCCTCTGGCCGAAAGGTCAGATCGACGGCGATGAAGAGGGTCTTGGACCAGGGGAAGAAGAGGATCGGGAATCCGACCATCAGAGCCACGTCGGCCCAGATGATGGTGTCCCACGGCGGCGTAGGCCAGGTGAAGATGAGAGCCGCGACAAAGGCGACCGCGAACACCGTCTCGGTGGCGAAGAGGTTGATCGAGTAGGATCCGATCCAGTACCCGCCCTCCGGCTCCCGATCGAAGTTGAGCGCGCAGCTCGGACAGCTGGGGCACATCCGGAGCCACGACACGAACACCGGACCGCCGCCGCAGGCGGGGCACCGGAGACGGAAGGCTCGCAGGTAGAGCTGGCTGAGGTGGCGCATGCGAACTTCCGCAATCTACCGCCCCGCGGTTGGATGGGGAGCGGGTCGGTAGGGTTTCGGTGCCTCAATTGCCGGACAGGCGGCCCTTGAGAATCATCCTCGCCGCCTCTCCCGCCGGCCCCCCTTTGGCCGCCACTCGTTCCAGGGTGGCATCGTTTTGCTTCCCCAACTGGGCGGCGATGACGACGATCATGGAGAGCCGTCCCTGCCGTTCCCGGTCGGCGAGGGCCTGGCGGTGGCTCTTGAACCCCAGCCCCACGGCGGTCACCGCGGCAGCGATGAACAGGACCAGGGCCGCGGGAAGGATTGCCCGGGGAAGCCACCCTCTGGCGGCACCAAACGCCAGGCCCAGGCTGGCCGCCGCAACAAAGATCATGGTGCGCGCGGCCAGGCGAAGACCCTTGGCCTGGTCGCTCAGACCCGCCTGGTCCGCGGCGCCGGTGTCAAGCAGGCTCCGACGGGGCGTGCTCAGGAGTCCTCCTCGCCGCCGAGCTCATACTGCTCATCTACGATGGTACCGAGCCGGTTGAGCGCGGCGCGAAGGCGCGGAATGGCGGGATCCCCGATTCTGGCCCAGACCACAATATCCCACGGATTATCGGCGAAGGCATCGGGAAGCATGGCTTCCTCCGCGGCCGAGAACAGCAGCTCCTCCATGGTGGCATCGGGGTCGGCCCAGATGCCGATGGCCTCGTCCTCGAACGCGGCGTGGGAAGTTTCGGCAGCCACCTCGTCGAAGATCGCGGCGGCTTGCTCGGCCCCGTTGCCACCGATCACGATGCCCAGCCCCCCGGCCTCGATGAGCGAGAGGGCGAATTCATGACTGAGCTCCGAGAGGGCGGGGGTGTCTTCCTCGACCCAGAGCACCACGATGGACATTCGGTCGGAGTGTGCGCCAGGTGCGGCGGGGAGATTCAGCGCCGGCACCGTGGAGAGGAAGACCCGCTTGTCTTCGTGATCGGGGAAGCGGGTGAGGGGCATTGGGAGTACCGCGTACCGCGTACCGAGTACAAGTCCGAGTCGGAGGAGTGGGCGCCGCCCAGCAACAATAGTAACCGGTTGGAGCGTATGCGGTACACGGTACGCGGTACCCGGTGGTCGCTGCCTAAATCGGGAGATCTTCCCTGACCAGAGCCAGAATCGCTCCCTGGGGGACGACGAGGTACTTCTTCTCCTCGAATGTGATCTCCACCGCAGCCTTTCGGAAGAAGATGGCGTGATCGCCGACCTTGGCCTGCATGGGCCTCCAGCGGAGCTGGCGCTCACCCACTTTCCACGGCTCGTCGTCCACTGCCGAAAAATCGGGGGCGGGATCCCCGGGACCCACCGCGATCACCAGTCCGCTCTGAACCTGTTGGGCATCGAGCGCGGTCGGAGGGAGATACAGCCCCACCCGGGTCCGCTCCTCGCCTTCCTCGGGCGCCACCAGCACCCGGTCACCCACCAGGATGAGCTGCTTCTTGGGGAAGTCCATGGAGACGGCGACCAGGAGGTGGAGTGGGGCCGGTGTTGGCTATCGGCTATCGGCTATCGGCACGGCCTTTGGTGTCGATCCGACGATGACCGATAGCTGATAGCTGATAGCCGATAGCTGACAGCCGTGTCGCCGATCGCGAACCGCCCTCATTCCTGCCCGATCTCCAGGACCTTGAGCCGCCGCATGCCCCGGGGAAGCCGAAGCTCCAGCTCGTCTCCGACCCGCCTTCCCTTGAGCGCGCGGCCCAGCGGGGACGCGAGTGAAATATGGCCGGCTTCGATATCCATCATCTCCGCCAGCACCACCATGAAGGCTTCCCGCTCCTGGGTATCGAGGTCCAGGACGGTGACCCGAGAGCCGAGACCCACGGCATCCACCGGAGTCTCGGTGATCGCCAGCTGACTCACTTGGGCGAGTCGCTGGTGGAGCTGGCCGAGCCGGGCCTGGACGAACTGCTGCCGCTCCAGGACGGCCTTGTACTCGGAATTCTCCCGCAGATCGCCCAGCTCGACGGCTTGGGCAATCGCCTGGGGGATAACCACGTTGAGCTCGTGACTGAGCTGCTCGATTTCGGCGCCGAGCTTCTCCCGCATTTCACGGAGCATGGTGAGCTCGCAAAAAGGAAACGGCCCGGGCTCGTTTGCCCGGGGCGTTGTTGGGTTTCACGCCATTTGGCTTTCGTGTCAATAATAGCGCCAGGCCGTGAAGGGGGCCATAGACGCCGCCATAAGCCATTGTTATCGTGGTCGTTAGGGGGCCCCGGCCGGCCCGTCCCGGGCTGCCGGGAAGGAACCGGCCTGCGGCATTCACGCTTCAGCGGGGGCGACAGATGTGGTCCGCCGCAGTTCTGGTTCTTTCCCTTCCCTTGGCGCTCGGGGCCCAGGCTCCGGACTCGGCCCCCCCGATCGCCCCGGATTCGGTTGCCCGGCAGTTGCTGAAGGATGTGCGAGCCGCCGACTCCACGATCGTGGTGGAGGTTCGATACGCCACGGCTGACAACTTCACTGGCCACGCCCTGCCGGGGTACCAGGCGAACCGGGCCTACCTCAGGCGCGAGGCGGCGGCGGCCCTGGCCCGGGTGCAGCGGCGCCTCAGGGCCCAGGGAATGGGACTCAAGGTCTTCGACGGATACCGGCCGGTGCGTGCCACAGCCGCAATGGTCGCGTGGGCCCGGCGAACCCAGCAGCTGCAGCTGATCCAGCAGGGCTACATCGCGAGCCACAGCCGGCATAATCTCGGGCTCGCCGTGGACCTGACCCTGGTGGCGGACTCGGTTGCTGGTCGCGAGGTGGACATGGGAACGCCCTATGACACGTTCTCACCGGCAGCCCATTTCGGCAACGCCACCGGCCGTGTCCTCCAGCACCGGCAGCTGCTCCGGCGCGCGATGGAATCGGAAGGCTTCAGGCAGTACGAGCAGGAGTGGTGGCACTACAGTTTCGAGGTGCCGGGCGAGACGCCGGCGTTTGATATGGTGGTGAAATAACGGGGAATGGGGAACGGGGAACAGGGAACGGGAAGAGCATTGATGGCGGGGTCTCTTAGAGAAACGGGGAGCGGGATGCTTCTACCGTTCCCCGTTCCCCGTTCCCCGTTTCCCCTACCGCTTGCTTGCCTCCCAGGCCGCGTGGTTGCGGTGGATCTGCCGCGCGTGGACGTCCAGGTGCTCCCCGTAGATCTCCAGCCACCTCTCGACGCCGTAGGTCGGATGCTCGGTGTGGCGGCCGACCCGCTGCCACTGGGCCGGGGTGAGCCGCTCGAGCAGTGGAACGGTATTGGACCGGACCGCGCGCACGGTGGCCAGGGCGGGCTCCAGGGGATGGGCATGGTAGTCGAGTTCAGCCGCCCAGCGGTCCTGGTCATATCCCAGGATCAGCGGGTCGGCCTCGCCGAGCAGGTAGCGGAGCCGCATGTGGGCGTTGGTCTCGCTGTCCGCGCAATGCACGATGACCTCATGGACCGACCATTTCCCGGGCCCCGGGCGCCACTGGCGTGCCGCCGGGGGGATGGAAGCGAGGGCGGCCTCGAGCACGGAGGGACCGCTGGCGTAGCGGCGGATGAGAAGGGTGCGCTGTTCGGGGGTCACAAGGCCTCCACGGGTGCAACGTCCACAGTCGTTGGGGTCGAGCTTCGGTATGGAGCCGAAGTCTAGACGTACCAAAGGTATGAGCGCCGCCGGGTAGTGGTCGATGGTTTCTTGACTCTTAGAGGGTGAGTGCGTATTCTCTCGTCGGCATTTCTATGCCCTTCTGTGGCCCCCGCACCGACAGGACGCGCATTCTGATGCTTCAACCGATTGCCCGGCGGCTCCCCCCGTGGGCCCCGGCGCTCATCCCGGCCGCGACGGCGCTCCTGATCGTGGCATGCTCTCCAAGCCAGTATCCCCAGACCACGCTGCTCCCCCGGGCGGATTTTGCCCGGGAGGCGGACCACCTGCTGCGGACGACGCTGTTGTGGGCGGCCATCGTGTTCGTGCTGGTGGAAGGCGCGCTGCTGCTTGCGGTCTGGAAGTTCCGCAACCGGCCGGACTCGCCCGAAGCGGTGCAGACCCACGGGAACACCACGCTGGAAATCGTGTGGACGATCATACCGGCGTTCATCCTGGCGATGATCGCGGTGCCGACGGTCCGCACGATCTTCCGGACGGCGACCAAGCCCGGTGCGGACGCGCTGCAGGTCGAAGTCATCGGGCATCAGTGGTGGTGGGAATTCCGTTACCCGCAACTGGGGATCACGACGGCGGGCGAGCTCAAGGTTCCGGTGGGACGGACCGTGACCCTGGAGATGACCACGGCCGACGTGCTGCACAGTTTCTGGGTGCCGCAGTTCGCCGGCAAGCGTGACGTGTTCCCCAACCGCTACAACAACTTGTGGTTCAAGGCGGAAGTGACCGGGAACTTCCCGGCCCAGTGCGTGGAGTTCTGCGGCCAGCAGCACGGTCGCATGGCGTACCGGATCGTGGCGCTCGAGGGCGCGGAGTTCGACACCTGGGCCCAGAGCTTCAACACCCCGCCGAAGGACTTCTCGGCCGACTCGACGGCGGACCCGCTGGTGCGGCAGGGGCAGACCCTGTTCACCGCGAAGGGCTGCGGGGGCTGCCATTCGATGTATCCCGCCCTGCCGCTGGTGGGTCCGAACCTGCATCACGTCGGGAGCCGGAGCTTCGTGGCCGCCGGCACGCTGCAGAACACCGACGAGAATTTGGCGAAATGGCTCCGTGATCCCCAGGCGTGGAAGCGCGGGGTGCTGATGCCGAATCTCGGGCTCAAGGACGATGAAATCCAGGCGCTGGTGGCCTACCTCCGTGCGAACCAATAGGGATTGACGACATGGCTACAACCGCAATGGAGCGCGCTCCCGCGCACGCCGAAGCGCCCACGGGACTGTGGAGCTGGATCACCACAGTAGACCACAAGCGGATCGGCATCCTGTACGGCGCCAGCGCCTTCATTTTCTTCCTGTTGGGCGGGATCGAGGCGCTCATCATCCGCCTGCAGCTGGCCGGGCCGAACAAGACCCTGGTAAGCGCGGAGACCTACAACCAGCTGTTCACGATGCACGGCACCACCATGATCTTCCTGGCGGTGATGCCGCTGTCGGCGATGTACTTCAATTACATGATTCCGCTCCAGATCGGGGCGCGGGACGTGGCGTTCCCGCGGCTCAACGCGTTCAGCTACTGGGTGTTCCTGGCGGGCGGGCTCATCCTGAACGTGAGCTGGCTGTTCAACGCGGCGCCCGACGGGGGCTGGTTCGGCTACGCCAACCTCACCACCCGGCAATTCTCGCCGGGACCGAACATCGACTACTGGACCGTGGGCCTGCAGATCCTGGGTATCGCGTCACTGGCGGCGGCGGTGAACTTCTTCGTGACGATCATCAATCTCCGCGCGCCGGGGATGAAGATGATGCACATGCCCATGTTCGTGTGGATGAGCCTTGTCACCCAGGTGCTGCTGCTGCTGGCGTTCCCGATCATCACCGTCGCGCTGGTCCTGCTGATGATCGACCGGACGTTCGGGACCCACTTCTTCGTGCCCTCGGGCGGCGGCGATCCCGTGCTCTGGCAGCATCTATTCTGGCTGTTCGGCCATCCCGAAGTCTACATCCTGATCCTGCCCTCATTCGGCATCGTCTCGGAAATCCTGCCGGTGTTCAGCCGCAAGCCGCTGTTCGGCTATGCCGCGATGGTCTTTTCGGGGGCGTTCATCGCCTTCGTGGGCTTCGGTGTGTGGGCCCACCACATGTTTGCCACCGGGATGGGGCCGTTCGCCGACGCATTCTTCTCGGTGGCGACGATGGTGATCGCCATCCCGACGGGCGTAAAGATCTTCAACTGGCTGGGGACGATCTGGGGCGGCAGGCTGGAACTCAAGAGCCCGATGCTGTTCGCCCTGGGCTTCATTGCGATGTTCATCATGGGGGGGCTGTCGGGGGTGATGCACGCGTCGCCGACGTCCGACCTGCAGCAGACCGACACCTATTTCATCGTGGCCCACTTCCATTACGTGCTGTTCGGGGGCTCGATCTTCGCCCTGACCGGCGGGGCCTACTACTGGTGGCCCAAGATGTCCGGCAAGATGCTGGACGAAGGCCTTGGGAAGCTCCACTTCTGGCTGATGCTGATCGGCTTCAATCTGACGTTCTTCCCGATGCACATTCTCGGTCTGAACGGGATGCCGCGCCGGGTCTATACCTACACCAGCGAGTCCAACTTCGCGCTCCTCAACCAGCTGGAGACGGTGGGCGCCTTCTTCCTCATGGCAGCCTTCCTGGTCTTCCTCTGGAATATCTACAAGACCAGCCGTTCCAAGGTCACGGCCCCGGCCGATCCCTGGAACGGGGCCACGCTCGAGTGGTCCATTCCGTCGCCGCCCCAAGTGTTCAACTTCCCCAAGCTGCCCCAGGTCCATGGCCGGGACGCGCTGTGGGACATGAAGCGGGAGCGGGACGGCTCGCTGCCCGAGCCGCAGCGAGTGGACGGCAAGGGCATCCACATGCCCAACCCCTCGTTCCGGCCGGTCATCGCGGGCCTGGGTGTGGCCATCACGCTGGGCGGGTTCATCGGCGGATCACACCTGTGGGTGCACCTGGCGGGCCTGGCCGTCCTGTTCTACGGGGTATTCAGCTGGGTGTTTGAGCCGGCGGGATGAGGGAACAGCGGCTATTAGCTGTCGGCTATCGGTCGCCGGAGCTGGTTGCCCGAGTTAGTAGTTCACGGACCTTGGCCGATAGCCGATAGCCGATAGCCGATAGCAGACGGCCAACGGCCTACCCGGAGACCTTTCGTGGCCGATCACGCTCTCGCACACGTCGACGAACACCATTACACGACCACCGGCATCGAGCACCGGAAGCTGGCTATTTGGACCTTCATCGGGTCCGAATGCATGTTCTTCGCGTCGCTCATCGGGACCTACCTGGTCTACAAGGGGCGGGATCTGGTCGGGCCGAAGCCCCATGCCGAGTGGCTGGACAAGGCGGGGCACCTGCAGGAGCAGATCCTGGAGATCCCGCTGGTCACGTTCGGCACCTCGTTGCTGCTGTTCAGCTCGTTCTTCATCGTGCTGGCGCTGAGCGGGGCGCAGCGGGGCAACCGCAAGGCGTTGATCGGCTGGCTCTCCGCCACGATCTTCTGCGGCATGTTCTTCGTCGGGATGCAGGTCTACGAATTCAACCACTTCTACCACCGGGGCATGGGGTATACCACCAACCTGTTCGCCTCGACCTTCTTTACGCTGACCGGCTTCCACGGGACCCACGTGACGCTGGGCCTCATCTGGCTGATCACGGTGCTGTTCGTGGCGATCCGGGGCAAGCTGCCGCCGGAAAAGGCGCTCAATCTCGAGATTGCGGCCCTGTACTGGCATTTCGTGGACGTGGTCTGGATCGTCATCTTTCCCGTCGTCTACCTCATCCGGTGAGTTCGACCCCCATGCACGCCACCGCTGCCCACGCCCCGGAGCACGTCCACCCGTCCTGGCAGACGTACACCAAGGTCGCGATCATCCTGTTCGTGCTGACTGCCTTGGAGGTTGCGCTGTACGAAGTGGTGGTCCATCGCCACGAGCCGGCGGGGCTGGCAACCGCGCTGAGTCCGATCTTTGTCGAAGTCCTGCTCCTCCTGTCCGCGATCAAGTTCGCGCTGGTCGCGATGTTCTACATGCACCTCAAGTCGGACGGAACGCTGCTGGCGAGCATCTTCAGCTTCTCCCTGGTGCTCGCCGCAGTCGTCATCGGCTCGCTGATCATCATCTTTGTCTATCTCTACTCGCACGCCCCGACGGCGAATCCGTTGAAATAGCGTTCAGGGCAGAGCGTTCAGCGTTCAGGGGTCGGAATCCCGAGATCCTTCCGGATTCCGACCCCTGCTTGCTGTAGCGCTGTGGCGCACCCTGAAGGCTCGCACTCACCAGGTGTCTCCCCCGCCCGCCGGCGGCCACTGGCCGGCCATCCGGCGGAGCAGTGCCACCTGTCCGATGTGGTAGCTGTTGTGCGCCACCACCTGCCACAACACGTCCTGGATGGTCTCGCCCTTTCCGGGGTGGGCGACCCGGCCACCGATGCCCTCCAGCATCGCACGCTCCGCCCACTGGGAAAGCTGATCGACGTGGCGGCGGAAGCGGGCGGTCTCCTCCCGCCAGGCGTGCTCGGACGGCGGGGTCGCTGCCTCCGGCCAGCTCGCGGAGGCATGCTGCGGGTACGCGGCCTCCGGCCCGGTGAAGCTGCGCAGCTCGTAGTCCATCCAGTAGTTCATGTGCCAGACCAGCTCCCAGATCGTATGCGAGGACGGCACCAGGCGCTCGCCGGCCAGGTCCGCGGAGATTCCCTCCAGGCTGGCCACCGGGTCGACATGGGCACCGCGACCCCGGAGCAGGTCCGGCAAGATGTGGTTCGGCGTCGTCATTCGCCGGCCACGGCGGCGATGGTGGTTTCGAAGTCGCGATGGATGGGGGAGTCGAACAGCGCCATCGCAGCCCCCTCCAGGCAAGCCGTTTCCTCCTCTTCCAGCGCCTCGAGGTCGAACAGCTGCGGGTCCAACTGCGCGTACCCCGGGAAGCGTTCCTGGATCGGGCAGGCGTTCTCGAGGGTAAACCCTCCGGCTGTCATCATCGGCAATCCGGTCATCCGGCAGACCAGGGGACGATGGGAGTACACGCGGCAGGCGCCGCTGTTGTCCAGCATCGGGCAGGGCTCCTGGGCGAGGGCGTCGGCGAGAGCATCGAAGGCCTGATCACCCAATGCGCCAACATCCCAGGGGGCGCGCCAGGCAGGGGCAAGCTGCCGCATGCGCTGCAGCAGGGCCCGGCCGCGGGCCTGGACCAGTTCCCGCTCCGGCTCCGGCAGGGCAGCAATTCCCTCGCGCAGCAGCAACGCGTCCGCGACCGAAATGTCGAACGGCCCGTGGCAGCAGGCGGAACAGCCCCGGCGGCAGGGTATCACCCCGGGATGGCTCGCCCGTGCGGCGTCGAACCAGCGATCGAGTCGCTGCAGTGCCTGTTGCCACGCCTCGGCCGCCGGATGCATGGCTCAGCGCTGCCCAAGCCGAGCCGCGAGGCAGAGCCAGCCGGCGAGAAAAGCGACGCCCCCGAACGGGGTAACCAGCCCGAAGCGCGGCTCACCACTCAGGGCAAGGGCGTACAGGCTGCCGGAGAAGAGCACGGTGCCCGCGACGAAGAGACGCCCAGCCCAGACCGCGTAGGGCCGGGGCGGATCTCCGGTCGCCAGGCCGGCAGCGAGTAGCGCGAGCGCGTGGTACATCTGGTAACGGACGGCGGTCTCGAACACCTGGAGCATGTCGGGTGAGAGCCGGGCGCGGAGGGCGTGGGCGCCGAAGGCCCCGGCCGCGACGGCCAGAAAGCCCGACAACGCACCGATCGCGGCGTACCGTCGTTGCACGACCCGGCTCAGAAATAGAGAAACGAAGGTGGGGGCATTCCGTGCGAGCGGAAATTCGCCACGATCTGGCCGGCGGTCCAGATCGTATGCTGGTTCAGCTCGTCCCAGACCATCCACTTGGGCATCTTCTGCCCGAAGTACCAGATCAGAATCTGGCGGTCCTCCGGCGATTGCTGTCGCAGCGTGCGGATACTGAATTCGTAGCAGGCGGCGACGAAGTCGCGGAGCCCCCGTCGGGAGTTGAAGATCACCGCGGTGTCCCGGTGGATTGGAAGCGAGTCCCACCCCAGGATGTAGTGGGCCACGATGTACTGGTCGGCGTTGGCCGCGTGGTGGATCTGCTCCGCGAAGTCCCGCTGTCCCTCCGCCGCCGCGGTGCGGTAGAACCGCTCGGGCATCGAGTCGATCATGGCCAGGAGCAGGGTACGCTGCGTCTCCTGGGCACGGAGCTGGATGTCCCTGTACTCCGCGGGCATGGGGAAGGCCCGCTGGATGGGTGCGGCCTGCTGGGCGGCAAGAGACGGGGTACGGGGAACAGGGAATGAGAGAACGAGTGAGAGAATCGCCACGAGCACCAGCCGATTCGTTTGACAGCGCGGTGCAGTCATCGTATCACCTTCGCGTTCCCCGTTCCCCGTTCCCCGTTCCCCGTTCCCCGTTCCCCGTTCCCCGTTCCCCGTTCCCCGTCAGTCCCCGCTCTTCCCCTGAAGCGGCGTGGGATCCACCGCCATCCCCATGGCATGGTACCCGTTGTCGACGTAGATCGTCGTGCCGGTGATGGCCGCGGCGAAAGGGCTCGCCAGAAAGGCGGCGGTAGCGCCGACTTCCGCCGCCTGGAGTTCGCGCGGCAGGGGAGCGTTGGCCCGGCAGTAGCTGATCATCATGTCGATGAAACCGATGGCACTGGCCGCGCGCGACGCCCACGGGCCGGCCGAGATGGTGTTGACCCGTACTCCGTGGCGCCGGCCGGCCTCGAAGGCGAGCGTCCGGGTGTCGGCCTCCAGCGCCGCCTTGGCGCTCGACATGCCGCCGCCGTAGCCGGGGATCACTCGCTCGCCGGCCAAGTAGGTCAGCGACAGGAAGGATCCTCCGGGTCGCATCAGGGGGGCCAGGCTCCGCACCATGGAGACCAGGCTGTACGCGCTCACACTCACGGCGGCGAGGTAACCCTGGCGCGAGGTGTCGAGGAGCGGCTTCTTCACTTCCGGCGCATTGGCCAGGCTGTGGACCACGATGTCAAGCGGCTGCTCGCCAAAGTCGCGCGTCAGCGCCTGCACGACTCCCTCGATGGAGAAGTCGCCGCGTTCCTTGTAGCGCTTGTTCTCCCGGATCTCGACCGGTGCGCTCGCCAGGGTGTCGTACTCCGCGTCGAGCGGATAGATCCGTTCGAACGCCATCTTCCGGCCATCGGCGAGAGCGAGCGAGGCGTCCAGCTTGCCTCGTTCCAGCAGATTCAGAAAAATGTTGAGCGCCGGCGGCCAGGTTCCCACACAGATTGTGGCGCCGGCCTCCGCGAGCGCCTTCGCAATCGCGAACCCGAACCCGCCATCGTCCGCAACGCCTGCGACGAAGGCGCGCTTGCCGGTCAGATCTATCGCGAGCATGGGGGTTGGGGGTGGAGGTCAGGTAAAGGTATGGTGAAGGGGGAACAGGGAACAGGGAACGGGGGTGCGTTCCGGCTGCCGCGTTGCCTACCGCCTCTGCTCCTGCGCGGTCTGGATGTACGATGCCAGCAACGCGACCCGAAAGTCTCCCGGGGGCCGGCGTGACAAGGGGCCCAGGGCCTCGAACGCGCGTTGCGCGCCATCCGCGTCGCGGGTCGCGAGCCGGGCGATCACCGCGCCCTCCCGAAGCTCATCCGGTGGCAACCAGCTCCGGTGATCAAGCGCCGCGGCGATCAAGGGCTCGGCCGCCCGGGTGGCCATGCGGAAGTCCCAGCCCGAGACCCCGTGGCGGAAGTCCACCGCGGCCCGCACCTCCGGAGGTGCGCGGTGCCGGTCCAGAAAGCGGCCAATGTCGGCATAGAACGCCTCATCGGCGTAGCCGATGGTGCCGCCATAGCGGTCCCGTTCGACGTCGGCCATGTGCTGCAGCCAGAGGCGCCAGTCGAGGGGAGCCTCCCGGGAGGCGAGTTCGGCCTGCCAGGTTCGCTGCCGGTACAGGGCGATGGACTTCCGGTCGTCCTCGCCCAGAGTGTCGCCCGGTGCCAGGGCGGTGACGCCCCGGAGCGTCGCACCCAGCGAGAGATCGTACATCCGTGGAATGTCCGGCGCCGGAGCGAGCGTGAAATCGGCCGGCGGCATCCGGCGGCCGGTGAACGGAGCGGTAATGTCGAACCGTTCTGCCGAGAGGCCGAAGATCCCGAGCGCCTGCGACCCCATGTATCGGGTGCGCTCGGCGCCCAGGTCCAGGAAGGGATAGAAGTCCGAGTTGACCTGCGGGAAGCCCGCGACCATCGGTGCCAACGACACGCGGTTGCCCAGCCGGGTTGCCTCCAGGGCCGCCGGCGTAAAGGGAATCTGGTGGCACAGATCCTGGGCAATGGCGGGAGACTGGAAGATCCCCCAGTCCGGTGCCGGGACGGCGCCGGCATTCGTGGCGACCACCAGCAT
>DATBLR010000008.1:0-42920 GCA_036555275.1 Gemmatimonadales bacterium | reverse complement strand
GGGCTATGGGCGCTGGCGGTGTTCTTCGCCGGATCGAGCACGATCAGTCGCCTGGCGCCGGATCGGACCCGGGATTTCGACGCCAAGGGCGGACGGCGCGACCCCTGGCAGGTGCTCGCCAACGGCGGGGCGGCGGCGGCGGGCGCGCTGGTTCCGGGGGCGGGTCTCTGGATCGTCACGGCCAGCCTGGCCGCTGCCGCCGCGGACACCTGGGCCACCGCCGCCGGCGGGTGGAGCCGTGCCCTGCCCCGTCACATTGTCACCGGCCGTCCGGTGCCTGCCGGCACCAGTGGCGGCGTGACGCTCATCGGCAGCGTCGGCGCCATGGCCGGCGCCGCGGGAGTTGGCCTCGCTGCCGCGCTCGCGGGGCGTAACTGGGTACTCTTTGCGCTCGCCCTCGGCGTGGGTATGCTCGGGATGCTGGCGGATTCGCTGCTGGGGGCCGTGGCGCAGGGACGGTTCCATTGCGATGAATGTGGTCGGCCAACCGAGCGCCGGGTACATCGCTGCGGCCGGCTCGCCCGACCGATTGGAGGGCTGAGCTGGCTCAGCAACGATGCCGTGAATGCGCTGGCAACCCTGGGGTCCGCGGCGGCCGGATTCGCTGCGTGGCACCAATGGGGGACCTGAGCGCCGGGGAGCCATGTCCATCGACGTGCTGATTGTGGGGGCCGGACCGGCGGGCACCTCGGCCGCCATCCACCTGAGCCGCGCGGGCCATCGGGTCGTCGCGGTGGACCGCACGGTGTTCCCGCGCGACAAGCCATGCTCCGAATACCTGAGCCCCGAAACGGTGCGGTTGCTCGACCGCGTCGGCCTGGTCCACGACCTCGAACAGGCCGGTGCCCAGCCCCTCTATGGAACGAAGGTGGTCGCGCCTCGGGGGTCCTCCCTGGTCGGTCGCTTTGCCCAGACCACGGTACCCCCATTCCGGAGCGCGGGGCTCGCCGTCGCACGGCGGATACTGGACCAGCACTTGGTGGAAGGGGCCCGTCGGGCGGGGGCGGAGGTTCGGGAGCGGACCGCTGTGGAAGCTCTATTATATGAAAGGGGAGCAGTGGCGGGCGCCGTGGTGCGTGAGCAGTCGGGAGCGCGGCGGGTGATCCGCGCCCGCCTCACCATCGGCGCCGACGGGCTCCGGTCGGTTGTCGCACGACGCCTGGGGAGGCGGTACCACGGGTTCCCCGCCCGGCTGGCCTTCGTGGCCCATGTGGGCGACGTACCCCTGGAGAACGGGATCGCCGAGTTGCATGTGGGCGACGCCGGCTACGCCGGGCTCAACCGGATCGCCGACGGCCTTGCCAACGTGGCGCTGGTGGTGCCCCGGCGGCGGGCCCTCGAATCGCGGGGTGACGTCTCCGGCTTCTTCTTCAGCACCCTGAATGGCTTTCCCGGCATCCGCGGCCGGGTCCGGCCCGACCGGATGGTACGACCGGTCCTGGTCACCGGCCCCTTCGCCGCGTGGTCGGGCCGGGTGGTGGCCGATGGCGCGCTGCTGATAGGGGATGCCGCGGATTTCTTCGATCCGTTCACCGGCCAGGGAATCCATGCCGCGCTCCGGGGGGGAGAGCTTGCCGCCACCGCGGCGAGCGAGGCCCTGGCTTCCCCCGGCCCCGTTACGGCCCGGCGGCTCGCCGGCTACCGAGCGGCACGTCGGCGCACCTTCCTCGGCAAGTGGGCGGTCGAGCGGTTGGTCGGCTTTGGGATGCTCGCGCCGAACCTGTTCGACCATGCCGTTGCGCGCCTGGAGCGCCACGGCCTGGGACATACCTGCGTCGGTGTGGCCGGCGACTATGTTCCCGCCAGCACGGTACTCAATCCCAGATTCCTCTGCCGGATGGTGTTGTGAGCCGGCCCGACATCGAGCCCGAGCTGTTCCGCCAGCTGCTGGGCCGCTTTGCCACCGGTGTCACGGTGCTCACCACCCGCGACCCCCGGGGAACGCCGGTTGGCATGACGGCATCGAGCCTCACCTCCGTCTCCCTGACCCCTCCGCTCGTGTCGGTGTGCGTCGACGCCTCGGCGGACATGCACCGCGTGCTCTCCGCCAGCGGGGACTTCGTGGTGAACATCCTGGCGGCCGGACAACTCGGCTTGTCGCAGCGGTTCGCGGCTCATCCGGCGGAGCGGCGGTTCGAAGGCGTGGGTTGGCGCGAAACCGGCGCCGGGCTCATCGTGCTGGAAGGCGTCCTGGCTCATATCGAGTGCGAGCGGTTCGCGGACTTTCCCCTGGGTGACCACACCCTGTTCGTAGGCCGGGTCACCGGAGGGGCCAGCGCCGAGGGCGAGCCGCTGCTGTACTTCCGGGGCAGCTACGGGGCGTTGCACCGTCCGTGATTGGCGCCCCATTATCGCCTCCCGGCGACGAGCTGCTGGACCATCCCGACGCCGACCCCGAAGCGGTCGCGACTTCGCTCCGCCACATCGCGGTCGCCAACCGCTGGTTCGGCGGCTGGTGGGCGGTGCGCCGAGGCCTGGCAGTCGTGACTCGGCGGCTCGGCGACCGAGCGCCCCTTGGGAGCGCCTCGGCGCGACCCGGGCGCGAGGGAGTCCTTCAGGGCGGCTCGACGACCGAGCGCCCCTCGGGAGCGCAGCAGCGCGACCCGGGCGCGAGGGAGTCCTTGAGCACGGCTCGGCGGCTCCTGGTGCTGGATGTCGGCTGCGGCATGGGAGACCTCGCAGCGCGAGCGGCCACGTGGGGGGCGCGCCGAGGCCTCGAGATCCAGCCGATTGGCCTGGAACGGCATCGCACCGCGGCGGCATTATCCCGCCGACAGGGAGTGGCGATGCTCCTCGGGTGCGCATCCGCGCTGCCGATCCGCGACAAGGCCGTCGATATCGTGATCGCCAGCCAGCTGATACACCACCTGAGCCCTGATCGGATCATGGCCTTCTGCCGGGAGGCCGACCGGATCGCCCGACTCGGCGTCGTCATCGCTGACCTCCGGCGTTCGCGCCACGCCATCGCCGGCTTCTGGCTGGGTTCCCGCCTCTTCGGATTCGACGCCAATACTCGAAGGGATGGACTTACCTCGGTGCGCCGGGGGTTCAGCACCCGTGAGCTGGGGACGCTGCTGGCACAGGCCGGCATCCGGGCTAAGGTTGAACAATCGCCGGGGTTCCGGTTGGTGGCCACCTGGACTCCGGAGCACCGCGCGTGAGGACCGTGGACGAGCAGCATGTGGCCGCCCCGCTGGATCGCGTGTTTGAGGCGGCGAAGGACGTCGAGCAGTGGCCCAGGATACTGCCCCACTACCGGTATGTGCGCATGTTGGAGCGGCGGGGGGAGGGTGGCCTGGTTGAAATGAGTGCGAACCGGCCCTTCGGCTTCATGAACTGGCC
Source organism: Gemmatimonadales bacterium (assembly GCA_036555275.1). Taxonomy (GTDB): domain Bacteria; phylum Gemmatimonadota; class Gemmatimonadetes; order Gemmatimonadales; family GWC2-71-9; genus JADJOM01. The sequence goes on along the minus strand of DATBLR010000008.1, from coordinate 39,578 downwards.
CACCTGGTGGAGGTCCGAAATGTCGGTGGATCCAGAACGGTACGAGGTACGTTACACCCATGTCGCCGGAATCACCCGCGGGATGCAGGTGGTGTGGCGGCTGGTGCCTGCTGGTGCTGCCACCCACGTCTCCATCGTGCACCAATGGGACGGTCCCGCCTGGCCACTGCTTCGCTGGCCGGCGGCGAACTGGGTAATCGGGCCGGTGTTCATTCACGGCATTGCCTCGCGCACCCTCGCGGGGATCGCAAGGTCCGTAGAGTCGCCCAGCGGCGGGAGCCGGAGCAGCGGGCGGAGCTGAAGCTCCGCCCCTACCCATTTCGAGCCGCCGAGTCGCCGAGCCGCCGAAAGAGGAGACATGGAGACCAGACGCAGGGTTGTCATCACCGGCATCGGAGCAGTGACCCCCATCGGCACGGGGGTCGAGGCGCTATGGCAGGGACTCAGGGCCCGCCGGTCCGCGGTCACACCGGTGACCCGGTTTGACCCGTCGCCATTCCGTTCCCGGATCGCCGCCGAGGTCCCCGACTTTCGCCCGGCCGATTTCATGGAGGAGCGACGCCTCCGCCGGCTGGACCGGTTCGGCCAGTTCAGCGTCGCGGCGGCCCGCCTCGCGATCGAGGACGCCGGCCTGGTGCTGGCGAACGAGGATCGGGACATGGTCGGCGCCATGATGGGCACGGCGCTGGGGGGCGTGGGCTACGCGGAGGAGCAGTATCCGAAATACCTGCGCGACGGGGTGCGCGGTGTGGACCCGGCCCTCGCGCTGGTGGTGTTCGCGGGGTCCGCGAGCTGCAACGTCGCGATCGAGTTCGGGGTGTCAGGCCCCAACTCCACCAATGGGATGTCCTGCGCCTCGGGCACGATCGCGATCGGGGACGGTTACCGGGCCATCGTCCGTGGCGATGCCGACGTCATGCTTGCTGGCGGGGCGGAAGCGCCGCTCGCGCCGCTCTGCTTCGGCGCGTTCGCCATCATCCGCGCCATGTCGACCCGGAACGACGACCCAGAAGCCGCGAGCCGTCCATTCGACAAGGACCGCGATGGATTCGTCATGGCGGAGGGCGCCGTGGTCCTGTTGCTGGAAGAGCGGAGCCGGGCGGTGGCCCGAGGGGCCAATGTGTACGCCGAGATTCTGGGCTACGGGATCACCAACGACGCGCACCATATCACCGTGCCCCGCCCGGACGGGAAGCAGGCTGCGCGCGCCATGCGGCTGGCGCTGGCCGAGGCTCACCTCACCCCGGGCGAGGTCGGCTACATCAACGCTCACGGCTCGTCGACGCCGCTCAACGATCCCACCGAAACCGGCGCGATCCGTCAGGTCTTTGGCAACCACGCCGACGACGTCCTGATCAGCGGCACCAAGGGGTACTACGGCCACGCCCTCGGGGCCAGCGGGGCATTCGAGGCGGCCATCTGCGCCCTTGCCAGTCAGCGCCGCTGGTTGCCACCCACCGTCAACCTCAAGGAGCCGGACCCGGGCTGCGATCTCCGCTATCTCGCCGGGGAAGGACGGGGGGCGGATCCGGAGTTTCTGCTGAGCAATTCGTTCGGATTCGGTGGGATCAACGCATGCCTGGTGTTCCGGCGGGCGGGCTGAGCCCGACGGTCCGGCGCCCCGCTGGTTCCACCTTTACCGACATTCCCGGCCGTGGTACAATCCTCGCGCCTCAAACTCTCGGATCCTCTCATGTCCAAGCTGTCCGGCCGGGCGACCGCAGAGGCGATCGGCACCTTTGCCCTGATCTATTTCGGCTGTGGGGCCGTCCTGGCGCGACCGCTCACCAGCGGCAGCAGCACGGGCCTCATCGGCATCGCGCTGGCGCACGCCATCGTGCTCGGGGTGATGATCACCTGCACGATGAATGTTTCCGGGGGACACATCAATCCGGCCGTCACGCTGGGGCTGTGGAGCATCGGCAAGGTGGACGGCCGCACGGCCGGGGCCTACGTCAGTGCTCAGCTCGCCGGCGGCGTCCTGGGCGCGTTGTTCCTCAAGCTCACCCTGCCGGCGAGCCTCGCCACCGGAACCCTCGGCACGCCGGCTCTCGCCACGAACGTGAGCTTCATCAGCGCCATCGGGCTCGAGGCCGTGTTCACGTTCTTCCTGATGTTCGCCGTCATGGGGACCGCGGTGGCACCGCAGGCCCCGAAGGTGGGCGGCTTCGCCATCGGTCTGGTGCTGTACTTCGACATCATGGTCGGGGGAACGCTCACCGGGGCGGCGATGAATCCGGCCCGGGCCTTCGGTCCGGCATTGGTGAGTGCCACCTGGTACGCCCAGCCGGTCTGGTGGATCGGCCCGATCCTGGGCGCCGTGCTCGCTGCCCAGGCGTGGCAGCGGGTCGTGGCCAAAGGGTGAGGGCCGCATACATGCGGCCCGTACGGGTCGCGTATGTGCGACCCCTACATCATTCCCTCGCCCTGGCTGCCCGCACCAGCAAGGACACGGTGTAAACGACGTAGATCAGGCCGGCCACGATGTAGGCGGCGGTCAGGTACTGCCCGTTATCCGGCATCGGCCGCCTCCCGAAGGTCCCGCGCCAGCTGGATGCCGTACCGCAGCGTCACGAACCCGACATACAGCACGGTAAACACCGCGAAGCTGGTGAGCAGGGTCCTGAGCATCTCCGGCGGCATGGAGGGGGAGCTCGGTTTCATCAGCACCGGCTGGGGATGGAGCCCGCGCCAGAGGTACACGCTCAGGTGAATGAAGGGGATCAGCACCAGCCCCATGATCCCGAGCACGGCGCTGAAGCGGCCCCGTTCCAGCGGGTCGCGCAGGGCCGCGCGCAGGGTGTGATAGCCGAGCAGCAGAAAGAAGAGGAACAGGGTCAGGGTCAGCCGGCCGTCCCAGGTCCACCAGGTCCCCCAGATCGGCTTGCCCCAGATCGGTCCGGTGGTGAGCACCACGAAGCAGAACACGCTCGCGACTTCGGCGCTGGCGGCGGCAAAGCGGTCCAGCCGGGGGTCGTGCAACCACAGATAGAGAATGCTGGCGAAACCGGTGAGGGCGACACCGAGCAGGGCGGCCCAGGCCGAGGGCGCGTGCACGTAGAAGATCTTCTGGGCCAGGCCCTGGTTGGCCTCGACCGGGGTGAAGCGGAGCGCCAGGACCATGACGGTCACCACGCCGGCCAGCGCGAGCGCGGTAAGGACGGTCCCTCGCATCGTCACCGCCCGGGCCTGCGACAGATCAGCGGTCATTCGTCAACCACCGCGGAGAACAGGAGAACCGAGAGCGTGATGAAGGCGACATCGTAGAGCGCTAGGAACCTAAGCCCGTCCACCACCTCGCTCAACCGACGGCCGGCGAAGAGCGGCACCGTGGTCTTCACCGCGTAGATGAGCGGCGGCACCATGAAGGGCAGGAGCAGGACCGGCAGCATCAGCTCCGCGAACCGGGTGCGCACCACCATGGCGCTGAACACGGTTCCGACCGCGACGAAGCCGGCTGTGGCGAGCAGCAGGGTGAGCAGCAGTCCCGGCAGCGCCCCCGCAATGTCAACGTTGAAGAACAGCACGAACAGCGGGAGCGCGATCGCCTCCACCAACAGCACGAACACCAGGTTGGCGACGTACTTCCCGAGGTACAGCACCTCCCGCGCGACCGGGGCGAGGAGCAGGCCGTCGAAGGCGGCGTTCTCGCGCTCCACCGTGAACGCGCGATTCATGGCGACCACCGACGCGAACGCGACCGTCACCCACAGCACGCTGGGGGCCAGGTCGAGCGTCGCCACCGCGGTGGGATCGCGGGCAAAGTTGAAGACGATCAGCACCAGAGCGGCGAAGACCGAGGCCGACAACAGGCTGGTGCGGCTGCGCAGCTCCAGTCGCAGGTCCTTTCCCGCGATCGCCAGCACGTGGCGGAAGATCCTACCCACGCGCCAGCTCCTGGTAGGCCAGATGGAACTCGACCGGGTCCCCGGGGCGAGGCGCCTCGAGAACCCAGCGCCCCCCCACCAGCACCCCCACCCGGGTGGCGAGATCCCACGCCTCGGCGGCATGGTGGGTCACGATGACCATGGCGCGCTCCGGTGTGCGGTGGGTCTCGAGCAGTGACCGCAACCGGTCGGCCGCCACGGCGTCGAGGCCGGTGAACGGCTCATCGAGCAGCAACAGCCGGGGATCATGCAGCAGGGCCCGGGCGATCGCGGCCCGCTGCTGCATCCCACGACTGAGACTGCGCGGCCGGTCGTGCTGGCGGGACGCGAGCCCCTGCGCCTCGAGGGCCAGCGCGGCACGGCGAGGCGGGTCCGGCAGGTCGTACAGGCGCGCGGCCAGCGTCAGGTTCTCCAGCAGGCTGAGCTCGTCGTACAGCAGCGACTGGTGAGACAGAAGCCCGATCGGGCGGCGGGCGGCGGGGTCGTCGCGGCTCAGGGGACGGCCCGCCACCGTGACGTTGCCCGCCTGGGGACGCAGCAGGCCCGCCAGGGTACGGAGCAGAGTGGTCTTCCCGGCCCCGTTCGGGCCCAGTACCAGGAGCACCTCGCCGGCCCCGAGCACGAGGTCCACTCCGTTGAGCGCCCGCACCGCCCCATAGCGTCGGACCAGTCCCCGCGCCTCGACCAGGGGCGCCTCAGCCGACGGCATCGATGCGCCGGGCCAAGTCCGCGAGGTCGAACGGTTTCACCAGGTAACCGTGATGAGGAATCGCCAGCACCCGGAGCTGCGGCTCCAGGCTGACGTAGGCGGAGGTGATGATGACGGCCAGGTCGGGACGGGTCGAGCGCAGCTGCCGGAGCAGATCGATTCCGTCGGTGTCAGGCAGGCGCAGGTCGAGCACCGCGACTTCCGGGCGGTGCTCGGAGAGCAGGCGGAGCGCCTCCGCGCCGGTGGCGGCATAGGCGGCGTCGTACCGCAAGGCGAACGCCCGCTCGTAGCTCAGGCGCAGCGCGGGTTCGTCCTCGATGAAGAGCACCCGCCGCCGGGGCACGGCTTGGGCCATGCCCCGAATATAGCGTTAGACCGACGTCTCGACTTCGAACAGGTCGTCGAGCTTGGTCAACACCAGCAGGAACCGGAGCTCGTCGTTGGGCCGCTTCAGAACCACGACCTGGCGCCGCTCCGCCGCCTTGCGCTGGATCAGCATCAGCGCGCCCAGACCGGCGGAGTCCACCGAGCGAGTGCCGCGCAGATCGATCACCAGCCGGCCCGACCGCTCGGGAAGCTGGTCCAGCAGCCCAATCGCGCGCTGCCGGAAGGTGGTGCGGCTGTCCAACCCGAGATGCTCGGGGGCCGCGATCTCAAGACTGGACGACTGGATCATTTCCATCGTTGCCTCCCGCGCTGGTGATAGTACACGAGCGCGATGCTTCCGCCGAATTCTCTGGTGCGGGACGCATCGCGCTCATTTGCGCGGGGCACCCGCCTTCGGTAACCGAGCCATCTCCCGTCAGGCAGACGAGGAGACCTCTGGATTTGCGGCCCCGGATCACTCCGGGTGTGCTCTTATCGGGCGGATCAGTTTTTATGGAGACCTTGTGGCCTCCACACGGGTATCATGGCGAGCCCGGTGCCATAATTGTAAGTGGCCACCCTGCAACAGCTTGCGGGATGCCGTTGGATCGCCTCCACGGCTTTCTCCCTCGCACCCCGCAGCTTTTTTCCGCCAACTGCAAGTCCCGTCGCTACCTAGGCGCCTCCGGCCGGGGTGGCAGGGCCCTTGCCCAAACCGCCTGGAGACCCGCATCCTCTCCAGACCGTGCCCCGGAGTCGGCTGCACTGGCCACCGGGCGCTCCTTGCAGCCGGGCGTCCTCTCACACCATCGGGATACCATGTCCGACCAGATCTCGACCCTGCTCTCCGAGACTCGCCGATTCCCGCCGCCCCAGGAGTTCGCGGCCCAGGCGAACGCCCAGCCCGCCCTCTATCAGGCCGCCCAGGCCGACCGGCTCCGGTTCTGGGAGGAGCAGGCCCGGGCCCTGGAGTGGATGACCCCGTGGAGCAGGGTGCTCGAATGGACCCCTCCCCACGCCAAGTGGTTCCTCGGCGGCAGGCTGAACGTGTCCAGCAATTGCCTGGACCGCCACCTGCGGAGCCCGCGGCGGAACAAGGCGGCGATCATCTGGGAGGGGGAGCCGGGGGATCGCCGGACTATGACCTATTGGGAGCTCCATCGCGAGGTCTGCCGCGCCGCCAACGCGCTCAAGGCCCTCGGGGTGAGAAAAGGCGACCGGGTCGCGATCTACCTGCCGATGATTCCCGAGGCGGCGGTCGCCATGCTGGCCTGCGCCCGGATCGGCGCGGTGCACTCGGTCGTCTTCGGCGGCTTCTCCGCCGAATCGCTGCGCGACCGGATCAACGACGCCCAGGCCGTCTGTCTGATCACCGCCGATGGCGGGTACCGGCGCGGTTCGGTCCTCCCCCTTAAGCGGTTCGCGGACGAGGCGGTCGCTCAGTGCCCCTCCATCCGCCATGTCATCGTGGTGCTGCGACGCGCCGGAGGCCAGGGCGACGAGGCGTTCGCCAACATGACCGAGGGCCGGGACCACTGGTGGCACCGGCTGCTGGACCAGGCCTCGCCGGAGTGCCCGGCGGAGCCCCAGGATGCGGAGGACCTGCTCTTCATCCTGTATACCTCCGGCACGACCGGAAAGCCCAAGGGAATCGTCCACACCACCGGAGGGTACCTCACCCACGTTACGGCCACGATGAAGTACGTCTTCGACCTCAAGGAAGACGACCTCTTCTGGTGCACCGCCGACGTCGGCTGGGTGACCGGTCACTCGTACGTGGTCTACGGACCGCTCGCCAACGGAGCAACGGTCCTGATGTACGAGGGCGCGCCGGATTGGCCCGAGCGGGATCGGTTCTGGAAGATCGTGGCCCGCTACGGGGTCACCATCCTCTACACCGCCCCGACGGCGATTCGGGCCTTCATGAAGTGGGGCGAGCAGCTCCCCGCGAAGCACGATCTCTCCACCCTCCGGCTGCTCGGCACCGTGGGCGAGCCCATCAATCCGGAGGCCTGGATGTGGTACCACAAGCACATCGGGGGCGGGCGCTGCCCCATCGTAGATACCTGGTGGCAGACCGAGACGGGCGGCATCATGATCACCCCGCTCCCCGGCGTGGTGACCACCAAGCCGGGCTCCGCCACGGTTCCCTTCCCGGGTATTGCCGCCCAACTGGTGGACCAGAGGGGCGTGCCGCTTCCCAAGGGCGGCGGCCTCCTGGTGCTCACCGAGCCCTGGCCGGGCATGCTGCGGACGATCTACGGCGATGATGCCCGCTACCGCGAGACCTACTGGAGCCGGTTCGGGACCAAGTATTTCGCCGGGGATGGCGCCAAGCTGGACGAAGACGGCTACTGGTGGATCCTGGGCCGGGTCGACGACGTCCTGAACGTGGCCGGCCACCGCATCGGCACCATGGAAGTGGAGAGCGCCCTGGTGGACCACCCCGCCGTCGCCGAGGCTGCGGTTGTCGGCAAGCACCACGACCTGAAGGGGCAGGCGCTCGCGGCCTTCGTCACCCTCAAGGAGGGAAACCAGGCCAGCGCCGAGCTGAAGGACGACCTGAAGGAGCATGTAGCCAAGAAGATTGGGTCCATCGCCCGGCCGGACGACGTGCTGTTTTCCGCCGACCTCCCCAAGACCCGCAGCGGCAAGATCATGCGCCGCCTGCTCAAGGACATCGCCGAAGGGCGGGCCCTGGGCGACACGACGACCCTGGCAGATCCCAATGTGGTGGCCAAGCTGAAGGACCAGTATGAGTCGGAGGAGAGCTAGGCGGCTCGGCAAGGACGCGGTTAGATTGTGACCCAGCGCAAGCGCCAAGGACCGTCAATGCGTGTCACCCGCCTTCTTCTCCTCGCCGCCGGCATCGGGATTCTCGCAGCCTTCCAGCCGCCGAGCCGCCGCGCCGCCCTGAAGGACTCCCTCGCGCCCGGGTCGCGCCCAGACGCTCCCATGGGGCGCTCGGTCGCCGAGCCGACACCCATCACCGTCTACCACTCCCCCAGCTGCGGTTGCTGCAAGGAGTGGATCAGCTATCTCCAGGCCAACGGGTTCACGGTGAAGTCGATCGAGCAGGAGGATCTCTCCGACATCAAGGCGGAGATGGGCGTCTCCGCCAGGCTGCGGTCCTGCCACACGGCGCTGGTCGGTGGTTATGTGATCGAAGGCCACGTCCCTGCGGCGGATATCCGGCGGCTGCTGCGCGAGAAGCCCAAACTGACGGGGCTCACGGCGCCGGGCATGCCGGGCGCGGCACCGGGGATGGACACCGGGAAGGATCCCTACGAGGTGCTCGCCTTCGACGCACAGGGCCATTCGACGGTCTGGGCGAAGCATTAGGGCAGCGGACGAGAGGACGAGAGGACGAGAGGACAAGGCGACAAATCTGTCCTCTTGTCCTCTTGTCCTCTCGTCCTCTAGAACTGAATCTGCGCCCCCATCTCCACCACCCGATTCGGCGGCAGGTTGAAGAAGGTGGTCGCAGTCTGGGCGTTCCGGCTCATCACCACGAACAGCTTCTTCCTCCACATGGCCAGCGGGGGCGGCGCCTCCGCCGGGAGCGGCTTCTTGTCGGGCACTCCGATCAGCGTTTCCCGGCCAAGGTAGTAGGTCGTCTCGAGCGGCCGGACCGACACCCCCCAGGCCTGCAGGCCACGGAGCACTGACGGCACGTCCGGCGTTTCCATGAAGCCGTAGCGCGCCGTGACCACGTAGAACTTCTGTCCCAGATCCTCGAACTGGATCCGCTCCTCGTCATCCACGTAGGGAATGTCTTCGGTCTTGACCGACATCAGGATCACCTGCTCGTGCAGCACCTTGTTGTGCTTCACGTGGTGCAACAGCACGGGCGGCGCGCCACCCTGTGAGGTCATGAAGACCGCGGTCCCCGGCACCCGCTGCGGCAGCCGCTTGGCCACGTCGTTGAGGAACAGCTCCAGGGGGAGCGAGTTCGACTCCATGATCAGGGAGAGGCGCGTGCGGCCCCGTTTCCAGGTGGCCATCAGGGTGAAGACCATCGCGCCGATCAAGATGGGGAACCAGCCGCCCTGGGCGAACTTGATGATGTTGGCCGAGAAGAACGCCAGGTCCACCAGCAGGAACAGGCCGGCCGTGACCGCGACCCTCTGCCGGCTCCAGCCCCACTGTTCCCGGGCCACCACGCCGAACAGGATGCTGGTGATGGCCATCGTCCCCGTCACGGCGATCCCATAGGCCGCGGCGAGGTTGCTGGACGATTTGAAGCTCAGGACCAGCCAGATGCAGGCGACCATCAACGCCCGGTTCACATCCGGCATGTAGATCTGTCCCTTTTCCCGCTCGGAGGTGTGGCGGATGGTCATCCGGGGGCAGTAGCCCAGCTGAATGGCCTGATGGGTCAGGGAGAACGCCCCCGAGATCAGCGCCTGCGAGGCGACGATCGCCGCCGCAGTCGCGACCACCACCATCGGATACAGCAGGGGCCCGGGGACCAGAGCGTAGAACGGATTGGCGACCGCTTCCGGCTGCCGCAGCAGCAGGGCTCCCTGTCCGAAGTAGTTCAGCGTCAGCGCCGGCAACACGAGTCCGAACCACGCCACCCGGATGGGCCGCTTCCCGAAGTGGCCGATGTCGGCATAGAGCGCCTCGCCACCCGTGATCACCAGGACGACCGCGCCGAGAATCAGGAACCCCTGGAGCCCGTCGCGGATGAAGAAGTCCAGCGCGTACCACGGGTTGATCGCCAGCAGGACCCCAGGTTCGCGCAGGATCCCGAGCAGGCCCAGGGTGCCGATGCAGGTGAACCAGACGATGACGACGGGCCCGAAGACAAAGCCCACCCGGCCGGTGCCCCTCCGTTGGAACATGAAGAGCAGGAACAGGATCACCGCGGTGAGCGGCACGACGTATTGACGCAGCAGGGGCGTGGCGTATTCGATCCCCTCGAGCGCGCCCAGCACCGAGATCGCCGGCGTAATGACCCCGTCACCGTAGAGGAGCGCCGCCCCGAACAGACCCAGCATCACCAGCACGGTGCGGCGACGACCGCCGGAGCCCTTCACCAGGGCTAGCAGGGCCAGGATCCCGCCTTCGCCCCGGTTGTCGGCTCGCAGCACCTGGGCGATGTACTTGTAGCTCACCACGAAATTCAGCGACCACAGGATGAGTGACAGCACGCCGAGGATGTTCGCCGGCGTAGGCGGGATGCCATGCTGCCGCCCGAAACACTCCTTCAGGGCGTACAGTGGACTGGTGCCGATGTCACCGTATACGACACCCAGCGCCGCCAGGACCAGTCCGGCGAGTGCCTTCCCCGAGGTCCCCCGGCCCCCCTCGTCCCCGCTCATGGAAGCGCCTCGCCCCCGCGGCGGCCCAGCCAGGCGGCCACGAAGATCAGGAGGATGGTGACCGCCGACCCGACGCACCAGCGGCAGAGCGCGCGAATGACGAACAGCTCCAGGTAGGTGAGGTAGCCGGTAAACATCAGGCCAGCCGCGGAAAGCCAGAGCAGCAGTCGCGGCCAGCGGGGGTCCCGGGGGGCCTGCAGCGAGAGAATGCTGAGGATCAGCAGCGTCGCGTAGCCGAGTACCCCGATCAGGGGCACCTCGATGCCCAGGAAGCGGCTGTAGGGGGAGAGCTGAACGGTTTCGCAGCCGCCCGTGCCGCAGGCGAGCTGCCCGATCAGTCCGAGCTTGTACAGATAGAGGTAGAGGGCGAGGAGCAGACCGGCGAGGCTCAGGAGAGCCGTCGCCATCCAAGCGCGCATTACCGGGGCGGCTGGCCCTGGAGCGAGTCCAGAAGCCCCTTCAGCATGTCATAGTGGACCGCGTTCCCTCCGGGGTACAGCCGACCGTTGATGAGAAAGGTGGGGGTAGACTGGACCCCGGCGCCCTGACCCTCGAGCAGGCTCGCCTGCAATCGGCCGGCGTAGCGCGCCGAGGTCATGCAGGCGTCGTACTTGGCCACGTCCAGCCCCAGCGCGCGCGCGTAGTCGCGGAACGTGGCACTCGCATCGCGCTGGGACGGCCACTGAGGCTCCCAGGAATAGATCCGCCGATTCATCGGCCAGTACTGGCCCTGTTCGTCGGCGCACGCGGCCGCGTGCGCGGCGGTGCGGGCATGACGGTGCTGCTCCAGCGGGAAGTCGCGATACCGCCAGCGCACCTGACCGCCCCGGATCAGCCGCTCCTCGATGGTCGGCATCTGCACCGTCATGAACTGCTGGCAGGCCGGGCACTCGTAGTCGGCGTACTCGGTGACCGTCAACCGCGCGCTGTCCGACCCCAGGTAATAGCCGTGGAAGCCGCTGGTGTCGTTCGGCTGGATGACGACGTTCGCCGGAATCGAAACCGGCGGCCGGCGGAACACCAGCAGCGCCAGGACGATCGCGCCGATCAGCGCGACTCCGGCGAGGAGGTAGTAGAAGCGGTTCACTCCGGCTGGGGTGGCCGCCATGGTTTGTGCTCCTCCGGATCGTCGGGAGTGTAGGGGTTGCGTTGCGCCTCTTCCACGATCCGCCGGCTGTCCGCGATCTCGGGAGTATCGTAGGTCGAGCGAACCTCGTAGTGGAACAGCTCGCTCCGGGCGTCGCCCAGCAGCCGCTGCAGCTCCGACGCACTGGCGAGGAGCCGGCCGTCGCGGTCCAGGGCCTGAATGCGCTCCGCCAGACGCCGGAGCAGTTCCACCAGCTGGGCTTCCCGCGCCCGGCCGTACACTTCGTCATGCTCGCCCATGTACCGCCTCGTGATCCAGGGTGGCACGCGAGTCGCATGCCCCCGGTTTGGATGGCAGAGGAATCTAATCAGCCCGAGAGCCAGGGGGGTCGGTCGACGGGTTTGCCCGGGCCCAAGCCGAGCGGTTATATTTTTGGCCGACTATTCTGCCCAGGAGACTGCTCAGCATGACAAAGGCGAAGCCTCGTAAGACTACCGCCACAACGCCCCCCCGGCTGTTCGACCAGGCCCGTGATGAACTGTTCAGCCACATCCTCCGCTGCGGAGTGCTCGAGGCGCTGCCCGAGCATCAGAAGGAGTGGTTCGACGATACAATGCTGTACCTCGCGGAGCGCTACGAGGACCTTTCCGAAGCAGAGCTGGGTCAGCTGCGGGTGCTGGGCGAGCGGTATTGCCAGCCGGTGGTGAACCGGCCGCAGACCCCCTCGACCCAGACCGAGGCCGCCACGGTCACCTGACCGGAGCAGGTTCCGTTCGTGAACGCCCTGGCGGGAGCCGGGGCGTCTGTGTTTACGGCGGTCGCGGACTCCGCCACCTGAGCCATCGCCACCGCCAGCCGACGGCCAGCCGCGCTCCCCCGCCTGCGCCGCCCTCGATCCACCATCCTGATCGCCCCCCAGGGGCCGCCTCCAGACCCAGCCCTGCCACCACAAAGGCATTGTCGCTCCGGCCGATCACCCCGGCAATCCCGCCCACCGCGTAGGGCGAGACTCCGTGGCGCCGTCCGGGATCGAGAAGGAAGTGGGCCGTTAGCTCTCCCCGGAAAGCAAACCGTCCATCCCGGTTGCCTGGAACCATCGCCAGGGCGACTCGGCTCCGCCCGCCGGTCCGGAGCGCCGCTGCAGCCCCGCCCCCCGCGAAGACCGGATCGGCCAGCGCCACCATCCCCTGCACCCCGGCCTCGAGCCCGCGCGGTTCCTGAGCGGCACCCGCCGCCACCCCCAGGAAAATCAACGCCACCGAGCCGGCGAGCCGCCCCAGGGAACTTCTTCGCGCCTGGGTCACGCTGACGCGCTCCCAGAGGCGCTCAGTCGCCGAGCCGCCGAGCCGTCCACGCCTCAGCCTAGCCTGAGGTCGTAGCTGACCCGGATATCAGGCGCCAGGGAATGGATGACCGAGCAGTACTTCCCCAGCGAGAGGTCGATCGCGCGCCGGGCCTTGGTCTCGTCCAGCTGGTCACCGGCCAGCTGGTAGGTGAAATGGATGGCGGTGTAGCGCTTGGGGTCCTCCTCCCGACGGGTCCCCGTGACGTCGATGCGAAAGCTGGTCAGCTCCACGCGCATCTTCTTGAGAAACAGGACCACATCGACACCGCTGCAGCCTGCCGCAGCGAGCAGCAGGGTCACGGTCGGACTCGGTCCGGCGACGCCGTCGCTGTCGATGGCAACGGCTGGGCCGCCCGGGGCGCCACCTTCGAAGACCAGTCCGGACTTCCAGCCGAGCGTCGCGTGGCGGAGGTTGGATGCCATGGAGGGAGAAGGGAGAAAGGAGAAAGGCGAAAGAGTAAGAACCCGATTACGCCTCACCAAGGGCCCAGGACCCGGTACTCGGTGCGCGGTACTCGGTACGTCTCTTCAGCGCTGCCGACGTTTCCCAAGGAACAGTCGTTCCAGCCAGCGGACGACCGTCGGCTTCCCGGCGATGATCGCGTACTCCCGGTTGCCACCCCGCTCGCGGACACCGGCGATCACGAACCGTCCGCCGGCCTCCTCCACCAGGAGCGGGGTTACGGCGATGTCCCACGGCTGTACCCCGAAATCCACCACGGCGCCGATCAGGCCCTCCGCGGCGTACGCGTGCCCGATGCAGTCATAGTAACCCCGGACGTGACGGTGGTGTCTGAGCAGCCGATCGAAGGCCCCCGCGGCTCCGAAATGGGCGAATCGCGTCCGGTCCGCCGCCGAGATGATTTCGTCCCGGATTGCGCTGCGGGGCACATCCCGTATCCGGAACCGCTCCCCGTTGCGCCACGCTCCCAGGCCGCGCGCCGCGTGGTACCGTTCCCCCAGCATCGGGAAGTCGATGACCCCGGCGACCGGCCGCCCTCGGTGGTGAAGGCCGATGATGGTGCCAAAGAAGGGTAGCCCGTGGGTGAGACTGATGGTGCCGTCGATCGGGTCCAGGAGCCACTGGTACGGCGCATCGGGTAGGTGGACCGGGAACTCCTCGCCGAGTATGCCGTGCTCCGGAAAGCGCGTGATGATGCGGGTCCTGAGCCGGCGTTCGACCGCGAGGTCGATGTCGGTAACGGGTGAGCTGTCCGCTTTGCGGCGGACCGATAGGCCCCGCCGCCGGAGCCTGGCACGCACGATTTGGCGGGCCTCGTCGGCGAGGGTCAGGGCAAAGCGGTGGTAGGTCCGGGGTGTCATCCGATTTCGCCAGCAGAGGAGAGCGGGCCGGTCGCTATTCTCCCACGGGTCGTTTGGCGCCGGGCGCCGCCTGGTTGTAGTCCCAGATGGCGTACAGGGCGATGGCGGCCGTGGCCCAGGCCAGCGGCCGGAGCAGCGGCGAGTCGGTGAGAAACGCCACCAGGGTGAGCACCTGGCCCACGGTGACGGCCTTTCCTCCGAGCCGGGCCGGGATGCTGACCGGACGCCTTGAGACAGAGGTGACCAGGAAAGCGATCGTGGCCACGAGATCACGCAGCAGCACCCCGGCGATCTCGTACCAGGCCAGCTTGCCCGACGCGGCGACCACAATGAACGCCGCCAGCATGAACAGCTTGTCGGTGACCGGATCGATGAAGGCGCCGAATCGCGAGCTCCCCAGGCGCCGCGCCAGAAAGCCGTCCAGGAGGTCGGTACCCGCCGCCACCGCAAGCACCGCCAGCCGGGCGACGGGACTGGCAAGCACCAGAAACAGAACGGCGAGCGGCAGGCGAAGCAACGTGAGTGCGTCCGCTGCCGTGACCCGCCACGGGAACGCCGACCCGCGACCTTGCCGCTCCCTCTCCTGCGGACTACCTTGGGACTCTGGCTCCCCTCGACTCACCGTTGACGCCGCACGGGTTATGGATCTCCAGCTTCTCAAGAAGACCGCGATCTTTGCCGACCTCGATGAAGGGGAACTTGCGCGCGTCGCCGAAATCTGCAAGGAGCAGACCTACCAGGGCGGGCAATATGTGTTCAAGGAGGGAGAACCGGGTAACCGGTTTTACCTCATCGTCTCGGGCGAGGTGCGGATCAGCCGCAATATTCCGGGCTCGGGCGAGGAAGCGCTCGCCGTGCTGCAGCCCGGCTCCTGCTTCGGGGAGATGGCGGTGTTTGATCGCTCGGAGCGGTCCACCGACGCGATCGCCAACGGCCCGGTCACGCTCATGACGATCTCCCGGCCCGACTTCGAAATTCTGCTCGACTTCAACCGGGACATGGCCTACAAGATCCTGTGGTCGATGGTGCGGCTGCTGTCTTCGCGGCTCCGGGTCACCAACGACAATCTGCGGTCGCTGCTGGCGATCTCGATGTTCTAGTCGGCCCGGCGGCTCGGCGGCTCGGCGGCGCGCACGTCGGCCGAGTGACGGGCCGCCGGGCTGCCGAGCCGCCATGTCTTTCTCCCACGCCGTCACCGAGCTCACCGGCATCACGGCGGCCACCCTGAGCGACGAGCAGGCCCTCGCGGCCCTGGCCATTGCCGCGGCGGGAGCCATCGGGCTCAATGCCCACGGTCCGCCCACCATCCGCTCCGGACCGCAGGGCATCGCGGTCGGCCTGCTGGGCCACGGCGGACATGTCGTGCTCCACGCCCTGCCCGCCAGCGGGGCGTGTCTCGTTGACGTGGTGACCCCGCACGGGGCGCCCCCGTCCCGCGCTGTTCATGTCATCGCCCGTCGGCTCGGCGTCAACGCGCCCGCCTGAGGGTCCCTTCCGATCACCGCCTACCGATCGCCACTGACCATGCTCAAGGACTACCCCGACCACTTCGATGCCGACCTTGTCCTGAAGATTTACGACCTGCGCCGCGAAGAGGTCATGCGCGAGTCACGCAATGCGATCAACCGGGACTACTGGCCCCGGACGGCCGATGAGGCCGTGGACATCCTGCGGACCGACCACCCGCTCAACCGAGCCTACCGGCAGGTGCACGGCTATTGGGAGATGGTCTACAGCATGGCACGACACGGCATCATCCACGCCGACTTCCTGACCGAGAGCAATGGTGAGGGGCTGCTGCTCTTCGCCCGGGTGGAACCCCACCTCGCCAAGATCCGCGCCGCCTCGTCACCGCGGGCATTCCGGAACGCCGAGTGGGTTGCGCGAGAGACGGAAATGGGACGCACTATCATGGAAGGGTTCCGGGCCCGCGTGGCCAAGGCGCTGGCGACGAAGTAGTCGGGGTGAAGGGCCCCCCCGGGACCGCTCACTTGCCCCCGCCGGTCCCCCGTACCACTCCCTCTGCCCGGACCTGCGCCGGACGCAGGATCTCCGCCGCCACGTCCCGAACCTCGTCGGCGGTAACCGAGCGATAGCGTCCCGCGGGGTCCTCCAGGTCGCCGAGACCCTCTCCGGCAAGCCACGCGTCCAGGACCTCCAGGGAGACGGCGGCTCCGCTCTGCCGATTCACCTCGGTCTGGCCGGCCAGGTAGCCCGTGGCCTGGGCCAGCTCGGTAGGCGACACCGGCTGCTCCGCGAAGCGCATGAGCTCGCGGAGCATTTCGCACCTGGCCTCGTCCTCCCGCTCCGGTGAGGTGGCGATGTAGGCCAGCAGCGCGCCGCTCCGGGCTCTCTGCCACGACGAGACGACAACCGTGTAGGCCAGCGAGCGGCGGTCCCGAAGCGCCTCGAACAGCCGCCCACCGAGTCCGCTGGCGACCGCGCTCCAGACGTCGGTGGCGTGGCGCCGCGGGTCGCGCCGGGACGGTCCCGGAAAGGCCATGGCGAACGCGGACTGGGTCTTCTCCCTCGGCACCACCCGGCTCACGGTTTCGCCGTGGAGCGCCCAGGCGATGGGATCGCGCAGCCCGCCGGTTTCGATCCGCGCGGGATTGCCGCCAAACCGGTTCGCCAGCTCGCCCAGGGCGTCCTCGGGGTCGAGATCCCCCACGGCGATGATTACCCCGCGCGGGCCGAGCAGGGCCTCCCGGTGCCATCGCCGCACCTGCTCCACGCTCACCGTTCGCAGCTGATCGGGGAGGCCCAGGGCCGGCACGCCATACGCCCGCCCGCCGAACCCGACCTCAAAGGCGAGCTGGAAGGGATAGCGGAACATGTCGTCCGCCACCCGGGCGGTCTCTTCTACCAGCAGTCCGCGCTCCGCCACGACCTGGGCCTCGTCGTACCGGGGATGGCTGAGCACCAGATCGAGAAGCCCGGCCGCCTCCCCGAGACGGGAGGCCAGCACCGATGTCCCGAAGCCGAGCCAGTCGAGCGTGATGCTGGACCCCAGGGTGCCGCCCAGTCGCTCGAAAGCGAAGGCCAGCTCGGCTGCGCTCAGCTCCCCGGCTCCCCGGATCGCACTCCGCACGGCGAGCGCGCTCACCCCCGCCAGTCCCTCGGGATCGAAAGTGGTCCTGGGCAGGTAGACCCCGAGCGATACCAGCGGCACCCCAGGCTTCCTGCGTACCAGCAGATCGAAGCCGGGCAGCGCGACATGATGAACCTCGGCGACTCGGCGGCTCGGCGGAGGGGATGGGTAGGGGCGGAGCTTCGGCTCCGCCCTCAAGCCGCCGAGCCGCCGAACCGCCGAGCCGTCCAGCTCAGTCACCGCAAACACCCGCGCCAGCCGCTCCACCGTGAGGTCTTCCCCCTGCTTTCGCGGGAGATAGACCACCGCGGCGACCGCCTCGGGATCGAGCACCCGCCTGGCGGCGTCCCGCACGTCGTCGGCCGTGGCGGCAGCGAGCCGGGAGAAGTCCTGATCGACCAGCCGGTAGTCGCCCAGTGCCTCCGCGCCGGCGAGCGCCGCGGCGCGTCCATCCATCTCCTCGAGACGCCTGGCCCACCGGCTCTGGAGCAGCGTCCGGGCCCGCTCCAGGTCCGCAGCATCGGGCCCGGCCATCGTGAGACGAGTGGTGGCCGCGGCCACCTTCTCGACCACAGTTCCGACCCGCTCCGCGTGGCATTCCGCCCCGATCGCGTACACTCCCAGCTCGGTGGGGGTGTAGTGATGCGCGCTCACCGCGGTGGCAAGTCCGCTCTCACGCAGCGCCTGGTACAGCCAGCTCCCTCGCCCCAGCCCCAGTACCGCGGCGCCAAGATCGAGAGGAATAGCCAGCGGATCGAGGGCCGGCACGCCCTTCCAGCCCAAGGCCAGTTCCGCCTGGGTAACGTCCCCTCGGAGCGTCCTGGCCCGGACCTGGCGCAACGGCGGCTCCGCCGGCGACCGATCCGTCGCGGCTTCACCGGATGCCCACCCGGCGTAGGCGTGCCGCCCGAGGCTGAGCGCCTCGTCCTCGTCTACATCGCCCACGATGGCTACGATGGTTCGGGAAGGGACGTAGCGCGATCGATAGTACCCGTCCACATCGTCGCGGGTGAACCCCGCGAGGTCGCGCTCGTACCCGATTCGCCAGCGCCGGATCCGGTGGTGATCGTACATCACTTCGTGGAGTGTCTCATGCACCACGGCGCCGGGCGTATCGAGTTTCCGCTTCGCCTCCTGGATGATCACCTGCAGCTCGCGTCCCAGCTCTCCGGCGTCGAGTGCGGCGTGCATCAGCGCGTCGGCCTGGATCGCGATCGCCTCGGCGAGCCGGCCGGCGGGGAGCACCACGAAGTAGCTGGTATGGTCGTAACTGGTGCTGGCGTTGAGGTATCCGCCCGAAGTCTTGGTTTCCCGCGCGATCTGCCCGGGGCCCCGGGTCGGGGTTCCCTTGAAGAACATGTGCTCCAGCACATGGGAGATACCGACCCAGCGGTCGGGCTCGTCGAAGAATCCCGCCTTGACATGGGTAACCACCGCGGCGACCGACGCCGATCGGTCTCGCTGGACCAGCAGCGTCAGGCCGTTGTCCAGCACCTCCTTCCGGACGCCACTGGTCCACGACGAAAATCCAGGTAAGGTCATGGGCGGAAGGGTAAGGCGGGGCGGGAGCGGGGAAAAGGGAACGGATGGGGCAGGGGCCGGATATATGCGGCCCCTGCCCCATCCGTTCCCGTTCCCCCGTTCCCGCCTACTGGATAATCCTCACGACCCCGGCCCGCGCACTGCCCCGAAGAAACGCCTCGGCATCGGTCGTCGGAATCACCACCCCCGTTTCGGCGGCTCCGCGGCGGGCGAGATCGGCCATGAAGTCGCGTAGCGAGGCTCCAGCCCACTGGCGGTCGGCGCTTTTCATCTGGTCCAGGATCTCCTCCCAGGTACCCCGGAAGGTCTTCCCGGTGAGCGTGGCGACGGTGTGAACTCCGGCTGGAGGGTGCCGCTTCTGCATGGCCTGCAGCTCGGTGAGCAGCGTGCCGAACAGTTCCAGCTGGTTCGGGTCGCGGGTCGAGCCATCCGGCTGGGTGGCTTCCACCTCGGCGAGAATCAACTCGACCGGATCGGGCTCGCCGGTAACCTCCCCCAGCCGGGCAAACCAGGGGCGCAGCTCCGCGTCCTCATCGGCGAGGCGGTACAGCATCTTCTTGAGCTCGATGTACCGCCAGATCCCCAATTCGTCGAAGTGGTCTTCCGGCACGGTCTGGTGCAGGTGGTGCATCGCGGCCTCGGACTCTCCCCGGTCATACAGCATATTCGCGAGATAGACCCGGGCCTCGCTGTAGCGGGGATCGATCTGCAGCGCGCGCCGGAGCCAGTACAGGGCGCCGCTGTCGTCGTTGCGACGGTGACAGGCATAGCCCACGCAGGCGGCGGCCTCGGGACAATCGGGCTGGGCGTTCACCGCATACTCGAAGAACCGCTGCGCCGCCGCGATATGGCCCTCCCGGAACAGGGCCCGCCCAACCTGCAGCATCAGCTCGTGATCTTCTTTGAATCCCAGCACCAGGATACGGTCGAAGCAGTTGAGCGCCGGTCCCCGGTCGCCCAGCTTCAGCAGCACCTCACCGTAGCCGGCCAGACTGTCCTCGTGGTCGGGGTCGATGGCCAGCGCCCGCTCGAAGCTGCGCCGGGCCCAGGCGTATTCCTCCCGGGCCAGATAGGCATACGCCATCCCGACATGCAGTTCGACGGCGTTGGGGTAGAGCTGAGTGCCTTCGGAGAGGAGTTCGAGCGCTTCGTCGAAGCGACCTTCGTTGTAGAGCTGGTGAGCGTGTTCGTCGTAGTCGTCGGAGCTGAGGAACCGATCCGGCATCAGGAGAGCCCTCCGGCGGTGAGTAAGTCTAAGGTAGGCAGGCGGTTCGACCGCCACAAGACCGCGGCACCCGGGGTCGGCGGAGGGCTCCAGCCGGGGCCCGCCGCGGTTGACAGGTTCACCGGGCAAAATAGATTACTGACCGGTCAGTTACTTATTACGGAGGGCGTCATGCCCCGTTCCCGGCGCCGTCCCGTGCCCACCCGTCGTTCCTCCCGCCGTCCCCGCTGGCAGCGCCGTCCGGACGCCCGCCCCGAGGAGATCCTGAGCGCCGCGCTGGATGTCTTCGGCGAACGCGGTTTTGCCGGCACCCGCTGCGACGAGGTCGCCCGCCGGGCCGGGGTGAGCAAGGGTACGCTGTATCTGTACTTCGATTCCAAGGAAGCGCTGTTCCGGGAGATGGTGCGGGCCAAGATCGAGGGGCTCATCGCCTCCGCCGAGGAGTTCGTCCGCGGCTGGGAGGGGTCCAGCGCCGACCTGTTCAGCGCGCTCCTGGAGCGCTACTGGGCGGCGGTGAATCGGCCCCAGCATGTCCGGCTGTCGCGGCTGGTCATGTCGGAGCTGGGAAGCTTCCCGGAGCTGGCCCGTTTCTACTACCAGAGCATCGTGCTCCGTGGTCGGCGGGTCATCGAATCGGTCATTGAGCGCGGCATGGCTGCCGGGGAGTTCCGCCCGGTCGATCCGGTGCTGGTCGCCCGCGCGGTACAGACCCTGAGCGTTCAGCTGGCCCAGTACCGCAGCTGCTTCCAGCAGTACGACACCGTCCAGGTGCCCGCCGAGACGCTGCTGCGCGGCATGGTCGATCTCCACCTGCACGGTTTGCTCAGCTCGCCGCTGACTCCGGCCCCCGAGGCATAGGATGCGTCCGCTCCTGCTCGCGGCCCTGGCGATCGGCGGCGGCGGATCGCTCGCGGCACAGGCCCCGGCTCCCGTCACCCTCACTCTCCCCAGCGCGATCGCCATGGGACGCGAGCGCGGGATCACCGCCGCCCTGGCCCGGCTCAATGAGCGCATCGCCGAGGCCCGCACCGGGCAGCGCCGGGCGGATCTGCTGCCGTCCCTGACCGCCAGCGCGGGCGCGACCCGACAGACCCTGAACGTCGATGAATTCGGGCTTCCCTTTGCCCAGGGCGTCACCGACCCGTTCACGATCTGGCGCTTCGGGATCCGCGCGTCGGAGACTCTCTTCGACGCCAGTGCCCTGGCCCGCGTCCGTGCGGCGAAGGATTCGGCGCTTTCCAGCGGCGCGGACGCCCGGGCCGTCGGTGAGCTGAGCGCGGCGGGGGCCGGGATCGCCTATCTGCGCGCGCTCTCCGCGGGGGAGACGGTGCACGCCCGCGAGGCGGACAGCGCGGTGGCCGCATCGCTCCTTGATCAGGCAAATCAGCTGGTGGCAGCCGGAGTCAGCGCCGCCATCGACGGAACCCGGAGTGAAGTGCAGCTCGCGTCGGTGCTGACCCAGCTCGAGGTGGCCCGCAACCAACACGACCGGGCCCTTCTCGACCTGGCCCGGGCCCTGGACCTCCCTCCCGAGACTCCGCTGCTGCTCGCCGACTCGCTCGGCGGCCCCGATCCCGACCTGCCCCGCGATCCCGAGGCCGCCGTGGCCTTCGCGCTGGGACACCGCGCCGAGGTCGAGGCCGAACGGCGTCGCACCAGCGTCATCAGCCGCTCCCTCCGTGCCATGGGGCTGGAGTATGTCCCCAGCCTGTCGCTGGCAGGCCAGTACCAGCAGAGCGGCCGCGATCTCAACACCCTCGCGGGGAGCTACGCCATCGGTGTACAGCTCAGCCTGCCGCTGCTCGACGGCTTCCGCCGCCCGGCCCGGCAGCAAGAGCAGCGGGCTCGGCTCGAGGCCCAGGAGCTCCGGCAGCACGACACCGAGCGGCAGGTCGCGACCGAGACCCGCCAGGCGCTGCTCGATCTCTCATCCGCGGACCACCAGGTCGAACTCGCCGCCGATCGGCTCCGGCTCGCGGAGCGGGAACTCGCGCAGGCCCGCGAGCGCTTCTCCGCCGGGGTGGCCGGGACCGTGGAAACCACGGGCGCCCAGGGCGGGCTCGTGGCCGCCCGCGACGGGCTGATTCAGGCGCGGGTCAATGCCGCCGTAGCCCGGCTGGCCGCGCTCCGCGCGCTCGGTGTGCTCGACCGACTGCAGTAATTCACGCTGGACAGGAATGCGATCATGACCGACATCGTCCTCGACACCGCCACCCCGGCCCCGGTTGCCGCGGCCCGGCGCCGGCCGCTGCCATTGCTTATCGGGGTGGCCGGCGTGCTGATCCTCGCCGCCTGGGGCTGGCACCGCTACCGCTTCGCCGCGACCCACGCGGAGACCGACAACGCCCAGGTTGACGGCCACATCACCGCCGTGGCGCCCAAGGTGCAGGCCTTCGTCGCCCGGGTGCTGGTAGAGGAGAACCAGCACGTGCAGGCCGGCGACACCGTGGTGGTACTCGACGACCGTGACTTCCGGGTCAAGCTGGCGCAGGCCGAGGCCGACCTGGCCACCGCGATCGCGGCGGGGGGATCCGGCCGGCGCGCGGGCCAGGCCCAGGCCCAGCTTGCCTGGAGCCGGTCTCAGGCGCAATCGGCCAACGCTTCCATCGCCTCGGCCGAGGCCGCGTTCCGCAAGGCCAAGGCAGACCTCGACCGGGTCCGGGGCCTGGCGGAGCGGGCGATCGTGCCGGCCCAGCAGCTGGACGCCGCTCAGGCCGCCTTCGACGCGGCGACCGCGAACCTGGATGCGGCGCGCCGCCAGGCCGCCGCCGCCGATGAGCAGGTGCACGCCTACGCGGCCGGCGTGGGCGCCGCGGTGGCTCGGGAAGCAAGCGCCCGTGCGGCGCTCGAGAATGCCCGGCTTCAGCTCGGCTACACGGTGCTCACCGCCCCGGTGAGCGGGGTGATCGCCCGGCGCTCCGTGGAGCCCGGGGCCCTGGTGCAGGTGGGCCAGACCCTGATGTCCGTGATTCCGGACGAGGGGGTGTGGGTCACGGCGAACTTCAAGGAGACCGACCTGGCCGACATCTCGATCGGCGACCCGGTCAGCTTCACGGTGGACGCCTACGGCAGCCGCGGCTTCGCCGGTCATGTCGAGAGCCTGAGCCCGGCGACGGGAGCGCGGTTCGCACTGCTGCCTCCCGACAACGCGACCGGCAACTTCACCAAGGTGGTGCAGCGCGTTCCGGTCCGGATTGCGGTGGACCACGGGGCCGACCAGGCCCATCCGCTGCGTCCCGGCATGTCGGTGGTCGTCACGGTCACGACCCGATAACCCGCATGGCGACGCTGGCACTCCCCGCCCGTCAGGCAAGACTCTCCCGCGAGGAGATCTACCGGCACCGGTACCTGATCGCGTTCGCCGTCGTGTCGGCCAGCGTACTGGAGCTGGTGGACACCAGCATCGTGAACGTCGCCATTCCCCACATGATGGGAAATCTCGGCGCCACCCTGGATGAGATCGCGTGGGTCAGCACCGGCTATATCGTCGCCAACGTCATCATCCTCCCGCTCACCAGCTGGCTGTCCGACCGCTTTGGGCGGCGGAACTACTACACTGGCTCGATCATTCTGTTCACGATCGCCTCGTTCCTCGCCGGCAACGCCCACACCCTGGAGGAGCTGATCGGCGCGCGGGTCCTGCAGGGTATCGGGGGGGGTGCGCTCATCTCCACGGCCCAGGCCATCCTGTTCGATGTGTTCCCGCTCCACGAGCGGGGCAAGGCGATGGCCATCTTCGGCATGGGCGTGATGGTCGGACCGACACTCGGGCCCACGCTGGGCGGCTGGATCACCGACAACTACTCCTGGCCCTGGATCTTCTACATCAACCTGCCGCTGGGAGTTCTGGCCGGGCTGCTGACCTGGCGCTACGTCCCGGAGCCGGAGCACACGATCGAGCGGGCCGACCATGTGGACTGGCTGGGGCTCGCCCTGCTCATCGTGGGGATCGGTGCGCTGCAGATACTGCTCGAACGGGGCGAAGCCAAGGGCTGGTATGACTCGCGTGAGATCCGGATCGAGACCATTCTCGCGGCCGTGGCGCTGGTGGTCTTCATTTGGCACGAGCTGACCACCGACCACCCGGTGGTAGACCTCCGGATTCTCGGCAACCGTCAGCTCGCGGCCGGCGTGACCTTCGGTCTCACGCTGGGCTTCGCGCTGTACGCGAGCGTGTTCGCCCTGCCGGTGTTTCTCCAGGCACATCTGGGGTACACCGCCTGGGACACCGGCAAGGTGATCCTGCCGGGCGCCATCGCGAGCGCGTTCACCATGGCCATCACCGGTCGCATCACCTCCAGGATCGACGCGCGCTACCTCATTACCCTGGGCGTCGGCCTGTTCATGTGGTCCATGTGGAAGCACTACCATTTCACGCTCGACATCGGCCTGAACGACACCGTCCTGCCGATGATTCTCCGGGGCGTGGGACTGGGGCTGATCTTCGTGCCCCTGACCCAGGTGGCGGTCGCCGATCTCCGGCCGGTTCAGCTGGCGCAGGGAACCGGCCTGTTCAACCTGTCCCGCCAGCTGGGCGGGAGCTTCGGAATCGCGGTGGCGGCGACGCTGCTCCAGCGTTTCACCGAGCAGAGCCGGGAAGGGCTGCTGCCACACCTCTCGCCCACTGAGCCCGCGACGGCGACGTGGCTCCACGGCGTCACCACCCGGCTCCTGAGCCACGGCGGCACCCTGGCCGAGGCCCAGGCGAAGGCGTACGCGCTGCTCGACTACACGCTCTACCAGCAGGCCAGCGTCGTCGCGTTCGAGAAGGTGTTCCTCATCATGGGCCTCACCTTCGGGGCGGCGCTGCCACTCCTGCTGCTCTTCCGAACCGGGCGCACCCAGGGCGGATCCGGCGCGGCACACTAGCGGCGCCAGGTGAGATGGATCGGGCTTAGATTGACTCGGCCGTTGGACGCCAGCCGTTAGTCGCCGAGCCGCCGAGCCGCCTACCATGCCCCCTGATCCCCTCCTCGCCCCGCTCGACGCCGATGCCACGCCCGAGGCGGGCCGGCTCTTCGTCGACCTCGTCGCGCACTACCTGGCGGAGACGTTCCGGGGCGAGGGACCGGTCTCCACCGCTCACACGCCCGAGGAGCTAGCCGCCCGCTTCGACGAGCCGCTGCCAATCACCGGCCGGCCGCTCACCGAGGTGCTCGAACGGGTCGTCCGCGACATCGTGCCCGAGGTCACCCGCCTCACCCATCCGATGTACATGGGCCACCAGGTCTCGGCGCCGCTGCCCGCGGCAATCTGGGCGGAGGCGCTGATCAGCGCGTTCAACAACTCCACGGCGGTACAGGAGATGGCGCCGCCGACCACCATGATCGAGCACCGACTGGTCCGCTGGCTGAGTCAGCTGGTGGGCTGGGGCGAGGGCAGCGGGGGGACGCTCACCTCCGGCGGGACCGAGGCGAGCTTCACCGCATTGCTCGCCGCCCGGGCGGCCGCGCTGCCCGACGCGTGGGAGAATGGCCTCGGCCCCGATCCGCCGGTGGTGGTATACGGAGAGCATGCCCACTATGCGGTGACCCGCGCCATCGCCCAGCTGGGACTGGGGCTCCGCCGGGGCGTCGCCATTCCGGCGCGCGAGTTCCGCATGGACCCCGACGCGCTGCAGCAGACGCTGGATCGGCTGGAGCGGGCCGGGACCCGGATCATGGCCGTGGTTGCCACGGCGGGCTCGACCCCCACCGGCAGCTTCGACGACCTGGAACGGATCGGCTCGCTGTGCGAGACGCGCGGGCTCTGGCTGCACGTGGACGGTGCCCATGGCGCCACCGCGCTGTTCTCCGACCGTCACCGCCACCGGGTCGCCGGTATCCACCGCGCCCGATCGCTCGCCTGGGATCCCCACAAGACCATGCTGCTGCCGCTCTCCGCCGGCATGCTCCTGCTCCGGAATGGGCACGAGCTGGAACAGGCCTTCGCGCAGGGCGCCCCTTACCTGTTCCACCGGCCGGGCGCCGGCCCTGTTTGGGACCTGGGTCCCCGGAGCTTCCAGTGCTCCCGCCGGGCGGACGCGCTCAAACTGTGGATCGCCCTGCAGCGTTACGGCGCCGCCGCGATCGGCGGGCTGTACGACCGCCTCGCCGACACTGCAAGCCAGCTCTACGCGGCGGTCCAGGATCGCCCGGCCTTCAAGGCCCTGCATCGGCCGGAAGGCAACATTCTCTGCTTCCGATACGTCGGCGACCGCACCGCGCCCGCCCCCGCGCTCGATCGGCTCAACTTCGAGCTGCGCCAGCGTTACAACCGCTCCGGACGCGGCTGGATCACCATGACAGTGCTGGGAGAACGTCGGGTGCTCAGGACGACGATCATGAACCCACGCACCGGTCCGGAGCATATCGAGGCCCTGCTGAACGGGCTGGAAGAGGAGGCGCGGAAAGTGTCGGTATGAAGTCCCGAGTACCGACTACACAAGGCGGACTCGTCGGCATTACCTACCGATCACTGGGCACTGGGCACTGGGCACTGGGCACTGGGCACTGGGCACTGGGCACTGGGCACTGGGCACTGGGCACTGGGCACCGGGCACTGGGCACCGGGCACCGGGCACCGGACACTGGGCACTGGGCACTGGGCACTGGGCACTGGGCACTGGGCACTGGGCACTAGGCAATCGGTACTCGGTACTTGGTACTCTTGCCCCTATCCCCACCCCGCCGCTAATTCCCTCTCGTGACATTCCAGCGAAGGCTACTCCTCGGCGTATCACTGATGGTCCTCCCCGCCTTTCTCATCGGGACGGAGGCCATCAGAAGCAACGTGCTGGAGCAGCGGGCCCTCAAAACCCTGGGCGCGCGACTCGGCCGGAACCGCACCTACGCCGAGCTGGAGACCGCCATGTTCGACCAGACCCAGGTGGTTTGGCGGTATCTGTCGGGAATGGATCCCGGAGCGAAGAAGGAGTTTGCGCTCGCCGGCGAAGTGGTGCAGTTCCGGTTCGAGCGCTGGAAGTCCGAGTTGGGGCCGGAAGAGGCTACGCTTGCCGAGCTGGTCGCCGGTATTCAGCGGGATTTCGTAGCCGTGGGGGACAGCGTGTTCCGGACCTTCGACGCCGGACACCGCCGGCAGGCCTACCTGCTGGCGCAGACCCAGCTGCGCGACCGTCTGCAGCCGGCGCTGACCAGCCTCAACCGGGAGATCTACCGCCGCACCCGCGAATCCAGCGTGCAGGGCGCCTACCAGCGCCTCGGCGAGATCCTCGCGGCCGAGCAGCGCGCACTTACGGTGATCTTCCTGCTGGCGGTGGCGGCCGGGCTCCTGTCCGCCTGGTTCATGGCACGGAGCCTGGCTCGACCCATCAACGAGCTGCGGGGCGCGATGGCGGTCGTGGGAGCCGGAGACCTCAACCACCCCATCGTGGCCGATGCGGGGGACGAGATCGGGGACCTGGCGCGGGCTTTCACCAGCATGACCGACAGTCTGCGAGAGTCACGCACCGAGATGGTGCGCCTCAACGACGAGCTCGCCGGAAAGGTCGCCGAGCTGGAGCGGACCCAGGATCAGCTGGTGCAATCGGAAAAGCTGGCGTCCCTCGGCGAAATGGCGGCGGCGGTAGCGCACGGCCTGAGGAATCCGTTGGCGAGTCTCAGGGCCTCGGCCCAGCTGGTGCTCAAGCATCCCGATTCGCCCTCGGCCGGCGAGCAGCTTCACGCCATCGTGCAGGAGGTGGATCGGCTCGACCGTCGCATCTCCCACCTGCTCACCTTCTCCCGGCCGACACCCTTTCGGCCTTCCTCCCAGCCGGTGGCCAAGCTGGTGCAGGAGGTGCTCCCCGCCTTTGGGGAACGCCTCCGGGTTCAGCGCGTGAACCTCGACCTCGCGATACCCACCGAGCTGCCGGAAGTCCTCGCCGACACGACCAAGCTGGAGCAGGCATTGGTGGAGCTGGTCTCCAATGCGCTCGATGCCATGCCGGAGGGGGGCTCTCTCACCCTGGTTGCGGCCGCCGCCCGCGGCGGCAGCGGCGACGCCGGCGTCGCGCTGGAGGTCCGTGACACGGGCCGCGGCATTCCTCCCGAGACGCTCCCGTCCGTCGGGCAGCCGTTCTTCACTACCCGGGCGGAAGGGACCGGTCTGGGTCTCGCCACCGCGAGGCGGTTTGTGGAGCAGCACGGCGGCCGGCTCGACCTCACCAGCCGGCCGGGGGCCGGTACTACAGTGCGGGTCTGGCTGCCGGCCGCATGAGCGCGCTCACCGTCCTCGTCGTGGACGACGAGCGCACCCTGGCTCGCGCGATCAAGGCCTACCTCGAGGAGTCGGGCTACGAGGCGGAGGTCGCGGGTGATGCGGAATCCGCCGTGCCGCTGCTGGGTTCGCTCAGGCCCGACGTGGTGATCACCGACGTCCGCCTCCCCGGGATGGATGGCATCGCGCTGCTGCGGAAGATTCGGGAGTTCGACCCGGCGATCACCGTCGTCGTCATGACCGCCCACGGATCCATCGAGGGCGCGGTCGAGGCGGTGAAGCTCGGGGCCTTCGACTACCTCAAGAAGCCCCTGGATCTGGAGGAGCTGAAGCTGCTGATCGACCGGGTCCGGGAGACCAGCGCGCTCAAGCAGGAGCTTTCCTATTACCGTGAGCGGGCCGGGCGGGAGGTCCCGTTCGCCGATGTGGTGGGAGAATCCCGGTCGATGCGCGCCGTGCTGGAACAGGCCCGCCAGATCGCCGCGCTCGAGGACACCCCGCCGGTCCTGATCACCGGGGAGACCGGAACCGGGAAGGGGTTGGTCGCCCGCACCATTCACTCGTCGAGCCCGCGCGCGGCCAAGCCGTTCATCGACGTCAACTGCACCGCCCTGCCCGGGACCCTGATGGAAGCGGAGCTGTTCGGCTACGAGCGGGGCGCCTTCACCGACGCGAAGGAATCGAAGCTCGGCCTGTTTGAGGCCGCGGAGGGCGGATTCCTGTTCCTGGACGAGATCGGCGACGTGGAGCTGCCGCTCCAGGGCAAGCTGCTCAAGGCCATTGAGGAGCGGGTCGTGCGGCGGGTCGGGGGAGTGCGCGACCGAAAGATCGATGTCCGGATCCTCGCCGCCACCAACCGCGATCTCGAGCGTGAGGCGGAACGTGACCGGTTCCGGAAGGACCTCTACTTCCGGCTGGCCGTGCTGCTGCTCCGGCTCCCCCCACTCCGGGAACGCGGGGATGACGTCCTCCTGCTGGCCGACCATTTCCTGCGGCGGCTGGCCGCCAAGTACGGCAAGGACGTGCGCCGCATCAACGATGACGCCAGGCAACTGCTGCGCGCCTATCCCTGGCCCGGCAATGTCCGGGAGCTGTCCCATGTGATCGAACGGGCGGTGCTGTGGAGCCGAGGCGTCGAGCTCACCCCCGAGCATCTGTCTCTGACCCGTCCGGTCGAGCCGCCCATCTCCCCGCCGGGGGAGAGCATGGCCGTCGCCGAGCCGACCGGCGAGTTCCCCGTCGCCCAGCACCAGGGCCTGCCCCCGCAGGGGATGTCCCTGGAGCAGTGGGAGCGCTCCCTGCTCGAGCAGGCGCTCCGGGAGAACGCCGGCAACCAGACCAGGGCGGCACAGCGGCTGGGAATCTCCCGCGATACCCTTCGCTACCGTTTGAAGAAGTACGGAATCACTGGGTGAGATCACCCAATCTCACCCACCCAATCAGGCTGACCTGCCTCCCCACGCTCTTCGCTTTAACGGCTGTAATATCTTGTGTAACAACATGTTATGGAGCAGCGCTCGGTCGGCGATGATTTCGGCACGAGGTCTGCGTTCTACAGGGCGTCGTCGAGGAATTCCTTCCCCCGACTGGGTGAAACAGCCCAAGACCTTTTGTTGCACTCACACCCCTCTGGAGTTGAAAATGACCTGGACCAAGCCCGAGGCCGAAGTCGTCGCCGTCACGATGGAAGTCACCGCCTACGTCGCGACCCTTTAAGGCGGCAACTTGGGAACGGGGCCCGCGACAGTCGCGGGCCCCGTTTTCTTTTGCCTGCCGTTATCCTCATCTCATGGAAGTAGTGCTCCTCGGTACCGCCGCGGGCGGCGGATTTCCCCAATGGAATTGCTGGTGCCCATCCTGCCGGATCGCGCGCAGTGATCCGGCCCGGGCACATCCGAGGACCCAGTCATCCGCCGCCATCTCCGCCGACCGCACCCGCTGGTTCCTGTTGAACGCGTCTCCCGACATCCGGGAGCAGGTCGCAGGGCTCGACGGCGCGCCGTCGGCGGCGGTCCGCCGCCATCCAGTCGAGGGCATGGTCGCCACCGACGCCGAGCTGGACCATACCCTGGGCATCACCCTGTTGCGGGAAGGACGCCGACTCCAGCTGTACGCCACCCGCGCGGTTCACGAGGTGCTGAACCACGATTCGCGAATCGTCCCGGTGACCTGGGCTTTCGCCCGGGTTGACCAGCACGAGTTGGCGCTCGATCAGCCGACCCAGCTGCATCACCTGGACGGAAGCGAGACGGGCCTGATGGTGACCGCCTTCCCCGTGGCTGGCGATCCGCCCCGTTTTGCGCGGCGGGATCTGCCCGGCCATACCGTCGGGCTGGTGGTGGAAGACCAGCGGGGCGGCGGCGCACTGGCCTTTGTCCCCGGCTGTGGCGCGCTCGATGAGCCGCTGCTGCAGCGCCTGGCGGGAGCCGACCTGCTGCTCTTCGACGGGACTTTCTGGACCGATGACGAGATGATCGCCCTCGGCCTGAGTGATCGCACAGCGCGACAGATGGACCATCTGCCGGTTTCGGGGCCCGACGGCAGCCTGGAGCGATTGCGGCGGCTCCCCTGCCGGCAGAAGGTGTACACCCACATCAACAACTCCAATCCCATGCTGATCGAGGACTCCCCGGAACGGCAGCTCGTGACTGCGGCCGGCCTCCAGGTCGGGGACGACGGCATGCGATTCACGCTCTAGGAAGACCTTATGCCAACCGACGTCCGTCAGACCTTGATCGATGGCCTCAACCAGGACCTCCAGGGCGAGTTCCAGGCGGTCATCATGTATCGCCTCTACGCCAGTCTGGTGCAGGGCCCCTACCGGCAGGAGCTCCGTGGCTTCTTCGCGAGCGAGATCCCCGAAGAGCTGGCTCACGCTCAGATCCTGGCCGACAAGCTGGCGGCCCTTGGTGCCAACCCCGCGACGACGCCCGCCCCGGTGACCGTGACCAGGGATCCGAAGGTCATGCTGCAAACCGCCCTCGATGCGGAGGTGGCGACCATCACCCGTTACCTGGCCCGGCGCGAGCAGGCCGAGGCAGCAGGGGAGCACGGTCTGGCGGTGCAGCTGGACGATATCATCGCCGACGAAACCAATCACCGCGACGAGCTCCGCCAGATGCTGGCGCGCTGGCCCTGAGGATTCCACGATGACGACCGTGCTCCGCGCTTCCGAGCTGGCCACACCTCCCAAGCCGCCGATTCCCGAGCTCACCCGGCCGCTCTCGCCGGCCGAGCTGGAGGCGGCGCTCCGGAGCTTCCACGGGTCCTATTACGTGGAGCATCCATTTCACAAGATGATGTACGCGGGTCAGCTCAGCCGACGGCAGTTCCAGGGTTGGGTTGCCAATCGGCTCGCTTATCAGCGGGTCGTGCCGCGCAAGGACGGCGCGATTCTCTCCAATTGCCCCGACCCCGCTGTGCGCCGGGAGTGGATCCAGCGG
Source organism: Gemmatimonadales bacterium (assembly GCA_036555275.1). GTDB lineage: Bacteria > Gemmatimonadota > Gemmatimonadetes > Gemmatimonadales > GWC2-71-9 > JADJOM01. The sequence goes on along the minus strand of DATBLR010000008.1, from coordinate 8,037 downwards.
ATCGTGGACCACGACGGCACTCGGCCCGGCGAGGGCGGCATCGAGCTGTGGATCCGGCTGGGCATCGCCCTGGGGGTGCCGCGGGAAGAAATGGAGGACGAGCGCCACGTCCTGCCCGCGGTGCGGCTGATCTGCGAATCCTACATCTGGTTCTGCAAGTCGAAGCCATGGGTGCAGGCGGTCGCGTCATCGCTGACCGAACTGTTCGCGCCCAAGATCCACCAGCAGCGGATCGAGTCCTTCCCGGTTCACTATCCCTGGATCCCTCCGGAAGGGCTCGACTACTTCAAGAGCCGGCTGGTGCAGGCGCCCCGGGATGTAAAGCACGGCCTCGCGATCGTGCAGCAACACTGCACCAGCGTGGAGACTCAGCGGATGGCCTTCGAAGCGCTGGCGTTCAAGCTCGAAATGTTGTGGTCCATGATCGACGTGATTCATAACGCGTACAAGGAGTAGGCTGGAGCGGCGGGAGCAGGCGGCAGAGGCGGCAGGAGGAGTTTCCGCCCATCCCGCCTCTCCCGCCCCTCCCGCCGACAAGACTAGCATGTCCCTCAACCCCGACACTTACCCCCGCCTCTGGCGTCTGGCCCGCATCGGCTACGATCGGGTGCGGCAGCGCCCCGCGCTCCTGTATCCCGAAGGAGCGATGTTCCTGAACGACACCGGGAGAGCCATCCTCGAACTGTCGGACGGCTCGCGCACCGCCGGGGAGATCAGCCGCATTCTGGGCGAGCGCTACAAAGCCGATGTTCAATCCGACGTACTGGAGTATCTCGCCGGCCTCGCCCGCCGGGACCTGATACAGCTGCTTAACTCGGCCGCCCCCCTGACGTGGCGGCACGATCCCATCCCGGCGGCCGGGTCGCGGCAAGCCGCTCCCGAGGGCCGCTCGGTCGCCGAGCGGCCGAGTCGTCAGCCCACCACCCTGCTGGCGGAGCTGACCTACCGCTGCCCATTGCACTGCCCCTACTGCTCCAACCCGCTGGAGATGTCCCGGGCGGAAGCCGAGCTGTCCACCGAGGACTGGAAGCGGGTGTTCACCCAAGCCCGCGACCTCGGCGTCCTGCAGCTGGGGCTGTCCGGGGGAGAGCCCATGGTCCGCAAGGACCTGGAAGAGCTGGTCGCCCACGCGCGGGGAGAGGGCCTGTACACCACCCTGGTGACCAGCGCCCTGGGCCTCACTCGGCAGCGCGCCAAGCGCCTGAAGGACGCCGGCATCGACCACGTGCAGATTTCCTTCCAGGACACCGATCCGGTCAGCGCCGATCGGATCGCCGGCATCAAGCTGGGACGGCAGAAGTTCGAGGCCGCCGCGCTGGTGAAGGAATTGGACCTGGCCTTCTCGGTGAACGTGGTGCTGCACCGGGCCAATCTCGACCGGCTGGCGGAGATCATCGAGATGGCAGCGACGCTGGGGGCCGACCGGGTGGAACTGGCCAATACCCAGTACTACGGCTGGGCGCTCAAGAACCGGCATCTGCTGATGCCGACCCGCGACCAGGTGGAGCGCTCCCGCCCCATCGCCGAGGCGGCCCTCGCGAAGTTCAAGGGCCGCATGCAGATAATTTACGTCCTCCCCGACTACTACGAGCAGTTCCCCAAGCCCTGCTACGGCGGCTGGGGGAACGTCTACGTCCTGGTCACTCCCGACGGGCGCGCGCTGCCCTGCCACGGAGCAACTCAGATCCCCTGGCTCCAGTTCGTGAACGTGCGCGACCACACCCTGGACTGGATCTGGGAGCAGTCCCCGATCTTCAACGCCTTCCGCGGCGACGCCTGGATGAAGGAGCCCTGCCGGAGTTGCCCGCGGAAGGCGCAGGACTTCGGCGGCTGCCGCTGCCAAGCCTTCGCGCTGACGGGGGATGCGGCCAACGTAGACCCGGTCTGCTCGCTCTCCCCGCGCCACGACATCATCGAGCGTGCCCTGAGCGACACCACCGGGCCGGAGGAGTACGTGTATCGGGAGCTGCGGGCCACCGTTCCCTAGTCGAACGGATCCCTGCTTGAGGTGGAGCGCTCTCGCTGGCACCCAGAGCAAAGCAAAACCACAGAGACACAGAGGGCACCGAGTAATCGTCCGTCGTGGCAAGCCGCACTTTTCGGTGCGCCACTCTGTGCTTCTGTGTCTCTGTGGTTGCAGTTAGCTCGAGGTCACCCACCATCGGACCCGAGAGTGCCGCGTTACTCCTATGGCGCGCCGCATCCGGTTCCGACCCGCTCGACAGTCACCATCTGTTCGATCTGGGTCCGAAACGGTGACTTGACCGGTCCGCCGGCCGGAACCTCCACGTCCGCCGTGATTTCCCGTTCCCACCGGAGCGGCCCCAGCTCGTTCGACCAGTCGTAGGTGCCTGCCTCAGACTCGCGCCGGGTCGCGCTAACCGCGGTGGAATCGGGGAGCAGGCGGGACTCGGTGCGGGTGCTGTGACGGACGAGCCGGTACCGCTCGACGGGCTGGCCGGCCAGTCGGCCGTCAGCGATCCGGGTAATCACCGTTCCAAAGTCGTCCTTCCAGGCCGCTCCCGGGATCAGGGCCACCGGGGCAAGCGGCGGCAGCAGCTCCCCCAGCGCATCGCCGACATCAGACACCTCCGCGACTTCGTCAGGGACGAAGGGCCGGTCGACGGCAGTGAAGGCCCCGCGGCCGGTGAGCAGACCCTTGAACCGCCCGCCGATCACGCCGTCGGTCTCGGGTTCCAATCGCTCGCCGGCGCCTTCCCGCCAGACCGAAAGGGAATCGAACCACGCCTCGAGGCTGAGCAGGGAGTCCCGCTGGGTGGCGCGGAGCACCATGAACCCGGTCCGGCCGCTGGTTTCCCGCGAACGCTGCCGGCTGCTCTGAAGCCGGATCACCGACCGGATCTCCTGCCGGTATCGGGCGCAATCCACCTGGAGCGGATGATACGAAGGCCCCGGTGCCTGCCCGGCGCCCACCGGCAGTGACAGTATCAACCCGAGCCCCAGCAGAGAGCCCCGCACGGCGGCTTGCCTTCCGGGAGGGGAGGCAGAATATCTCACCGGTCCCGCCGCCTGCTCCCGTCATCGCTCGGGAACTTCCCGGGTTCCTCCGTCGAGGTCGAGTCATGATGCTGCACAAAAGAATCGCGCACAGCGCCTGGCTGCTGCTCCCTCTCGGGCTGATGGGCATCCCCCTTCGGCTCGCGGGCCAGGCGCCTGCCGCGCCCAGCCGCATCCTGGTACGGGCGGGACGGCTCCTTGATGGAGAAACCGACCGGGTGCGGAGCGACCAGGGGATTCTCATCGAAGGCGATCGTATCAAGCGCGTCGGCCCCTTTCTGGACATGCGGCAGCAGGCCGGAGAGGCGACCCAGATCGACTTGAGCAAGCTGACGGTGCTGCCCGGCCTGATCGACAACCATACCCACATCCTGCTCCAGGGCGATATCACGGCGGAGGACTACGACGAGCAGCTCCTCAAGGAATCCATTCCCTACCGGACTATCCGGGCGACGGTCTCGGCGCGGACCGCGCTCATGAACGGCTTCACCACCATTCGCGATCTCGAGACCGAGGGGGCGATGTACGCGGACGTGGACGTCAAGACAGCCATCGAACGCGGCGTCATCCCGGGGCCCCGGATGTTCGTCGCGACCCGGGCGTTCGCGCCGACGGGAATGTACCCGCTCTCCGGCTATTCCTGGGAGCTCAGAGTGCCGGAGGGCGTACAGATCGTTGATGGCGTGGACAACATCCGCCGCGCCGTGCGGGAGCAGGTGAAGTACGGGGCGGACTGGATCAAGGTCTACGTCGACCGGCGCTACTTCCTTGGTCCGGACGGCAAGCTGCGCAGCTGGGTCGACTATACCGATGAGGAGCTCAGGGCCTTCGCGGATGAGGCCCACCGGCTGGGACGGAAGATCGCCGGCCACGCGGTGGGCTGGGACGGAATCGATGCGGCACTCCGCGCCGGCTTCAACACCGTCGAGCATGGGGACGGTCTCACGCCGGACCTGATCGACCGCATGGTGCGCCAGAAGGTCTACTGGTGCCCGACCATCTTCGTCGGGGTGTACGTGGCCGAGGGCCGGGGCGGCATCTGGCCCAGAATGGTGGATATCGAGCGGGCAGCCTTCGGCGAGGCCCTGCGCCGCGGCCTCACACCGTACATCTCCTACGGCACCGACGCCGGCGGATACGCCTGGACCGAGAACCAGGCCCAGGAACTGGCCTATATGGTGCGTTACGGGATGACACCTATGCAGGCCATCCGGTCGGCGACCACCGTGGCCGCCCGTCTCCTCGACCAGGAGCAGAACCTGGGCGCCGTCGCCGAAGGACGGTTTGCGGATCTCATCGCAGTGGCGGGCGACCCGCTGGCCGATATCACCGAGCTGCAGCGGGTGGTGTGGGTGATGAAGGGAGGGGTGGTGTACAAGGGACCAGGTGGGTAGGGGCGGAGCTCCAGCTCCGCCCGCCCAGCAAGCTGCGAGCCGCATGACTGCGGCCGCTGCTCGCCGCACGGCGGGCCGCATCCCTGCAGCCCCACCCACCCGTCTGACTACTCCGCCCCCATGAAGGGGTACTTGTAGTCCCGCGGCGGCACGAAGGTTTCCTTGATGCTCCGGGGCGAGACCCAGCGCACCAGATTGAGGATCGACCCGGCCTTGTCGTTGGTCCCGCTCGCCCGCGCGCCGCCGAACGGTTGCTGCCCGACCACCGCCCCGGTGGGTTTGTCGTTCACGTAGTAGTTGCCCGCCGCGTGGCGGAGCGCCTGCTCCGCCTCCGCCAGCGCCCGCCGGTCCTGCGCGAACACCGCGCCGGTGAGCGCGTAGGGGCTGGTGCTATCGACCAGGGTCAGCGTCTCGTGCCAGCGGGCGTCGGGATAGACATAGACGGTGAGCACCGGGCCGAACAGCTCCTCGCACATGGTGCGGTACCGCGGATCGGCGACCTGGATCAGGGTCGGCTCGACGAAGTAGCCGGTCTCCGACCGCGCATGGCCACCCGCGAGAATGGTCACACCCTGATCCTGCTTGGCCTGGGCCAGGTAACCCGTCAGGCGATCGTAGGCCCGGTGATCGATGACCGCGCCCATGAAGTTCCGGAAATCCCGCACGTCACCCATGTGCAGGTCCGCGATGAGCGCGGTGAGCCGCTCCCGGACCTTGGGCCACAGGCTGGCCGGGACGTAGGCCCGCGAGGCCGCGCTGCATTTCTGGCCCTGGTACTCGTAGGCCCCTCGAACCAGCCCGACGGCCAGCGCCTCCACATCCGCGCTGGCGTGCGCCAGCACGAAATCCTTGCCGCCCGTTTCCCCGACGATCCGCGGATAGGCCCGGTAGCTCGGCAGCCTCTCCGCAATCGTCCGCCACAACGACTGGAACACGGCGGTGGAGCCGGTGAAATGGATTCCCGCGAACGCCGGGTCCGCGAGGGCGGCGCCGCTGACCTGGATGGGATCACCGGGAATGAAGTTGATGACGCCCGGCGGCAATCCGGCTTCCTCGAGCACCTTCATCACGTAGTAGTTGCTGAGCAAGGCCGCCTGCGAGGGCTTCCACAGCACCACGTTCCCCATCAGCGCCGGGGCGGTCGGGAGGTTGCCGCCAATGGCGGTGAAATTGAACGGGGTGATCGCGTACACGAACCCCTCGAGCGGCCGGTGCTCCATTCGGTTCCAGGTGAGCGGCGCCGAGGCCGGCTGTTCCCGGTACAACTGCTCGGCGAAGTACACGTTGAACCGCCAGAAGTCGATCAGCTCGCAGGCGCTGTCGATTTCCGCCTGAAACGCCGTCTTGCTCTGGCCCAGCATGGTGGCGGCGTTGACCGTCGCTCGCCACGGTCCCGCGAGAAGGTCGGCCGCCTTGAGAAAAACCGCCGCCCGGTCTTCGAACCGCATGCTCGACCAGTCGCGCCAGGCGTCCCGGTTGGTGCGGATGGCGGCCTGGATGGCGGTCTGATCGGCATGGTGCGCCCGCGCCAGAACCCGCTTGTGATCGTGCGGGCAGACTACGTCATGCAGCGTGCCCGTCCGGATCTCCTTCCCGCCGACGATCACCGGGATCTCGATACTCTCCTCCGCCATGGTGGCGAGGCGCGCCTTGAGCGCCGTGCGCTCCGTCGTTCCCGGGGCGTAGGAAAGAACCGGCTCGTTGGTCGGACGGGGAATGTTCGCGGTGCCGCTCATGAGCCCTTCAGGTTGGCCTGACGGCGGGAGATTACCGCCTCGGACCGTCAGGCGGCAAGCCTCGATCTCCCACCGTCGCGCGTCTCGCGTGGCGTCTCAGGAAGCGACCCGGCCGCCCACTGGCTGCACGATCACGTGAACCGCCTCCGGCGCGAACGACGCCACCACCTCGGCACCCGGTGCCAGGTTGAGGCGATCCACGTTTCGTGGCGCCGTCAGCGCGATCAGCGGGAGCCCCGCGTCGAGATGTACCCGGTAGGGAACGCCGAACGGCACCAGCCGCACCACCCGCGCTGTGACATGCACGCTGACAGGAGCCCGGCCGGCCGCAACAGATCCGAGGTGCACGTCTTCGGCTCGTAGCGCCAGCAGTACCTCCGCTCCCGCGTCCGCCGGCAGCGTAACCGTCACCCGTTGCCCTGCCACCTCCACCTCACCCACGCCTCCTTCCCGCCGCTTGACCCTGGCCGGGAGCAGATTCTCCACCCCCAGAAACCGGGCCACCTGGGCGTCCGCAGGATGCGCCAGGACGCTGCGCACCGGCCCCGCCTGCCGGACCCTCCCCGACAGCAGCACCGCCGCCTCGTCGGCCAGCATCATCGCCTCGCCCCGATCATGCGTCACCAGCACGGTGGGGATCCGCGACTCCCGCAGGATCACCTCGAGTTCCAGGGCCAGCGCTTCCCGCCCGTGCTGGTCCAGCGAGGCGAAGGGCTCGTCCAGGAAGAGCAGCTCCGGCTGCACCACAAGGGCCCGCGCCAGGCTGGCGCGCTGGGCCTCGCCGCCGGACAGCGTTCGCGCCGGCCTCGCGGCGAGGTGGGCGATGCCAAGCCGCTCCAGCCACTGCCCCACCCGGGCGCTGGTTCCCGGGCCACGTACGCCACGAAACCGAAGGCCCAGCGCCACGTTGTCGGCCACCGTCCGGTCCACGAGCAGCGGGGCCTGAAACACCGTGGCCATCCGCCGCCGGAGTCCCAGCCGCTGGCGTTCTCCGTCCACCCGCTCACCCAGCACCCTGAGCCATCCGGCCCGGGGCCGCTCCAGCAGGGCCAGCACCCGGAGCAGGGCGGACTTGCCCGCGCCGTTGGGTCCCAGCAGGGCGAGGGTCCGTCCATGCGCCAGCGACAGCGATTCGACCTCCAGGAACGGCTGGTCATGGTACTGCAGTCGCAGTCCGCCGGCCTCCAGAGCGGCGCTCATCGGCGTGCCCCACGCTGCTGAATGAGCGTGAGCACCATGGTGACGGCGAAGGTCAGGGCGAGGAGCAGCACGCTGAGCGCGATTGCCACGTCGAAGTTGCCCTTGCTGGTCTCCAGCACGGTGGCGGTGGTGAGCACCCGCGTCGAGTGCAGGATATTGCCGCCGACCATCATCGAGGCGCCGACCTCGGAAATCACCGCGCCGAACCCCGCCATCACGGCCGCCAGCACCGAGAACCGTGCCTCCCGGAGCAGGAGCCCCAGCGCTTGCGGCCACGAGGCACCCAGACCAATGAGCTGCAGCCGAAGCCGGATGTCGACCTGCTGTACCGCCGCCGCGGTCAGGCCGGTGACCACCGGAAAGGCGATTACGCATTGCGCCAGGACGATGGCCGTCGGAGAGTACATCAGCTCCAGGAAACCCATCGGTCCGCTGCGCCACAGCAGCACGCTCACAAACAGCCCCACGGCGACGGGCGGCAGCCCCATGCCGGCGTTGACGATGCCGAGGAGGAGGCGCCGCCCGGAAAAGTGGGTCAGCGCGAGGAAGGTGCCGAGCGGAATGCCGAGGGCCAGGCTCACCAGGGTGGCTATCCCCGAAACCCGGAGTGAGAGCCACATGATCTCCATGACCTGCGGGTCGCCTCGGAGTATCATCCCGAAGGCGTGCCGGAGACCGTCGAGAATCAG
>DATBLR010000109.1:0-10931 GCA_036555275.1 Gemmatimonadales bacterium | reverse complement strand
ATCCGCGGGACTGAGCCGGCCGCTCGGCGGGGGCCTCACCGTGTCGGCCCTGTTCCGGATGGACGGGGATGCATCGATCGAGCGGGACTCGACCAACGTGGGCGACGTGGACCTGCCTATCGCCTTCGGCGGCGGCTTCCGCTGGCGGCCGACGGCGCGGCTCGATATCGGGACGCACGTGGTCACCCACCGCTGGGGCAGCGCCGACGCCGACCTCCGGGCGATGGGCGGGACGGGGGCACGCAACACGGTGGAGATCGCGGCCGGCGCCGAGCTCATCCGCAGCCCGCGCCGCCCGCAGCAGCGCCCGATCCGCCTGGGCGCTCGCTACGCGACCCTGCCATTCCCGGTCGAGAATGGCTCGCAGGCCCATGAGGTCGGGGTGGCCATCGGCAGCGGGTTCCGCTTTGCGCAGGACCGGGCCGGGATCGACCACGCGGGAATCGACCTCTCCGTCGAGCGCGTCTGGCGCCGGGCTTCCGGGGGCCACCGCGAGGGCGCCTGGCTCATCGGGGTGGGCGTCACCGTTCGACCTTAGCGCACGGGGCCGATCCCGCCCCGTCCCACTATCTTTTCGCATGGCCAAGCGCGTCTACATCGAGACCTACGGCTGCCAGATGAACGTCGCGGACACCGAGCTGGTGCTCGGCCTGTTCGCGCAGGACGGGTATGTCCGGAGCAGCGCCCCCGACGATGCGGATGTGCTGCTGGTCAATACCTGTGCCGTGCGCGACAACGCCGAGCAGCGGGTCATCGGCCGGCTCGGAGAGCTGCAGCGGTATCTGCGGCCGGGTGCGGTCCTCGGCGTCGTGGGGTGCATGGCCCAGCGGCTGGGGCCCCGTTTGCTGGAGGAAGTGCCTCGGGTCGACCTGGTCGCGGGGCCCGACGCGTACCGGAATCTGGCGGCGCTGGTGGCGCAGGCGGAATCGGGCCGACGGGTGGCGGATACCGACTTCCGGTCGTGGGAGCACTATGAGGATGTCCCCGCGGTGCGGGACGCTGGGGCGAGCGCCTTCGTCACCGTGCAGCGGGGCTGCGATTATAGGTGCACCTTCTGCATCGTTCCGTATACCCGGGGGCCGGAGCGAAGTCGCAGGCTGGAGGATGTCGTCGACGAGGTCCGCCGGCTCACCGGCCAGGGTACCACGGAGGTCACCCTCCTGGGGCAGACGGTCAACAGCTACCGCGACGGCGGGCATGACTTCGCCGACTTGCTGCGTCAGGTGGGCGCCGTTAATGGCCTCCGGCGGCTCCGGTTTACCAGCCCATATCCGGCCGATTTCAGCGATCGAGTCATCGAGGCGATGGCCACGGTGCCGGCCGTCTGCGAGCACGTCCACCTGCCGGTGCAGAGCGGATCCAACCCGGTGCTGCGGCGCATGCTCCGCCGCTACACCCGGGAAGGCTACCTGGATCTGGTATCGCGGCTTCGCTTGGCGATACCCGGAATCACGTTTTCGACCGATATCATCGTCGGGTTCCCAGGCGAGACCGACGACCAGTTCGAAGAAACGCTCTCCCTGGTGTCAGCGGCCGGTTTCGATGACGCCTACACCTTCAAGTATTCGGCACGCGAGGGCACTCCAGCGGTGCGGCTGCGAGACCAGGTCCCGGAGTCCGTGGCCGCCGGGCGGCTGGAGCGGCTTATCGCTACGGTCCGAAATCAGGCGCGCCGGAGGAACCTGGCCCGGGTGGGGAGCACGGTGGAGGTTCTGGTCGAGCGCCCGGCTCGACGAGGTGAACTGCTGCTCGCCCGGACCCGCACCAATCTGCTGGTTCTCGTTGACCTCCCCGGCGCGGCCGTCGGGGACTACCACACGGTGCAGCTCACCGGCACGACCGGATCGACCTTCACCAGCCAGGTGGTCCGATCGCAGCTCGGGGTGCTCGCATGACCAGAAACCACATTCGGAACGCCGTCGAAGACCACGCGGTGGAAGCCTACGAGCGACTGGTGGGGCATTTTCCGGACTTCTGTGGCTGCGAGACCTGCCGCCTGGACGTGCTGGTGTATGCACTGAACCGCCTGCCAGCCAAGTACGTGATCGGCCGAGAAGGTACGGTGGTGACCGACGTAAACCTCGACAAGGACCAGAACCGGGCAGCGATCGAGGTGGCTGTCATGGAGGGAATCCGCAAGGTGAATCTGGGTCCCCGTTGCGCCAGGCGCGGAGGCGGCGCGACCTAGCCGCTTTGGCGTTCCGCCTGCCTGTGAGGCGCGCGCTTCAGCGCCGGCAGGGGGCGGGATGAAACCCGCGCTTCTGCTGTTGCTCTCTTACGGGGCCGGTCTCGCGACCGGCCTCCTGCGTTTCGGGGATCCGCTCACCGTCCTGGTGGTCCTGGGATCGATCGGGCTCTGGAGCCGGCGCCGACCGGCCAGCATCTGGCCCTTGGTACTGCTGCTGGGGCGGCTCACGGCCCTCGCGGTTCTGGCCCGGGAGAGCCACCGGTGCGGGGCGAAGCTCCCGGCCGGTGTGATCGCGCTGAAGGCCCGGGTGCAGGATCCGGTCTTCGTGGATGCGCCGGTTGCCCGGGTGGCGCCGTTGGGAGCCGGTTGCGATGGCGCCATCGATGCCCGCTGGCCGGGCGGCACCGAGGTGCAGGCTGGAAGCGTGGTCCGGCTCGAGGGTCGCTGGATTCGGAGGCCGGACCGAAGCGGACGAGCCGATGGGATCCTGATCGTCTCCCAATCCCAGGTAACCCGGCTGGTGCCTGGGCCGGCCGATCGAGTGCGCAACTGGATCGGGCACTCGGTACGGGAGCTGTATGGCCGCCGGTCCGGGACGGTAGAGGCGCTCCTCGTCAACCGCCGAGGCGCCATGTCGGCGGAGCTCCGCGATCGCTACGCGCGGGCGGGGCTGGTGCACATCCTCTCGATCTCCGGGTTCCATGTCGGAGTGATCGCCGGGTGGGTCGCCCTGATCGGAGTTCTCGCAGGTGTGCCGCGGGCCCGGGCGGCCGTCGGTGCGGCAGCGGTCGCCTTCGGTTATGTGATGTTCCTCGGATGGCCGGCACCGGCGGCTCGGGCCGCGCTCCTCGCGGGACTGGTAGCCCAGTTCCATCTCCGGCAACGCAATCCGCAGGCCGTCTCCCTGCTCGCCGTTGCCGCCCTGCTGGTGGTTCTGCTGGACCCGTGGGCGGTGCTGGACCCTGGTGCATGGCTGTCCGTCGCGGCGCTCGCCGGCGCGCTCCAGGCAACCCGGTGGAGTGACCGGGCGGTGGGGACCAGATGGTGGCATCGCACCGCCGCGGCCTCGGTCGGGGCGACCGTGGCCACTGCGCCGATCACCGCCACGCTGTTTGGACTGGTTTCGCTGGCGGGGGTCCTGCTGAACTTCATCGCCGTTCCGCTCGCGGCCGTCGCAGTCCCGGGTCTGCTGCTGAGCCTGCTCCTGAGCGCTGTCGCGCCCTCGCTCGCCCACCCCGTGGCGGCGGGCGCAGGTGCCGTGCTCGGACTCCTGGATCAGGTCGCGTGGTGGGGTGGGTCCTGGGACGCGTCTGCGGTGGTGCAGCCCGCCGGCCCGGCCGCGGCACTGCCGTGGCTGGGGATTCTCGGGTTGGCGGGCTGGAGCATCAGCGGTGGGACCACCAGGGCGGAGGCAGTGCGTCGGACGGCCCTGGGACTGGCGGCGGGAACTTGGCTCCTGCTCGGGGTCGAGAACTATCAGGCCGTCCGTGACGCGACTTCGGGCCTCACGTTACATTTTCTCGATGTCGGGCAGGGAGACGCCGCGCTGGTCCGCACGCCAGCGGGGCGCTGGGTGCTGATCGACGCTGGCCCCCGTGACGAGCGGACCGACGCCGGCCGGCGGGTGGTAGCGCCCTTTCTGGCCCGGCACCGTGTCGGTGGGCTGGCCGTGGCCGTGCTGTCCCATGCCCATGCCGACCACCTGGGTGGATTCGGTTCAGTGCTGGAGCGCTATCCCGCGTCGCGAATGCTGGAGCCGGCGGAACTGGTCGCCGATTCGCTATACCTGGGATTCCTGGACGAGCTGGAGGTGCTCGGGATCCCGTGGCAGGCCGCCCGGGACGGGCTCCGGTTCGAGCTGGACAGCGTGCGCTTCACGGTCCTCCATCCCGACACGGGCTGGAGCGGATGGCGTCTGGACCTGAACGAAGACTCGGTCATGCTGCTGGTGGAGTACGGTGCTTTCCGCGCCCTGTTCTCGGGCGATGCCGGGGTTGCCGCGGAGGCTCGGCTCGCCGGTCGGGTAGGGCCGGTGGACCTGCTGAAGGTCGGCCACCACGGGTCGCGGTCGGCAAGCGGAGAGGCTTGGCTTGCCGAGCTGAGGCCACAGGCGGCCATTATCAGTTCGGGGAACGGGAACCGGTACGGTCACCCCCACCGCGAAGTACTCGAACGCCTCGTGCGGCGGGGGATTGGCGTCTGGCGCACCGACCTGCAGGGCACGCTTACAGTGACCACTGACGGACGGTCCTTCAGCCTTTCCGGGCGGGGCCGCCACGAGACGATCCACACAAGAGGGCTCTCCGGTGCTCCCGAATAGCCGCGTCATCACCATCGAACGGTTCATCCTCGATCAGGAAGACAAGTATCCGGAGGCTACCGGGGAGCTGTCCAACCTCCTGTACGACATTGCGCTTGCCACGAAGATCATCGCAGCCAACATCCGGCGGGCCGGGCTGGTGAACATTCTCGGCAGTGCGGGCGCCACCAACGTGCAGGGCGAAGAGCAACAGAAGCTGGATGTGTTCGCCAACGAGAGCCTGACCAACGCCCTCAGCCGCACCGGCCGGGTCTGCGTCATGGCTTCTGAGGAGGACGAGACCATCATCCCGGTGCCGTCGCAGTATCCGGCCGGGAAGTACGCGGTGCTGTACGATCCCCTGGACGGGTCCAGCAACATCGACGTGAACGGTCCGGTGGGCACCATCTTCAGCATCTATCGCCGGATCAGCCTGGAGGGACGCGGCAGCCTGGCCGATGTGCTGCAGCCCGGCTGCAAACAGGTCGCGGCGGGGTACGTGATCTATGGCTCGAGCACGATGATGATCTACTCCACCGGACAGGGGGTCGCAGGCTTCACCCTGGACCCTTCGATCGGTGAGTTCCTGCTTTCCCATCCGAAGATCATCACCCCCCGGGTGGGCCAGTACTACAGCGTGAACGAGTCGAATTTCGCCCGCTGGACCAAGGGGGTGCAGTGGGCGGTGCGCGGCTTTCACGGCGACCGGCCGGAAGAGATCAAGGGCAAGAACAGCCGCTACATCGGTTCCCTGGTCGCCGACTTCCACCGCAACCTCCTGGCTGGCGGCATCTTCATGTATCCCGCCGACACCAAGAACGTTCGCGGAAAACTCCGTCTCCTCTACGAGTGCAGTCCGATGGCGTTCATCGCCGAGCACGCCGGTGGCTCCGCCACCGACGGCACGCGCCGGATCCTCGATATCGTGCCCACGGATCTGCACCAGCGAACGCCGCTGGTGATCGGATCGCGGGAAGACGTGGGGTACGTGGCTGATACGCTCAGGAGGATGGGGGAAGCATGAGACATCGGTGCCCAGTGCCCAGTGCCCAGTGCCCAGGTGGATCGAGCCACCGGAGGCGGATCTGTCCCTCAGGCCGTGAGCATCGGTCGAATCGGGGCTGCCACTGGGCACTGGGCACTGGGCACTGGGCACTCTCCGGCCTTCCATGACTCCGCCCCCCAAGACCGTCTACGGTCCCCCCGACTGGACCGGTGATCCGGAGCGCGACCTGGGAGAACCGGGCAAGTTCCCGTTCACGCGCGGTGTCTATCCGGGGATGTACACCGAGCGACTGTGGACCATGCGGCAGTACGCGGGCTTCGGTACCGCGGAAGCGACCAACCTGCGGTTCCGGCAGCTGCTGGCCGCGGGACAGAGCGGCCTGTCGACCGCTTTCGACCTGCCCACCCAGATGGGTTATGACTCGGACCACCCGATGGCCGAGGGCGAAGTCGGCAGGGTCGGGGTAGCGGTGGACACGGTGGAGGACCTGCACGCCCTGTTCCGTGAGATCCCGCTGGAGCGGGTCTCGACCTCCATGACCATCAACGCCACGGCCGCGACGCTTCTGGCGATGTACGTCGTGGTGGGCGAGGAGCAGGGAGTCTCGCGGCGGCGGCTCCAGGGAACCGTGCAGAACGACGTGCTCAAGGAGTACGTCGCCCGTGGTACCTACATCTATCCCTCTCAGCCCTCGCTCAGACTGGTGACCGAGATCTTCCGGTTCGTCGCCGATGAGCAGATGAACTTCAATCCCATTTCGATCAGTGGCTACCACATGCGGGAGGCCGGATGTACGGCGGCCCAGGAGGTGGGGTTTACGCTGGCAAACGGGATCGAGTACGTGCGGCGCGCGATGGCGGCCGGTCTGGACGTCAACCGCTTCGGACCGCGGCTCTCGTTCTTCTTCGCCGCCCACAATGATCTGTTCGAGGAGGTCGCCAAATTCCGGGCCGCCCGCCGGCTGTGGGCCCGGCTCGCGCGCGAGCAGTTTGGGGCCGACGACCAGACCTGCCGGCTCCGGTTCCACACCCAGACCGGAGGAGTCACCCTGCAAGCGCAGCAGCCGCTGAACAACGTGGTCCGGGTGACCGTGCAGGCGCTGGCCGCGGCCCTGGGCGGGACCCAGTCGCTGCATACCAACGGGTATGACGAGGCGCTGGCGCTTCCCACGGTTGAATCGGCCACCCTGGCGCTCAGGACTCAGCAAATCATCGGGTTCGAAAGCGGACTGGATCGGGCGGTGGATCCCCTGGGAGGGAGCTGGTACGTCGAAGCGCTTACCGACCGGATCGAAGCCGAGGCGCGGGAGATCATCCGCGAAGTCGACCAGTTGGGCGGGGCCGCCGCGGCGATCGAACGCGGTTACTTCCAGGAGGCCATCGCCCAGAGCGCGTGGCAGCTGCAGCGGGCGCAGGAATCCGAACGGCAGGTGGTCGTGGGGGTGAATCGGTTCGGGGACGACTCGCGAATGCCGGAGCATCATGAACCGGATTACTCCTCGCTCGCCGAACGGCAGAAGGCCAGACTCGCCGAGGTCAAGTCGGGCCGGGATGGGGCCAAGGTGGGACAGGCCCTGGGGTCGGTCGAGTCCGCGGCGCTGGGCACGGCGCCCCTGATGCCGCCGATCATCGAGGCGGTTCGCGCTCGGGCGACCCTGGGTGAAATCAGTGATGCGCTCCGGCGCGCCTGGGGAGTTTACCGGCCATCCGGACCGCGTGGGTGAGGTGGGCCGCATACGGGCTCGAGGCTCGGACGGACCATGCGACAAGTGCCTTGAATCACGGGTCCTGCTCCGCTAAGATATTGTGCCTGTTTCTCTTAGCAGCTAGGAGCCCGATGCCGACCTACGAGTACCAGTGCCCCGAGGGCCACCAGTTCGAGCGCTTCCAGAAGATCTCGGAGAAGCCGCGGGCCAAGTGCCCTACCTGCGGCAGGATGGCCACCCGAAAGATCTCCGCGGGGGCGGGCTTGGTGTTCAAGGGGTCCGGTTTCTACATCACCGACTACGGAAAGGGCGGGAAGGGGGTCGCCAAGGAACCGTCCAAGACGGAAGGTGGAGAGAAGGCCGGGACGAAATCGGATCAGAAGCCCGACGCCCCGACCGACAGCCATGCGAGCGGGGAGGACAAGCCGGTCTCGAAGCCCGGGGGTGACAAGGGCGAGGGGAAGGCGGCGAAGTGAGTGATGCGATCCGCGCCGAGCTGGCGCGTGTGGCGGCCGCCCTGGGGGCAGACGGGGCGGCCTTTGTACTTGAGCGCCCCCGTGACCCGAGCCATGGCGACCTGAGCACCAACCTCGCGATGGTGCTGGCGAAGCAGCAGCGGGCCAAGCCGCGCGCCCTCGCCGAGCGGATTGTGGCGATGCTGGTGCTGCCGGAGTCGGTCGTGGCGAGGACCGAGATCGCCGGAGCTGGGTTCATCAATTTCTGGCTGGCCCAGGACGCCCTGGCCGGCCTGCTCAAGACCATCATCGCCGCCGGGCCGGGCTACGGTCGGGCGGACTTCGGCCGGGGACTCGCCGTCAACGTGGAATTCGTCTCCGCCAACCCGACCGGGCCGCTGCACGTGGGCCATGGACGGGGCGCCGCGCTCGGTGACGGGATTGCCGCGCTCCTGGAGTGGACCGGACACGCCGTGACCCGCGAGTTCTACGTGAACGACGGCGGAGTGCAGGTCGAGCGGGTCATCGACAGCCTGCGAGCCCGCCTGGAAGAACAGTTGGGGCGACCGGCCGTCATTCCTGAAGGCGGCTACCACGGTCAGTACCTGGTGGAGATGGCCCAGGACCTTCTCCGCGAGCGTCCCGAGCTGCGGACAGCGGGGCCCGCGGAGCTTCTGGCCGCCTGCCAGGTGGCGCCGGCGAGGATCCGGCAGGAACAGGAGGACCTGCTCCGCGACATGCGGGTCACGTTCGGCGTCTGGTCCTTCGAGCACGATGTGCTCGATGCCGGGAAGGTGAAGGCGGTGCTCGACCTTCTGGCCGCCCGCGGCCTTACCTACGAGCAGGATGGCGCCCTCTTCCTCAAGACCGGCGAGTTCGGCGATGACAAGGACCGGGTGATCCGGAAGAGCGATGGCTCGCTTACCTACGTCCTCCCGGACATCGCGTACCACATCGGCAAGCACCAGCGCGGGTTCCAGCGAGTCATCGATGTCTGGGGTGCCGACCATCACGGCTACATTCCCCGGATGCGGGCAGCGCTGCGGGCCCTGGGCTACGGCGAGGACTTCTTCGAGGTAGCTCTGGTCCAGCTGGTGAAGGTGACCCAGGGGGGCGAGGAAGTCCGAATGTCGAAGCGCTCGGGCGAGTTCGTGACCCTGCGCGATCTCATCGACTGGGTAGGCGTGGACGCGACGCGGTACTTCTTCCTCATGCGCCCGGGCCAGTCGCCGTTCACGTTCGATGTGGATCTCGCCCGGAAGCAGACCGATGAGAATCCGATTTTCTACGTGCAGATGGCGCACGCCCGGATGAGCGGGATCTTCCGGGTGGCGGGGCGGGCGCCCGAGAGCGCCCCCGGCGAGGTCTCGGTTGCCGCGCTCCCCGCAGCGGAGGACCTCGAGCTGCTCAAGAAGCTGGCGCCGTTTCCCGACGTCGTGGCGAAAGCGGCGCGGATGCGGGAGCCGCATCGGGTGACCGACTACCTGGAGGAGCTTGCCCGGGTTGCGCACGCCTGGTACCACCGGTGCCGGGTGCTGGGCGAGCCTCCACCCATCGAAGCGGCGCGCCTCGCCCTCGCCCGCGCAGCCCGGATCGTGCTCAGCAACGGACTGGGCCTGCTTGGCCTGACCGCCCCGGACCGGATGTGATCGCATGAAACTGCTTGTCGTGGGCAGCGTGGCGCTCGACTCGATCCACACGCCCTTCGGGGAGGTGCAAGACGCCCTGGGCGGGTCGGCGGTGTATTTCAGCGTGGCGGCCTCGCTGCTGACCGGGGTCCGGATGGTGGGCGTGGTCGGCGATGATTACCCCATGGATAAGCTCGGTGCCATCGCTGCCCGGGGCGTCGATCTCACTGGAGTCGAGCGTGCCTCGGGGGAGAGTTTCCGCTGGAAAGGCAAGTATTCGTTCGACCTCGCCAGCCGCGACACCCTCGAGACCCGGCTTGGCGTCTTCGCCGAGTTCCGTCCCAAGATTCCTCGTTCCTTCAGCGAAACCCCGTTCGTCTTCCTCGGGAACATCCATCCCGATCTGCAGCTCGCCGTGCTCGATCAGATGCAGGCTCCCCGGCTGGTGGCCTGCGATACCATGAACTTCTGGATCGACTCGGCGCGCGAGCGACTTCTCGAGGTGTTGAAACGCGTGGATCTCCTGGTGGTCAACGACGAGGAGATCCGGCAGCTGTCGGGGGACTGGAACGTGCCCCGGGCCGCCCGGTGGGTCATGGAACAGGGCCCGCGCCGGGTGGTCGTGAAGCGCGGCGAGCATGGCGCGCTGCTGGTCGAGTCCGGCCGGAGCTTTTTCTGCCCGGCCTATCCGCTGGAAGAAGTCTTCGATCCGACCGGAGCAGGGGATGCCTTCGCCGGTGGCTTCCTCGGCTATCTGGCCCGGACAGGGGACCTGTCGAGCGACGGGCTCCGACGCGCCATGGTGTACGGCTCCGCCATGGGATCGTTCGCCGTCGCCAGGTTCAGCATCGCTGGTTTCGACGGCGTCTCCCCCGGCATGCTGGATCAGCGGGTTCGGAGCTTCAAGGACCTGACGCACTTCGACATTGCGGAGGCGCTCGGATGACCGGCCGGCAATACGCCGCCGCGGGGGTCGACCTGGAGAGCGCCGAGGCTGCCAAGGCGCGCATCGGGGAGCTGGTTGCCGGGACCCGGACCGAGCTGTCGGTAGGACAGGTCGGCGCCTTCGGCGGCATGGTGCGGGTTCCCCCGGGGATGCGCCGCCCGGTGCTGGTGCTGAGCACGGACGGAGTCGGCACCAAGGTGCTGGTTGCGCGGCAGGCGGGACGCTATGACAGCGTGGGCGAAGATCTCGTCAATCACAGCGTGAACGATATCCTGGTGCACGCCGCGCGACCCCTCGCCTTCATGGACTACGTGGCGGGCACCGCGCTGACGGTTCCCCAGATCGCCGGGATCGTGGAAGGAGTGGCGCGCGGCTGCCGGAAGCACGGCATGGCGCTGGCCGGCGGCGAGACCGCCCAGATGCCGGGTCTGTACCAGCCGGGAACCTTCGACCTGGCCGGCACGATCGTGGGAGTCGTGGAGGAAGACGAGGCACTGCACGGGGATCGCATTCAGCCCGGCGACGTGCTGCTTGCCTATGAGTCCTCCGGGCTGCACACCAACGGGTACACTCTGGCGCGCCGTGTCGTATTCGACGTCATGAAACTTCAACTGACCGATTCGGTTGGAGATACCGGACAAAGCGTGGCTGACGCCCTGCTGGCGGTGCACCGGAGTTACGCCGCGGCGGTGATGCCGGTCATT
>DATBLR010000083.1:0-2170 GCA_036555275.1 Gemmatimonadales bacterium | reverse complement strand
CCTTCGTTCGGTGACGGTGAACCCGGCTGTCGTCCGCACCGTTGCGGCAATGAGATCGATCTGCCCTTCCCCCGTACCTCGATAAACAAGCTCGCGGCCATCCGGCGCCCACACCGGCTCGTTGCCTCCGTCGCGTGAAATCTGAACCTGGTCCCCCTCCCCGTTGGCCGGCTGGACATAGACCTGCTGTTCTCCCGACTGGTCGGACACGAAGGCCAGCCATCGCCCATCGGGAGACAGGGCAGGATACTGTTCCTGGAATGGGCTGGCGAGCAGCGGCTCGATCGGCCCCCGGCCTGCATTCCCGATGACTCCGATGTCAGGACCGGATCCGGGTCGAAGGTCGGTCCCGGTCGTGATCAGGCGGTGTCCGTCAGGAAACCATGCTCCGGTGTACGCCAGCTGGGTCGACGCCAACAGCGATTCCGGCGGCGCGGCGCTGCCGGGCCGGGTGCGATAGATCCCGAAGGTTCCGCTCTTGAACGAGGTGTAGGTGAGGTGGCCGTCGGCGGTCCAGGTGGCGTCGTGGCCGTCGCGGTCGAAAGTGGCCCGGGAGAGTGTCCCCTGGTCGAGCGAGAGCACCCAGACGTCCCGTCCGTCGGCGGAGGTGAAGTCGGTGGAGAGGCGGCGCCCGTCGGGTGAAAACTTCGGCGCGTGAAAATTGTGCCGCTCGTCCGTGACGTTGCGGACGGCTCCGCCACGGTCCACGAAGACCAGCGACCGTGGCGCCTCCGGGATGTAGGCCACGGTTCCGTTGTCCGCGACGGCGAGCTGCGCCACGCCGGTGCCGGTCAGGGCCACGCCGGTGGCGACCGGAATCCCGGGGGCGGGGGTGCGCCGGCTTCCTCGTTCAAACAGCGCCGCCGTGAGGCTGCCATCCGGGAGCACCGAAAGCAGATAGCCGGCGACATAGCGCAGCTCGGCCACCGGCCCCTCCACCAGCGGTGTCTCCTGCCCGGTCCGAAGGTCGATCAGCACGCCGGCACCGGCATTGGTGCCGGTGGGGCTCCGGACCGCGAGGGCGGTCCTGCCATCGTCGAGGATCTGCTGCAGCCGGAACCCGGCGGTCCGCTCACGGAACGCGGACGCGGTCGAATCGTGGCCGAGGCGATCGAAACCCGTGGTCGCGGGCCTGGTAAACCAGAACGACCCGTCCGGGCTCCACGTGCCAAAGGTCACGATGGGTGCCGGATTCACCGGGCTCGGCGTACCGCCTTCCAGCGGCAGGCGGTACGATCCGCCGGTGCCCGAGGCCATGATCCAGCGTCCGTCACGCGAGATCTGCGGACTGGCAAGGGCCTGCCCCCCCGGAATCGCCGCCGGGTCCTGGGCATCGAGCCGCTGGGAAAACAGCGCATTCGTGCCGTTCGGGGTCAATCCGACGAAGACGACCGTCTCGCCGTCGGGAGTGATGGCCAGTTGCCTGGCGAGGCCGGTGCCGCCCGATCCACCCACGTTCGGGGCAAGGATCGCGAGCCTGGACGGCTGCCGGGCCGGAGCCCGGCCGCGGCTGATCAGGTACCCCGCCGAGAAGAGGGCGACCCCCAGCGCGCCAAGGAGCAAGCGGGTGAGCCAGACGGCTCGGCGACTCGGCGGCTCGGCGGCTCGGCCCTCGACGGTTCGGCTCGGCGCTCGGCGGCTGGCGGTACCATCGCTCAGGGCGTGGGCGAATTCGGCCGCGCTCGCGAAGCGATCCGCCGGCAGCTTCTCCAGGGCGGTGAGCACCGCTCCCTCGACCTCGGGCGGGACGCTCCTGCGTTGCGCGATGAGCGAGGGCGGTTCCGCCGTCATCACCTTGGCCAGGATGGCCTGCGCTGTGGGGCCGGTGAACGGCGGCTCCCCGACCAGCATCTCGTAGGTCACGCAGCCCAGCGCGTAGACATCGCTGGGGGGCCCGATCTCCCGCTCGCCCATCGCCTGCTCGGGGGACATATAGTGCGGGGTACCGAGTGACATCCCCGTTTCGGTCATCCGGGTGGCGCCTGCGGTGGAGACCGCGAGCGCAATCCCGAAATCGGCGACCAGCGCTTGGCCGTCGTGCAGCAGGATGTTCTCCGGCTTGATGTCCCGGTGAACGACCTTGTGCCGGTGGGCATAGTCGAGGGCGCTCGCCACCTCCCTCGCGATGCGCACCGCGTCGTCGACCGGGAGCTGCTTCTCCCGGTTGAGC
>DATBLR010000077.1:0-36987 GCA_036555275.1 Gemmatimonadales bacterium | reverse complement strand
GGTCGCCAGGGCCCTGACTTCGTCGTAGAGCCGACGGCAGTCCTCACACTCCGCCAGGTGGGTTTCCGCAGCCTGGCGGTCAGCCTGGCCCAGCTCGTTGTCCAGGAGGGCCGTCAGTAGACCCTCGTCAAGATGCGGCATCGTGATCCTTCTCCTGCGCGCGGTATGCCTCCACCAGCCGCCTGCGGGCGCGGGACAGGGTCGTCCCGATCGCGCCCTTGGCGAGCCCGGTGGCCGCCGCGATTTCGTCGTAGTCGAAACCTTCAGCCTTGAGGAGCAGCACCTCGCGGTCCACCTCGCGAAGCTGATCCAGGGCGGCGCGTACCGCCCGGGTCTTTTCGTTCCGTTCGTAGTCGTCGTCAGGCGGGGCCGCCTGGGCGGCCGATTCACCCTTCAGCAGCTGCAGTCGCCGTCCCTGGCGAACGGCCCGCCGGCCGTCATCGCGGACCAGATTGAGCGCCACCGCGAACAGCCAGGGCCTGGGATTGTCCGGCGGGGCGGTCAACGCTCGCGCGAACACTTCTTGCGCGAGGTCTTCCGCCCGGTCGCGGTCGCCCGTACGCCGGTAGAGCATGCGTACGAGCGACCCGTGGTACTGGGCAAACAGCTCTTCGATCGGGGTCTCTGGCATTACGCTCCCCGGAACGCCCTGACGAAATCGCGGAGTTCGGCGTCGCTGAGCGTCTCCTGCCCGCCCGACGCGACTTTGAGGCTCGCCTTGCGTCCCGCGACCACCACCGACTCTCCCACCTTCAAGCTGGGCCCTATCTCCGGCAAGGCCCGGGCGACGGCGAAGTAGGCCTTGCTGAACGGCGCGACGGTCACTATGCGGAGGCTATCGCGGTGATTCACGTCCGTCCAGACACCGCCGATCTGGGAGAACATCCGTCCGCCTACGCGGCGCAGGTCGCTCCTGCCTCCCGCCAGGTCGGCCATCTTCCCTTCGATGGCGGCCTCGGCCTCGGCTACGGTCTGGGCGGTGGACAGCCGGCCACTCTCCTGCGCTCGCCGGAAGGCTCCCGCGCCGGTCTGGGCCTTCGGAGCCGGTGCGGCGGCGGGCCCGAAACCGGCGCGGTCTTCGTTGCGTGTCCTGACCGGGTCGGCGCCCACGGCCACGACTTGCGGCTCCTGCACCAGGTACGAGGTGTACTCCGTCAGGATGCCGTAACGGAGACCCAGGTCGCGCACCTCCCGGATCAGGCCGTCGCTGGCCCCCTCCAGCCGGATCTGACGGGTCAGATCGCCGATCCGCCGGGACGCCCAGAGCTTCGGGATGAAATCGTTGCCGCCGGCCGTGGCCTGGAAGTTGGCGTCGGCGGTGAAACGCTCGCGCCGCCCGTTCCGCTCGCCTTCGATGACTACGGTGCCGCGGCCGTCGCCGTGGTACCGGCCGAAGACCACCAGCTCCTCCCCGTAGAACAGGTCCGGAAGCTGGGCAGGAGAGAGATCGGTCAGCCGCACCGGACTCTCGACGATCCTCAGGTTCACCAGCGCCGGGCGGCTCAGCTTGGCCACCAGGCCGCCGACCGCGGTCTCGACGCTCGCATCGGGGGCCACGTATTCGGCGGCGCCCCGGCCTTCCCGCGCCAGCCGGTCGAGCAGGTAGGTGTTCACGTCGGTGCCGACACCGAAAGTGAATATCCGCGCACGGCCGATTCGGCCGGAGGCCTGCGCCGCGATCCGATCCGGCTCCTGCTCGCCGACCGACGGAATCCCGTCGGTGAGAAACAGGACGATCGGCAGCCGGCTCTCCGGCACCGCGGTGCCCAGCACCGCGTCCAGCGCGCCGGCGATGTTGGTCCCGCCGTCGGCCTGCAGGTTGTCCACGAATTCCCGGGCTTCGCGCAGGGCGTCGGGTGTGGCCGGCGCCCAGCCATCGCGGAAGTTCCGCACCGCCGAGCTGAACGCCACGATCCGGAAGCGGTCTTCGGCGCGCAAGGTGCTTAGCGCCTGCCGGATGGCAGCCTTCGCCTGCTCGAGCTTCTGGCCGGACATCGAGCCCGAAACGTCCACCACGAACGACAAGTCGCGCGCGATGAGCGCCCCTCCCTCCTCGCGAATCGGCGGAGCCAGAAGCAGCATGGCGTAGCCATCCTCCCCTCCGGGTGCGTGGGTGAGGACGGTGGTGCCCACCAGGCCGCGCCGGAGCGGCAGGAGGATCTCCACGTCGCCGCCCTGCTGGGTGTCGACCGAGATCTCGAGGTGCCCCTCCGTGCGACGTGTGGTAATGGGATGGGTCGGGGAGTAGGGTACCCCATAGGTCTGCTCGTCGGGAACCGTCAGCCGCCAGCCGCCCGCCTGGCCACCCCGTTCTCCCAGCGCGTAGCGGATGCGAAGGGCGTCACCGGAGCGTTCCAGCAGCTGGGTATAGCGGAGCACCACCTTGCGGGTCTCACCGGGCTGGATAGGAAAGACCTGTGCCCGGACCAGCCCGTGTCCCGCGAGGGTGAGCAGCGCCGGATCCTTCTTGCGCCGGACGATCTCCTCGTAGATCCCTCGCGCCTGGTCGGCATTCATCATCTCGCCTTTCAGCTCCTGCTCTCCCATCCACAGCGAAAAATTCTGGAAGACGGCTTCCCCGGGAAGCGGGTAGAGGTAGGTGCCTTCGGCGAGACCGCCGCCGATATTGCGGAAACGCTCCTCCACGGCGACCCGGGCCACCCGGCCGTCGATCGTCGTCTGGACCTGGGAGCTGACCCGCATGATGGTGGGATTGACGGGTGTCTGATTCCTGGGGCGCTCGATCTCGATCCACCCCTGGGCTGCCACCGGGGCGGCCGACAGCAGGAGCGCGAGCGCGCTGAGCACAGTGCGGTACATGGGTTTGCCTCTTGGCCGGTTGTAGGGACGGCGGGGGGATGCGTTTGGGGGGAGGGTTTGCACAGGGGAGGGGCAGGACGGACTGGACGGACAAGACGGACAGGACGGGCAGGGCGGAGAGGGGGCGAAGGCGCTTCTATATTCCCACCTCATGCCGACGGTTGACGTGCTGCGGACCTACCTGGAAATGACTTCCCCGGCCGATCTGGTGCCGGTGGGAGATGCCGGGCCCGGCGTCCGTGTGGAACCGATGCGGGAGTGTCCCTGGCACTTCTACCGCTACCTGTACGTGGAGGTGGGGGGCCAGTACCACTGGCGGGACCGGCTGGCCTGGACCGAGGAGCAGTTCCGGGGGCACCTGGCCGGGCCCAGTGCAGTCTGGCTGTTGACGGTCGACGGTGCGCCGGCCGGCTACTTCGAGCTGCGCGGCGATGATGATGGATCGATCGAAATCGCCTATTTCGGGCTGCTGCCGGAATTCGTGGGACGGGGTCTGGGGAGGTATCTGCTGAGTCGCGCGGTGCAGGCGGCCTGGGCCGAGAATCCCTCGCGGGTCTGGCTCCACACCTGCTCCCTCGATCATCCGGGTGCGCTGCCGAACTATCTCAAGCGCGGATTCCGGAAGGTGCGGGACGAGGCCTATCAGGTGTCGCTGCCGTGAACCTCGGATCCGGCAGGTGACCCCAGCTCGGCCGCCCGGCGGGCCGCGGGCTCGCGAAACACGATCTCCCACGGTGACCGCTCGGCTATGGAACCGAACCAGCCGGCGGCCTCTTCCCCCCGGCCCAGTCGCGCCAGGAGCTCGGCCCGTCGCCATCGCTCGAGCCCGCCGGCGTAGAAGGGCGATGCGACCGCATACTGGAACCACACCTCGTTGCGGGCTCCTGCCAGTCCGCTGAGCGCCCCCTGGAGATCGCCTTTCAGTTCGTGGAGCGCCGCGTCCAGCGAGCGCTCGAATCGTTCAACCAGCCCTTCCGATCCTTCAGGTTCTGGTCGCTCCGCCAGCTCCTCGAGCGCCGCCGCGACTCCCTGAGGGTCTCCCAGACGCGCGGCGAGGAGCCCGATGACGTAGGCCCGGACATGGGGGTGGAGTCCGTTGTGGAATGCGAGGGGCAGGCTCACGTTGGGCGGGACCTGTCCGGCGTCCCACTCGGTGAGCGTCGCCCGGATTTCCTCGATGCGGTCCACCGGCCAGGGCAGGAAGGGCAGTGCCAGGAGGAGCCCCCGCACCTCCAGACCCCACGCCCGGTCGAGCCTCTCCCCCATCACCAATTGGTCCGTTGCGACATCGAGGTGGCCCTGGGCCGCGGCGATGTGGGCCAGGATCAGGTGACACAACGCTCGCAGCTCCGGCGAACGAACTGCTCCTGTGACCTCGTGTCCCAGCTCCTCCACGGCGGGCAGATCCTCGGCGAACAGGGTGAGATCGGTGAATGCTATGCCGATGGTGAGCGCCCGGGCCCCCTTGAGCTCCTCGGTGACCCGTCGCCGATCCTCGTCTCGGCGGAGCGCGAAGGCGCACAGCGCACGCATGCCCAGCGCCTGGTCGTTGGTGGGAGACAGGGCCAGGACGCGGGACACCAGGGCGTCGAGGTCCTCCCACCGCCGATCCAGGGCGGCGATCCGGGCCAGCTTCACCAGCGCGCTCACGTGCCGGGGGTCGAGCGCGACCGCGCGCTCCAGTGGCACCCGGGCCTCGCGGATCGAGCGGCCCCGGTAGGGATTGCTGTGAAGCAGCAGGTCGCCCAGCCGGAACCAGGCCTCGAGATCATCCGGATGGGTCGCGACCACCGCGGCGTACCTGCGCTCGGCATCGGCCGCGGCGCCACCCAACCACGCGTGCTGGGCTTCCACCAGCAGCCGGTCGCGCTCGGACAGCCGCTCGCAGTGCCGCATGGCGGCGGCGGAGGCCTGCCGCGCCGGGGCGATGAAGGCGCTCGCCGCCGAGGCGGCCGCGACGCGGTAATGGGCGAGGGCGAACGTCTCGTCCAGTGAGGCGGCGCGCTGGTAGGCCTCGAGCGCAGGGAGGTAGCGGCCCAGACGGAAGTGATGCTCACCCTCGAGCCAAGCCCGGAGTGCCGGCAGGCACGCCGTAGTGAGGCCGGCGAGCCGGCTGAGCCGCTCTCCGGGGTCGGCCTCTCGCCGGACCAGCAGCTGCCGCACCAGCTGATCCACCAGCTCGAACAGCGCGGCCTCGCCTTCGCCCTGCACCTCGGCCCGGCTCACGACCTCGCGGGCGAGGTCGCGCACGGTCGCAGTGATCCGGAGTTTGCCGCCCGCGGCCACCACGCTGCCCTGGAGGGTGTGGCTGGCCCCCAGCTGTCGCGCGAGCTCGTACCCGACGGCCGGGTCCCCCTCACCCGCCTCCGGTCCCACAGCCGCGAGCAGGGCCCGCGGATCCACGGTGCGCAGTCCGCCGAGGCCGTCCATCGCCGTGCTCAGCAGGTCCACCAGCCCCTCGGCTAGATAGCCGAGCGACGGATCACCTCGTACGGCGAAGGGAAGCACCGCCAGTAGACCCATGGGGGCTCGCGGTCTCGCCGGCTGGGGCTCCGGGGTGCGGTCCCTGATGGTGCGTGCGAGGGTGGCCAGGGCCGTCGAGGGCTCGGCGTCGAGGTCGAATTTCAGGCGCCGCAGATAGTCATCGTAGGCCCGGAGCGCGCCGGCCCGGTCTCCAATCCGATCGTGCAGTAGCAGCTGGCGGCGGACCGCTTCCTCGTCGTCGGGTGTCAGGGCCCGGGCCCGGCGGGCCCACTCCACCGCGGTCTCCTCCGGCGTTGCAGGGTCCTCCGCCAGCGACCAGGCCGCCTGTGCGGCGCGCTGCGTCAGGCGGGCCCGGGTCAGATCCAGCCACTGCTCCGCTTCGGGGGCGCCGGCGATGTAGAACCCCTCCAGCAGCGGCCCCTGGTAGAGATCCAGCGCCGCCTGGCGGTCGCCGCGGGCCAGCTGGTCCTCGAAGGCGACCGCGTCGCACCACAACGCCTCCTGGCGGACTCCCACCTCGTCATCGCCCCGGCCTTCCAGCACGTCCTCGCTCATCGCCTTGCGCAGGAAGTACAGCGCGCGGCGGAGCGCGGCCCGGGCGTGGTCCTGGTCCAGCTCGGGCCAGAACAACCCCAACAGCACGTCCCGGCGTACCAACCGGTTCGCCGCCGCGATCGCCAGATACGCGAGCAGCCCCAGCCGCTTCGGCTGTTGCAGGACCGCTCGGAGCTCGCGCCCCGAGGCATCGCGCAAGTCGAGGATCCCGAGGGTTTGGAGTCGGAGCATGCGCCGGGTGGCGGGACTTGGTGGGGCGTGACCCGGAGTGCTGGCGCAGGTCACGGCCGGGGTTTCGAACAGGCTACGGGTTGACGCGACCGTTCGAACGTACCGGCCGGAGCGACACGCGGCAATGCGGGTGCACCGGCCATGCGCGAACCCTCGAGACCGGAGCACGCCATGCCGTCCACCACCCGGATCCCCGCACTCGTCCTTGGTCTGCTGGGCGGAGCTGTCGTTCCCGAGCTGGCGGCGCAATCGCGGCCGGGAGTTCTGCCTGACGGGTCCACATTCGCCGTGACGGTGAACCGATTGACCATCGATGGGTTTTCCGATGAGCCCCTCACCGGAGTAGCGCTCCGCTTTGCCGGTCTGCGCCGGAACGCCCTCTCGTGGGAACTGGGAGCGGCGGTGATGGCTGATCAGGACCTGAGGGCAGCTTCCCTCGAGCTCGGTCCCGCGTTCAACCTCTCGCTGCCCGGCGCGACGTTGCTCATCCGCGGGGGTGGCACGGGCATCGTGGCCGCAAGCGGGGATGGTGGTGGTGGAGCGATCGGAGCGTATGCCGGCATGGGCCTGCTGTTCCGGGTCGGAAGGCGAGTCGGGCTCCGTTTCGACCTGGCCCGGCACTGGTATGCGGGCGAAGGCACCGGGGCGTGGCAGTTCGGCGCGGGCTTCGCCCTGCTGCCGCGGATACGCTGATGCGGCCGGTCTGGGATGCGGTGGTGATCGGCAGCGGTTTCGGTGGGGTCATGGCCGCCACTCCGCTGGTCGAGGCGGGAATGTCGGTCCTCCTGCTGGAGCGGGGCGACTGGGTCCGCCGGGGCGCGGAGAACTGGGCCCCGAGCGGAGCCGGGCTGCTGACGCCCCACTTCTCGACCGAGTCCTCCTACCAGACGCGGAGCTCCGGCCAGGAGCGCCCGACCGGTCTGTTCTTCAACGTCGGGGGCCCGTCGGTGTTCTACGGCGCTGCCTCGCTCCGATACCGCGAGCCCGACTTCACCCCCGGTCCGGACATCGTGGGCGATTCCGGCGCAGCCTGGCCGCTTCGCTATCCCGACCTGGAGCCCTGGTATGCGGCCGCGGAGCGGATGCTCGGGGTGGCGGGGGAGGCCGGTGCCGATCCCTCCGAGCCGCCCCGCAGCTCACCGTTTCCGATTGGCCCGCTGGCGGCGAGGACCGAGTTCGGCGAACGGCTGGCCCGCGCCGCCCGGGCGCTCGGCCTCCAACCCTTCCCGCTGCCGCTGGCGATCAACCGCGACCACCGGTCCGGCCGTCCCGCCTGCATCGCCTGCGCCACCTGTGATGGCTTCGCCTGCGCCCTGGGGGCGAAGAACGACCTCTCGATTTCCCTGCTGCCGCGACTGCTCGACCGCGGCCTGACGCTGTGGAGTGGAGCGGTGGTCCGGCGCATCGTCGAGGTGCGCGGGCGGGCCGTGGGCGTCGAGTGCGTCGATCGCATCTCCCGCCGGCAGTACCGGGTGCGTGCCGAGCGGGTGATCGTTGCCGCCGGTGCCATCGTGACGCCGCAGCTTCTGCTGGCGTCCGGACTGGCCCGCCTCAACCGCGCCGGCGACCTGATCGGCCGGTTCCTCACCCGCCATCTCAACACGGTGGTGGTGGGTGTGTTCCCGTCGCCGCCCAACCCGCGGCAGGAATTCCAGAAACAGATCGCCCTGCACGACTACTACCTGGCCGCCCCGCGCTGGGATGGGGGACTGGGCGCGATTCAGCAGGTCGGCATGCCCCCTGCCGGGGTCGTGGCGGCCCAGCTGCCGTTCCCGCTCGGCGCCCTCGCCCGATTGGCCCTGCCGCACCTCGGCGGGCTGCTCACCATCGTCGAAGACCAGCCGCAATACCGCAATCGCATCGAGCTCCGTCCCGAGCGGCCGGCCCCATACGGCCTGCCACCGGTGGTCATCGACCATCGCTACAGCGGGCGCGATCTGCAGCGCGGGCGTGCCCTTGCCGGGCGAGCCCGCGCCATCCTGGCGCGGGCCGGCGCGCTGCTCTTCTACCACCACCGGATCGAGACCTTCTCCCATGCCCTCGGGACGGTGCGGATGGGCCACGATCCGGTGCAGGCGCCCCTCGATGCGGCCGGACGCCTTCGGGGCGTGACGCAGCTGTGGGTGACCGACGGCAGCGCGCTCCCCACCTCGGCCGCCGTCAACCCCAGCCTCACCATCGCCGCCAATGCGCTTCGCATCGGAGCCGGCATCGCCGGCACCGGAGCCCCGGCGGCCCTTTCGCGAAAGGACCTTGCCCATCATGCCGGCCAGCCTGGTTAAGCCGTCGGCCGAACCGATCCGACCCCCCGCCCATTGCACCGGCGGCGTCCTCGGGATCGCGTTTCTCGGCTGCGGTGGCATCACCCATCTCCACAGCCGCACGCTCAGGGCGTTGGGCGAGCGGGTGCGCTGCTTCTACGCCAGTCGCGACCGGAACAGGGCGGAGGAATTTGCCCGGCGCCACGGCGGCGCGGGGCGCTTCGGCTCGTATCGGGCCGCGCTGGAGGATTCCCGGGTCGAGGCGGTGGTCGTAGCCACGCCGCCCGCCCTGCACCTGAAGCTCACCCTCGAGGCGGTGGCCCACGGGAAGCACGTCATCGTCGAGAAGCCGGCCTTCCTCCGCTCCACCGACGTCGCGCAGGTCGAGGCCCTGGCCGCGCGGACAGGGTGTCAGGTGCTGGTGGCGGAGAACTACGCCTACAAGCCGCTCGCCCTGCTCCTCGCCAAGGTGGTCACCTCCGGCGAATTGGGCGAGGTCCTCTTCGTTCATGTCAACGCGACCAAGCTGCAGGCGACGGCCGACTGGCGAGCCAACGGGCACCTCGCCGGGGGCGGCGCGTTGTTCGAAGGCGGAGTGCACTGGATGGACCTCATGGCCCATCTCGGTCTCCGGGTCGAATCGGTGCAGGGATACCGGCCCGGCCTGCCAGGCGGCCCCGAGCGCAGCATGCTGGTGGTGCTGCAGTACGAGGAAGGCGGGGTGGGGACGCTGCTCCACTCGTGGGAGACTCCGGCGCTCTTCCGGGGGCTCCGGCTCTCGAAGATCAGCGGCACCCGGGGCTCGGTGACCTTTGAGTCGAATGGGTTCTTCGCCGTCATCCGCGGCCGCCGCCAACGCCTGGTTCTGCCCGGCCTGTCTGATCTCCGCGGCTATCGCGCGATGTTCCGCGACTTCTTCGCCGCGCTTCGCACCGGCAACCCGCCCCGCATGACACTCGCGCGCGCCCGCCTCGACCTGCAGCTGGTCGAGGCCGCTTACGGCTCGCTCCCCTGAGACGCCGACCCCGGAGGATCCTGTGACCACCCTGCTCTCCGCCCTGGTCGGGCTGCTCGCCGGCCTCCACGCCGCCGCCTGGGGCATGTACAAGGACAGTCTGCACGAGGGATTCTCGGCCCGGCGCTTCGTTCGCAGCCCGCTGCTGGGGCTCGTCATCGGCGCCGTCCTCGGCGTGCTGATTGGCTGGGATCCGCGTGAGCCGCCGGTGCTGGTGGTCGCCTTTGGGGCCAGCTACGCGGTCGAGCGGGCCCTGGCCGAGGTGTACAAGACCTTCCTCCGGGAGGAGGATCAGTCGAAGTACACCATCCCGATGCAACTCAGCATCCTCGGTCGACCGGTGCGGAGCCGCCCGCTGCGGCTGGTGGCCGGGGCGGCATACCTGCTCGTGGCCGGAGGAGCGGTCGCGCTGGCGCACCGGCTCGGCCGGACGCACGTCCCCGCACCGCTGGTCGTGGTGCTGGCCGTGGGCGGCCTCGGCGGCTGGATCAGCGCCTTCGGCGGAGCCTGGAAAGACGCGCCCATCGAGGGGTTCCAGCCGTTCAAGTTCCTGCGGAGTCCCGCCATGGCGACCGGCTTTGCCCTGGTGGTCATGCGGCTGACGACCGAGCCCGCCCTCATCATGCTGGCAGCCACCGGGCTGACCATCGCCACGACCGAGACCTGGAAGACCTTCGCGTTCCCCTCCTCCCCGCGGGGGAAGTTCGCCGGAAAACCGGTGCGGTTCCCGGAGATGTGCCGGCGCCGGCGTCGGGTCGTGCCGCTCTACGCCGCCATTTGGATGCTGGTGCTGGCCTGCCTTTGCGCGGCTGTCGCCACTGCACCCGCGGGGGAGGTGGTGCGGGTCGAGGCGGCCCATGCCTGAGGTTTTCCGCCGCCGCTTCGGCTCGACCACCGCCGATCGGGTGCTCCGGGGCACTGGGGTGGTTGCGGCAATTGCCATTCCGCTCACTCTGCTCGAGCCGAGAGTGGCGCCGCTTACCGCGTTTCTGCTCACCACGGTGTGGGTCCACGGACCCGCTTCACCGTTCCTGCCCTGCGCCTACGAGCCGGTCCTGCTCGGCTTCGGCCGCCTGTACCCGCCGGTGTTGATCGCGCTGCTCGGGACCGCGGGCAATCTCTACGTCGAATACCTCGACTATCACCTGTTCCGGCGACTCGGTGGGTTCGGGCCCTACGCCGCGCTGCAGAGAAATCCGCTGTTCGCGTGGGGGGTGGCGTTGTTTCGACGTCGCCCGTTCCTCCTGGTCTGGCTCGTTGCCTGGTCGCCGTTGCCGGACTGGATGATCCGGCTCATCGCGCCGGCGGCCGGCTACTCCGTCCCCCGCTATCTCCTCGCCATGGGGCTGGGGCGGATCCCGCGGTTCTGGTTTCTGGCTGCGGTAGGCGCGTGGTGGCAGCCGGATTCCCGGCTGGTTCTCGCCATCATCGGCGGGTCGATCGCGGCGACGCTCAGTCCGGTTGGGTGGCGCCGGCTGCGGCGCCACCGCCCCCGGCCGGTGGAGGAGACATCGATCAACCCGGCGGGAGCTCCCGCGGCCCGGCGGTCGGGCCCAGGCGTGCCCGCCTTCACAACGGTCAACTGACCTCTCGGTCGGGAGCCTTCCATGTGGTTACTGCTGATCGCGCTGGCAACCGACAGCGCCACCCTCGCACGCATTGCCGTCGCCCCGGCGGAGACCCTGACGGTCACCTCGCTCGGCGAGGGTCCAGCCGTCGTGCTGGTGCCTGGGCTATTCGGCTCGAACTTCGGGTTCCGCCATGTGCTGCCCCGACTGACCGCAATGGGTTACCGCGCGGTGGTGATCGAGCCGCTGGCGGTGGGTACCTCTTCGCGACCGCGCCGTGCGGACTATTCCCTCGCGGCCCAGGCCATCCGTCTGGCGCGCGTGCTGGACACGCTCGGGCTCAGGAAGGCGATCGTAGTGGCGCATTCGCTCGGGGCGGGAATGGCGCTCCGCTTGGCGTGGCGTCGTCCCGATCTGGTCGGTGGCCTGGTGCTGCTCGAGGGTGGGCCGGCAGAGACCGCCGCCAGTCCGGGTTTCCGCCGGGCGCTGGAGTACGCTCCATGGGTCAAGTGGGCCGGAGGGTTGGGGGCGGTGCAGCGCATTATCCGCCAGGGTTTGAAGGAGTCATCGGGTAACCCGGGGTGGGTGGATCGCGAGGTGATTGCCCAGTACACCGCCGGCGCCGCGCGCGACCTCGACGCCACCCTGCTGGCGTATCTGGCCATCGCCGAGTCGCGCGAGCCAACCCGGCTTGGGCCGCATCTCGGCGAGATAGTCTGTCCGGTGCGACTGCTGCTGGGTGGCGCCAGGCATAAGGGTGGCCCGGAGCCCGAGCAGGTACGGCGGCTGCGGCAGAAGGTCCTGCGGGTATCGGTCGACACCGTCCCGGGGGCGGGTCACTACCTGCATGAGGAGCAGCCGGAGGTCGTGGTGCAGGCCATAGAGGCCGTCATGCGCGAGCTCCGGCCGGTGGGATGACCATGCCGCGGCCCTGGCTCCGCATCGCATGCGCTCTGATCGGACTTCCGGGGACCGCGGCCTGTTATGCCGCAGCGGCCCGCCCCGTTCCGCAGCTCACCAGGCGCCCGCCCGCCCTTCTGGATACCGTCACCCCCGGCACGGCGGTGCGAGTCATCGTCGGGGGCCGGCAACTCGCCGGCACCATCGCTATCGTCTCCGCGGACTGGCTCAGCATCGATCGCTCCGGCCGTGACACGACTATCGCGCGCCTGGCGGTGGACACGATCTGGGTCCGCGGCGGTCGCACCTATCACGGGACGAAGACCGGAGCCATTGCCGGCCTGGTGGCAGCCGGGGGCCTGCTGCTGACCCAGCGCGGGTCCGAGGAGGCGGCCAACGTGGACGTTGCCCTCCGGGTGAGCCTCGCGCTCTTCGGCTTCGGTGTCTTCGGCGATATCCTCTCGCCGTACTCATGGACGGCGATTCCACTCGGGCAAGAGTCCGACTGATGCGATCGGATTCAAAGTTCTAACCAGCGCTTCGGCGGGGGACCAGGTCGCAACGGACCACAGAGCCACAGAGCAATCGTTCGGGGCGGTGACTTCCCGTCGTGCCACTCGGTGTCTCTGTGCCTCTGTGGTTCCAATTCTCGGGCCGGCCCCCATACATCACATCGAACCCGAGATTCGCACCACGAGCGAATCGATCGGTCCGAGATTCCGCGAGGTACCGGCTCAGCCAGTTCCCGCGAGCCGAGCCGAGGGACACAGCTCGGCGATCACGCAGCTGTCGCACCGGGGCCGGCGGGCGATGCATACCTGCCTGCCATGCAGGATCAGGAGGTGGGAGACCAGGGTCCAGTCCTCGCGGGGAATGAGCTCCATGAGGTCGCGCTCGATCTTGACCGCGTCGGTCTGGCGGGTCAGGCGGAGCAGACCCGCCAGCCGGGTGACGTGAGTATCGACCGTGATGCCTTCGTTGATCCCGAAGGCATTGCCGAGCACCACGTTCGCGGTCTTCCGTCCTACGCCGGGCAGGCCGTGCAGCTCGGCCATGGTGCGGGGAATCCTGCCCCCATGGTCCGCGACCACGGCCTGGGCCATGGCGATCAGGTTCTTGGCTTTGTTGCGGAAGAAGCCGGTCGACTGGATCAGTTGCTCGAGCTCGGGTTGCCTGGCCCTGGCGAGGTGGGCCGGATCGGGATAGCGGGCGAACACCGCCGGCGTAACCATGTTGACGCGCGCGTCGGTGCACTGCGCCGAAAGGATCGTGGCGACCAGCAACTGGTACGGATTGGCGTGCTGCAGGGCGCAGGCGGCGTCGGGGTATTCGCGCTTGAGCCGCTGAAGGATGAGGGGGACTCGGCGACTCGGCGGCTCGGCGAGCGAGCGCCCCTTGAGGGCGCCGCGCCGCGAGCCGGGCGCGAGGGAGTGCTTCGGGGCGGCTCGGCGGCGCGGCGTTCTGGCCGCACGGGAAGCCCGCTTGGCCTTGCGCCTCCCCTTTCCGGCCGCCGAGTCACCGACTCGCCGGGTCATCACGCACGCCTCCGCTTCGCCATGCTGGCCAGGAACTGCTCGACCGGCTGGGCGTTGAGAATCTGGTCCCTGGTCAGCCATCCCTTCCGGGCCATGGCGACGCCGTACTCGACGTTGTGGAGTCCCGCCACGCTGTGGGCGTCGGCGCCGATCGAAATGCCGACGCCGAGCCCGCTGGCTCGCCGGAGGTAGCGCCAGTCGAGGTCGAGCCGATGGGGATCGGCATTGATCTCGATGGCCACGCCGACCCGGGCCGCCTTCTCGAGAACGGCGTCCAGGTCGATGGGATACGGATCGCGGGAGAGGAGCAGCCGGCCGGTCGGGTGCCCGATGATGCCCAGGTGAGGGCTGTCCATCGCGGCCAGCATGCGGGCCGTCATCTCCTCGCGGCTCAGGCCGAACCGGCTGTGGATGGACCCGATCACGAAGTCCAGACGGCCCAGCACGGCGTCATCGAAGTCCAGCTCCCCGCCGGCCAGAATGTCCGCCTCGATGCCCTTCAGCACCCGAATCCCGGCTTGCCGGGCGTTGACGGCGTCGATCTCGTCGGCCTGGTGGAGCAGATCATCCGCGCTGAGCCCGCCGGCATAAGCTGCGGCCTTGCTGTGATCGGTAATCCCCATCCAGGAGTAGCCGGCCTCGCGACAGGCCTGGGCCAGCTCCTCGACCGAGTTGGAGCCGTCCGAGGCGCTCGTGTGACAATGGAGCAGGCCCCGGAGGTCGCCTTGCTCCAGGAGCCGCGGGAGCCGCCCGCTCGCAGCGGCCTCGACCTCGCCCTGTCCTTCACGCAGCTCGGCGGGGATCTCCGCCAGGCCCATCGCCCCGTAGAAAGCAGACTCGTCCGCAGTGGCGATGAAGCTGCTCCCCTTCCAGAGGGCCGCCCCGTCCAGCGCGAACCCCAGTTTTCCGGCGTAAGCCGCGAGATCGGCGAGGTGAGCCTCGCTGCCGGTGGCCTGCACCAGCACGGCCCCGACGTTCTTCGGCGTGGTGACGACGACTTGCGCCTGGGCACCGCCGCTCATGCGGAGGGTCACCCGCCGCTCGTCCTGTCCGGCAAACTCGTGGACGCCGGGCATCTGGGCGATCCGCCGGAACACCTCGGCCGGGGCGACATCCGCGACCAGAACCACCACCAGGTCCCGGACCAGCTCCATCCGCCGCCGCACCTCACCGCCGACCACGGCTTGCAGCACACCGGGCAGGGCCGCGAGCGCGCTTCTGAGACCCTCGGCTTCCTGGCGTGCGTGATGGGCGAGCTTGAACGCACTGGCCTGGCGCAGAAAGGCGATGCCCTTGAGGATGTTCTCGGCGGTCTTCTGCCCGAAGCGCGGCAGGGCCGCCAGGCGACCATCCCGCGCCGCGGTCTCGAGCTCGGGCAGAGATTCGATGCCCAGGGCGGCGTGGAGTTGGCGGATCTTGGTCACCCCGAGCCCCGAGATCTGCAGCATTTCGACCAGCCCCGGCGGGACCTGCTCACGCAGCTCTTCCAGAGTGGACGAGCGTCCGGTCGCGACCACCTCCTGCACGATCTGCAGGGTGGCCGGCCCCACCCCCTTGGTGGCGGCAAGGGTGCCGTCCGCCAGCGCCTCGGCCAGCTCGCCGGGGATTCCGCTCACCGCCCGGGCTGCTGTTCGAAAGGCCCGGACCCGGAAGGTGTTCTCACCCTTGAGCTCCAGAAACGAGGCGATCTGCTCCAGCAGCTGCCCCACCGCCTTCTTGTCCATCGTCATCGTCAGCCTGCCTCAACCGGTTCGTTCGCCCGATGGTTGCCCGCCGCGCAGGCACTGGCTTCCCGGGCCAGCGGGACGGTTCGGGCCGCCAGCTCCAGTAGCTCCTCAACGCCGACAATGGAATAGAGTCCGGCGGCCCCGCCGCCGGGCAGGACTGGGCTGAAGGCGGCCGAGCCATTCGGGCGCACCAGGTCGCCCTCCACATAGCCGTCCGCCTCGACCACGCTGAAGCCGGCGCGATCCGGGTGCAGTCCAAAGACGCCGAGCACGAAATAGCCCGAGCCTGGCCAGGGCCGAACGAAGATCCCGTCCAGCGGCTGATGCGGCTCGTCCGGTGCCAGCTCGGCCCAGACCAGCCGCTCCGGGAACTGGGCGTAGTAGGCCCGCGGCGCGCCGGTCGGGTCCGGCCCAGCGCGCCCCGGTGCCGCGAGCAGAGTCCTGGTGCGGTCGCGGGTCAATTGGAACAGCCACCCGCCCTGGTCCCAGTAGAGATAGGCGTGCTGCAGCAGAGCCAGGTGCTGCTGGACGGCCTCCCCCACCCCTTCCTCGGGGACCTGCTCACGGAGCAGGGTCACGACCTCGCGATCCAGGAT
Organism: Gemmatimonadales bacterium; assembly: GCA_036555275.1. Classification (GTDB taxonomy): domain Bacteria; phylum Gemmatimonadota; class Gemmatimonadetes; order Gemmatimonadales; family GWC2-71-9; genus JADJOM01. The sequence goes on along the minus strand of DATBLR010000077.1, from coordinate 21,295 downwards.
GAAGGCATCGGCGTCGTGAGGGTCGAGGCCGGCGGCCGCGAGGGATGCCCGGATCCGGGAAAAGTGCGCTTCGGCCTCCGGGCCAAAGGCGACATCGAACGGCGTCAGGCGCATGGAGGGCAAAAGCTACGAAGCGGGGAGGAAGGCGTCCATGACGGTGACGAACTCCCCGAAGGCCTCGATATGGGGGACGTGACCACAGTGCCGGAGCAGCCGGAAGTCGGCCTGGAGGCATTCAGCCGTCTCGCGCGCGCTCTCCCACGGGATGGGATCATCGTCCCCATGCAGGACCACGGCGGGAACGGTAAGCTCGCGCAGGCGGGGTCGAAGGTCAAAGTCACCGAGACTCTTCCAGACCTCGGCTCGGGTGCGCTCGGTGATGCGGAACGGGGTGAGACTGGACGCCAGCTCCGGATTGTGGAAGTAACCGGCGACGGCCAGCTCGAAGAGGTGGGCCGCGTGGGTGGCGGGATCCCGCTGCCGGAGGCCGCTTTCCCGGAGCGCCTTCCGTCGGGCCTGCAGTTCGGGGGTCATCGTCCGGGCATCGAACCGCCGCTCGAACTCCTCCCGCGCCGCGCGCCAGGCCGGAGCCGGCGATACCAGCGCGAGGCGGTCCAGGCGCTCGGGGTGCTCGATACCGTAGAGCATCGCGAGCAGTCCTCCCCAGGAGTAGCCGGCGATGGTCAACCGCTCGAGCCCCCACAGCCGCCGCAGCGATTCCAGATCGGCGACCTGCTCGCGCCATCCGACCGGTACTTCCCGACCCACGGGGGATCGGCCACCGCCGCGCTGATCGTAGTAGATCAGCGTGCGTCGACCGGCGAGGGCGTCCCAGCCCGGCAACAGGTAGTCGTGGTGAGCGCCTGGTCCCCCGTGCAGGACCACGACCGCCGGCCCGGTGCCGACCCGTCGCTCGTAGAGGGTGACCCCGTTGACCTCTCGGGTGGTCACTCGATGGCTCGGCGACCGAGCGCCCCTTGGGAGTGCGCCAGCGCGACCTGGGCGCGAGGGAGTCCCTTGGGGCGACCGAGCGCCCCTTGGGAGTCCTTCAACGCGGCTCGACGTGGTGTCAGCAGCCGGAGCACGCCAGCAGCTCCTCGACGGTGTTGGCGTGGATTGTGGCCACGTCTTCCAGCTCGCGGGCATAGCCGCCGGACAGCGTCATGACCACCGGCATTCCGCGGGTCCGACAGGCCTCGAACACCATGCGGTCCCGCCGCCGCAAGCCCTCGACTGTGAGCCCCAGACGGCCGAAGCGGTCGTGGCGGTACGGGTCGGCCCCGGCGAGGTAGCAGACCAGGTCCCAGCTCCCGGCATCGAGCACCGGCGCGAGGTGCTGCTCCAGCGCCGCCAGGTAAGTGGCATCGTCCGCGGCATCGGGAAGCCCCACGTCCAGGCGACTGGTCTCCTTGTGGAAGGGGTAGTTGCGGTCGCCATGGATGGAGAAGGTGAAGACGGCGGGGTCCTCACAGAAGATCCGCGCGGTGCCGTTTCCCTGATGCACGTCGAGGTCGATGATCGCGGCGCGGCGGAGGCATCCTTCGCGCTGCAGGACCCGCACCGCCACCGCGACGTCGTTGAAAACGCAGAACCCCTCGCCCCGGTCGGCGAAGGCGTGGTGGGTGCCGCCGGCCAGACTGATGCCCACACCACCCGTCAGTGCATCGCGGGCGGCCTCGATGGTTCCCTGTACGGTTCGGAGCGAGCGTTCTCTCAGCTCGGCGCTCCAGGGCAGGCCCAGGCGGCGGGCGGCTACCGGATCCAGGGTTCCATCCAGGATGGCGCGGAGGTAAGGCGGGTCGTGCACCACGGCAAGCACATCGGGCGTGACCGCCGCCGGTTCCTCGATGGCTTCCGGCGGCAGCAGCCCCCGGCGCACGATGGCGTCCCGCACCAGGGCATACTTCGCGATGGGGAAGCGGTGGCCGTCAGGGAGCGGCACGGTGAAGCGGGCGGGGGACCAGGCGCGCATGCTCGGCGGCTCGGCGGCTCGGCTCGGGCCAGGTCAGAGCAGGGCAGCGAGTGCGTCGGCTACGGCGCGGACGGCCGCTTCCTCCTCGGGTGTGAACGGATCGGGGAGGTCGCTGTCGATGTCGATCTGGCCGAGGATTGTCGCTCCGCGGCGAATCAGCACTACCAGCTCGGACCGGGTGAAGGTGTTGCAGGCGATGTAATTGGAGATCTGCCGCACATCCGGAACATTCTGGTCGCGACCGGCGGCGACGGCCGTCCCGCACACACCCATACCCACCGGAATGCGGGTGTGCTCGGTCTCCCGGCCGCTCCAGGCTTCGAGCACCAGTTCCTCGTCATGCAGCATGTACAGGTAGACCGACGTGTAGGGCGCGCCGGCGCCTCGAATGCGGTCCGCTGCCCACTGCAGCAGGGCCTGCCGCCCGCTGTCGCGACTGAACAGGCCCCGCAGCCCCGCCGCGATCGGTGCCGGGTCCAGCACCGCAGGCGTCATCCGGGCCGGGTGCCGAGGGTGACGCTCACCCGCTGCTCGGTGCCATCCCGGAGAAAGCGGACCTCGACCACATCGCCGGCCTTGTGCTGGCGAAGCGCGTTGGTCATCGCCTGCAGGTCGGTGACCGGCATGTCCCCGATCTGCGTGATGATGTCGTTGCCCTTGAGCCCGGCCTGTTCCGCGGGGCTCCCGGCGCGCACGCCCGTCAGGCGGACCCCGCCGGGGTTCTCCGACATGTCCGGCACGGTGCCGAGATAGGCTCCATAGCCGGGGGTGGCGGCGGCGACCATGGGCGCCGGCGGCGGCACGTTCACGAACGTGAGCGGCGCCCGCCGGTCGGCGAGGGTGCGGACCAGCGCGACGGTGAACTCGGCGACCTTCTCGAGCCCGTCGGCGTTGATCTTCTCCCAGTCGTCGGTGGTGCGGTGATAGTCCTCATGCAGATCGGTGAAGAGGTGCAGCACCGGCTTCCCCACCGCGTAGAAGGACGACTGATCGCTCCTGCCCCAGCCGTCGCCCGACGGCTTGAGATCGAAATGCGCGCCGAGGTTCAGCGAATCGAGGAGCGCCGGAAACTCGGCGGCCGTCGCTGATCCATAGACCAGCAAACGGTTCTCGCGGAGCCGGCCCACCATGTCCAGGTTGACCATGGCGTAGGTTCTGGCCAGCGGAAACACCGGGTGCTTCACGTAGAAGTCGGAGCCCAGCAGTCCCGCCTCCTCCCCGCTGAAGGCGATGAAGACAACCGTCCGGCTGGGCGGCGACACCGCCAGCTTCGAAGCGATGTCGATCAGCGCGCTCGCGCCGGAGGCGTTGTCGTCGGCGCCGTTGTGCACCATTCCGGTGCTGTCCGGATCCAGCGAGCCGAAGTTGCCGAGGCCCAGATGGTCATAGTGGGCGCCCACGATGACGATCTCGTTCCGGAGATCGGGATCCCTGCCTGCCAGCACTCCGACCACGTTCCGGCCGACGGCCCCACCGATGCCCGCATGGATTGCGGCCGGGGCATCGGCGGCCACCGTGAACTTTTGAAACCATCCCCCCGGCGCGGGCAGCAGCCCGGACCGGCGGAACCGGCGGACGAGGTAGGCGGCGGCGCTGTCGGCCCCCGGGGACCCGATCAACCGGCCGCCGAGCTCGTCGGCGGCCAGGTAGCGGACGTCGTTGAGCAGGCTGACCGCATCGGCCGTGGTCTGCGCCCCGGCGGCCGGCGCGATGCCGGCCACCGCCCAGGCGACCAGAAGGAATTGCGACAGTCTCTGATTCATGGATCAAACCTAGCGAGGCGCGGCGGCGGGTAGAAGCTGGGCCCGGAGTCCGCTGTCGGAAACGCGCTAACGCATTGCTGGACTTGGCGGTAGCGCTTATCTTCGTGACCCAAAGCCGCTTTCCCAATGAGCACGCCCGCTGGCATTCTCGCCGATTTCGCCGCCGTCCTGCTCCTGCTTCGGGATCAACCCGACCGCAAGGAGGAGCAACGCGCCGCGTTCAAGCGGTTTGTGGCAGACCTGAGCAACTCCGACCACGTCCTGCGGGTGACCCAGACCGGCTTCAACTGGGATCAGACCGAGGTGCCGGTTGGTCTGGGTGAGGTGGCCGCGCTCCATGACCACCTCCGGGCCCACGGCATCGGCGAGATCCGGTTTCCCATCGGGCTGGTGACGTCGACCCTGCTTTCCCTGGTCCGGATCATCGCGGCCCCGCCGGGGACCTACGGCTCGTTCGATCACCTCACCGCCCGGCTGGATGCGGCCGGCTGCGGGGTGGTGCCCGTGCTGCCGATCGGCGACGAAGTTCCCCCCACCCAGATCATGTCCCCCGGCGCGATCACGTCCGGAAGCCCGACCACGCCGCCGGCGCCGGCCGATTCACTGCGCCCGCGGGTGGACGACGAAGGGCACCTCAACGCGATTGGCCCCGACGCCCTCACCGAAGCCAAGGTGGGGATGATGCACTTCGTCACCATGCAGACCCAGGCCCTGGGACCGACCGACGAGCTGGTCCACAGTCTCTCCGAGGCGAAAACAGAGGCGGCGCTGGCAGAGGGACTGAACCAGCTGGTGATCTCCGGCGAGCAATCGGGGAGGCGGGGCGACTGGCACGAGGTCCTGAAGGCCGCGATCGGCCTGGTGCAACTGGAGGGGAAGTTCCCGGAGCAGCGCAGCTTCGGGATCGCGCTGCGCCGCATGCTGCCGCGCTCGGTGCTGGAGCGGATCGCGCGGCTGGTGGCCCACGGCCCGCTGAAATCGGAAGCGACCACCGTGCTCCGCCGCATGGGGTCCGACGGCACCGAGGTGCTGCTGTACGCCCTGGTGAACTCCGAAGCGATCGAGGAGCGGCGCTCCTACTTCAACGCGCTCAAGGAGATGACGGAGGGCAGCGAGCTGCTGATCCACATGCTGAGCCACGATCAGTGGTTCGTGGTTCGCAACGTGGCCGACCTCTGCGGTGAGCTCCTGCTGGAGAGCGCCGTGCCCGGCCTCGCCAAGCAGATCGGCAACTCGGATGAGCGGGCCCGCCGCGCGGTGGCGGGCGCCCTGGCGCGGATCGGAGGCAGCGCGGCGGTGGAGCCGCTCCGGCGGGCGCTGCGCGATCCCTCGCCCGGCGTGCGGCTGCAGGCCGCCAAGGAGCTGGATGGCCGCAAGAACCGCAATCTCGCGATGAGCCTGGCGGTCGCCGCGGACGAGGAGAGCAAGCAGGACGTGCAGAAGGAGATGTACCTCGCGCTGGGACGGATCGCCTCGAACGAGGCCATCCAGGCGCTCCGCAAGGCGGCCGAGCCCGGAGGCAAACTGTTCCACCGCAAGCCCACGGCGGTGCGGCTGGCTGCGGTCGCCGGGCTGCACGCCGCGGGGCCGTCCGCGGCGAACCCGCTCAAGGAACTGCTGACCGACGAAGATCGCGAGGTGCGCGAAGCCGTCGAGCGCGCCCTCGCGACGCTGTGGGAGTAGCGAGTGGACGTATCCCGAGTCCTGATAGCGCGCTGTCAGCTGGAACGCAATTAACCACAGAGACACAGAGGCACAGAGTGGCGGTGGCTTGCCGGCACTTCACTCGGTGTTCTCGGTGTCTCTGTGGTTTCAATTCTCCGTGACAGAAGGCGCTCTACGGGGACGACCGCGTTTCTCGCTCGCCGAGATTCAGGGCAACAGACGGCACTAGCGGAGCACCAGGTCGGTTGCCGGGGTGAGCCGTCGCACGAAGCCGGCGAGCAGCCGGGCCGCCCGATCCAGGTCTTCGATCGCGGCCATCTCGTTGGGGCTGTGCATGTAGCGGAGCGGGACCGAGACCAGGCCGGTGGCGACGCCCTTGAGGGCGGTGAAGACATTGTCGGCATCGGTGTGGGTGTCCCGCGGAGCCGCCTCCAGCCGGTAGGGCACCTGCTCGACCTCGGCCGCCGCCACCAGCAGGTCGAACACCGCCGGGTTGATCGCCGCGCCGCGGGTGATCACTGGTCCCCCGCCGAGCCTGACATCCCCGTGCTTCCGCTTCTCGACCCCGGGGTAGTCCGTGGCATGAGTCACGTCCACCACCACGGCCACATCGGGCTCGACCGCCACCGCTCCAGTCCTCGCTCCTCCGCCGGTATAGCTGATCTCCTCGCGGGTCGTCGCCGCGGCTGTGACCCGGGCGACCGGCCGCTCCCGTGACAGCAGTCGCAGGGCCTCCAGCACCACAAAGGCGCCGATCCGGTTGTCGAGCGAGCGGGACACCAGGCGGCCGCCGGGGAACTCCAGCACCCGGGAGGCGAGCACGCCCGCGTCGCCCACCCGTACCCGGCTCTCCGCCTCCGCCCGGTTGGCGACGCCGATGTCGATCCACAGATCGTCCGCCTTGGAGACTTTGTCCCGCTCGTCCTTGTCCATCAGGTGGATCGCCTTCTTCCCGATCACACCCGGCACGGTGCCCGCCTTCCCCAGCAGCTCCACCCGCTGTCCCACCAGCACCTGGTGATCCCAGCCGCCGATCGGATCGAAACTGAGATAGCCGTCATCGTCGATATACGTCACGATCAGGCCGATCTCGTCGATGTGACCGGCCAGCATCACCCGCGGCCTGCCCGCGGCGTTGAGGATCGCGAAGGAATTCCCGCTGACATCGGCCTCAACCAGCTCGGCAAAACCGGAAGCCTCTTCCCGCCAGACCCGGGCGGGGAGGATTTCGAACGAGGACGGACCGGGGGAATCGAGCAGCCGGCGGAGGAACTGGGACGAGTGGGAATCCATGCGCTCTCTGGTCGGAAACGGTTCGGGGACAATCTGACCGGCCGGGGCGCGGAAAGTCCAGACTGGCACGGGTGATGCTGATCACCCCGATGGTGGGAGCCCTGCCGTAGAGTGGATGGGCTTTGGCACCGATACTGGATTCTCATTCGAGGAGAAGCAGTGTTTCAGCCGGTTGCTCCCCAGGCCTTCGTCGGTGCATTGCTGCTTGCCTGCACCCCGACCTCGCAGTCGGGTGGCATGGACCCCGACCCCCCACCCCCGCCCGGCGAGACGGTGCTCCTGTCGGAGACCTTTGAAAACGCCTCGCTGTCGAGCCGCGGCTGGTACGACAACACCCGTCCGGTCATCACGACGGCGGAGCATCACGGCGGCGCCGGCTCTCTGGAGATGACCTGGACGGTGGGCAGCCACCAGCCGATCCAGGGTGGGGCCGTGCGACACAAGTTCACGCCCACGGACCGGGTCTATCTGCGCTACTGGGTGAAGTACAGTGCCAATTTCATCGGGTCGGGACAGGACTACCACCCGCACGAGTTCTACTTCCTGACCGACCTCGATGACGACTATATCGGGCCCTCCGCGACCCATCTGACGACCTATGTCGAGCAGAACTACCAGAACGGCGGGGTTCCGATGATGTCGATGACCGACGCGCTGAACGTCGACGTCACCAAAATCAACATCGACCTCACCAACCTCACCGAGCAGCGCGCCTCCGCCGGGTGCAACGGCAGCGCCGATGGCTACGCCAACAGCTGCTACCAGCTGGACGGCGAGTGGCGCAACGAGAAGATCTGGCGTGGCTCCGGGCCGGTATTCCTCCCGAATCCCGGCCCGGGGTACAAGAACGACTGGCATATGGTCGAGGCGTACTATCAGCTGAACACGATCGCCAACGGCAAGGCGCAGAAGGACGGTATCGCCCAGTACTGGTTCGACGGCCAGCTCAAGATCGACAAGTCGGGCATCATCTTCCGGACCGCCGCGCATCCCACCATGAAGTTCAATCAATTTCTTATCGCCGCCTACATCGGCGATGGCTCCCCCGCCGCTCAGAGCATGTGGGTGGATGACCTGGTGCTCGCAACCTCCAGGGTGCCCTGACCACTCTGGGTGACCTGCCCTGACCAGGTTTGCCGACGGCCCCGCCCGGAACTCGCTACTCCGGGCGGTGTCGTTTTTTGGGGTGGGGCGGGGTATTGTACCGCGTACGGTGTGCCCAGTGCCCAGTGCCCAGTGCCCAGTGCCCAGTGCCCAGTGCCCAGTGCCCAGTGCCCAGTGCCCAGTGCCCAGTGCCGAGTACCGAGTACCGAGTAGCGAGTAGCGAGTACAGCGTCCCTGAGTGCGGAAGCGCGATCTCGGTGATTTCCGATGAACCTGTGATTCGCCTTCGGACCGCTCGATTGCCCGTACTGGGCACTGGGCACTGGGCACTCGGCACTCCTCACCCCACCCCCGATCCATGACCCCCCCGCCCCCCGCCCGCCGCACCCGATCGTTCCGCGAATCGGTCATTCGCGGCATGTCCCGTCTCGCGGCGGAGCACGGCGCGATCAACCTGGCACAGGGATTCCCCAACTTCCCGGCGCCCGACCTCCTGAAGGAAGCGGCCCAGCGCGCCATCCGCGACAACATCAACCAGTACGCCATCACCTGGGGGGCCCGGCGGCTGCGCGAGGCGGTCGCCCGCAAGTACCAGACGTGGTACGGAATGGCCGTGAACCCGGAGACCGAAGTCACGGTGACCTGCGGGGCGACCGAGGCGATGATCGCGGCGCTGCTCGCCCTGGTGGACCCCGGCGACGAGGTCATCGTGTTCGAGCCGTTCTACGAGAACTTCGGCCCGGACACCATTCTGTGCGACGCGGCTCCCGTGTACGTGCCGCTCTTTCCCGGCCAGCCGCTCGATCTCGACCGCCTGGCCCGGGCGTTCAGCCCCCGGACCCGGGCGATCATTGTGAACACCCCCGCCAACCCCAGTGGCCGGGTACTCACCCGATCGGAGTTGGAGGGAATCGCGGCGCTGTGCCGGCGCCATAGCGCGTGGGCCATCACCGACGAGATCTACGAGCACATCCGCTACGGGGTCGAGCACCTGCCGATCGCTACCCTCCCCGGCATGCGGGAGTTGACCATCACCATCAGCGGCGCGTCCAAGACCTTCAGCATTACCGGCTGGCGGATCGGCACCATCGTGGCGCCGGCCGGAGCGACTGACGCGATCCGGAAGGTGCACGATTTTCTCACGGTGGGTGCCCCGGCGCCGCTCCAGGAAGGGCTGGCCACCGCGATGGACGCCCTGGGCCCGGACTACTACACCGGGATGGCGGCGGAGTACCTGCGGCGCCGGGATCTGCTCCACCGCGCGATCGTCGCGGCCGGTTTCCAGGCCGTCGCCCCGGAGGGAGCGTATTACGTCCTCGCCGATTTTTCGGGTCTCTCCGACCTCGACGATACCGCGTTCGCCGAGTGGCTGGCGCGGGAGCGCGGAGTGGCACCGGTTCCCGGCTCGAGCTTCTTCAGTCGGCCCGAGCTGGGCCGGCGCTACGTTCGCTTTGTCTTCTGCAAGACCGACGATCTGCTCGAGGAGGCGGCCGCTCGGCTGGTGGGTCGGGGCAGCCGCCGCGAGGCGCGGGACGTGCAACGGTGATGGCTGAAATCGTGGCGCGAGCGCATTTGCGCACCCCTTGTCGCCGCGGTATCCTTTTGCTCATGATTCGGCCGCAGTCTCCGCTGCTTCGGGCTATCGCCTCCATCCAGGCGATGTTGTTTCTGGCCGTCCAGCTGGCGGAAGGAAGTGGGCTCCATCACTGCCCCATGCATGATGGGGTGCCGGGCGCCCCAGCCGAGACCGCGCATCACCACCACGCTTCCTCCGGCCACGACGACGGCACCGCTCCGACCCATCAACAGCACACACTCTGCATCTGTCTCGGAACCTGCCACGCCGGCGCACTGAGCGTCGTACCGTCGGCACCGCGGATCGCGCCGGCTGCCTCGTCGAGTGTCGTGCCGGGCATCGCGGCGGCGCCGCGCCCCGCCACCTCGCCATCACACCTGCTGCCCTTCGCGCTCGGCCCTCCTCTCTCCGCCTGACCCCCTCCTGAATCGAATTCCTCCGTGCCGCGGCCGCGTTGGCGCGCGGTGCGGGTGCGACGACGTCGCTGGCGCCAGGCGGTAACATGCCAATACGCAATCCTGGCGCGTCGGCCCTCCCGGCCGGCGCGCTCGCCATTCTGATGTTTGCGACTACCCCGCTGTCGGGTCAGGCGCAGGATACGACCGCGGTGGTGCTCCCTCAGCTCGAAGTGACCGCGGAGCGGGTCCGGGCCGTGCCGCCGCCGGAGCTGGTCGTCGAGGTTTCCGGCAGTGAGGTCCGGCACGAGCAGAGCGCCAACCCCTACGACCTGGTACGGCGAGCGGCGGGGCTCGAGGTCCACGAGCAGGGTCAGGGTCCGGGTTGGGCCTCCGATGTAGTCATTCGAGGCTTCACCTCGGATCACTCGTCCGATGTGCTGCTGGTGATCGACGGTGTGCCGGTGAACCTGCCGGTGCACGGCCACGTCGAGGGGTACGCCGACTGGACCATCCTTTCGCCGGCGGCGGTGCGATCGCTCCGGGTCATTCACGGGCCCGCCAGCCCGCTGTATGGCAACTTCGCCTTCGCGGGCGTGGTCGAAGTCACGACCGCCTCCGACGCCAAAGGCAGCGCCGCGTCCATGGGTGGCTCGAGCTACGGGGACGTCGGCGGCTGGTTGCGCACCGGTCATCGGGGAGAGCGCGGGGGCTCGCTGGTGGCGCTGGAGGGGCGACGGGACGAGGGATGGCGCAACAACAGCCGCAGCTGGCTCGGCAATGTGCTGCTCCGTGGCTGGCACCAGTTGGGGGGTCGTACCCGGCTGGAGGGTGGCCTCGCCACCTATGCCGCGGACTGGCGCTCGCCGGGATTCGTCTCGGTCGCCGACTACAACGCGGACCGGCTCACCCAGGCTGCCAATTCAACCGATGGCGGCTCGGGGGGCCGGGGCATCCTCCACGGGACGATCATCCATCCGCTCAGTGAGAACAGCCAGATCGACGTGCTGGGCTGGGCCCAGATCGCCCGCTCACGGGTGTTCCTCACCTTCCTGGACGAGGACACCGTGGCGCAGCAGGAGGAGCGGGACCGCCGCGGGGCGGTGGGGATGTCGGCCAGCTGGCGGCTTTCGAGAGGCGCCGGCGATTTCGCCCTCGGAGTCGACGGCCGGAGCGACTGGGATGAGTACGATCTCTACCGCACCAGCCTCCGGGTGAGGGATACGACCATTCACCTGACTGACGGCCGCTACCAGCAGGGCGGTGCCTACGCCCGCTGGCGCGGGTTCCTGTTCGGCGCACTGCAGTACGACCTGGGGCTTCGAGGAGACGTAATCCGGGTGAACGCCAGGGACCGGGTGGTTCCCGGGGCCACCTTCCAGGACGAGGTGCATACCGTGGCCTCTCCCAAGGCTGGACTCCGCCTGCTCATGGGGGGTCCCTGGAGCGCGGTCGCCACCGCGAGCCGGGGCTTCCGCGGTGCGATCGGTACCATCACCAACCCGCAACAGCCGCTGGTCACCGAATGGTCCGAGGAGGTCGGAGTCCAGGTAAAGGCGCAGCGGGTCAGCGCCGAGCTTTCCCTGTTCCAGACCAATACCCGCAACGAGCGCATCCAGGACCCGGTGACGCTGCAGCTCTCGGACGCCGGTACCAGCCGACGCCGGGGGGTCTCCGCCTCGGTGGGCGTGGCAGTGGGCAGCCGGGTGCGGCTGTCGGCCGAGGCGACCTTCAACGACGCCAAGATCACCGGCGCCGCGAGTAAGAGCAGCGGAACCCTCACCGCGATCGTCGCCGGAGAACAGGAGCCGGTCGTGGCGCTCCACGATCCGCCTCGTTTTGTACCCTTCCACGTGGAGCCGCTCACACCCGGCTCGACCGTGCCGGGGGTGGCTCGCCACCTCGGCCGGGCCGAGGTCGTCGTCGCCGCCAGCTCGGCGCTCGATATCCGCGCGCTGGTGCGCTGGAGCGGGTCGTTTACACCGATCGGCGAACAGACGGTTCGTACCCGTCCGTACGCCATCTTCGACCTGGGCACGTCCCTGGCGCTCCGCCGCTGGGGCACTCTGGACGTCGAGCTGCAGAACCTGCTCGACGTCAAGTATCCGGAGATCCGTGCGTCAGGCTATATCAATCCCGGCGCGCCCCGCGCTCTGCGGGCATCGCTGCGCCTTCCGGTCTCATCCTCCTGAACCTGTGGAGCCAACTCGCATGTCCAAGCGCATCGCGTTTCTCATTCCAGCCGTCATCGTCTCCGCCGCCGTATCCGTCGCCTGCAGCGACAGCGAAGCGCCCGCGGAAGATCATACCCCGGTCCGGTTCGACGTGGCCGTCAACCTCGATACGGTGACTGGCCCCGTCGACACCCTCCGGCTCCCCGCCGGGCCATCGGATTCCGTGGTCATCATCTTCTACAACGCCGGGGATGAGAACCTCGACCACGCAGAGGCGGAGCACTACTCGCTGCTGACTTTCTACGAGGCGGATGGAGTCACCGTCGCCACCGGCATCACCTCCACCATGGATCCGTCTCATCACTTCCGCCACAAGGTGGACCTGACGGCGCCGGCCGGCACCAAGGGCCACCTGGTGATCGGGTTCGGGCATGATGCCCTCGCGGATGAGAACGCGTTCGACCTGGGGTATTCGATCGAATAGCCCGCCCTGGAGAACCGAAGCCGGGCTGACCTCGTTGAAGGGGTGGCTCCATGGGTGGACGGTTGCCCTCTGCGTCCCCCTCACCCCTTCACCGAGGCACCCATGTCTTTCCCACGTCGCTCCAAGGTCCTGTCCGTCCTGCCCGTCCTGTCCGTCCTGTCCGTCCTGCCCGTCCTGCCCGTCCTGTCCGTCCTGTCCGCCCTGTCCGTCCTGTCCGCCCTGTCCGTCCTGTCGGCCCCGCCCGCCGCCGCCCAGGATTCGATGATGATGAAGCACGACTCGATGACGATGAAGCACGACTCCATGATGATGAAGTCCGGCGCCATGCCCCACGCGGGCATGGAGGCGAAGATGATGTCCCACGACGACATGATGGCGCCGCACGGCAGCTTCACGGGCGCCAGCGGGCACAAGGTCTCCGGCGGGTACCACATCGTGAACGGGGGCAAGACGCTTGAGCTCGACCACGATTTCGTGCTCGACAAGGCGCCGGACCCCTACGTGGTCCTCAGCGGGAACGACAAGGGCTCCGGCGCCGAGACCCTGAACCTGGGTGTGCTCTCCAGCCGCAAGGGTGCGTCTCAGTACGCCATCCCTGCCGGGACCGATCTGTCCCGCTACCGCACGGTGCTGATCTGGTGCAAGCGGTACAACGTGACCCTTGGCCGTGCGGATCTGGCAGCGGCCGGCGCCATGATGCATCAGTAGCCGGTGCCATCACCTCAGAGCGGAGCGGGACGGGGACCGGCGCCGCGCGCGCTCACCCGGGCGCGCGAGGCCTCACTGCAGGCCCGTCTCATCGCCCGGGACGAGCGCGCGCTGGTGGAGCTGGTGGAGCTGGCCACGCCCTGGCTCCTGGGCGTCGCCCAGGGCATGCTCGCCGATCGGGACGACGCCGAGGAAGTGGTGCAGGAGGCGTTCACGATCGCGTGGCGCCGGGTGGACCTGTTCGACCGCGAGCAGGGCCGGATTCTCCCTTGGCTGCTGCGGATCGTCCGCAACCGGGCGATCGACCACCTGCGCGGGCGGCGGCGGCGGCGGGAAAAGGCCCAACGGCTGGAGCTGTGGCAGCCGTCCGACGACCGCCAGGCGGCGCAGGAGCCCAATGAGGCCGCCCATCCCGGCTGGCACGTGCATGAGTCGGTGCACGCCGCGCTCCGGGCGCTCCCCGAGGACCAGCGCCAGGTGGTCCGGCTGGCCTACTTCGAGGGCCTCACCCAGGCGGAGATCGCCGGGGAGCTGGGCATTCCGATCGGGACAGTGAAGACCCGGCTGCGTCTCGCCTTCGACAAGCTTCGCGTCGGACTTGCCTCTATTCGGGACTGGGTTCTATGACAGCGCATGACTGGTTCGTCGAGCATCGCGCCGCCTACGTCATCCGCGCCCTGGAGCCGGATGAAGAGCGTGCCTTCCAGAACCACCTTCCGGGTTGTGTCGCATGCCGGGACGAAGTGGCAGCGCTGGAGCGGGAGCTGGCCTGGCTGCCCATGGCGGTCAGGCCGGCGCCGCCCAGGCCGGGGCTCATTCGCGCCCTGGTGGAGGGCGCCCTCGGGCCAGTGCGTCGCGAGCGCAGCTGGCTCACCGCCGCGGCTGTGGCCGCGTCGGTGGCACTGGCGGTGGGTGCCTGGCTCTGGGCGTCCGTCACGGTACGGTCGGCCGAGCAGCGGCTGGCCGGCCAGCAGCAGCTGCTGACCCATGAGCTGGCGATGGCCCGGGACACCCTGGGCATCATCCGGGAGGCCGGCCGGGTCCGGCACGCGGACATCACCATGGACGATCGGAAGGGGGGGATGGTGATCTTCGCCGATGACCGGACCCACCGCTGGAACGTGGTGGTGTACGGACTCCCCGCTCCGCCTCCGGGCGAAGTCTGCCAGTTCTGGTTCATTACCGGGTCGGGGATGGTGCGGGGCGTCGAGGTGAAGAGCAACGAACAGAATCCGGCGTTCCTCACGCTGCCCATGCCCAACGCCACCGATGATTTCGTGGGCGCCGCGCTCACCATCGAGCGGCAGGGCTCGAGCGGTCCGGCTCCGCGGGGGAAGACCTTGGCGCATCTGATGTTGTGAAGCAGCGTACAGGGTTCAGGGTACAGCGTTCAGGGCTACAACCTGAGACCCTGAACCCTGTACGCCGTCTTTTTCCCCTGAACGCTGAACCCTGAACCCTCCCTATATCACCAGCGTAAAGGCCACCCCCGTCGCCACCTCATCCAGCCGCAGCTCTCCGCCGTGCGCTTCCGCGATGGCGCGGGCGATCGGAAGCCCCAGGCCGTTGCCGGGGGCGGCGGAATTGAGGCGTGCGAAGCGCTCGAAGATCCGCTCCCGCTCGGCCGCGGGAATCCCCGGGCCCCAGTCCCGGACCCTGGCCCACGAGCGGGCGGCGCCGCCGTCCTCATCGACACCGGTGCTCAGTTCGATTGGCGATCCCGGCGCGTGCACCAGGGCGTTGTGGACCAGAGCCAGCAGGGCGCGTTCGAGCAGGGTGGCGTCGCCCTCCACCGGGGCGGCCTCGAACTGGCCCCGCCGGATCTCGCGGCCACTCGCCATCGGCAGCTTGCGGCAGCGGGCGATTACGTCGTTGACGAGGTCGTCGAGATAGACGCGCTGCCGGCTGGGACTGATGGCCCTGGCATCTCCCCGCGCCATCAGCAGCAGGTCCGCCACCAGGGTGCCCAGCTCGTTCGCTTCCGCGGCGATTCGCTCCATCGCCTGCCGATAGGCCGGGGCGTCGCCGTCGCCGCGGAGGGTTACCTCCGCCTCGCTCCGGAGAATGGTCACCGGAGTGCGGAGCTCGTGGGCCGCGTCGGAGAGGAAGCGTCGCTGCCGCTCCGCCACGCCCCGTTCCCGCTCCAGCGCCCCGCCCAGCCGATCGACCAGCAGGTTGAAGGCATCGGTGAGCGTGGTCAGCTCATCGCCTGCCGGCGACGGCGGTAGCCGGTCAAAGCGGACCGCGCCGTTGGCCACCTCCTCGCCGATCCGCTCCGCCGTCTGGGCAACCCGGATGATGGGACGCAACACCCATCGTGAGCCCCAGGCCCCGATCACGGCGCCGAACACCAGGATCACCGGGAGCACCGTCGCCAGGACCCGCCTGAGATGAACCAGCCGGCGGTCGAGCGGCAGGGTGTTCATCGCGATCGCCAGCTGGACCCCGCTCTCCATCCGGACCCCGATGACCCGGGCCGGCCCCTCCCGCAGCGTCATGGTCGTGGGGCGGTCGCGCAGGCCCGCCGCCGGGACATCATTGAAATACGGCTCGCCGGGGATGCGCTGGCTGGCAGCGAGGAACTGGCCCGCGCTGTCGAAGGCCACCAGGGTGCGGTCGCCGTAGACCAGCTCGCCTACGACATGGGTTGCCGTCTGCGCGGCCGTGGTGAATTCGTTGCGATCGACGCTGAACAGGGCGCGGCCGCTCCTCTTGGCGTCCAGGAGGCCACGGTCGAAGTCGCGACGGTAGGTGCGGGCGAGCGAGAGGTAGAGTGCCAGGGCTCCCAGGCCCAGGAGGACCGCGAAGCCGGCGCCGAAGACCAGCGCCAACCGGGTGCGCAACCGAAGCGGCGTCATTCCATCCGCGTACCTCGCCCGGGATCCAGACTGTAGCCGGCGCCGCGGACGGTATGGATCAGCGGTCCCAGGCCGGGGAGATCGACCTTGCGGCGCAACCGCGAAACGTACACGTCAATGATATTCGAGAACGGGTCGTAGTTCTCGTCCCAAACCGCGGCACTGATCGCGGCACGGCCGCACACCGCCCCGGCGTGGCGGGCAAGGTACTCCAGCAGGGCGTACTCCGTAGTGGTGAGATCTATGGTCCGGCCGTTGCGGACCGCGCTCCGCGTCGCCGGGTCGAGGGTGAGGTCCGCGACTACCACAGTTGGCGGCCGGGACTCGGGGGCCCGCCGCTGCAGCGCCCGGAGCCGGGCCAGCAGCTCATCGAAGGCGAACGGCTTCACCAGGTAGTCGTCGGCGCCCCGGTCGAGCCCGGCGACCCGGTCCTCCAACGAGTCGCGAGCGGTCAGCACCAGGATCGGCACCGGCACCGCCCGCCTGCGGAGATCGGAGATCAGCCCGAACCCCGAACCGTCAGGGAGATTGACGTCGAGGATCACCGCGTCATAGCGCTCGACGTCCAGCTTGGCCCGGGCGGTCGCCAGTCGATCGGCCACGTCAACGGCGTGGGCGGCCTGGCGGAGCCCCCGGGCAATGGTCTCCGCCAGCCGCACCTCGTCTTCCACCAACAGGACCCGCAATCGCCTTTCCTAGTCGCGATCGTCAGGGTCGTTGTCCCGCGGTTGCGGGGCGACTCTTCCGGTGCCCTCTTCGGCGACCGTCTGTACCGCCCCGGGCCGGATCTCCTCGTGGCGGATCACCCCGCCCGCCAGTGCGGTGCGGGCGAACAGGCCGGCGCTCAGCACCAGCCCGCCCAGCGTAAGCAGCGCCGTGGCGCGCGGCAGTGGCCGGCCTTTGCGGCTCTGCCACAGCCCCAGGGCCCCCAGCGATCCCGCGACCAGCACCGCGACCAGGGCCACCTCCGCCCGCTCTTCATGGTCGTGGATCAGCCGTTCGCGGACCCAGCTGGCTTCCTCCAGCCTGTCCTCCGCCGGCTCCCCGGTCAAAAAGACCGGATATGTGACCGCGGCCAGGATCACTGCCGCGGCCAGCGCCATGCGGGAGATCTCTCGCGAGCCGCGCACTATGCCCCATAACAGAAGCGCCACCACGATCGGAGTGCCGATCACGGGGAGATGGTTGAACATGAGATGCAGATGGACTGGGTCCATAACGCCTCCCTCCTGGAGTCTCAGGCGGAAGCTAGCCCCCGGGGATGAATTCTCGATGAACACCGCTGGCCGATGGACTCATGGAAAAACCAGCCGCCCGCACCGGGCAGGCGCGGGCGGTCCACATTCGGCTGATTCGAGTTCGTTGGCGGGCCTAGGAACTGGAACCACAGAGACACAGAGACACAGAGTGGCGCGGCGGGAAGTCAAAGCCTCGCGGATTGCTCTGTGATCTCTGTGTCTCTGTGGTCTTCTTGGTTGTTAAACGCTGGGCTCAGTTGGTCAGTTGTCGATCTGGTCCCCGCCCAGCTGGCCGGCCTCTTCCGCGGCGGCTTCCTCGTCGTCGGACGGAATCGAGGCGCCGTCGGCGCCGAGCAGCCGGAACACCGACCACTGGTTGCGCTTGGCCGCGTGGGCGCGGGAACCGTTGTACATGAGCGAGACCAGGAAAACCCCGTCCTTCCGCCCCAGGTATCCCACCAGAGTCGACACGCCGCTCAGCGTTCCGGTCTTGGCGCGGACCACGCCCTGGGCGGGGAGGCCGCCCGCGAGCCGGGCCAGGGTTCCCTGCCCGTTGGCCGGCAGCAACGAGGAAAAGTTCCGCCCCGCCGGGGTGTTCTGGAAGTTCGCCATGTAGTAGACGAAGGTGGCCGGCGTGACCCGGTCCTCATGCGACATGCCGCTGCCGTCCACCAGCCTCACGCCTCCGGCCACGCCGGCGACCTGCTGCACGTGCTCGGTCAGCTCCTCGGGGCCATCCTCCCGTCCGGCGGCCCACCGGAGCAGCAGCTCGGCGCCGATATTGAGGCTGCGGCGGTTGATGTCGTAGGCAACCGAATCGAACGGAGCCGAGACGACTTCGGCCAGCACCTGGGTTGGGGCGTTTTCCAGATTCATGATCGAGGGAGTCCGATCCCAGTCGATGCCGGCCTGCTGCAGCGCCTGCGCCCAGGCCGCCGCGAGCACCGCTTTGGGGTCAGCCGCGACGGTGACCAGGCGGCGCAAGCCGGCGCGGGCACCGACTTGCCCAGTCACCAGGTAGCCGCCGTCCGCCATCCGCCGGATCCGCAGCCGGGACCGGCTTCCGGCCACCGTGGTGGCGTGCATGTCGACGAGCGCGTTCAGGCCGGCCGGCGAGGTCTCCACCAGGGTCGGGCGAATACCCGGCTTGTATCCCGGCTGGACGTTCAGCCACACGATGTTCTCGTGCAGCGTCAGCGCGCCGACCAGCGGAGTGTAGATGCTGCCCCAGTTGCCGGCACGCCAGGCATTGGGGAACGTGGCTTCCGCCGCACCGCCATCGGCACTCACCGCAGAGAGCGGCCCGCGCAGCCGCCGCACCCCAGACAGGGCCAGCTGGTTCGCGAGGTCACGCAGCCGGGGTCCCCGGCCATCGGGGCTCTCCAGGGTCGGATCGCCGTTCAGCTCGAGCGCCCATTTGCCAACCCATTCGCCGGTCCCCTCATCAATCCTGCCGTAGCCCACCACCCGGGTGGAACGCCGGGCATCGCCGCCCAATACCGTCCGGGCGTAGCCGGTGGTGAAGAGCTTCACGGTCGAAGCCGGGATGAGCGGCTCGTCCTGGTTCACGCTCCACAGGATCTGGCCCTGCTGGTCCGCGACTACGATGCCCCAGTCACCCGGCGCCTGCCGCCGCGCGTCCCGGTACCACCGGTCCAGCCGGGTCTCGAGCTTGCTCGGCAGCTCCTGGGCGCTCGCCCGTGACGGAGCCCCGGCCGACAGCAGGGCCGGCAGGGTCATCGTGAGCAGGGCGGGTGTGATGGAGCGCACAGGAATCCTGTCCTTGTTGAGGCCTCTCAAAATCCTCGCTGCTGACGCCGCGCAAGTGAAAGACGCGGGCAGGGCAGCTGTTCTTCTCACTCGGGCAATACTTCGCAAGTCGTTTTCGAACAGCGACTTAAAACTGGCATCCACCCGGCGACCTGAGCCGGGCGGAGTTCAGTACGGCAAGAGCGGGGCCGGGGTGGCGGAAGTGTCCTATTTCAGGACCAGTTTGGCGATGGTCGAGAGCTGCATGTTGCTGGTACCCTCGTAGATGGTACCGATTTTGGCGTCGCGGTAGAACTTCTCGGCCGGGTACTCCTTGGAGTAGCCATAGCCGCCGAACAGCTCCAGACAGCGGGAGGTGGTGCGATCCGCAACTTGGGAGCTGAACAGCTTGGCCATCGCGGCCTCGAGTTGGAAAGGCTGGCCCCGGTCCTTGAGCCGGGCGGTGTTGTACACCAGCAGGCGGGCCGCCTCGATCTCCGTGGCCATCTGGGCCAGCTGAAACTGGACGCCCTGGAACTCGGCGATGGCCTTGCCGAACTGCTTCCGTTCCTTCACGTACTGCGTCGCGGCCTGCAGGGCGCCCTCGGCCACGCCGATCATCTGCGCCCCGATCCCGATGCGGCCTTCGTTGAGCGTCTCGATGGCGATCTTGTAGCCCTGGCCCACCGGGCCGAGCACGTTGGTCTTGGGGACCCGGCAGCTCTCGAGGATCAGCTCGGTGGTGCTGGAGGCGCGGATGCCCAGTTTGCTCTCCCGCTTGCCGACCGAAAAGCCCGGGAAGTCACGCTCGACCAGGAATGCCGTGATTCCCTTGTAACCCTTGCTGAAATCCGTGTTGGCGAAGATCAGGAAGATCCCCGCCTCGCCGCCGTTGGTGATCCAGAACTTGCGGCCGGTCAGCTCCCAGTGCCCGCCCTGGTCCTCCGCGCGGGTTTCCAGGGCGAACGCATCGCTGCCGCTGGCTGGCTCCGACAGCGCGAAGGCGCCCAGCAGGTCGACCGTCATACGGGGGAAGTAGCGGGCCTGCTGCTCCGGGTCGCCCCACCGCAGCAGCGCGTTGTTGACCAGCGTATTGTGGACGTCCACGTAGATCGCGGCCGAGGCATCCACCCGCGCCAGCTCCTCAATGGCGAGGACCGCCAGGAACATCGAGCCGCCGGCGCCGCCGTACTGCTCCGGGATCTCGATCCCCATCAGGCCCAGCTCGAAGAACTGGCGGATCAGCTCCGGCCGGAAGCTGCCGGCCTCGTCCATCTCGTGCACGTACGGCCGGACCTCGGTCTCCGCGAACTCGCGAACGGTGGCGCGGAACAGCTCCTCTTCCTCGGAGAGCTGGGTCAGCGGTGGTGTGGCGGTGGCAGTGGTGTTCGTCATGCCGGGGAAGTTACCGCCGGGCCGGTCGGGCCGACAGCCTCGATCGCATCCAGGGCCACTGGCCCCGACGGATGGAATGGACGCCGGTTCTTGATGCAATCCTGATGGCCAAGCCGCCGGTTCTGACTCTTTCTCGACCAGCCTCCCGCCCAGATTCTCCTCGATCTCAGTTCGGAGGGTAGAATGGCGCCGGTGATCGTCTTCCCCGGCGGCGAGCCGGTTCCGGTCCGGTCGGGGAAATCTGCCGAGGCGCTCGATCTGACTCGCCGGCTCCAGGAATCGGGGGCCGGTCACCTCATTGCGGAGCGGCTGCTGGGTCGGGTCACCCTGGGGAGTCTGTTTGTCGGGACCGACACCCGAAACAATCGTCAGGTGACCATGAAGGTCATCGAGTCCGACCCCGGCTCCGGAAAGGGGTCGATTGGGAAGCAGGACATCGAAGCGGCCGTCGGCTTCCCGCACGTGATCGGGTTGGTCTCGGACCCCGACACGCCAAGGCCAATGTGTTACCTGAGTCGCTATGTCCCTGGAGAGTCCCTGCGCCAATTCGTGGGACGCGCGGGGAAGACGCTCACCCTCAGCGAGGCCCTCAGGATCGCCGCGGAGGCTTCCGGCGCCCTGGCGCACTGGCACGCTAATGACCTTGCCCACGGAGCGATTGGGCTCGACAGCGTAAGCCTCCAGAGCGGGCAGATCGTGGTCAGTGTCCCGGAACAACTCCAATCCGGCCTTCGTGCCCGCCAGCGCGACATCCGCCAGGTGGCGCAACTGGCGCTCGATCTCTGGGCCCAGGCCTCCCCCGTCGGCGATGCCGCCGTGCGCTGGATCCCCATGCACGAACAGCTGGTGGCCGCCGCCGATCCGGCGAGCCTGACCGTGCTTTCTCCGGCCCGGCTCGCCGGAATCCTCCGCTATTGGAGC
>DATBLR010000071.1:0-14681 GCA_036555275.1 Gemmatimonadales bacterium | reverse complement strand
TCATCCGGATCGAGGATGACGTCGGTCCCCACCGCCATGCCGGCGATCACCGTGTAGCGCAGCGCATCGGCCCCGAACTTCTGCACTACCTCCAGCGGATCGATGCCGTTGCCCAGCGACTTGGACATCTTGCGGTGCAGCGTGTCGCGCACGGTGCCGTGCAGGTACACGGTATGGAAGGGGATGTCCCCCATGAACTCGCAGCCGGCCATCACCATCCGGGCCACCCAGAAGAACAGGATTTCCGGAGCCGTGACCAGCACCGAGCCGGGGTAGTACCGGTCGAGATCGGCCGTGTGTTCGGGCCAGCCCAGCGACGAGAACGGAACCAGCCACGAAGAGAACCAGGTATCCAGCACGTCCTCGTCCTGGCGGACGGGGCCGGCGCACCGGGTACAGCGGCTGGGCTCGGCGCGGCTGACGATGGTCTCGCGGCAGCCGTCGCAGTACCACACCGGAATGCGGTGACCCCACCACAGCTGCCGGGAGATGCACCAGTCCCGGATGTTCTCCATCCAGGTGGCGTACTCCTCGCCCCGCCGTTCCGGGATGAAGCGCAGGCGTCCGTCGCGGTACGCATCGAGCGCGGGCCGGGCGAGGGGCGCCATCCGGACGAACCACTGATCGGAGAGCCGCGGTTCCACGACGGTCTCGCAGCGATAGCAGTGGCCTACGGCGTGGTGGTGAGGCTCCACGCCGTCGAGCAGTCCCAGAGACTCGAGCCCCTCGACGACCTTCCGGCGGGCGTCGAACCGGTCCAGGCCCTGAAATCGCTCCGGCACCGCGAGGCTCATCCTCGCGTCGGGAGTCATGACGTCGATCACCTGGAGCCCATGGCGCTGGCTGATCTCGAAATCGAGCGGATCGTGGGCGGGGGTAACTTTCACGGCGCCGGTGCCAAACTCCCGGTCGATCGCCTGGTCCGCGACAATCGGGATCTCCCGGTCGGCAAGCGGCAGCCGAACCTGTTTCCCGATGAGGCGGGCGTACCGCCCGTCGTCGGGATGCACCGCCACGGCAGTATCCCCCAGCATGGTCTCGGGGCGGGTGGTCGCGACGGTGAGGTGGCCCGATCCGTCGGCCAGCGGGTAGCGCAACCGCCAGAGCTTCCCCTCGACCTCTTCCTTTTCCGCTTCCTCGTTGCTCAACGCGGTGAGACAGCGGGGACACCAGTTGATGATGTACTTGCCGCGGTAGATCAGGCCCTTCTCGTACAGCCGCACGAACACCTCGCGCACCGCACGGGACAAACCCTCGTCCAGCGTGAAGTAGGTACGCGACCAGTCGGCGCTGGCGCCGATCGCCTTGAGCTGATCGAGGATGACACCACCGGTCTGGTCCACGTGGCTCCAGACCTGCCGCACGAACTCTTCGCGACCCAGATCGAAGCGAGTCTTCCCCTCCTTGGCGATCAGCTTTTCGATCACGTTCTGGGTGGCGATGCCGGCATGGTCGGTGCCGGGGAGCCACAGCGTCGGGCGGCCCCGCATCCGTTCGAACCGGATCAGCACGTCCTGGACGGTATTGTTGAGACCGTGCCCCATGTGCAGCACCGCCGTCACGTTGGGCGGCGGCATCATGATGACGTAGGGCTCGGCGGCCGAGGTCTCCGGCGCGAAGCAGCCGCGCTCCAGCCAGAACCGGTAGAGGTCCGTTTCGATGGCGCGGGGATTGTACTGCGGGGGCAGCAGGTCGCTCATGCAGGCTGATCGGTCGCGGCGCGCAGCGAGCCAGGTGCGTCGTCCTCGCCGTGGACCAGCACGCAGTTCACCAGCGAGTCGATACCCGCTGTGCCTGCCACCAGGCGCGCAGCCCGCGCCCGAAGCGCGCGGCTGGGGACCCAACCGTGCAGTTCGACCACCCCCGGGCCGACCGCGATCGGCTCCAGGCCGAGTCCCTTGAGGTCTGGATCGCTCGCCAGGGTCCGCCGGGCGGCGCGGGCGGCTTCCGCGGCACCGAGCCGGCCGCTGTCCTCGGAACCCTGACGCATGCGGTCCAGGAGCGGCTTGGCGCGGTCCACCGTGAGTGGACCGAGCCACTCCCCGAGGGCGAACCCTGCGACCACACCGATGGCGGCCCCAACGAGGGTCCAGGCAAGCAGTTCGGAGGCGGAGGCGGTGCGGCGCATGGAAACCGTATTCACTCTTACGCGGGTGATCTGTAAGCAGTTAAGTTAACACCATGAGTGATGAAAATCCTCGCATGAGTGGCAAGGAAATCGGGCGCTGGGTGATCCTCGCCGCCCTGATTGTCGCCTGCCTCGCCGCCTACTTCCTGTACTCTCCGCGGGTTCCGACGGTGATCCGGCCGGCCCCGGCCCCGGCGCTGCCATGAGCGGTATTCGCCTCACCCTCCCGGACGGCAGCGTCCGGGAGGTGGCGAAGGGGACTACCAGCCGGGAGATCGCGCAGTCGATCGGGGCGGGGCTCGCCCGCGCCGCGATCGCCGCCCGGGTCGATGGCCAGATCCGCGACCTCGACCGGCCGCTGGACCGGGACGCCCAGTTCGCCATCCTTACCGACAAGGACCCTGCCGCTCTGGAGGTGTTGCGCCATTCGGCCGCTCACATCCTGGCCACGGCGGTACGGGAACTGTTCCCCCGGGCCGGAATCGGGTTCGGGCCGCCGATCGAGGACGGCTTCTACTACGATTTCGACGTCGAGCGGCCGTTCACGCCGGAGGACCTCGAGCAGATCGAGAAGAAAATGGCCGAGGTTGCGGCCAACGATTACCCCTTCATCCGGGAGGAAGTGAGCCGGAGCGAGGCCAACCAGCGCTTCAGGGACGATCCGCTCAAGCTGGAGCGGATCGCCGATCTGGGGCACGATGAGGTGATCTCGGTCTATACCGACGGACCCTTCGTGGACCTCTGCCGCGGCCCGCATGTTCCCAGCACCTCCCGCCTCAAGCACTTCAAGCTGCTCTCCGCCGCGGGGGCGTACTGGCGCGGGGATTCCCGCCGGCAGATGCTGCAGCGGATTTACGGCACCGCCTGGTTCAGGAAAGAGGACCTCGAGGCCTACGTCCATCGGCTGGAGGAGGCCAGGAAGCGCGACCACCGGAAGCTGGGCAAGGAGCTGGACCTCTTCCTGTTCCATCCCTTCGCACCGGGTGCGCCGTTCTGGACCGACCGGGGGACGATCCTTTACAACACCCTGAACGAGTACATGCGGGAGCTGCAGCGGGACGGCTATCAGGAGATCAAGACACCCCTCATCTATAACAAGGGGCTGTGGGAGCTGTCCGGCCACTGGGGCAAGTATCGCGAGAACATGTTCCTGGTCCACAATAACGAGACCGGGGAGCAGGACATGTCGCTCAAGCCGATGAACTGTCCGTCGCATTACCTCCTGTACGGCTCGGCCAAGCATTCGTACAAGGAGCTGCCGATCCGCTACAGCACCTATGACGTGCTGCATCGCAACGAGGTGAGCGGCGCGTTATCCGGCCTGACCCGGGTCCGTCAGTTCCAGCAGGACGACTGCCACATCTTCCTGATGGAGTCGCAGATCCCCGAGGAGGTGCGCCGGCTCACTCGCTTCATCCTGGACTATTACGCCACCTTCGGTCTGACGGCGTCTCTCAAGTTCGCCACCCGGCCCGCTCAGCGAATCGGCGACGACGCCATGTGGGATCGGGCCGAGGCTGCGCTTCGGGCCGCGCTGGAGGCAACCGGCCTTCCCTTCGAACACAAGCCGGGCGACGGCGCATTCTACGGCCCGAAGATCGATTTCGACGTGGCCGATTCGATCGGCAGGACCTGGCAGCTGGGGACCATCCAGCTGGACTACGCGGCGCCGGAGCGATTCAACCTGCGGTATGTGGGCGAGGACAACAGCGAGCACGCTCCGGTCGTCATTCACCGGGCGGTCAACGGCTCCTTCGAGCGGTTCATCGCCATCCTGATCGAGCACTTCGCGGGCGCGTTTCCGCTGTGGCTCGCGCCCGAACAGGTGCGGGTGCTGCCGATCTCGGATCAGCAGGAGGAGGCCGCACGCAAGGTACACACGACTCTGCGGCAGGCCGGCCTCCGCGCGACCCTCGACGCCGGCAGCTCCACGCTCAATTATCGGATCCGCGAGGGCGAGATCCACAAGGTGCCCTACATGGCGGTCGTGGGGCAGCGCGAGGCCGAGGCGGGGACGGTAGCGTTGCGGGTGCGTGGAGCGGGGAACAAGCAGGAGGTCATTCCGATCGACGCATTGGTTGCTCGAATGCTGGAGCAGGTTCGGACCAGGGCGCTGGTGCCGTAGCGGTAACCGGGGGAGGGCGACCCGCCTGCGTCCTCCGACCGCAGTGTCGTTCGTTGCCCGAACCGATACTATTGTGGAGTAGCCGCAGCTTCCGTTCGATCGTCCCTCACCATTGCCGGAGTCACCTTGGCCGCTCTCCGGGAGCAGCTGCAAGCCGGTCTGGCAAACCGTTACCGGCTCGAGCGAGAGCTGGGCCGTGGCGGGATGGCCACCGTCTTCCTCGCGCAGGATCTTCGCCACGACCGCCCGGTCGCCCTGAAGGTCCTGCATCCTGAGCTGGCCGCGACGCTCGGATCCGAGCGCTTCCAGCGTGAGATCCGGCTGGCCGCCCGGCTGCAACATCCTCACATCCTGACAGTCCTCGATTCCGGCGAAGCCAGCGGGCACCTGTGGTTCACCATGCCCTTTGTCGAGGGTGAGAGCTTGCGCGACCGGCTCAGCCGGGAAAAGCAACTTCCAGTCGAGGACGCGGTGCGGATTGTCCGCGAGGCCGCGCTGGCCCTGGAGTACGCTCACCAACACGGGGTGGTTCACCGGGACATCAAGCCGGAGAACATCTTGCTCACCAGCGACGGCAGCACGCTGGTCGCGGACTTTGGTATCGCGCGCGCAATCCGGGGGGAGGGCGAGCAGCTGACCGAAACCGGGATGGCCGTGGGGACGCCGGCCTACATGAGCCCCGAACAGGCCTCGGGCGAGCGGGACCTCGATGCCCGCTCGGATGTCTACGCCCTGGGCTCAGTGCTCTACGAGATGCTTGCCGGTGGGCCGCCGTTCTCGGGCGCCACCGCCCAGGCGGTGATCGCCCAGACCCTCACCGCTTCTCCCCAGCCGCTGGTGCTGCACCGACCGGGCGTCAATCCGGCACTGGACCGGGTGGTGCAACAGGCGCTCGCGAAGGCTCCCGCCGACCGCTTCGGGTCCATGGCGGAGCTGGCGCGGGCATTGCCGCGAGGAACGGGCACGGTGGCCGCCGCCACTGCACCCACCCGGGGCCTGAAGCTCTTGGCGCGCCGGCCTTTGATTGCCGCGCTGGCGATCGGGTTCCTGCTCGGGCTGGGGGTGCTGTTCGCCTGGCGACGGAGTCACACCGGCGCCGCCTCGGCGGGCCCCACGCGGCTCGCGGTACTCCCCTTCGAGAACCTGGGGGACACCGCCGACGCGTACTTTGCCGACGGTGTCAGCGACGCGGTGCGCGGCAAGTTGATGGCCCTGACCGGGCTCACGGTCATCGCGCGAGGAAGTTCCGAACAGTATCGCCATTCGACCAAGAGCCCCCAGGAGATTGGGCGGGAACTCGGAGTCGACTACCTGCTGACCGGGACGGTCCGCTGGGCCAAAGGGAAGGAGGCCAACCGGGTGCAGGTGAGCCCCGAGCTCATCAGGGTTTCGGATGCGGCGGGGAAGTGGCAGCAGCCATTCGATGCGGCACTGACTGATGTGTTCCAGGTGCAGGCGGACATCGCTGGTCAGGTAGCCGAGGCACTGAACCTGGCCTTGGGCTCGCCGGTTCGGGCCGAGCTGGCCAAGCCCCTTACCGAAAACACCGCCGCGTACGACGCCTACCTCAAGGGAGAAGCCGCGACCCAGGGTCTAGGCCGCGGCGATACGCCGAGCCTGCAGGGTGGGATCGGCTACTACGAGCGGGCGGTGGCGCTCGACTCGACCTTCGTAGAGGCCTGGACCCAGCTGGCCCGAACCCGTGCCTTGCTCTACTACAATGGCACGCCGACCTCGGGATTGGCCGAAGCAACCCGCCAGTCCGCGGAGCGCGCCCGGGCGCTCGGGCCCGGTCGGCCGGAGAGCTACCTGGCGTTGGGCGACTACTACTCTTTGGTCCTGGGTGAGAATTCGCAGGGCCTCAGCGCCTATGAGGCAGGGCTCCGAGCCGTGCCGGGCAGCGCGGAACTGCTCACGGGGGCGGCCCTCAGCGAGCAGAGCCTCGGCCGCTGGGAGGCGGCACTTACCCACCTTCAGCGCGCGCAATCGGTGGACCCGCGTTCGATCCTTACGGCGCGACGCCTTGCGGTGACCCTGCTTTGGCTTCGACGTTACTCCGATGCCCTCACCGTCATTGATCGGAGCCTGGCCTTGGGTCCAAATAACCTCGAGCTGCTCGAGGCCAAGACGATGGTTTCCCTCGGTCAAGGCGATCTGTCCGGGGCACGGTCGGTGGTCCGAGCGACCCAAGGCGTGGTCGAGCCCACCACGTTGGCAGCGTACTTCGGTACCTACTGGGACCTCTTCTGGGTGCTGGACGACGCGCAGCAGCAGCTCTTGCTGCGGCTCTCCCCGAGCGCGTTCGACGGCGACCGGGGAACGTGGGGACTCGTGCTCGCCCAGACCTGGTACCTGCGTGGGGAGACGGCGCGGGCCCGGGCTTACGCCGACTCGGCGCGGGCGGCGTTCGAGGAGCAGCTTCGCGGGACCCCGGAGAATACCGGGCGCCAGGTTGCGCTCGGTCTCGCCTTGGCCTACATGGGGCGAAAGTACGAGGCGATCCGGGCCGGTGAACTCGCCACAGCGCTCGTTCCCCTCAGTAAGGACGCATACGGCGGCCCGTACACACAGCACCAACTAGCGCGGATTTACATCCTGACCGGCGAACCCGAACAGGCGCTGGACCAGCTCGAGCCTTTGCTCAAGATCCCCTACTACCTCTCCCCCGGCTGGCTCAAGATCGATCCCAATTTCGATCCGCTGCGGAACAACCCTCGCTTCCAGAAGCTCGTCGCCGGCTCGTGACCTCGCTCGAGCGGGTCATCGGGGTTCGCGCCCTCACTCTCAACGCCATCAACATCATCGTCGGGGCCAGCATCTTCGCCGTTCCCGCCATCGTGGCGGGCGAGCTTGGCGCGGCTGGATGGACCGCCTTCCTGCTGTGCGGAATCATGATGGGGCTGGTCATGGTGTGCTTCGCCGCTTCGGGAAGCCGGGTGACCGGCGCCGGCGGACTGTACGCTTACGCCGACCGGGCATTCGGGCCCTTCGCCGGCTCGGTGGTCGGGGTATTGCTGTGGCTGCCCAATGGGGCGCTCGCCACGGCGGCTGTCTCGAACTTGCTCACCGGCACCGTGGGACACCTTTGGCCCGCGGCGGGCTCGGGGGCAGGTCGCGCGCTGACCATCGTACTGGCCTACAGTGCCTTTGCGCTGATCAACCTGCTCGGGGTCCGACCGGGTGTCCGCGTCTCCGAGGTGCTGACCGCGGTGAAGCTGATCCCGCTCATCCTCATCGTCTTGGTCGGGATGTTCGCGCTGCAGCCGGAGAACTTGCGGTGGACCAGCGTCCCCCGGTTGACCGCACTCGCCCAGATGACGGTGCTCCTCAACTTCACTCTCCAGGGGGCGGAAGGTGCGCTGAATGCGAGCGGCGAAGTGCAGGACGCTGCACGCGCTGTTCCCCGAGCAATCCTGCTGGCGCTGGGCTCGGTGACCCTGCTCTACTTGGGCCTTCAGGTGGTCGCCCAGGGTGTACTGGGCGATGCCCTTCCGGAGCATCGGGCGGCACCTCTGGCCGATACGGCCGGAGCTGTGACGGGAGCGTGGGGCAGGCGAGCGATCATCTATACGTCGCTGGTCTCCATTCTGGGTTACCTGGCGGCGGACACGCTGAGCACGCCGCGCACGATCTACGCTCAGGCGCGGGGAGGCCTCCTTCCGGCTTCCCTCGGCGCCGTGCACCCCCGGTTCCGCACTCCGCATACCGCCATCCTTTTTTATGCGGGGCTCTCGTGCGCCTTCGCCCTGTCGGGAACCTTCCGCTCCCTGGCGATCCTCTCGGCCGCCGGCAGCCTCCTGATGTACCTCATCGCCTGTGCCGCCACGATTGCGCTGCAGCGCCGTGATGTGCGCGCCGACCGTGAACCCCTGAAGCTGCCCGGAGGGGCAGCCATCCCCGGGATCGCCTGCGTCATCATCGTGGCCCTGCTCTCTGCACTGCAGGCCAGGGAACTGGTCGGAGCCTTGGTCATGCTCGGCATTGCGAGTCTTCCGTACTGGGTCAGCCGCCTGCGAGGCCGGGCTCTGCAATCTGCCCCTGACTGAGACACGCTGTGGCGCGGGTGCTGCATAGCTATGCAGACCGAACGCCGACTCTGCCCCCCTGTACAGCCAGCCTCTATACTTCCGGTGTGTGTTCGGGACTCGCCGTGGGCCCCGACTCTACCCGTGAGGCCAGAGACCAGTGTCCGATACCACCACGCCCGTTCTCCTCGCCGCCTGCCGCACGCCGATCGGCCGCTATCTGGGAGGCTTGGCCGCATTCCCGGCCCCCCAACTTGGGGCCCTGGTGGTCCGGGAGGCGGTTCGCCGGGCCGGCATCGACCCGGCCGCCGTGGACGAGGTCATCATGGGCCAGGTGTTACAGGGAGGCTCAGGCCAGGCGCCCGGCCGCCAGGCCATGATCCACGCCGGCCTGCCGGGCACGATTCCCGCTGTGACCATCAACAAGGTCTGCGGTTCCGGGCTCAAGGCGGTGATGCTGGCGTCCCAGGCGATCAAGGCAGGGGACGCGCACTGCATCGTGGCCGGTGGGCAGGAGTCGATGTCGACAGCGCCCCACTACCTCTACAATCTCCGCACCGGTGTGAAGGCGGGGAACCAGACTCTGGTGGACGGGATGATCCACGATGGTTTGTGGGACTCATTCGGCAACACCCATATGGGTGAATACGCCGAGTACACGGCCGAGAAAGGCGGGGTGACGCGGCAGGAGCAGGACCAGTTCGCTCTCCAGAGTCACCAGAAGGCTGTGGCGGCGATGGATGCCTGTCGGTTCGCGGCCGAGATCCTGCCCGTGGAGGTCGCCGGAAAGAGTGCTCCGATGAGAATCGAGAAGGACGAAGGGCCGAGGCGGGACACCAGCCTCGAGGCCCTGGGGAAACTAAAGCCGGTATTTCGGAAGGATGGCACCGTGACGGCCGGCAACGCGCCGGGCCTCAATGACGGGGCCAGCGCGCTGGTCGTGGCGTCGCTGGCCTTTGCGAAAGCGCACGGTCTGGCGCCGCTGGCGCGGGTGACGGCGTACGCCACCGGCGGTGGCGAGCCCAGGGACCTGTTCTTCGCCCCCATCATGGCGGTGCGGAACCTGATGAAGAAGGCGAGCACAACGATCAGTCACTACGATCTGATAGAAGCCAACGAAGCTTTCGCCGTGCAGGCGATCGCCGATGGACGGGCTCTCGGTTGGGATTTCGAGCGGGTGAACGTCAACGGCGGCGCTATCGCGCTCGGCCATCCGATCGGTGCCAGCGGTGCCCGCGTGCTCACGACGCTGCTCTACGCGCTCAAGGATCGCGGGAAGGCGACCGGGCTGGCGACTCTCTGCCTCGGGGGTGGAAACGCCGTGGCGCTGTCGGTTGAACGGAGCTGAGCGCATGACCAGTCAATCGCTGCCCGACCGTGCTTCCCAGGCGACACCGGCTCCCAAGGCCGCGCGCCGACTGCGAGTGCCGCTGGCGTGGCCGTTCACGCTGGCTGTCGGTGCTGCGGTGGTTGCTATGAGCGCCCAGGTTGCCGTCCGGCTGCCGTTTTCTCCGGTGCCGGTCACCCTGCAGGGCCTTGCTGTGTTCCTGGTGGGGGGATTGTTCGGCGCGGCGATCGGGACCGGGGCGCTGGTTCTCTACCTGTTGGCGGGCGCCTTCGGCTTGCCGGTCTTCGCGCCGATCGGGCCCCAGGGATTAGCCCGACTCTCTGGACCGACGGGTGGCTATCTTCTGGCCTTCCCGGTCGCGGCTGCCATGGTGGGCCGGCTGGGGGAGCAAGGGCGCTTCTTGCGCTGTCTCTACGCAACGCTGGTAGGAATGGTCATTATCCATTTCGGCGGGTGGGCTCAGCTTGCGGTTCTCACCGGCAACCCCAGCAAGGCCTTCGCGCTGGGCGTCACTCCCTTTCTGCTGCAGGATTCCCTGAAAGCGACGCTCGCCGCGGCGGTGCTCTGGCGCGCGCATCACACTCTTCGACTTCGCTCGTGACCGCAGCCGACCGTCCCGCGCCCTTAAAGGCTGCCGGGTGGGCGGGACTATACCTGGGCACCGGGTTCGCCCTGACCCTGCTGCTGTCACTCGGGGGTGCGCTGCTCACCGGCGGGCTAGATCCGCAGGGCCCGCGGCTGCTGGTGCTGCAGACAGTCAGCGGACTGGTGGCCTACGGCTTCCTGACCTGGGCCGTGGGCTTCAAGGGTCTGGGCCTTACGCTGGCCGACCTCCGTTGGACTCCCCTTCGCGGGGCGGGGCGGGGATTCAGCCTTGGGCTGCTGCTGGGGGCCGTCCCGGCCATGCTGGCGCTCGGGCTGTCTCTCGTGGTTGGGCATGCCAGCTTTCTTCCGGATACGGGAAACGCCGCCAGCTACTTCGCCCAGCTGGGCCGGACCGCATTGCTGCTGGCGCCGGCTGCGCTGCTGGAAGAGATCATGTTCCGCGGGGTCGCCCAGGTGATCCTGGCGCGCGCGCTGGGCCGGATCCTCACCATTGTGATCCTGTCGGTCACCTTCGCGGCGGCACATCTGCTCAACCCGAACGGAACCATTCTCGGGTTTCTGAACATCGCGCTCGCGGGTATGCTGCTCGGCCTGGCCTTCTACGCGCCGGGAGGCATCTGGACGTCCTGGGGAGTTCACCTTGGCTGGAACGGCGCGCTGGCGGCCCTGGACGCGCCGGTCAGCGGTCTGCCGTTCCGGATTCCGCTGATCGACTACGCACCGGGCGGGCCGTCGTGGCTCACCGGCGGACCGTTCGGTCCCGAGGGTGGTCTCCTCGCGACGCTGACAATCCTGCTCGCTACCGGTGCGGCCTGGCGCTGGAGCGGAAAGGAGCTGGCGTGAAGGTCGCCGTCATCGGAGCCGGCACCATGGGGAACGGGATCGCGCAGGTGCTGGCCACGGCCGGTCACCTGGTTACCATGATCGACGTTTCCACCGAAGCCCTGGAAAGCGGCCTGGGCGCGATGAAGACCAGCCTGGGCAGACTGGTGAAGAAGGGGGATGTCACCCAGGAGGCGGCAGAGCACGCGATGCACCGGGTGACCATCGCCACGACACTCGACGACGCCCGTGGTGCCGGCTTCGCGATCGAGGCCGCCACCGAAAACGCCGGTCTCAAGTTCCAGTTGTTCGAACAGCTGGATCATATCTGCCCCGCGGGCGTCATTCTCGCCAGCAACACCAGCTCCATCTCCATCACCGAAATCGCCGCGCGGACCCGGCGACCAGAGCTCGTCATCGGGATGCACTTCATGAATCCGGTGCCGATGATGCCCCTCGTCGAGGTGATCCGCGGCCAAGCCACCAGCGATACCACGACCAAATCGGTCATGGATCTGGCGGTGGCGCTGGGGAAGACGCCGGTGGAGGTGAATGACTTCCCAGGATTCGTCAGCAATCGGGTGCTGATGCCCATGATCAACGAGGCGATCTTCTGCGTGATGGAGGGCGTCGCGAAGCCCGAAGCGGTCGACACGGTGATGAAACTCGGCATGGCGCATCCCATGGGCCCCCTGGCGCTCGCCGACCTCATCGGCCTGGATACCTGCCTCGCGATTCTCGAGGTGCTGCACCGCGGACTGGGCGACTCCAAGTACCGGCCCTGTCCGCTGCTTCGGCGGATGGTGGCTGCCGGTCAACTGGGGCGGAAGACGGGGAAGGGGTTCTATCAGTACTGAGTACTGAGTACGGAGTGCCGAGTACCGGGCGGAGGGCACTCGGTACTGGGCAGCGTCATCAAGGAACCGGATGAGAACCGCACCCCTTACCAAACCTGCTGCATTTTTATACCCTTCCCCCTGGCTGAGGCGATCTGGTGGGACCGTCACTCCATCCGGGCTCCATTCGGCCGATCCCGCAGATTATCCCGACTTCGCTCACCCGGTTGCAGCGCAGGTGGAACGGGGACTGGTGCGCCGGGGAATTCTGTTGTTCGGGACCGGGCTGAGGCTGACGCCCACCTCGTACCGCCAGTCGGAGTCGGTCCAGAATATCGAACCGTGAGGGGAGTACGCATGCCGCTCGACCACAACGCTTCGCTCCGTCGGGCCGATCCAGCGGTGGCGGCGCTCATTGACGCCGAGCTGCACCGGCAACAGCACGGACTCGAGCTGATCGCGAGCGAGAACTTCGCCAGCCGGGCCGTCATCGACGCGATGGGAACGCCCCTCACCAACAAGTATGCGGAGGGCTATCCCGGGAAGCGCTATTACGGCGGGTGCGAGGTGGTGGACAAGGTCGAACAGCTGGCCATCGACCGGGCCAAGCAGCTCTTCGGAGCGGACCATGCCAACGTGCAGCCCCACTCCGGCGCCCAGGCGAACTTCGCCGCCTTCATGGCGCTGGCGAAGCCCGGAGAGACCATCATGGGCCTGGCCCTCCCCCACGGCGGCCACCTGTCGCACGGCGCGCCGGTGAACCACAGTGGCACCATCTGGCGCGCGGTGCAGTATGGAGTCGATCCCGCCACCGGGCGCATCGACTACGACAAACTGCGCGACCTGGCCCTCGCGGAGCGGCCCAGGATCCTGATCGCAGGGGGGAGTGCGTACGCGCGCATCATCGACTTCGCGGCTATGCGCTCCATCGCCGACGAGGTCGGTGGCTACCTGCTGGTCGATATGGCCCATTTCGCGGGCCTGGTAGCGGCCGGCGTGCATCCCTCGCCGGTCCCCCATGCCCAGGTCGTCACCAGCACCACCCACAAGACCCTGCGCGGCCCCCGCGCCGGGTTCATTCTTACGAATCAGGACCTGGCTCAGGCAGTCAACAAGTCGGTTTTCCCCGGCACTCAGGGCGGCCCCCTGCAGCATGTGATTGCCGCCAAGGCGGTCGCCTTCGGGGAAGCGCTGACTCCCGACTTCAAGGCCTACGCCAGGCAGGTCGTCGAGAATGCTAGGACGCTGGCGGAAACGATGATCGAGTGCGGTTTCGCCATCGTCTCCGGGGGCACGGACACCCACCTGATGCTGGTGGACCTCCGGCCCAAGAACCTGACCGGCAAGGAGGCGGAAGCCCTGCTGGGTCGTGCCGACATCACCGTCAACAAGAACACCGTTCCGGATGACCCGCAGTCCCCCTTCGTGACCAGCGGCATCCGGCTGGGGAGTCCGGCGCTCACCACTCGCGGGATGGGTCGGTCCGAGTTCCGGCGCATCGGCCGGCTCATTGACGAGGTACTCACCCGCCGGGACGACGCGACGATTGCGCGGGTGCGGGGAGAGGTGAAGGAATTGACTCAGGCCTTCCCACTCTATCAGGCCCGGCGCGCTTGATTCCGGAAGACTCCACTTCTAGCTTCGCACAGTCATGACTCGGACTCCCCTGTCGCGCTATGCATGAACTTCAGTTCTCGACCGATTTCCTGACGCGCCTGCGCGCGGAGGATTCCCGCTACGACGAACGTGCCTTCCTGTTCGTCCTGGCGGCGATCGAGTATCTGCAATCGCGGCTGGAGGTCCGTCGCCACGTCTCCGGCAGTGAGCTGTCCTGGGCCTGCCGGGATTTCGCGTTGCGGCAATTCGGGCTGCTCGCCCCCAAGGTGCTCGCCTACTGGGGAATCAGCCGCACCGACGATTTCGGGAGAATCGTCTTCATCCTGGTGCGGGCGGGCCTGCTTTCCACCCAGCCTACGGATCGGGAAGAGGATTTCGCCGGAGTCTACCAGTTCGATGCGGCCTTCGGGGAGCCGTACCCCTGGGAAGGCGTCGCGTCGCTCTGCACCGGGGGACCGCCCCAGGAATAGCAGCCGACCTGGAGACATGCGACGATGGACACGCGCGAGTGGCCTGCGTGCCGGAAGTGCTCCCAGGGCATGCTGATCCCGCTGTCTGACTACGGGCGGGATGGGGCCCCGATCACCTACAAGGCCTGGGTGTGCACCAACCCCGGCTGCGGATTCAACCTCCGCATCGACAACGGCGAAATCTCGATCGGCCGGGCGATCGGGCCATCGTCGAAGTAGGCGGAAGGCTATCGGCTATCAGCTATCGGCTGTCGGTCCATCCCGGACGGGCACCGTGACCCTTCGTCGGCCTCTGACGCGAGGCGGCGCGACCGCGGACTGAACGCCGACGGCGGAGTGCCGACAGCCGATAGCTGATAGCCGCCACCATGATCATCCCCGTCCTCACCCCTGAACAATCCGCCGAGTGGGATCGCCGCGCCGAGGCAGCGGGGATTTCCCTGGCTACGCTGATGGATGCCGCCGGCCGCGCCGCGGCGACGGTGCTCACGACGCGACTGCCGGAGCGGCTTGCCGCGGGGGTACTGGTTGCAGCCGGGCCGGGGAACAACGGCGGGGATGGCTGGGTGATAGCCCGGGCGCTGCACCGGGTCGACGTTCCGGTGTTCGTGGCGCCGGCCGGTGAGCAGGGTTCCCCACTCAACCGTCTGATGGCAGCGCTGGCCCAGTCGGAGGGGGTGCGGGTCGTCGAGCCCGATGGCCCC
>DATBLR010000069.1:0-31389 GCA_036555275.1 Gemmatimonadales bacterium | reverse complement strand
CGCGGCCGCCCTTGGACAGCACCAGGTCGCTGACCGCCAGGCGGCTCCCGTCGAAATTGCCCACCGTGATGGAATCGCTTGGCAGCACGCGGCCGATGGAGTCGTGGTAGGCGAGGGCCACCTGGTAATGCCAGCGTCCGGAGGGCACCACGACCACAACCCGGCCCACCCCGTCCACCTGCCGGCGAGCCGCCCCGCCTCCCTGCTGCAGCGCCTCGGTCGTTGTGTCCACCCAGCCGCGGCTGTGGCCCGCGTCGTCGTACAGGTTTACTCGCACTCGGACAGGGACCCGGAAGGCCACCTGCTCCGGCAGGCTGTCGGGCGTGTAGAGCCCCAGCTGGTACGCGACGTGGACCAACTGCCCGCCATTCTCCCGGCCCACCGCGAAAGCCTCCGCCCTGGCCTGGAGGCCATGAGCGAAATGCAGCTCGAATCCGTCAGTGGAGACCGCGCTGGAAACACTCGCCTCGACCAGTGACCGCTCGTTTCTGAGCAGCTCCGCCCGGCCGTTCGGCCCCCAGCCCAGGTATTTGCAGAACGGTGGGTACAGCTCGCACCGATCGTTGAACGCGAAGAACGTGGCCGCCTTATCGACGTTGCCGGCATTCACCCCGCTGATGTAGGTAATGCTGGGAACCAGGCGGTAGTCCCGGATGTCGCCACCGGCATTGGCGGCGAAGTGGAGGAGGAAATCGCCGTCGGCCCGACGGTAGACCCAGGTCTGGTTGGGCTGGATGTCGAAGGTCACGGTCGCCGCGCGCTCATCCGGCTCGCCGTAGCGCAGGTACACGATGCCGCGGTCGTCCAATCGAGTGCTGCCGGACCGGTACATGTCGGTGGCGTCGATGCTGTAGTAGCGCCGGTTCACCTCCAGGCCGAAATGCCGCTCGGCATAATTCAGCCGCCGATAGTGCTCTCGCAGCCGCTCCGCAGGGTTACGGAGCGCCTGGCGGGCCCGATCGGTCCAGAAGCGCCTGAGCAACGCCTCACGCTCGGCGCCGCGGCTCTGGTCGAAGTCAGCCAGGGTGGCGGAATCCGCGATGAGTCCCAGGTCCTCCCGGTACGCGGCCACGCTGGCCGAATCGTCGTCGCCCGCTCCGGCGTAGTACAGCGAGTCATTCTGGCTCCCCGCCACGAAGCCGCTCCACGCCAGCTCACGCAGCCCGATACCCCGGCCGCCGCCGCCGTCGAGGTAGCGCTGGAACAGCCCTGGTGCCGCCTGCGGGTCGCCCAGCAGGCGCTCGGCGCGCCCCAGCGAGAGAAGCAGGCCGGTATCAGAGGCACCGGCCGCGACTGCCTGACGGAGGGCGGGGAGCGCGACCCGGCCGAACTGCCCGGTATCGCGGACCGCGACAGCTCCGTCGAACAGCGCCTGCGCCGCGTCCGCGTCATGTGGATCGATCTCGACCGCCTTCGCGAAACTCTGCAGCGCGTCGGCGACCGATCCCAGTCCGACCCGCTTGCCGAGATTGAGCCGATTGGCCGCTTGCCAGTCGCCCTCCGCTCGCTCGGCCAGGCCCCGGCCGTGCCACGCGTAGCTCCAGCCGGGTTCCAGCTCGGTAGCGCGCCGGAAGTCACCGACAGCTTGGCCGAAGCTCCACCCCGCCCCCAGCTCGCCCAGCCGGAGTCGGACCAGACCCCGGCGCAGCCGGCGGAGAGCTTCGGTCTCGGCGGTGGCCCCCCGGCTTCCGAAACGATGTTCCAGAGTGCGGAGAAGGGCCGTGTCACCGAGCTGGCTGAGATCGAGGCGGAAGCGGTCCAGATCCGCCCGGAGCGCAGCATCCTGACCGGTCGCCGCGCCGGGTAACAGGAGCAGCGCCAGGGAGAGGATCCCTATCGCGGGCCGGGTCAAGCCGCCCATGACTCGAGCGGCGTGGTCCGGCGAAAGGCCTCGGGATGGCGGCGGAACCACGCCATGAGGAGGAGGATTTCGTCGAGGTGCTGGAACGGGAGAGGGCCGGCGGCGGGGCACGGACGGGCCAGCTCCTCCCTCACCACCCCGCAGAACGCTTCACGCTCGATGGGGGTGGAGGGCCACGGGTAGCCGGCTCGCACCAGCCCGTGGCGGATCAGATAGGCCCGATCGTCGCCGAAGTCTCCCGGATCGCGATATACGAAGGTGAGGGCGGCCACGGCGGCCCTGGCCCGGCTGGTCGCGGCGAGCAGCCATTCGAGACGTTCAAACCGCTCCCGCCAGCGGGCCGCCCGCTCGAACTCCGCCGTCTCGGCTGCCAGCTGCATCTCGCTCACGACGCGATCGACCGGCTGAATAGCGCGACCTTCCAGGAAGGCGACGGCGGCTTCGGCGCGGCGACGATACTCCTGCTCGGTGACGAAGCCGGCACAGGGCCCGGTGCACAGCCTCAGCTCGTGGCGGATGCAGGCGGCGCGGAGGGCAGGGGCGAACAGGTCCAGCTGTCCCGCAAACACGATGGGCATCGCCGGAGCACAATCTCGGAGCCCCAGCAGATCATTCAGCGTTCGGACCGCCTCCCGTACTCGGCCGGCGCTGACGAACGGGCCGTAGCATCGCTGGTCCTCCCGGCCGGTCGCTCCTCCGATCGCCATCCGTGGCGCCGGGCCTCCCGACATCCTGATGAACAGGGTGCGTCGGGCGCGGTTCATGTGCCGGTTGAACGGCGGACGGAAACGGGTGATCAGCCTGAGCTCGGCGAGGTGAGCGGCGAACTCGCTGGCCGAATAGTCCCACGTCACATCACCGGCCGCGTGCAGGATCCGCGCAGCCTTATCGTCGGGATAGCGGGCCCGGAAATACGACAGCAACCGGTGCTTGAGCCGCTTTGCCTTGCCCACGTACAGTACCCGGCCCAGAGGATCCAGCATCCGGTAGACACCGGGCCTCGGCTCTGCGAGGCGACGGATACGGTCGCGCAGAGCCGCGAGGTCGGCGGTCGGGAGGGAGAGGCGGAGGGGGGTTGGCATAGAGTCCAGAAGGCTCGGTCAATATACGACACCGAGTCGCGGCTACCGAGTGCCAGGTACCGAGTACGGGGTGCCGGGGACCGAGTACCGACCTGGAAGCGCCGGGCTGTTGTACTTACTCGGTACTCGGTACGCGGTACTGGGTACTTCTACCTCTGGCACCGGTGGCAGAACACCGTAACCCTGGCGTCGATCTCATGCGTCGCGGTGAGACGGGTGCCACACCGATCGCACGGTTTTCCCTCCCGCTCGTACACCATGAGTTTCAACTGGAAACCGCCGGGCTGCCCGGTCCCGGTCCGATAGTCGCGGAACGTGGTGCCTTCCGATGCGATCGCGGCACGGAGAATTCGCCGGGTCTCATGATGCAGCCGGCCATAAGCCTCGTGGCTCACCCGATTGGCCGGCTTCGAGGGATCGATGCCGGCGGCGAACAGGGCCTCGTTGGCATAGATGTTTCCGATCCCGACGATCCGCCGCTGATCCATGAGCACCTTCTTGATCGCCGCCCGGGAATGGCGCAGCACTTCCGCAAAGCGCTCGGGCGTCAGCGAGGGATCGAGCGGCTCCGGCCCCAGAGCCCGATTGTAGGCGTTCCAGCCGCGCTCGTCGAGCAGCAGCAGGGTCCCGATGCGCCGTACATCGCGGAAGACGAACTCGGCGCCGCTGTCCAGCCGGGCGCGGAGCACGGCGTACTTTGCCTCCTCCGCCTGGAGGGGCCGGTCGTAGACCAGCAGGTTGCCGGTCATTCCCGGCTGCAGGACGAAGCGATAGCCGTCGAAGTGAATCACCCCGTGCTTGGCGCGACGGGTGACGTCGCGGACGATGGCGCCGGTGAGGGCCCGAAGCAGCCGCGGGCGGGTCACTCCTCGGAGCACATCCGTGTGACTGAGGCGGGCGTCCTGAATCCGCCGGCCCAGGAGCACCGGCCGGATATCGCGGACCATGGTTTCGACTTCGGGGAGCTCGGGCACGCCTCCAAAGCTAACGGCTCACTTTGGAGAGCGGCGCGCATGGATCCAGGCGGCCGAGTATGACCCTGGCCCTGGTGCTCAATGAACTCACCTGCGCTGCGCCACGCCGGTTCCAGCCGGACAACCGATGAAGCTTCCGCATGGCTGGAGCAGAAGGCGTAACGGCCCGGCCGAAGGCCGGGCCGTCCCGATGAGGACCAACCGTCAGGAACTACGGCGCGATGGCGATGGCGCCTACCATGCCCGGGTGGATGCCACAGTGGTACTTGACGGTGTCAGGTGCGGTGAACCCGCTGAAATCGAGGGTGTCCACGTCTCCAGGCGCGAGATTGCCAGTATCAATCCCGGCCGTAACATCAGCGGGGTCATCGGCGGTGGCGGTGTGGGTAGTCGCGTCGTCGTTCCGCCAGATCACCTTGCCGCCCGCAAGCAGGCTCACGGTAAAGGTGTCAGGCTGGAAGGCGGTGAAGGTCTTGGTCGCCGCACCGGCCACTATCGAAACGTCGGCATTGGGCTTGGCTTTGCTGGACGTCGAATCACTGCACGCGGCCAGAATCGCGCCCAGGGCGAATGGCGTGATCAAGGTCACGCGGGAAAGGCGACACGTCATGAAGATTTCCTCCTCGGAGGAGTGTCCAGTCCGTCGGATACCGCTAAGCCACAATCTCTACGGGCCTAGGTGACGTGGGGAATGAGCCTGGTCACACTCCGAGCTTCTGCCTGACGGCTTCCCGCCACCCGATGTCGCGCCGGAAGACCTTGCCAGGGAAGCTGATGGCCGCAGCGGCCTCCCGGCTTCTGGACTGGGCTTCAGTGAAGCTCCGCGCCACCGCGGTGACGTTGAGCACCCGTCCCCCGTTGACCCGCAGCGTGCCGTCCGGGTCCCGTGCGGTCCCGGCGTGGAACACCGTGACTCCATCCGGCAGGCTGTCGGGGATGCTGATCGCGGCTCCCTTCTCCGGATGATCCGGGTAGCCCCGCGCCGCCAGAACCGTGGTCACGGCATAGCCCTCGGCGAAACTGAGTGCGGAGGGCGGCTTCCCCTGCGCGACCTGCCACAGGCAGTCGGTGAGGCCCTGCGTGACGAGCGGCAAAACGACCTGGGCCTCCGGATCCCCCAGCCGGCAGTTGAATTCCACCACCCGAGGCTCACCGTCGGAGCCGAGCATGAGTCCGGCATAGAGCACCCCGTTGTAAGGGGCACCCTGCCGGGCCAGCTCCCGGAGGGTAGGCTCGATGATCTCGAGCCGAACACGATCGAGCAGCGCCGGGCTGGCGATGCTGACCGGACTGTAGGCGCCCATCCCGCCGGTGTTGGGACCGGTGTCGCCTTCTCCCAGGCGTTTGTGATCCTGGGCGGAGGGCAGCCATTCGATATCGGTCCCGTTGGTCATCGCGAGGAGCGAGAGCTCTTCGCCCTCCATGAACTCTTCGATGACGACCACGTCTCCCGCGGCACCGAACCTCCGGTCACGGAGCATTGCCTGGACGGCCTCGCGGGCTTCGTACCGGGTGGGGCAGACGACGGCGCCCTTTCCGGCGGCGAGCCCCGAGGCCTTGACGACCAGCGGTTCAGGGTGATGCTCGAGGTACGCCAGCGCCTCGGCGAGGACGGTAAAGGTGCGGCTCGCCGCCGTTGGAACTCCGGCCCGCTGCATGACCGCCTTGGCGAAGGCCTTCGAAGCTTCCACTTGGGCGGCGGCCCGTCCGGGACCGAATACGGTGCGCCCTTCGGCGCGCAGCCGGTCGGCGAGCCCCATGGCCAGCGGCGCCTCCGGGCCGACGACGGTCAGGTCGATGCCGAAGGCGTCGGCCGCGTCGGTGAGCCGGTCGAGATCGGTGGCAGGGATGTCAAGGGAAGTCGCGATTGGATCGGTGCCGGGGTTACCCGGCGCGCAATAGAGAGTGGCGTCCGGGTTGTCGCGGCGGAGGGCCCAGGCGATCGCGTGTTCCCGTCCCCCGCCGCCGACTACCAGGATCCTCACGTCTGCTGGGCCTTCCGGAAGGCCTCGCGGGCCCGCTCGGCCGCCCTCTTGGCCGCGTCCACCACCTGGCCGAAGGTCTCCCGCGCCTCCTTCCCGTAATAGGCCGTCGCGGCGTTCAAATCCTCGCTGAGCGGGCGGCTCTGGCTCTCAGGGCCCCGACGGGTGTACTCGCCCCTCATGATCCGGTCGTACTCACCGCCGGCAATCCAGTTCTGCAGCTCGGCCGCCCGTACCGTGTGCATCGGGTGGGTCAACACCAGAGTGCTCAGCAGCTTGTAGAGCACATCCAGTCCCTCGTTGCTGCCGGTGTATTCGTGGGCCTGCGCCATGAAAGTATCGAGGTCGAGCTGCGCTTCCTGCAGAGGTGGCCGAACCCCGCCGGCCATCTTCATGAACAGGCTCTGTGAAGCGATCGGATCCTGGCTGCCGAGCAATCCCGCCCGGTCGGACGACAGCTCCGACTTGCGGGACCATTCGAGGAACGCCAGCCGGATGGGCAGGAGCGCGAGGCTCGCCAAGCCGGGCAGGGCCGAGGAGCTGATCAGGAACAGAATGGCGGCGATGGTGCGATAGAAGGAATGTCCGCTCATGACGTGGCCCATCTCGTGGGCCAGGAGAACCCGGACTTCGTCGTCGTCCAACAGCTCGAGGGCCGCGGAATGGAGGACGATGAACGGGCTATCGACCCCGTAGGCCCCGGCATTGAAGACCGGCGTCTGCGACACGTACAGCTCCGGCACGGTGGGCCAGTCGAACGTGGTGCCGATCTCGATGTGGGTGGTCCACAGTTTGGGGAACTGGGTCGGCCCCACGCGGACGGCGTTGGCCTGGAACAGGAGCCGGATTCCGCGCTCACCGCCTAGAAATGCCAGGACCTTCCGAGTCACTTCCTCGAAGCCTGGAACCGATCGAAGGGCCTGGAGTGCGGCGCGGTCGGCGGGGTGCTCCCAGCTGACGCCGGCGATTTCCGGAAAGGTGCGTCGAGGGCGGGTAGTGGGCGTGGTCATCGCTGGCTCGGAGACAGGGTTGAAGCCCGTACGCCACGATCGGGGCTCAGTTTCATGTTGAGACGCTCGGTACTACTCGAGCGCCTGCGCAAGGTCGGCGATGAGGTCTTCGGGTTCCTCTACGCCGCAGGACAGGCGGATGAGACTTAGCGTCAGGCCCATGGACTGGCGCAGCTTGCCGGGGACCGACGCGTGGGTCATGCTGGCGGGGTGACCGATCAGGCTCTCCACCCCGCCCAGGGACTCGGCGAGGGCAAACACTCTGGTTCGCTCGACCACCTGCTGTGCGAGGAGCAGGTCGCCGAGCTCGACCGAGATCATGCCGCCGAAGCCCTGCATCTGCCGGCAGGCGAGGTCGTGCTGCGGGTGGGCGGGAAGGCCGGGATAGTAGACCTTCTTTACCCTTGGATGCTGGACCAGCCAGGCGGAGATCTTCCGTCCATTGGCGTCGTGCTGCCGCATGCGCAGCGGCAAGGTTTTCAGTCCGCGCAGGCAGAGCCAGCAGTCCATCGGCCCGGGAACCGCGCCTGCTGCGTTCTGGATGAACCCGAGCCGCTCCGCCAGGTCGTCGCGCTCGGTGACCAGAATCCCCCCCACCATGTCGCTGTGCCCGTTGAGATACTTGGTGGTCGAGTGCAGCACGATGTCCGCCCCGAAGCTGAGCGGCCGCTGGAAATAGGGCGTCGCGAAGGTGTTGTCGACGACGAAGAGCAGTCCGTGCGCTCGGGTGATATCTCCGATGGCCGTGAGGTCGGCCAGGAACATCATGGGGTTGGTGGGCGTCTCGCAGTAGACCATCCTGGTGGCCGGTATGACCGCCCGCGCGACCCGCTCCGGATCGCGCATGTCCACGAAGGTGGTGCTGACGCCGAGGCGGCCGTAGATCTGGTCCATAAGGCGGTGGGTGCCGCCATAGACGTTTTCGCCGCAGACGATGTGGTCGCCGGCGGAGAGCAGCTTGAGGGCGGCGTCCAGCGCAGCCAGTCCTGATCCGAACGCGAAACCGTGGCTGGCTCCCTCCAGGCTGGCGACGCAGCGCTCCAGCGCTTCACGCGTCGGGTTCTGGGTACGCGCGTACTCGTACCCCTTGTGTCGTCCCAGGCCTTCCTGAACGTAGGTGGAGGTCTGATAAATGGGGGGCATGACCGCTCCCGCGAGCGGGTCCGGCACCTGGCCGGCGTGCACTGCCCGGGTCCCGAAGCCGAGGCCGGAATCGCGTTCGTGAAGCTTGGTCATGCTCGGAGGGGTGAGAGTCGCGGGAAGGTTACCCGACCCTTTCACCCCGAGCAAGGCAGCAGGACGGCCTGTCCCCATCCCTCTCCGAGCCACTATTTTCCCACCATGTCTGACACCCTGATGGTTAGCGTTTCGGGGATGCGCGGGATCGTCGGAAAGGATCTCACTCCGGAACTGGTGGCACGGCACGCCGCCGCTCTCGGTGCCTGGGCCCGCGCCAACGGAAAGCCCCGCGTCGTACTCGGCCGGGACGCCCGTACCAGCGGGCCGATGTTCGCCCGAGCGGCGACCGCGGGCCTCATGTCGGTCGGGGTCGAGGTGATCGATGTGGGTCTG
Organism: Gemmatimonadales bacterium; assembly: GCA_036555275.1. Classification (GTDB taxonomy): domain Bacteria; phylum Gemmatimonadota; class Gemmatimonadetes; order Gemmatimonadales; family GWC2-71-9; genus JADJOM01. Next base: position 22,908 of record DATBLR010000069.1, on the reverse strand, counting down.
GTCCCCACGCCGACCGTGCAGCTCGCCGTTGAGCACCACCATGCCGGGGGCGGACTCATCCTCACCGCCAGCCACAATCCGATCGAGTGGAACGCGCTCAAGTTCGTGGGGCCCGACGGCATCTTTCTCGATGGCGCCGATGGGGCCCAGGTGCGGCAGCTGGCCGAGGCTGGTCCTCCCCGCATGGGGTGGGACGGAGTAGGGTGCGTCCGCGAGGATCGGGAAGCCATCGCGCGGCATTTGGCCCGGGTGCTGGCGCTGCCGATGATCGATCCGGCCGCAATCCGGGCCAGGCGGTTCACGGTGGCTCTGGACTGCGTGCGCGGTGCCGGTGGCACGACCGTCCCCACACTGCTCGAGCAGCTCGGGTGCACAGTGAAAGCCATCAACCTTGAGCCGGATGGTCGCTTCCCGCGGCCGCCGGAGCCGCTGCCTGAGAATCTGGGTGATCTCGCGCGTCTGGTTAGGGAGAGCGGGGCCGCGATCGGCCTCGCCGTCGACCCCGACGTGGACCGGCTGGCGCTGGTGGACGAGAATGGGCAGCCGATTGGAGAGGACTATACCTTGGCTTTTGCGGTGCGGGCGGTGCTTGGGCCTCACCCCCTCGCCCCCTCTCCCGCGACCCGGGAGAAGGGGCGAAGGGGTGAGGCGCCAGTCGTCGTGGCCAACCTCTCGACCAGTCTGGTGGTCGAGGACGCTGCCCGGCTGGGCGGGGCCCGCTTTGTTCGCGCCCCGGTGGGCGAAGCCAATGTCGCCCAGGCGATCCGTCAAGAGGGCGCCCTGATTGGTGGAGAGGGAAACGGCGGCGTGATCCTGCCATCACTGCACATCGGCCGGGACGCCCCTGTCGGTGTGGCACTGATCCTGCACCTTCTTGCTGCGTCGGGTCACAGTGTATCCGAATTGGTGGCCCAGCAGCCACAGTACCGGATCGTCAAAGCAAAAGCTCCACGCGGCAACGACTTAGGTCCCGTCTACGCGCGGCTCAAGGACCGCTTCTCCGACGCAGTGCCTGATACCAGGGACGGACTGAGGCTTGCATGGCCTGACCGGTGGGTACACGTCCGGCCTTCCGGGACCGAGCCGATCGTCCGGTTCATCGCGGAGGCGCCTACCCGGGCCGACGCCGAGGCGCTGGTGACGGTCTGTCGCGAACTCTTTTCCACCTGAGGACCTCTGGCATGTGTGGAATCGTGGGCTATGTGGGACCCCGGCAGGCGGCAGCCCTGCTGGTGGACGGGTTGCGGCGTCTCGAGTACCGCGGGTATGACTCCTCCGGTATCGCCATCCTGAATGGAGAAGGACTGGTGGTGGTGAAGCAGTCGGGCAAGCTCAACATGCTCGAGAAGCAGCTGCAGGATTACACGCCCAAGGGAACCGTAGGCATCGGCCACACCCGCTGGGCCACTCATGGCCCGCCATCGACGACCAATGCCCATCCACATACCGATCAGAGCGGAAAGATCGCGCTGATCCACAACGGCATCATCGAGAACTCCAGTGCCATCAAGAAGGTGCTGGTTGAACGAGGGCATACATTCCGGTCCGAGACGGACACCGAAGTGCTTGCCCATCTGATCGGCGAATGCTACCGGGGCAGCCTTGAGGACGCCGTCGCCGAAGCGCTCCGGGAGGTCGACGGGGCCTACGGCATCGCGGTGATCTGTGAGGACGAGCCGGACGTGCTGGTCGCGGCGCGGAAGGGCTCCCCGCTCCTGCTGGGCGTCGGGGATGGCGAGTGGTTCGTCGCGTCGGACGCTTCGGCGGTCCTGTCTTACACCCGCTCGGTGGTCTACCTGGACGACGGCGAGATGGTGGTGCTTTCCCGCAATGGCTACCACGTCCGTGACCTGCAGGCCACCCGGATCGAGAAGCCGATCAACCAGATCGAGTGGGATCTTGCCACCATCGAGCGGGGTGGGTACCCCCACTTCATGCTCAAGGAAATCTTCGAGCAGCCGGACACGGTGCGCAATGCCATGCGCGGACACCTGCTGGAGGAAGAGGGAACGGCCCGCCTCTCGGGCCTGAACCTCACCGACGACGACATCAAGAAGATCGACCGGATCGTCATTACCGCCTGCGGGACCTCGTGGCACTCCGGTCTGATCGGTGAATACATGCTGGAGGAGCACGCCCGGATCCCGGTCGAGGTGGAGTACGCCTCCGAGTTCCGGTACCGGAATCCGGTGGTGGACGATCGGACGCTGGTCATCGGGATTTCCCAGTCGGGCGAGACGGCGGACACCCTCGCCGCCATCCGGGAGGCGAAACGCCGGGGTGCCCGGACCATCGGCCTGGTCAACGTGGTGGGATCCTCGGTCGCCCGCGAAGTGGACGGCGGCATCTACCTCCACGCCGGTCCCGAAGTAGGAGTAGCGAGCACCAAGGCGTTCACCAGCCAGGTCATCGCCCTCGCCCTGATCACGCTGCGTTTCGGGCGGCTGCGCAACCTGAGCATCCTTCAGGGTCGCCAGATTATCCAGGGACTCCGGGCGCTGCCGGGGCAGGTGCAGCAGATCCTCGACCGGGCCCATGAGGTCGAGGCCCTGGCCGAGATGTACTGGCGGACGAACAACGCGCTGTACCTCGGCCGCGGAGTGAACTTCCCCGTGGCCCTCGAGGGTGCGCTCAAGCTGAAGGAAATCTCCTACATTCACGCCGAGGGCTATCCCGCGGCGGAGATGAAGCATGGGCCGATCGCCCTCATCGACGAGAACATGCCGGTGGTGTTCATCGCGCCCCGGGATTCGGTGCACGGCAAGATCGTTTCCAATATGGAAGAAGTGCGGGCCCGGGGCGGCCAGGTGATCGCCATCAAGAACGACAGCGATGATCAGATCAGCCGGCTCGCTACCGCGACCTTCGCGATCCCCGAGACCCTGGACATGCTGACGCCGATTCTCACGATCATTCCGCTGCAGCTGTTCAGCTACTACGTGGCCGTTCGGCGCGGCTGCAACGTGGATCAGCCCCGGAACCTCGCGAAGAGCGTCACGGTGGAGTAGGCGACTCGGCGGCTCGGCGGCTCGGCGGTTCGGGCGAGGGGGAGGGGCTCACGGGCTCCTCCCCCCGGCTCTTTTCGTCCGCCAGTCCGCCCACCCGCCGTGCTGGCGGTCCACCCGCCGCGACGCTATATCAGGCCAGCTTTCTGCCGGAGCCCCTACCTCAGTTCGGAGGTCACATCATGCGGCGCAATTCTGTCGCAGGGCTCGCCCTGTTCGCCCTCCTCGCGCTTGGCTGCGGTGAGCAAACCCCGCTGGACCCGTCGGCACCGGAGGCCATGCAGCTGGGCCAGGGCCATCACCATCGTGGTGCCCCGCGGATTACCGTGATGTCCCGGAACCTCTACATCGGCGCGGACGTCGACAAGGTGATCCAGGCGCTGGCCTCCGCCGATCCCGCGGATGACATTCCGGCCCTGCTCGCCGCGGTCACCGTGCTGCAGGAGACCGACTTCCCCACCCGGGCGGCCGCCATCGCTGAGGAGATCGCCCAGGAGCGCCCCGACATCGTGGGGCTGCAGGAGGTGACCCGGCTCGATGTCGACCTGCAGCCGCTCGGCCAGCCGGTGGTCGTTCACCAGGATTTTCTCGCCATCCTGCAGGCCGCGCTGGCCAGCCGGGGACTGCACTACACCGTGGCGGCGACCGTGACCAACACCCAGGCGGCACCGGTCCCGGGGATCAGCCTGGTGGACATGGATGCGGTGCTGGTCGGCCCGCGGGTCGCAGTGGATCCGGCTGTGGTGGCGAGGAATTACACGACCAACATCGGACCGGTGGCTCCGGGAGTCACCATCATCAGAGGCTGGGTCGCCATTCAGGTGACCGTTCGGGGAGAGTCCTACACCATCGCGAGCACGCACCTCGAGTCGGGTGCCGCTGCGGGGCTGGACCAGCTCCGCGCTGCCCAGGCGCTCGAGTTGGTCAGCTCACTTGGATCGACCGCTCCGGCGGTGCTCCTGGGCGACTTCAACGCCATTCCCGGCTCGCTCATGCACCAGGCGATCCTCGGCGCCGGCTTCACCGACGTCTGGGCCGATCTCCGGCCCTGGAAACGGGGCTACACCTGCTGCCAGGTCGAGAACCTGTCAAACCGGACATCGATCCTGAACCAGCGCATCGACTACGTCTTTGCGCGAGGGACCGGTAGTGTGCGGGATCGGGTGAAGGGAGCGGTCGAACTGGTCGGCGAACGGCATCGTGATCGGGTTCCCGGGCCCGTCCACAGACTGTGGCCCTCCGATCACGCGGGAATCGTCGCGACCCTGTTCACTCCCCGGGCCTGGGACTTCGCGGGCCGGTAGGCGACTGCGAGGGGCACTCCACCGGGTTCGGCGGACCTGGGGGCTACTCTTCGCTCCAGGTTTCCCCCACCTGGGTGAGAGCGACCCGGTCGGGCGCACCGCCCGCGGCGGCGAGGAACCGGGCGATCGGCTCCTCCATCGGCTCCTGGCTCAGGCGAAAGGTCGCGTGGTGAACGGGCATCACGGCACGGGCGCCCAGATCCTCGGCCATCGCCCAGGCTTCTTCCGGGCTCGCGTGGTTCGCGATCCAGGGGTCATAGGCGCCGATGGGCATCACGGCCAGGTCGATGCGACGCTCCCGGTAACGGCGGTACAGATCGGTATACGCGGTATCGCCCGCAAACAGTACCCGAGTCCCGTTCCGGGCCAGGATGAACCCACCGTAACCGCGATGCGTATCGGTGATGGTCCGGGCACCCCAATGCTTGGCGGGGATGGCCTCGATTTCCACTCCGGCGACCACGGTTCGTTCGTTCCAGCCCAACTCGATCACCTGGTCGAAACGCGTGAGCAGGTCGCTCAGGTGGCGGTGCGTGACGACGGGCGTCGAGCGGGGGAAGTGTCTCAAGGTGGCCAGATCGAGGTGATCCATGTGCGCGTGGGAGAGCGCGAGAAGATCGATCTTGGGCAGGTCCTTGGCGGTGAGGGCCGGCTGGATGAGGCGGCGAGGGCCGAGTGTGGCGGGCCCCAGGCCAACGCCGATCCGGCTCCGCAGCGCGGGATCGGTGAGCACCACCGTGCCTCGGAGATTCATGAGCACGGTGGCGTGCCCGAGCCAGGCCGCACTCAAGCGTGCCGGATCCCAGGAGTCGGGGGTGGGCCGGTGCGGTGCGGCTCGGACCGTACTCTCGGAGGCCCTGCGGCGATGGCAGCGGCCGTCCTCTTTAGAGCAGGAAGTGCGCAGGGGCCGGTGCCGCGGTCGAGTGAGCATGGGAGAAGAATAGTCGGGTTTGCGGTTGGGCGGTTGGATCCAGGCCGTGGTCCGAGCGCACCGAGCCGCCGCCCTCGCCTCGCGGCCATTGAAGGTTAGAATTCATCGTCCCCTCAACTCTGACCCTGGTGGACACCCTCCAGACAACCCTCGCCGCGGCCCTGACCGATCGCTACACGATCGAGCGCACGCTCGGCCGTGGAGGGATGGCCACCGTTTTCCTGGCCCGGGACCTCAAGCACGACCGCCCGGTCGCGCTCAAGGTGCTGCATCCCGAGCTCGCCAGCGCGCTGGGTCCCGAACGATTCCAGCGGGAGATCCAGTTCGCGGCCCGGTTGCAGCATCCGCACATCTGCACGGTCCACGATTCGGGTGTCGTTCCAGGCGAGGTGACCAAGGCGCCGATTTACTGGTTCACGATGCCCTACGTCGAGGGTGAGTCGCTCCGGGACCGGATGACCCGGGAAGGACAGCTTCCGCTCGAGGACGCGCTCGGGATCGCGCTCGAGGCCGCCGAAGCGTTGGACTATGCCCACCGGCACGGAGTGGTCCACCGGGATGTCAAGCCGGAAAACATCCTGCTTACGGGAAAGCACGCCCTGGTGGCGGACTTCGGCATCGCGCGGGCCCTGGCCGGCGACGGGCCGCCCGGGCGAGCCGGGGTGGGACTCACCGAAACCGGCATGGCCGTGGGGACGCCGGCCTACATGAGTCCGGAGCAGGCCAGTGGAGAACGGGAACTGGACGCCCGGACCGATGTGTATGCGTTGGGTTCGGTGCTGTACGAGATGCTCGCGGGTGAGGCCCCGTTTACCGGACCCACCGTTCAGGCTGTGCTGGCGAAGCGACTCGCCACCGATCCCACGCCGCTCGGGGTGGTGCGGTCCGGCCTTCCGGCCGGAGTTGCGCCGGTGGTGTCGAAGGCGATGGCGCGGAGTCCGGCGGACCGGTACCCAACCGCTGCGGCGCTTGCCACGGAACTGGAGGCGGCCCTGCGGGTGGCGCGCCGATCGAGCACCGCCGCGACGGCGACGACCGGCTCGGGCCCCGGAGCCGCCAGGCCCTTCCGTGCCTCCGCGGCTCTCTTTCTCGTTGGCCTCCTCGTCGGCCTGGGCGTCCTCTTCGCCTGGCGGCGCCATGCGGGCAGCGCGAGTGCGGGGGCGCCGAGCGGTGAGATCCGGCTGGCGGTCCTGCCATTCGAGAATCTGGGCGACTCCAGCGACGCCTATTTCGCCGACGGGATGACCGACGAGATCCGGGCCAAGCTCGCCAGCCTCCCGGGACTGCTGGTGACTGCCAGCCGGAGCGCGGCGGAGTATCGCCATAGCAGCAAGAGCACCCGGGAGATCGCCAACGAGTTGGGGGTGGACTACCTGCTGGTAGGGAAGGTGCGGTGGGACAAGGGCGGAGGGGTAGGGAGCCAGGTCCGGGTAAGCCCGGAGCTGATTCAGGTCACCAGTGGGGCCGGGGCGACGACTAGGTGGGAGGATGCCTTCGACGCCACGCTCACCAACGTCTTCAAGGTGCAGAGCGATATTGCCGGTCGGGTGGCTCAGGCGCTCAATCTGGCCCTGGGCCAGACCGAGCAACAGGAGCTGACCGCACGCCCGACCCAGAATCTCGCGGCCTACGATGCCTACCTCCACGCACGCGGAACCGGAGTCCGCACTACTAGCCTCTCCGCCGCCGAGACCCGCCGTGCCATCGAGTACTACCAGCGTGCCGTGGCGCTGGACTCCGGTTTCGTGCAGGCCTGGAGTGAGCTGTCACGGGTGCACTCCGGGCTCTACTATGTGTCCGCCTCCCGCGAAGATTCCGCCGCGGCTGCCTCAGCCGCTGAACGCGCGCTCACGATCGATCCCAAGTATCCGGGAGGCTATCTCGCCAAGGGCGAGTACTACAATTTCGTCGTGAGCGACTGGCCCGCGGCCCTGGGGCAGTTCGCCAAGGGTCGCAAGCTCGCTCCGCGGGATGCCGACCTCCTGGCCGGAACGGCCTTTGCCCAGTTCAGCAGCGGACGTTGGGAAGAAGCCCTCACTTCGCTCCAGGAGGCCCAGCGACTCGATCCCCGGTCGACGCTCACCGCCCAGCGCCTCACGCGTACCCTGACATGGCTCCGCCGCTACCCTGAGGCCGAGCAGGCCGCCGATCGGTCCTTGGCGCTGACCCCGCTCGATCCCGGGGCGATCGAGGACCGCGCCATTGTCCCGCTCGCAGCGGGAGATCTGAACGCCGCCCGAGCGGTCGTCCGGACGGCGTCGAAAGGTGTGGATCCAATCGCCCTGGTGTCGTATATCGCGGTGTACTGGGACCTCTATTGGCTGCTGGATGACGACCAGCAGGCACTGCTGCTTCGCATTCCCCGGACCCAGTTTGACAACGACATAGGTTGGGCGCTCGCCTGCGCACAGACTTACGACCTCCGAGGTGACCCGCGCCGGGCCAAGGCTTCCGCTGACACCGCCGTGATGGTTGGAGAACAAGCCGTGCGAGCCGCGCCGAACGATGCCCAAAGTAAGGCCTTGCTCGGTTTGGCCTATGCGTACGCCGGCCGGCGGAGCGATGCGATCCGCCTGGGTGAACAGGCCGTCGCCATGACACCGTTCTCCCAGGATGCTTACAGCGCTCCCTACTACATGCATCTGCTGGCCCGGGTCTATGTCCGTGCCGGTCAGCCGGAGAAGGCGCTTGACCTGTTGGAACAGCTGATTCGGGTTCCGTACTACCTCTCTCCGGGCTGGCTCCGTATCGATCCGGAGTGGAAGCCGCTTCAGGGCAATCCCCGGTTCGAGCGGCTGGTGAAGTAGGCGGCTCGGCGGTTCGAGGTATTTCGGCGAAGGCAGCATGCGACTGGTACTCCAACGGGTTTCCAGAGCCTCCGTCAGCATCGGCGGCCGAGTCGCCGGGGCGATCGATCGGGGCTTCTGTCTGCTTGTCGGCTTCACGCACGCCGACACTCCCGCCGAGGTGGACTGGATGGCCGAAAAAGTCGTGGGACTGCGGCTCTTCAGCGACGCCCAGGACAAGATGAACCTGGGTCTGGAGGACGTGGGCGGGGCTCTCCTGGTGATCTCCCAGTTCACACTCTACGGCGACGCTCACAAGGGCCGCCGCCCGTCGTTCATCGATGCGGCCCGGCCCGAGGTCGCGATTCCGTTGTACGAGCGGTTTGTCACCCAGCTTCGCGGCAAGGGGCTCCGGGTGGAGACAGGCGAATTCGGCGCCATGATGCAGGTGGAGATCCACAATGACGGACCGGTGACGCTGGTGCTGCAGCGGGAACGGGGAACGGGGAACAGGGAACGGGAAGTGCCTTCACCCTAAGATGCCTTGGCATCGACTCTCCCCTTGCTTCCACACTGCCTTGGCCCATTCGTGCCTCGCCCGTTCCCCGTTCCCCGTTCCCCGTTCCCTGTTCCCCGTTCCCCATGACCCCCACCCTCATCCTGGCCTCCGGTTCTCCCCGACGGCGCGAGTTGCTGCAGATGCTCGGCATCCCGTTCGAGGTCCGGCCCTCGCAGGTCCCCGAAGAGCACCGACCGGGCGAGAACCCCATCGGCTATACGGAACGCCTGGCGCGGGAGAAGGCGCTCTCGGTTCCGGGGCCACTGGTGCTCGGGGCTGATACCACGGTGCTGCTGGACGACCGGCTGCTGGAAAAGCCGGTGGACGCCGAGGACGCACTGCGGATGCTGCGCACCCTCCAGGGCCGCACCCACGAGGTGATCACGTCCGTTGCGCTGGCCGCGAATGGCGCGGTGCGTAGCGCCACCGACGTCACTGAAGTGACCTTCCGTCCGGCCGACGAGGAGTTCCTCCGCGCCTACGTGGCGACCGGCGAGCCAATGGACAAGGCGGGGGCGTACGGAATCCAGGGCTACGGCGCCGCACTGGTCGAGCGGATCGACGGAGACTTCTTCTCGGTCATGGGGCTGCCGGTTCGGCTGGTGATTCGCCTGCTGGAGGAGGCCGGCTATCCCTATCGCTTCGGCTCGTGATGCCGACATAAACCACCGTGCCACAGAGATACAGAGGGAGCCCGCTTCCGATCCACAGAGCCACGAAATCACCGGTACGCCGGTTCACCCTCTGTGCCTCTGTGCCTCCGTGGTAATCGTCTCTCCCCGAGAGGGAAGTCGAAACATGTCTGCCTATGTGATCGTCAACATCGCGGTGACCGATCCGAAAGAGTACGAGGAGTACAAGCGACTGGCGGCGCCCACCGTGACGCTCTACGGTGGGCGCTATCTGGTGCGGGGAGGGAAGGTGGACGTCCTGGAGGGAGACTGGTGCCCGGCGCGCTACGTGATCCTCGAGTTTCCGACGGCAGCGCGAGCGCGGGAATGGTGGGATTCGCCCGAATATCGCCCGATCCGGGCAATCCGGTGGCGCACCGCGGAAAGCTCGATGATCATGGTCGACGGGGTGTGACCGAGCTGCCGAGCTATACCTTCACGCTCCACACCGGCACCGGCTGGGCCCGGTTCTTGACGCTGAGTGGCTCGCGGGCATCCACCGGCGGCTTCTGCTTGAGCACTTGGTACAGCGGGTCGCTGACCAGAATCTCGCCTCCCTTGGCGTTGGAACAGAGCCGGCTGGCGACATTGACCGCGTCGCCGATGACGGTGTATTCCAGCCGCAGGTGACTGCCGATGTTGCCGGCGAACGTGTCACCGTAGTTGATCCCGATCCCCACGCTGATTTTGGGGCGCATTTCTGCGGCCCACTTCTCGTTCAGAGCCACGATGGCCTTCTGCATGGCGATGGCGGCGACCATCGCACGGTCGGGATCATCGGCGTGCGGGATGGGAGCGCCCCACAGCGCCATGATCGCGTCGCCCATGAACTTGTCCAGCGTGCCACCGTTGGCAAAGATGATGTCCACCATCTCGGTGAAGTAGTCCGACAGGAGGCTCGCGATCGAGTCCGGGCTCATGTTCTCCGACATCGTGGTGAAGCCGCGGATGTCGGAGAACAAAATGGTGACCGGCCGCTTGTCCCCGCCCAGCTTCACCGCGCCCTGTTGCTGGGCGATCTCGGCCGCGACGTTGGGCGCGAAATAGCGCTCAAAGTTCGAGCGGACCATCGCCTGGCGCTGGATCTGGTCCGCGAAGCGGCTGTTCTTGATGGCGATCGCGGCCAGGCCCCCGAAGGCGATCAGGAACTGCAGGTCTTCATCATTGAACGAGTTGGTGGCGGTCAGGTTGTCTACGTACAGGATCCCCACCACCTGCTCGGCCCCCGCCATGAGGGGGATGCACATCGCGCTGCGGACGCTCTGCAGCAGGATGGACTGCCCGCCCTTGAACCGATCGTCGGCCACCGCATTGTCGGTCAGGATCGCGACTCGTTCCTCGACCGCCTTGCGGGCGATGGAGCGCGGCACGTGCTGGGCCGAGCTGTCGCCCAGCCGGCTCTTCGAGGTGCGGGGTACCAGCTCGCCCCCGTCGGTGGCCAGCAGGACCGAGACCCGGTCCACGTTCATGACGTCGAAGGTGGTCGCCACGACCCGGCCCAGCAGCTTGTCCAGGTCCAGCTCGCCGGAGAGCTTCTGGGAGACGTCCAGCAGCAGCGAGAGCTTCCGCGCATTGCGCTCACCGGTGCTCGCCCCGGCGACCTTGAGCTGGCCCGCTCCCGCTTCACCAGGGGGCTGCGGCTGAACCGCCTCCGCCATCAGGGACGGCATTCCCGCGCTCATGGAGATCTTCTTGACGATGGTCCCGCCGGGATGGGGCAGATTCTGGCCGGTCGTGACCATGCGGGAGGCGGAGTCGGGCGACTTCAGCTGGAACACCACCTTGCCGAAGGTCACCGAATCGCCCGGCTCCAGCGAGCCTTCGCTCACCCGCTCGCCGTTGATGAAGGTCCCGTTGGAGCTGCCCAGGTCCTTGAGCTGCACGGCGGTCTTGCTGACCTTCAGCTCGGCGTGGCGCCGGCTGATGGTGGGGTCGAAGATCGGAATGTCGCTGGTCACCGCCCGCCCGACCACATAGACGTGGTCGGCGGCCAGCTCGAAATCCTGGTCGCCGGTGAAGGACACGAGTTTCAGCGTCATACTCTGCAAAAATATAGGGCCGCCAGTCCCAGTGCGGCCAGCACCGCCCCAGCCTTGGCCTCGGTCTCCTGGAACTCTGCGGCCGGATCCGAATCGGCCACGATCCCGGCGCCGGCCTGCACCCAGGCCCGGTTCCCCCGCATGACCACGGTGCGGATGGCGATCGCCGTGTCGAGGGTGCGCGCCCCCCAGCCGATGTAACCCACGGCTCCAGCGTAGGGTCCGCGGCGGACCGGCTCCAGCTCGTCGATAATCTCCATCGCGCGGACCTTCGGCGCTCCGCTGACCGTTCCGGCTGGAAAGCAGGCGGCCAGCGCGGCCAGGGCGTCGAGCTCGGGGCGAAGGGTGCCACGCACCTCGCTGACCAGATGCATCACGTGCGAGTAACGCTCGACCACCATGAAGGCCGTGACCCGGACGGTACCGAACTGGGACACCCGCCCCACGTCGTTCCGTCCCAGGTCGACCAGCATCAGGTGCTCGGCCCGTTCCTTCGGATCGGCTTCGAGTTCCGCCTGCAGCGCCTGGTCTTGTTGCGGCGTCGCGCCCCGGGGCCGGGTCCCGGCGATCGGGCGAACCGTCACCTCGCCATCCTCGACGCGGATCAGAACCTCGGGGGAGCTCCCCACCACGTGCAGGTCGTCGCACTGCAGGAAGTAGAGATACGGCGCCGGGTTGAGCGCCCGGAGGTATCGGTAGGTCAGGAACGGGTCCGGTGCCGTCAGGTCCAGGCGCCGGGAGAGCACGGTCTGAAAGGTGTCGCCGGCGGCAATGTATTCCTTGATCCGCCGCACGCCCTCCTGGAAGCCCTGATCAGCATAGGGAGAGGAGTACCCGGGAAGCGGGGCCGAGCTGTCGATCGCGAGGGGCTGTAGGGCGGCGTCGCCGCGGAGCCGGGCCAGCCACTCCTCGATTCTCGCGTTCGCTTCGGCGTGCCGGGCTTCGAGGGAGGTGCGTGACGACTCTGTCTCGACCTCGACGTTGGCGATGATCGTGGCGCGGTTGTACAGATTATCCAGCACCAGCAGGGTGTCCGCCACCATGAGTACCGCGTCTGGCAGCTCCCGGTCGTCGGGCGGAGCATTGGGCAGGCGCTCCAGGCTCCGGACCACGTCGTACCCGATGTATCCTACCGCGCCCCCGGTGAACCGCGGCAGATCTGGCAGGGTGACCGCCGGATACCGGCGCATCGTCTCGGCCATGTGGTCGAGCGGGGACTGGTCGGTCGCGACGGTGGACCATCCGTCCGCTGCGGTCCACCGGCGCACTTCCCGTCCGCGATAGCTGTACACCTCGCGCGGGTCGGTGGCGAGAAAGGTGTAGCGGGCCCACCGCTCCCCTCCTTCCAGCGACTCCAGCAGGAAGCCGTACCTTCCCCGGTGAAGCTTGGCGAACGCCGACACTGGGGTGTCGCCGTCGAGCACCACCTGGCGGGTGACGGGGACCATGCCGGGCGCGGCCCGGGAGAGGAAGTCGGTGAGGGAGCTGCTAGCCACTAGCCGATAGCCTTTAGCAATGAGCCGCGAGGGCAAGGGGGCAGAAAACTATCGTGGGTCCGTCGGTATAGCGAACCGGGCAACGCCGACGACCTTCGGCTCACGGCTCAGGGCTACTTCGGCGCTACCACCAGGTAGGTTCCGGTTGCGCCGAGCGGTGCCTCCAGGTTGTCATAGGCGGGCCGATCCGACGGCAGGAGCGCGCAGCTTCCATCCTCGCGCCGGAGGCCGATGGACAGGGCCTGCTCCAGGCGGGCCGAACTGCCATACTGTGCCAGGGCGGCGACGGGGGCGGCGAAATGGATCGGGTACTTGAAGCGCAGCAGGGCCCCCGGGCCCGGTGGCACCGGAGATGTGATATCGACCCCGTAGACTCCAGGTCGGGGGTGAACCGTGACGGTGACCGAGTCCGGCGCTGCCGACCCGCCGAAGGCCCCTTCCGGGTACGTCAGCTCCGCGAATACTGTGTTGTCCGGCGGGCCATGGCGTAGGACGATGGTTCGAGCGGACCTGGTGCTGAAGGTCACCACCGTGTCCTCGGGGGGCACTCCCGTCATCTCCAGCACGTAGTACCGCTCGGCTGGCAGGACCCGGGTCGCTGGCGTGGCGCCTGGGGAAGTTGTGACCGGACTGATCGGCCTGCCGCAGGCGACGAGTTCCAGGATCAATGCGGTTGCCGGAAGGCCGGAGCATCGGCTAATTGACATGAGTGGAAAGTAAGGAGTGAGGAGTGAGGAGTAAGGTGGGTTCACGGACGAGCGGATTGCTGGCTGGCATTCGAGGGCGGAGCGTACTGGTGGCTCCGCTCTTCCTGCTCTCTCCTCCCCTCCGCGCCCAGCAGTGGAACGACTCGGTGACTGTGGCGATGGTTCAGCGCGGGATCGCCGCACGTCAACGAGCCGAGCCCGACTCCTCGCTGACCAGTTACCGCACCCGGGCCCACGGTTTCGTTTTCTTCCTCGGCCAGGCGGGAGAGGGATTGGCCGGCCCGCCCCGGCTCATCAAGGCCGACGAGCTGGACGTCGATGTGTACTGGCATACTCCGGCCATCAGCCGGCAGGTCATCGTCGCCTGGCGCGATGGACGCTGGCTGCCGACCGACATCAACTACCACCGCGACCACCTGGGCATCGTTACCAACAACTTCGGCGATCGAATCCGGGTCGGCGAAGGGGACGAGGTGCAGGATGTGGTTCATCCCCTCGCCACCGACGGGCCGGAGTGGTACGACTACCGGTTGCGGGACTCGGTCAGGGTGCGGAGCCGCGACACCGTGCTCCAGCTCTACGAAGTCGAGGTCAGGCCCCGCGATCCGGACGCTCCCCTGGTGGTCGGGACCCTCTCGCTCGATGTCCTGAGCGGCGATCTGGTGCGTTTCCGCTTCAGCTTCACGCCGTCGGCCTACCTTGACTCGTCTCTGGAAGACATCAGCATCGTGCTCGAGAACGCCCGGCTGGAGGGCCGGTGGTGGCTTCCATGGCGGCAGGAGGTAGAGATCCGCCGGCGGGTGACCTGGCTCGATTTCCCTGCTCGCTCGATCATCCGGGGGCGCTGGGAGATCGGGGACTACGATCTCAATACGGCGGTACCGCAGCGGGTCCTCGCCGGTCCTCCCATCGGCGGGCTCAAGAGCCCCGTGGACAGCGGAGGTCCCTGGACCACGCCCCTGCCCTTGGCCGTCCAGGACGTCGCCCAGCCGGTGGAGCGGGCCGATCTCGATGCCTTGCGGAACGAGGTGGAGCGGATTGCGGGGGGCCGGATGCTGAGCGGCCTCCCGCGCACCCGGGCGGGCTTCTCTTCTCTCAGCGATCTGGCTCATGTGAATCGGGTGCAGGGCCTCGCTCTCGGAGCGGGGCTGGCCTTCCAAGTGGCACCCGATGTGGTCGTGCGCCCGCGCGCGGCGTTTGGGACCTCCGATTCGCGGCTTTACGGCGACATTCGGCTGACTCGAGAGCGGCAGGGTACCCGCCTTGACTTGACGGCTGGACGAAGCCTGGTGGATCTCTCCGACCGCCCAATCCTGTCGGGTGTTGTCAATAGCCTGCTGGCGCAGGAAAGTGGGCGCGACATGGGGGATTACACTCTGCTGGACCGGGTCGTTGGGTCGGCGGCCCGGCGGCTGGGTGGCTCGGCCGAATTGAGTGTGGGACTCGGGGTCGAGCGCTCCCGCTCGGTGGCCGCCGAAGCGACGCCCGCGACCGGGCACTATCGTCTCAACCCCGCCCTCGGAGCGGGGACCATCGGGATTGGACGCCTGGCCCTCCGTTACCTGGCGGAGTCGCTGGACCGGACATCGGGGCTCGACGGGGAGATCACCGTGGAGGGCGGCCACGGGGACCGGGACTATCTGCGGGCGAGTGCGCGGGGGGCCTGGCAGGCCTCGATCGGCCCCGGGCAGCTGGCTCTCCGCGGCGAGGCGGGGGTCGCCTCCCGCCAACTGCCGGGCTATCGCAGCTTCGCCCTGGGGGGCTGGGGCACACTTCCGGGCGAGCTGTTCCGCGCTTGGGGCGGGCGTCAGATGGTACTCGGCTGGGTGGAGTACCGGGTCGAGGTACCCTTCCCAGCGATTCCCCTTGGGGCCTTCGCATCGACTGGCAGGCGAATTACCCTGGCGCCCTTCCTTGCCGCCGGCTGGGCCGGGGGAGGGTTGCCTCAAGTGCCGTGGCGGCCGCCAGGGGACATTCGGCCGGTCGCCGGCCTTGCCCTGGAGTGGTTTCACCACCTGCTGAGACTGGAGGGCGGTGTCTCCCTCCTAACCGGCGGAGTCGGCGTGACCGCCGACCTCAACCGGGAGTGGAGGGGGATCCTCTGATGAGTAATGACGTTACGTCATCCCGCCATGATCCTGCCCCATGGCCGGGACGGGGGGGCTGAGCTACCTTTCTAACTTACGCCCGGACAGCCCGTAACCTGCCCTCTAACCGCTTTCTCGGCAATTGCTTGCATGCAGTTCACGGATGAGTGGCTGGTCCCTACGATCGAAAAGGTCCTGACGCCCGACGAGCTGGAATCGTTGCGGCAGGAGCCCTCGGCGGAGCCGCAGTCCCTCTGGCTGACCGTCGTGGGGCGGAAACTGGCCAACGACGAGGAGGTTCTCCGTGCGGCAGCGGCGCGGTTCCGGCTCCCGGTTGCCGACTTGACCCAACTGGACCGCACGATTCGGGATGCGGTCCCAGAGCCTCTGATCCGCCGCTTCAACATTCTCCCCCTCCGTCTCACCGATTCGGTCCTCGAGATCGCCACGGCGAATCCCTTCGACATCGACGCGGAGAAGGACCTGGCCTTCGCCACAGGGCGGGAAGTGCGGAGCTTCCTCTCCTCGCCCAGCCGGATACGTGAGAAAATGGAAGAGCTGTACCGGGGCACTGCCGCCGCTGCCGCCGGCACCGACGTCATGGCCCAGCTGCTGGGCGGAATGGATGAGGGGACCCAGGTCACTCAGCTCGAGGACGACGACGGGGTGACCGATCTGGCCGCCTCCGCCGAGGAGGCGAGCCAGCGCCCGGTGGTTCGGCTGGTAGACCTGATGCTCTCCGACGGGATTCTTTCCCGCGCCAGCGATATCCATGTGGAACCGGGCGAGGCGGGCGTCGCGGTCCGGTACCGGATCGATGGGGTGCTTCGGCAGGTCATGAACATTCCCCGCACCGCCGGCGCCCCGCTCATCTCGCGCATCAAGATCATGTCCGGGCTGGACATTGCCGACCGGCTCCGGCCCCAGGATGGCAGGGCCCGCGTTGCGGTGAACGGCGCTCCGGTAGACCTCCGGGTCTCGACTCTCCCCGCCTCGCACGGGGAGAAGGTCGTCATCCGCATCCTGAACGCGAAAGCAACCGTTCTCACGCTCGAGTCGCTGGGCATGTCGCCGCCCGAGCGGGTCACCATGGAGGCGCTGCTCAATAACAAGGAAGGGATCATCCTGGTCACCGGCCCCACGGGATCCGGCAAGACGACCACGCTCTACTCCATGCTGCGCCTGGTGCAGAGCGAAGGGGTGAACATCGTGACCGTGGAGGACCCGGTCGAGTATCGCCTGGGCAAGGGGATCGTGCAGGTCCAAGTGCACGAGAAGGCCGGGCTGACCTTCGCGGCCGCACTGCGATCGATTCTGCGCCAGGACCCCGACGTGGTGCTGCTGGGCGAGATCCGCGACAAGGAGACGGCGCAGATCGCCGTGCAAGCCTCGCTCACCGGCCACCTGGTCTTGTCGACCCTGCATACCAACGATGCCGCCAACGCCGTGACCCGTCTGGTGGACATGGGGATCGAGGCCTACAAGCTGGCCTCGGCCTTGCGCGGGGTGATCGCGCAGCGGCTGATGCGGAAGCTCTGCGTGACGTGCCGGGAGTTGAACGACCAGCCGCCGCCCGAGCGGATGCGCCGCTACATCCCCGCGGGCACCAAGATCTACCGCCCGCTGGGCTGTCCCGATTGCTCTATGACCGGCTATCGGGGGCGTTTCAGCGTCGTCGAGGTGCTCACGATGAGTGTGCAGCTCGAGAAGCTGATCGGAGCGGGGGCGACGGCCGAGAAGATCGCCGAGGCTGGCCGCGCCAGCGGCATGCTGTCGCTCTTCGAAAGCGGATTGCAGCATGTGCTGGCCGGTGAGACCAGCGTGGATGAGCTTCTGCGCGTGGTGGACGTTCCCCTGGCCGACAGCGCCACCGCAACCCGCCTGTCCGGCACCGCCCCGCCCAAGCCGGTCGAGGCGCCGGCTCCGCGACAGACCCCGCCCTCGACCCCCGCCCCCACCGCACCGGTCGCCGCTCGCGGGTCGCTGGCGACCGTTGCGGATCTGAGCAGTGCGTTCGAGCTGATCGAAGAGACTGGCGACGAGGCAGAGACCGGGCGGCGGCCCAGCCCGCCACGTGGAATATCGGTCCTGCTGGTGGACGATGAAGACTCGCTCCGCCGGGTGATGCGGGATCTCCTGGCCCGCGACGGGTTCGAGGTCGTGGAAGCCCGCACCGGCATCGAGGCGCTCGATCAGGTCGACCGGCATGCACCGGACGTCGTGGTCCTGGATCTGAACCTCCCCGGCATGGACGGCTACTCGGTGCTCTCCGAGCTCCGCTCCCGGCCGGCCACGCAGCACATTCCGGTCATCGTCCTTACGGCCAAGGGGGACGAAGACAATGAGGTGCGGGTCTTTGAGCTCGGGGCCGACGACTTCCTGAGCAAGCCTTTCCGAGCCAAAGCGCTGTCCAAGCGGCTCGAAGTCGTCCTGGCCCGCCGCAAGTAGCCCGCGCGGCTGTCCATGCTGCCCGACTCCGCGCCCGCGCTCGGCTTGGTCAAGCCGTCGGTCCGTGCCCAGGCGGCCTACAGCCTGGACGCCCCGGCGACCACCCGGAAGCTGAACCAGAACGAAGCTCCAGTCGATGTGCCCGAGGACCTCAAGCGCGAGATCCTCTCCCGGGCCGCTCAGCTACCCTGGCACCGTTATCCAGCCTTCTTCCCCGAGCACCTTGCCGCCGCCGTCGCGGAGCGCCACGGCTGGCTGACGAGCGGCGTGCTGGTCGGCAACGGTTCGAACGAGGTGATCCAGGCGGCTCTCGCGGTCAGTGTCGCCGAGGGCGACGTGGTTGTCGCCCCGCAGCCCACCTTCTCGCTGTACCGGCTGCTGACCGCGGTCGGAGCGGGCCGCTATGTCCCCGTCCCCCTGGGCGAAGACTACGCCTACGAGGTCGACGCCCTCATCGCCGCGGCCCGGCGTGAACGCGCCAAGGTTGTGGTCCTCAACTCACCCAACAATCCCACGGGCTCAGTGCTCCCCGAGGGGGCGGTGGAGCGCCTGCTGGCCGAGACCGGCGCCCTGATTCTCTGCGACGAGGCCTATCAGGATTTCGGGGGGCCGAGCGCGGTGCCGCTGCTGCGGGAATCGCCCCGGGTCGTGATATTCCGGACCTTTTCGAAGGCGATGGGAATGGCCGGGCTCCGCTTCGGATACGCCTTGGCCCATCCGGAGGTGGCCCGCGAGGTTGCCAAGGCCAAGCTGCCGTACAACGTCAATGCCGTGACCCTGGCGGCCGCGGAAGTCGCGCTCGCCAACGCCGCCCGATTCGAGGCCCGCACCCGGGCGGTCGTGGCCGAGCGGGAGCGGTGCCTGCCGCTGCTCCGGCAGTTTCCGGGGATTCGAGTGTTCCCCAGCGCGGCCAACTTCGTGTTGATCCGTTCGGAAGTCGTGCCCGCGGAGCTGCTCTTCCAGCGACTGCTTGAGGAACACGGCATCCTGATCCGGGACGTCTCGCGCGGGCTGGGGCTCGCCGGATGCGTTCGTATTTCGATCGGCACCCGGGACGACATGGACGCCCTGCTCGGGGCCCTGCGTCAGATTCTGGGGTAGCCCACAGTCGGAGAGTCGTGCGCATGGGACGTTCAGCGGAGATCAGCCGCAAGACCAGGGAAACCCGGATCCGGATCCGGGTGGATCTGGATGGCACCGGCCAGGCCCAGGCCCGGACCGGCATCGGCTTCTTCGACCATATGCTCGAGGCCCTGGCGCGGCACAGCCTCCTGGACCTGGAGCTCGAATGCGCGGGCGATCTCCATGTCGACGGCCACCACACGGTGGAAGATGTCGGCATTGTGCTGGGGCAGGCCATCGCCCAGGCGCTGGGCGACCGGGCAGGCATCCGCAGGTTCGCCGACGCCACTGTTCCGCTCGACGAGGCCCTGGTGCGGGCAGTGATGGACGTCTCCGGCCGGCCGTTCCTGTCGTACAACATCGAGATCGCCAAGTGGCAGATGCTCGGCGATTACGACGTGTTTCTGACACCCGAGTTCTTCCGGGCCCTGGTGCTCAACGCGGGCCTCACCGTTCACCTTGATCTGGTCCGCGGCGAGAACCCGCATCACATCGTCGAAGCGGCGTTCAAGGCCTTCGCCCGCGCCCTCGACCAGGCCATTCAGAAGGACCCCCGGGTGACCGGAGTCCCGTCAACCAAGGGTGTGCTGTGATTGTCGTGGTGGACTACGGCGTGAACAATCTGAAGAGCGTCGTGCGGGCGCTCGATGCGGGCGGCCACCCGGCAATGCTGACCGCTGATCCGGCTCTGGTCCGGCGGGCTGATCGGGTCCTGGTGCCCGGCGTCGGCAACTTCGGTCAGGCCGCGAAGAACCTGGAGGTCACCGGCTTGGGAGGCGCCATTCGCGAGGTCGCCGCCGCAGGCCGGCCGGTCATGGGGATATGCCTTGGCCTGCAGCTCTTCTTCTCGCGGAGCGAAGAGGCGCCGGATGTCCAGGGGCTCGGCCTGCTCCCGGGCCAGGTCCGCCGGTTCCAGACCAATCTGCCGGTGCCTCACGTCGGGTGGGCAGAGGTACGCCTGACGCCCGAAGGAGCGCGGCACCCCATGCTGGCGGACCTCTTCCACGGCGAACCCCAGTATTTCTACCACGTGCACAGCTACCATCCGGCCGATCTGGCGCAGGGGATGTCGCTCGCCACAGCGGACTACGACGGGGGGTTCGCCACGATCGTGGGACGGGACAACATCGTGGGCTCGCAGTTCCATCCCGAGAAATCGCAAAAGGCCGGGATCGAGCTGCTGTCGCGCTTCGCCACCTGGTCCGCATGACCACCTTCCGGGTCGCCTTCGTCGATGTCTATGTGCTGCGGCAGGGGGCGGCAGGGCTGGAGGCGCTCGTGCTCAGGCGGGCCAGCGGCGGTCGATGTCCCGGAGCGTGGGAGGTGGTGCACGGGAGCATTGAGGCGGGCGAGTCCCCGGGCCGCGCGGCGCTGCGCGAGCTTCGCGAGGAAACCGGCCTGGTACCGGAGCGACTCTACAACCTGAGCCGGGTGGAATCCTTCTACCGGCACGCAAGCGATGAGATCGGTTTCATCCCGGTGTTCGCCGCCTTCGTACCCCCCGCGATGCCCCTGCTGTCTGCCGAGCACGACCGGGCCGAATGGCTTCCCCTTCCCGCCGCTGCGACCCGACTCGCCTGGCCCCGGGAGCGCCGGGCTCTCGAGGATCTCCAGATTCTCTTCGCCCTCGGAGATGCCGGCCCGCTGGAAGACGTGCTGGGAATGGGGGAGAGGGGGATTGAGGGAATATTGGAATGAGGGAGTATGGGAATGAGGGAATGAGGGATCGTGGGAGGAGGGGTGGTGGGATTGGGGGATTGAGAGCTGGGGGGATTGCGGTCAGTATTCGTCCGAAGTTCACCCTCCAATCCTAGGATTCTACGTTCCCGTATCCCCATATTCCCATATTCCCCCAATCCCCAAATCCCCCTATCCCCCCTTCCCCCGCTCCCATCGTGCTCGCTCGCCGCATCATTCCCTGCCTTGACGTAGCCGGCGGCCGCGTGGTGAAGGGCGTCCACTTCCAGTCGCTGCGTGACGCGGGCGATCCGGTGGCGCAGGCGGCCCGGTATGACGCCGAGGGCGCGGATGAGCTGGTGTTCCTGGACATCTCGGCCAGCCATGAGGCGCGGGATACGACCCTCGAGATGGTCTCTCGCGTCGCGGACACGATCTTCATTCCCTTCACCGTGGGCGGCGGCATTCGGTCGGTCGAGGATGCAGGCCGGGTGCTGCGGGCGGGCGCGGAGAAAGTGGCGGTCAACACGGCGGCGGTTCGAGATCCTGATCTTGTCCGACGTTTGGCGGACAGCTTCGGGAGACAGTGCGTTGTCGCTGCAGTGGACGTCCGCCGAGCCGCCGAGCCGCCGAGCCGCCGAGCCGCCTGGAACGTCTTCGTCACCGGCGGCCGCGAGCCCACCGATCTGGAAGGTATTGACTGGATCGGCCGGCTGGAGCAGCTGGGTGCCGGCGAGATCCTGCTCACGTCGATGGATCGGGATGGCACCCAGCTGGGTTATGATCTCGAGCTGGTCCGCGCCGCCTCCCGGCGGGTATCGATCCCGGTCATCGCCTCGGGCGGAGCGGGGAATCTGGAGCACCTCGCCGAGGCTCTCGAAGCGGGCGCCCATGGCGTTCTGGCCGCATCGATTTTCCACTACCAGGGCTGCTCCCTGCCCGAGGCGCGGGCCTACCTGCGCTCGCGCGGTTTCGCGGTGCGACCATGAAGACGCGCCCGCTGAGTTTCCTCGCAGCCTGCATTCTTGCCGCGCCGGCCAGCTTCGTCGTCGGCCGGGCCGGCGGACCGGCGATCAGTGGCGAACCGCCGAGCCGCCCAGCCGCCGAGCCGACGACTGCCACCGCCACCGCCCCCTGTGTTCGAGTGGACAAGCCCGGTACCCAGGTTCGGGGCGAGGTCAAGATCTGCCCCGGCCGCTATCGCGTCGTCGATCGATCCGAGATCGGTGTCATCGTGGCCGCGGCGTCCGGCACCCGGATCGATCTCAGCGGCGTCACTCTGGAGAGCGGGGATCAGGATCCGTCGCAGTTTACCGGGATCGGAATCCTGAGCCGCGGAGTGGACAGTATTTCGGTACGCGGCGGGAGGATTCGCGGCTTTCGTTACGGCATCCGGCTCGAAGGCGGCAGCGGCCATCGGGTCAGCGGGGTCGATCTGGCGGGCTCCCGCGCCCAAGCGCTCCGCTCCACGCCCCAGCTGTACGACCAGGCCGACTGGCTCGACCTGGCCCACCCGGAGACTTTCGAGACCTATGGTGGCGGGGTGTACCTCAGGCGCACCGTGGGCGCGAGCATTACGGGAATCATCGCGCGCGGCAGCCAGAACGGGATCGGCCTGTTCGAGAGCCGCGAGGCCTGGATTGCCGACAATGACGTGTCCGGCAACTCCGGGTGGGGCATCCACCTGTGGCGCTCCTCGCGGAACACCATTGTGCGGAACCGGGCTGACCACAACGTCCGCTGCGAGAGCCCGGCCTATCGCCGTGGCTGTGACAGCGCCGGCTTGCTCCTCCGCCAGCAGAGCGACTCGAACCTCATCGCCGATAACGACCTGACCTGGTCCGGCGACGGGTTCCTCCTGGGTGGAGCGGCCGGCGTCCTGTTGCCTTCGATCGGCAACCTGGTGCTGCGCAACGATGCCTCTCATGCCTGGCACTGCGCCTTCAAATCCACCTTCGGCTCGGGCAACAGCTACCTGGAGAATCGTGCCGACAGCGCCGACTATGGCTTCTGGCTGGGGTATTCGCAGGACAACCTGGTCCGGGGCAACGTGCTCCTGGGGAGCCGCACGGCCGC
>DATBLR010000018.1:0-20537 GCA_036555275.1 Gemmatimonadales bacterium | reverse complement strand
CGCATACCGATACACGTGTTGCTCCCGCGCTCGATAGCCTGTTTCGCCGTCCTGCCAAGGGAGCGTGACCACGCGGCGACTCCGAGACCGGGCCCTCTCCGTGCCCCCGTTTGGAGGGAGTGGAGCCTGCCCCGGCACCCTGAGACCCCAGGCTGCTGGCTCTAAGACAGGGCGGCCTTCCCCGCACCGCCGTCCCGAGACAGGCCCCACCGTTCACCGCGCCAACCGCAAGGCTGGCTCATTCCCGTCCGCGCGACGGGATTGGGGGAGCGACCAGTGCGACCGCCGGCCGGAGCCGAAGCCGCTCTGCTGCTTCACCACCCCAAGGGCTACCGCCGCCCGCTCGACCACTCGCTCCCCGAAGCCAGCCGCCCGCGCCCGACCGAGGACCTCTCGGCGGTCGACGGGGTGCCCATCAACGAGCAAGTCCCTGAGCCAGCCCACGGGGTCCTGCCCCGAGTCGCCGATCAGCGTGGCCCCGGCCGGCGTCAGGTACTCGCGAATCACCCACGTCAGCGCCTCCGGCACACCGCGGGCGGCTTGGTCGAGGACGATCCCCCGCACCCTTACCTGCAGCCGCGCACGGGACTCTCGCAGCACCGGCCCGCAGTGCTCGGTGAGGGTGCGTTCCTCGACGCCGAAGTAGTCTGCCAGCTCCCGGTCGGTGAGGCCGACCTCGGCCTTGGCGCGCAGCTTGGTGGTGTCCTGCATCAGCGCCTGGAACGGGTCTTCCTGTACCTCGCGCATTCGCGACGCGGGCTGCGCCATCTCAGAACGCCCGGCGCGGGTCCCGTGCCCGCTCCCTCAGGAACGCCGCGGGCCCCTCAGCGTGCTGTGTGGCGAGCCCGGCCCGCTGTGCCTCGGCCCGTTGCCGCGCCGCCTCCGCGGCCGCTGCTACCTGTAGGCCGGGCTAGCGCGGGTCTTCCCTCGGAGAAACGCGAAACGGCGCCCTTTGCGAGCGCCGTTAGGCCGATCTAGCGTGATCTAGTCAACCATGAAAGTGGAGGCGGAGGGAATCGAACCCTCGTCCGAGTGAGCTTCCAGAACCACCCCTACGTGCGTAGGCACATCTCTTTGCGTCGACCCGGGCCGGCGATGCGCCGGCCTGCCCAGGCTCTAGCTCCTTTGGATCTCGCGTCCGCCGACGGAGCGGCGGCGGTCGCCAGCCCGGCTTTTCGTCCCGGTGGCGGCGCCCCAGGCGGGCTCCGTTCACCGGTGGCACGTCAAGCGAGCCTGAGGCTCAGCTTACGCGGCCAGCGCCAATTCAGTGTTGGCAGTTGATACGTTCCAGACGGTTTATCCAGGTGCCTGGACCTGGGCACGCAGCGATTCCTTCACCAAACCCGTCGAAGCCAGTCGCCCCCGGGTGCAACAAATATAGCCAGGAACACCACCGTTCTGCAGGTCGTCGGCCGGAAGAGCGCCCTACCCCGCGATGAGCCGGGCGGTCTCCACCCGGTCGCGGCCCTGTCGCTTGGCCTCCATCAGCGCCGCGTCAGCCTGTGCCGGCAGATTGTCAAGGCTGCGAGTGGTATCGGGGATCGCGGCAACACCGAAGCTGGCGCTCAGCGGCCACGACCGACCCTGCCAGTCCCATGAGGTCGTACCGAGCTTGATGCGAATACGGTCGGCCACCTTCGAACCGTATACCAGGGTCGCTCCGGGCAGCCACACGGCAAATTCCTCTCCGCCAATCCGTGCCGCGGTATCCCCGCCCCGGATCAGGTCATGGACCAGGCGGGCGAAGTGCACCAGCGCGGCATCACCGGCATGGTGTCCCAGCGTATCGTTGAGCAGCTTGAACTTGTCGAAGTCCGCGTAGATGAGGGTGCCCTGGGTGGAGCCGAGCTTACGCATTGCCTCATCCAGACCGCGCCGGTTCTTGAGGCCGGTGAGCGGGTCAGTGACCGCCGCGGTGCCCAGCTCCTCCACCTTGCGCGCCCGAACCATTCGGGGGCCGGCGCTTCGGAGCGCCTCCTGCACTTCCGCGATCACCGGCCCGATCGGCTGGCCTTCGTCATCGGTCCAGAAGGCCACCGCCCCGACCGGCTCCTCACGGTAACGGATGGGGTAGATGATCGCCGGCGTGAAATGGCTGCGACGATCCGGGACGGTGCCACCGAGCGGGTCGGCGATGGTGGTGAGGGAGGGCACCTCCCCACGGGCCACCTGGTACATGGGGCTGCCAGGTTGAGCAAACGAATCGAGCAGCCGGCGGTCGGCCCGGCCCGAGGTCCCGATCACCTGCACGTGTCCGTGTATTTCCACGACCACGATCACCTCGGCATCCAGGATTCGCTCGAGCTGATACGCCAGCCGCAGACCGATGCTGCCCAGCGATTCCACCGCGGATTCTTCTTCCCGTTCGGCTCGCTCGAAAAGCGGCTTCCGCGCCAATCCGTCGAGCAGCGCCACCAGGTCGTCCCCGGCCAGGCTCAGCGTCTGGGACGGGGCGTCCGCCGGGAGCAGCATCGCCGCGATCAGCCCGCCGCCGGACGCGTACAGGAGAGCGCCCGACTCCAGACGCTCCGCCCCGGACGCCGATTGACTCCGCAGAACGGTCAACCGCTGCTCCACAGCCGTCATGACCGGGAGAGCAAGCCGGGCCCCCGGGATGATCCGCTGCCACCTAAGGGGGGTCTCGCCGTTGGGCACGGACGACACCCACACCCCGTGCGCCTGACGAGCGTCCGCCAACCACCGCAGCGCGGGGTCCGGCAGAAGCGCGGCATCGGGCGCCGCGGTCGCCGCCCGGGGCTGCGGTCGCCGCAGCCACACGAAGGCCGCAGCCGCCCCCACCAGCAACCCTCCGATCAGCCAGCTGAGTGCGCTCATGAGAGCCATCCCCGCGCGTCGGAACCAGCGTCAAGTCGCGGTGTCGAGTATGACCGTGAGGGACGACCGCGCCGGGTCGCTGAGCCGCTGGGCCCAACCATCAGCCCGGCCCACCCTTCATTCGGCTGTTGAGGATCCGGCCGGCCGCCATCGCCGCGCCGAAACCGTTGTCGATGTTGACCACGGTGATGCCGGCCGAACAGGAGTTTAGCATGGCCAGGAGGGCCGCCAGTCCGCCGAAGGAGGCTCCATAGCCGACACTGGTGGGGACGGCGATCACGGGCATCCCCACCAGACCACCCACTACGCTGGGCAGCGCCCCTTCCATCCCCGCGACGACGATCAGCACGTCCGCCGCCCGCAGCATCTCACCGGCGTTGAGCAGACGGTGGATACCCGCCACACCCACATCCGCAAGCCTGGCGACCCGGCACCCCAGCACCTCCGCGGTGACCGCTGCCTCTTCGGCAACCGGAAGGTCACTGGTCCCCGCGCACACGACGAGTATCGAGCCGATACAGGGCACCTGCGGCCCGCCCGCGGGCCGCAGGACCACGGTTCGGCCCAATGGGTTCCACTCCAATCCGGCAAACCGGCTGGCCAGCGCGTCGGCCTGCGCCTCCGACGCCCGGGTGCCCAGGAAGGCACCGCTCGCCTCCGCCAGCCGCTCGCAAATCGCGATGACCTGGTCGACCGTCTTCCCGTCGCAGAAGACCACCTCCGCCTGCCCCAGCCGGAGGGCGCGATGGTGATCCAGCTGGGCAAAGGCAAGCTGTTCGGTCGGGAAGTGCCGGAGCCGGTCCAGGGCCTGGCCGGGATCGAGGGCCCCTTCGGCCACTGCCGCCAGCAGCTGCTCGAGTTGCTGGCGGATCATGCCACCTCGGCGACGGCCGCGTGCGGCGCCAGATAGCCGCTGAAGATCGCCTCGGCCTCGGCCATCGACTCTACCTGGAACAACCGGGCCCGGAGGTCGCTCGAGCTGCGCAGGCCCCGGGTATACCAGCCAAAGTGCTTCCGGAACTCGATCACCGTCTTGCGGCTGTCTCCCTGCAGCCGGATCGCCAGCCGGGCATGTTCCAGCGCCACTCGAAATCGCTCCGCCGGGGGCGGCGCCGGCGGCTTGGAACGGCCCGCCAGGAGAGCCCGCGCCTCGCGAAACAGCCAGGGGTTGCCGAAGGAACCGCGCCCGATCATCACAGCGGCACACCCCGTCTCCCGAGCCATGGAGGCCACGTCCTCCGCGGTCTGGATGTCTCCGTTGCCGATCACCGGAATGTCCAGCGCCGCCACCACCCGGGCGATCTCGTCCCAGTCCGCCTCGCCGGTGAACATCTGGGTCCGGGTGCGCGCGTGCAACGTCAACCCCCGGGCCCCCGCGTCCTGCATCCGCAGGGCGATCCCGACCGGATCCCGCATCTCGTCATTCCAGCCGCTTCGGGTTTTTACGGTGACAGGGAGATGGGTAGCCGCCACGCAGGCGCGAATGATCTCCGCCACCAGCTGCATATCGCGAAGGCACCCCGATCCGCCGTTCCGCTGAACCACCTTCTTGACCGGACAGCCAAAGTTGATGTCGATGAACTCTGGCCTGTAATGCTCGGTGATGAGAGCCGTCGCCTCAGCCATGGCACGGGCGTCCGCACCATAGATCTGGATGCCGATGGGCCGCTCACACTCCTCGAAGTCGGCTCCTTCGAGCGTCCGCTTGATCCGCCGCCGGATTGCCTCTGAGCTGAGGAACTCGGACAGCACGACATCGGCCCCCATCCCACGGCAGATCTGCCGGAATGGGGCCTCCGAGATCCCGGCCATCGGGGCGAGCAGCAGTGGCACCCCGGGCCCGTTGAAATACGGTAACCGCATGCCCAAAACTTACTTAGACGTTCATGCCGCAGCAACGGAGAGAGTCAAGGCCGGCCGCTTTGACAGCCGACCATGGCCGGCGTAATCTTCCCGCCCCATGCGCCTCAGCGATTTCATCCAGCCCGACGCTCTTGCCCTCCCGCTTCGAGCCACGACCGCCGATCAGGTGCTTCCCGAGCTGGTGAGCCTCCTCCACCTCGATGAGCCCGCGAGCGACACGTTGCTCCAGGTGCTCCGCCGACGGGAGGAACTGGGTTCGACGGGCGTCGGGAAGGGCATCGCGATCCCTCACGGGCGTTCCCCGGCCGTCGGTCGGGTCCAGGTCGCCTATGCCTACGCCCCAGTCGGGATTCCCTGGCGCGCAGTCGACGATCGCCCGGTGCAGCACTTCTTCCTGATCGCTGCGCCGGCCATCGAGGTCAACAACCAGTACCTCCCCGTCCTGGGCAAGGTCGCGACTTTCGCGAAGGAGCCCGACGTGCCGGAGCGGCTCGCTCAGCTCAAGAGCCCGGAGGAGTTCTTCCGGCTGCTGGAGGAGAAGAAAGTGTAGGGATTGGGCGGATCTGGTACCATGAAGTGGCTTGTTGAACGGTCCTCGAAGCCGAACCCCTTGAGTGTCACCGGTCAGTCATTCCCTCATTCCCACAAATCCCCGATTCCCACAGCCCCCAATCCCATATTCCCCAATTCCCCCACACCTCACTCCCACTCGATCGTCGCCGGGGGCTTCGAGCTCACGTCATAGACAACCCGATTCACTCCCTCCACCTCGTTGGCGATGCGATTGGCTATCCGGGCCAGCACATCCGGCGGGAAGGGAAACCAATCGGCGGTCATGCCGTCCCGGCTGGTGACCGCCCGGAGCGCGATCACCTGATCGTAGCTTCGACCGTCGCCCTGCACTCCGACTGAGCGGACTGGCAGCAGCACCGAAAAGGCCTGCCAGATCTCGTCGTACAGCCCGGCAGCCCGAATCTCCTCGATGTAGATATGATCGGCCTTGCGCAGCACATCCAGTTGCGCCCGACCCACCTCCCCCACGATGCGGATGGCGAGGCCTGGCCCCGGGAACGGGTGGCGGCCGACCATCTCCTCCGGCAACCCCAGCTCGCGCCCCACCTGTCGCACCTCGTCCTTGAACAGCTCCCGCAGCGGCTCGATCAGCTGGAAGGGCAGCTTCACGGGGAGCCCGCCCACGTTGTGATGGGTCTTGATGGTGACCGACGGCCCGCCGGTCGGCGACATGGACTCGATCACATCGGGGTACAGGGTTCCCTGCACCAGGAATCCGACATCCGGCCCCAGCTTCCGGGCCTCCTCCTCGAACACATCGATGAACCGGTGTCCGATGCGTATGCGCTTGCTCTCGGGGTCACTGATACCCTTGAGGTCGGCGAGGAATGCCTCGCTCGCGTCGACCACGCGCAGGTCGATCCCGTAATGGCGCCGGAAAGTGTGCTCGACCTGGTCACGCTCGTGCAGGCGAAGCAGTCCGTGGTCCACGAAGATGCAGGTGAGTCGATCGCCAACCGCCCGGTGGACTAGCACCGCGGCTACCGAGCTGTCGACTCCGCCGGAAAGACCGCAGATCACCCGCTGTTTCTCGCCGACCATGGTGCGAATCCGGGCCACTTCCCCCTCGATGAAATTGCCCGGCGTCCAGTCCGGTCGGCAGCCGCAGACCTCGAACAGGAAATTGTGGAGGATCTCGCCGCCCCGCGGGGTGTGCGCTACCTCGGGGTGGAATTGTACGCCGTAGAGGGGGCGGGTCTGGTGCTCGAAGGCCGCGACCGGGGCATTCGCGCTCGAAGCCGTGACGGTGTATCCCTCGGGCGGGACGTCCACATGATCGCCGTGGCTCATCCAGACCGGCGTCTCCTCGCCCACGCCGAAGCCGTGGAACAGCCGTCCCCCCTTCACCTCCACCATTGCGCGACCGTACTCCCGCCGCTCCGCCCGTTCGACCTTCCCGCCGGAGAGGTGGGCCAGGAGCTGCATGCCATAGCACAGCCCCAGCACGGGAGCGCCCAGCTCCAGCAGGGCGGGCTCCGCCGTCGGAACATTCTCCCCATAGACCGAGTTGGGCCCCCCCGAGAGGATGATCCCCCTGGGGTTCCACTCCCGGATCCACTCCACGGTCCGGGAAGGCGGGTGAATCTCGCAGTAGACGTGCGCCTCGCGCACCCGCCGGGCAATCAGCTGGGTGTATTGCGACCCGAAGTCGATGATCAGGATGCCGTCGTGGTGCATCGTCATGCCGAACTAGCCAGAGACCACATACGGTGCCCAGTGCCCAGTGCCCAGTGCCCAAGGTGTTCTGTCCACAGTTTCCGCCTCAGAGGCGGCGTTCCGTGGACTCTTCTCCGAATCCACTGAGCCCTGGGCACTGGGCACTGGGCACTCATTTCCACTGCGGCTCCGCCGTTTCGCCGGCGAACAGATCCTCGACTCGTTCCCGGGATCGCACCACCGCCCACCGACCCGCGTCGACCAGCACCTCCGCGGCCCGCGGTCTGGCATTGTAGGTCGACGACATGACAAAACCGTAGGCGCCGGCGCCGAGCACCGCCAGCCGCTCTCCCGCCGCCAGGCCGGGGAGCCGACGATCCCGCGCGAGGAAGTCGCCGGTCTCACAGACCGGCCCCACCACATCCACCAGCGCCTCGGGACGGCAGCCGGCCTCGAGCTCGGCGATCTCATGGTAGGCCTGGTAGTGACTGGGGCGGACCAGATCGTTCATCCCCGCATCCACCAGGACCAGGTCCTTGCCGCCCGTGTGCTTGCGGGAGAGGACGGTCGTCAGGAGCAGCCCCGAGCTCCCCACCAGGAAACGCCCCGGCTCGACCACGATGCAGAGGCCGGTCTCCCGGGCGAGGGGCAGGATGGTCGCCACAAAGCGTTCCGGCTCCAGCGGCGTCTCATCCCGGTACCGGATGCCGAGCCCACCGCCGAGGTCCAGGTTCGCCAGGGTGTCGATGCCGGCTGCGCGGATCCGGCCGACCAGTTCGATCAGCTTGGCCATGCCCTCCCGATAGGGTGCGGGGTCCAGGATCTGGCTCCCGATGTGCATGGCGATGCTGTCCAGCCGGAAGTGCCCATTCCGGTGCACCAGCGTGGCGAGGTCCACCACCTGATCGAACGGCACGCCAAACTTGATCCCCCCCTGTCCGGTCGCGATGTAGGGATGGGTCTCCGCCGTCACATCCGGATTGACCCTGATGCCCACCGCAACGGGCCGTGGCAGGCCGCTGACAATACCGGCCAGGCTCGCCAGCTCGTCCGCCGACTCAAGATGAATGTGCCCGACCCCGGCCCGGACCGCCGCCTCGAGTTCCGAGCGGGACTTGCCGACGCCGCTGAAGACGATGCGTGCTGCGGGGAACCCGGCGGCCAGGGCCCGCTCCAGCTCCCCGCCGGAGACGATATCGGCCCCGGCGCCAAGGTCGCGGAACAACCGAAGCACCGCGAGGTTGCTATTGGCCTTGACCGCGAAACAGATCCGGTGCGGGAGGCCGTCCAGCGCCGCATCCAGGCGGCGATACTGCCGCCTTATCACCTCGGCGCTGTAGACATAGACCGGCGTCCCGATCCGTTCGGCGATGTCCGAGAGACGCACGGCGCCGAGCGCCAGAGACTTCCCGTCGTAGGCCAACCCGGCGTCTGCGAACAGTTCCCGCCGAGCCGGCGAGTCGCCGAGCCGCCGAGCCGCCGTCAGTATGCCCTCGCCCACACGGCCTCCGTCACCGCCTTGCGCCCGCACCACATGCAGGTAGCTGGTGCCTCGGGCGAGCGGAACTCCTCGTCCGGCAAACAGCGGATGGTCGCCTTGGTCTGTTCCTTGATATCTGCCTCGCACTTGGGATCACCGCACCAGCCCCCGTAGGCGAACCCGCCGTCCCGTTCGATGAAGTCGATGAACGAGGCCTTGGTGACGCCTCGGATGGTGTTCCGCTCTCGCCGCGTCTTCGCCGCCTCGAGGAGGTCGTGTTGCATGCCATCCATCTCGATGCGAAGCGAATGCGCGAGCCCCTGGGTCGCGAACGGAGTCTTGCGTCCCCCGGTCCGGCGCGCGAGCATGACGGACCCGGCGGCCACATCCCGCGGTCCGATCTCCAGGCGGAACGGGACTCCCCGCCCCTCCCACTCGTAATACTTGGCTCCGGGCTTGAGGCCGTCGCGGGCGTCGAGGTGAGCGCGGATGCCGCCGGTCCTGAGCTCGCGGAGCACATGGTGCGCCGCTTCGAGCACGGTGGCCCGCTCCTGGTCGTTCTTGTAGATCGGCACGATCACCGCCTGGTACTGCGCCAGCCGAGGCGGCGAAATGATGCCGTTGTCATCGCCGTGCATCATCACCAGCGCGCCGACCAGCCGGGTGGATACTCCCCACGACGTGTTCCAGACGTACTCGAGCCCGCCCTCGGCGCTCTGATAGTTCACCTGGAACGCCTTGGCGAAATTCTGTCCCAGGTTATGACTCGTCCCCGCCTGCAGCGCCTTGTTGTCCTGCATCAACCCTTCGATGCAGTAGGTGCGTAGCGCACCGGCGAACCGCTCGCTGTCGGTCTTGCGCCCGGTCAGCACCGGCATCGCCATCCACTGCTCGGCGAAGGTCCGATACACCCCGAGGATCGCGAGCGTGAACGCCTCCGCCTCCGCCTCAGTGGCGTGCGCGGTGTGACCCTCCTGCCAGAGGAACTCCGCGGTTCGCAGAAAGAGCCGGGTTCGCATCTCCCAGCGCACGACGTTGCACCACTGGTTCATCAGCACCGGCAGGTCCCGGTAGCTTTGGATCCATTTGGCGTACATCGAGTAGATGATCGTCTCCGACGTCGGGCGGATGACGAGCGGCTCCTCCAGCTCCTTGCCGCCACCATGGGTGACGACTGCCAGCTCCGGCGCGAACCCCTCGACGTGCTCCGCCTCCTTGGAGAGGAAGCTCTGGGGGATCAGGAGGGGGAAGTAGGCATTCTGCACTCCCAGCTCCTTGAACAACCCATCGAGCCCGCGCTGCATCTCCTCCCAGATGGCATACCCGTTCGGCCGGATGACCATGCAGCCCCGCACCGGGCTGTAATCCGCCAGCTCGGCGCGCATGATCACTTCGTTGTACCAGGCGCTGAAGTCCTGGGCCCGGGTAGTCAGCGCTTTGTCGTCGGCCATGGCTGTTGGGTCGGGGTCAAGGCTATCGGCTATCGGCTATCGGCCGAGACGGAACGCAAGCCTTCTTGAAGCGCCTCCACCAGCCGCGCCTGCGGCACGGCGCGCTGGGTCTTGTCCCTCAGGTCCTTGAGCTGCACCTCTCCCCTTGCTCGATCATCGGGTCCAATCACGACGGCGAACGCGGCGTCCCTCGCGTCAGCGAGCTTAAGCTGCTTGCCCAGCGCCTCGCTCCGGAGCGAGTACTCGATCCGGACACCCGCGTCCCGGAGGTCGTGCGCGACCCGGAGCACATGCGCCTGGTCGTCAGGTGTGACTCCCGCGACGAAGGCATCGATGGCGGCGCTCTGAGCTGGGGCGAGGCCGCGTTCCCGAAGCAGCTCGCCCAGCACCACGTCGCCGATGGCAAACCCGACGGCGGGGAGGTCCACACCGCCGAGCAGCTGCAGGAGCCCGTCGTAGCGCCCGCCACCCGCCAGAGCCCGCCGTGAGCGCCCCGCATCGAACAGCTCGAACACCGTCCCGGTGTAGTAGGCCAGGCCACGAACGATGGTCAGATCGAACTCGACGAACTGGCCAACACCCATCTGATCGAGCGTACGCTTCAGGACCATGAGATGCTGCATCGCCGACAGGACCCGCGGGTGACCTCCCGCGCGCCGTTCCAGGCCCTCCCATTCGGGGTGCCGGCTGAAGCCGAGGATCCCCTCCAGGGCCGCGTCCGAAACCCCCGCCGTCCTCAGTTTCTCCCGGGTAACCTCTTCCGGTGTCCGCAGAAACTTGTCCAGCACCTGATACCACACGGCGCTCTGCGCCTCGGTCTGCCCGAACTCCTCCAAGAGCGTCGTCAGCAACCGGCGGTCGCTCAGGCGCACGCGGACATCCTCGGGCCCCAGCCCAAACCGGCGCACCAGGTCGATCGCCAGCGCGATGATTTCCGCGTCCGCGAGCGGCCCCGCTTCTCCAATCAGGTCGCAATTGAGCTGGAAGTGTTCCCGGAGCCGGCCCCGCTGCTGTCGTTCGTAGCGGAACATCTGTCCGATCGAGAACCAGCGGATGGGCTTCTTCATCCCGCCGGCCTTCGCCGCCACCATCCGCGCGAGGGTCGGGGTCATCTCCGGCCGAAGCGTGACCTCGCGCCCACCCTTGTCGATGAAGTTGTAGAGCTGGCCGACAATCTCCTCCCCGCTCTTCGCGGTATAGAGCTCCAGCGGCTCCAGGGGCGGGCCGTCCCACTCCTCCAAACCATAACGCGCCGCCACGGCGCGCCAGGTGTCGAAGATGTGGGCCCGGAAGGCAAGATCGGCGGGGTAGAAGTCCCGAAAGCCCGGCAGGGGCTGGGGTTGCATAGGCGGGTGAATCTAGCCGAGGCTACTACGCCGGACCACCCCGGCCGCGATGCGATGGCGCGCGGGCGATCAGGCGGAATCCGCGCTGGAACACGCTCTTCGCTCACCGACGACCACCCCCTCCTTCCTCCCCCACTCCCTCAATCCCCAATCCCTCAATGCCCCATTCCCTACGGCTCCATTCCCAGGGCGGCCAGCACATCGCCGACCGTATGGAACGAACCGGTCACCAGCACCGTGGCCGCGCCGCGTTGCACCCTTTCCAGCGCCCGCAGAAAATCCGGCTCCAGGCTCCACTGCGCCCGGGCAGGCGGCCGATCGGGATCGCGCAGCCACTCTTCGAGCCAGGCCATATCCCACCTCCGACCCAGGGTGGTGGGCGCCACCGTCAGCACCCCGCGGTCGACCGCCCTGTCCAGACGAACCAGCATGTCCGGCCAGTCCTTGTCCCCAAGGATGGAGACCAGTGCGTGGATCGGGCGGGGAATCTCGGCGGCGGCGATTGCCTCCCCGAGCGCCCGCATCCCATCGGGGTTGTGGGCGACATCGAACAGCCACTTCCCCCGGCGGTCGAATCGGCCGGGTATCCTGGCGGCCGCGAACCCGCGCTCGATGCTGGCGCGATCGGGGCGGAAAGGCTCGGGCAGGGCCATGAGGATGCCGTGGGCGACGGCCGCATTGCGCCTCTGGAACGGTCCCGCCATTCCCAGCGGGCCACACCATTGATAGTCGGCCGGCAGCACCCGGACATCGGCCCCGCCCCCGCGCCGATGGGCTGCCGCGCCGGCTGTCTGGCGCATCGCTTCGACGAGCTCCGGCCGGGTCTCGCCGATGACGAAGGGGACCCCCGGCTTGGCGATCCCTGCCTTCTCCCGGGCGATCTCCTCCAGGGTATCGCCCAGGTACTTCATGTGATCCTCCTCGATCTTCGTGACTGCGCTGACCAGCGGGACCAGAACATTGGTGCTGTCCAGCCTCCCGCCCAGCCCGACTTCGACCACGGCGATGTCGACGCCCCGGGCGGCGAAGTCGGCCATGGCGATGGCCGTGGTGGCCTCAAAGAACGTCGCCCCGCGCTGTTGTATGAGCGGCTCCAGGCGCGAGGTCCAGCCGGCCACCGCTGCCTCAGAGATGGGAACGTCGTCGACCTGGATCCGCTCCCGGAATGAGATCAGGTGCGGCGAGGTGTAGTGGCCGACCCGCCATCCCCGCTCCCGCAGGACCTGCGCCACGAAGGTGGTGACACTCCCCTTGCCATTGGTCCCACCGACATGGACACTCGCGAATGCCTGCTGAGGGTCACCCAGCTCCGCCAGGAGGGCGCGCGTGGTTTCCAGCCCGAACTTGATGGTAGTCGTTCGGGGGTAGAGAAAGTCGAGTGCCGCAGCATAGCTGAGGGCCAATGCGAAGACCGGAGTGTCGAAGGGTTGTAGAATATACCCCCCGGAAAACACTGCGCCCCCCGTGGCTGCCGGGGGGCGCTCGCTCGTGATGAAGGGGAAAGCCTATTCGGCTGATTCCTCGATCAGTCGCTGGCCCCGCATGTGGCGGAGCAGCCGAGCCGTTGTCTCCCGCAGAGAGGCGCGCGGCACGACGTCGTCGATCTGCCCCTTCTCCAGCAGAAACTCCGCCGTCTGGAACCCTTCTGGAAGGTCCTGCCCGATCGTCTGCTTGATCACCCGCTGGCCGGCGAAGCCGATTACCGCCCCAGGCTCGGCGAGGATAACGTCGCCCTGCATCGCAAAGGACGCTGACACCCCTCCGGTGGTCGGGTTGGTGAGGATACTGACGTAGGGAACCGACATCTGATACAGCTGCGCGATCGCGGCTGAGGTCTTGGCCATCTGCATGAGGGAGAGCACTCCCTCCTGCATCCGGGCGCCGCCTGAGGTGCACACCAGCACCATCGGCACGCGCTTCTCCGCGGAGCGCCGCGCCAGACGGGCGATCTTCTCACCCACGACCGATCCCATGGATCCGCCCATGAAGGCGAAGTTCATGACTCCCAGGTGAATGGGGGACCCCTCCAGCCTGGCGGCACCGGTGTAGATGGCGTCCGAGGGACCGACCTTCTTCTGGGCTGCGAGGAGGCGTTGCGGGTAGTGCTCGAAGCCCAAGGGATCGGCGGACCGAAGGCCGGTGTAAAGCTCCCTCCAGCTGTCCTCGTCGCTCAGCAGCTCGATGTACTCTTCGGCCGAAAACCGACGATGATGCCCGCATTCCGGGCACACGTTCAGGGCCCGCTCAAACTTTTCCCGGATGTCGATGTGCCCGCAGGCATCGCACTTTTCCCACGCATCCGGCGGAATCTCGAGGCGCTCGCGGACCGAAGCGCGCGGCTTCCGCTCCTTCTTGAACCATGCCATGACGGCCATGTGGGTTCGGGGATAGACGTGAGACTGAAATTGAGACCCCTACCAGGCCTCCCAATTTGCGTTCCGAGCCCCCTGTACGCTAGACCCATTTTCGCAAGTTGTTGTCAAATATCGAGATAGCCTCCTAGCCTGGCATCCCAGGCGGCCCGAAAACACAGGCCGACAGCCAGCGCACTGGCCAGCAGAAACGACCCGCCATAGGAGAAGAAAGGCAGGGGAATCCCGGTGATGGGCATGACATTCACCGTCATGCCGACGTTCTCGAACACGTGTGTGAACAGGAGTCCCAGGACCCCGAAGACGACCAGGCTGCTGAAGGGATCGGTCGCCCGGCGGGCAATCCGGACCAGCACCGCAAACAGCATGAAGAACAAGACCAGGGCGAGCAGCACGCCGAGGAACCCCAACTCTTCCCCCACCACCGCGAAGATGAAGTCGGTGTGCTGCTCCGGCAGAAAGGCGAGTCGTTTCTGCGGACCCTGCAGATACCCGTTCCCGAACCAGCCGCCGGAGCCGATGGCGACCCGTGACTGGATCGCGTGGTAGCCGGCCTTCTGGGGATCGACTTCGGGATTCAGGAAGGTCAGCAGCCGGTTCTGCTGATAGGGCGCCAGGCCGCGCCACACCGGCAGGGCGATGAACCCCATGACGGAGTTGACGACGGCCACGGTGACTCCCTCCCAGAAGTACGGGCGCCACATCGTGAGGAGCACCCCCAGCAGGACCATCCACCCCACCCAGGTCCAGAGATTGAAGGCGAGCAGGAGGCTCCCAACCGGTGAGGCAAGCAGGAACAGGAGGGGCGGCGGCGTTCCGGCCCAGAACAGCATGGCGAACAGCACCCCGACGAAGACCAGCGCGCTCCCCAGGTCCGGCTGGGCGAGAACCAGCAGTGCGGGAAGCCCGGCGATGAAGCAGGCGGGCAGCAGGTCATACAGGCTCTCCGGTGCTTCCCGCCGGGCGGAGAGGTGCCGGGCCAGCATCAGGACGGTGGCCAGCTTGGCGAGTTCGGCTGGTTGTCCGATCGCATGGCCGCCGATGTAGATCCAGCTCTTGCTGCTGGCCGCGGTCCCCGCCCCCAGGCCGACCAACAGGGTGATGCCGAGCAGCAGCAGCGACAGCCCGTACACGGGAAGGGCCGCCCAATCCAGCAGCCGGGGAGAGACCCGGAAGGCCAGGGCAGCGACGATCGTCCCGCCCAGGAGCCAGATGAGTTGGCGCCTCCACGCGCCGGCCGCGACGAAGCTGGGTACGTCGGTCTGCCCCGCCGAATACAGGACCAGCAGGCCGAATACCAGCAGCAGCCCAACCACGATGAGCAGGGGCCGGTCGAGGCCAAGGTGGCGAGACATCAGGCGGAATCCGTTGCGACCGGTGGTGGGGTGACGGGGGCGGCCTCCACCGGTGCCCGGGGCGGCGGTTCCGGAGAAGGAGCGGCAGAGTCCAGCGCGGCCGGAGACACGGGGGCCGAAGGGGGGGCCTCGCCGGGCAGGTTTAGCCGGGCCGGGGGCCGCTGAGCACCGGCGCTGTCCGGACCGAGCACATAGCGGCGGATGGCCTGCACGACGTAGGGTGCGACCTGGCTCCCGTGTCCACCGAACTCGAAGATCGCACCGATGACGATTTCCGGCTTTTCAGCCGGTGCGAAGCCGATGAACCAGCCGTGATCATTGCCGTGAGGGTTCTGGGCCGTCCCGGTTTTGCCGGCGACGGTGAATTCCTTGAGCCGGCTCCGGGCGGCGGTGCCCCGTTCCACGACGGCGATCAGAGCCGTGCGCAGTCCGTCCAGCTGGTCCGACGACAGGTTCAGGTCGTAGTTGTCCGAACTGTCCGGGTGCACCAGATAGGGCGTCGGAGCCTTGCCGTTGCCGGCCAGTGCGGCATAGAAGCGGACCATGTTCACCAGGGTCTGGGTATTCTCTCCCTGTCCGATGGCCAGATTGAGCGCTGCGGCATTACTCCATCCGCGAGGCCCGTAGCGTTTGTCGTAATACTCGGTGGAGGGCGGCCAGATGGGGATCGCCTCATTGACCAGATCGATATCCGTCCGCTGCCCAAAGCCCATCGTGACGCCGTCAGCGAGCAGGTTGGCGAGCTGCAGCTTGAGACCCAGCTGGTAGAAGTACACGTCGCAGCTCTGGGCGACCGCTCCGAGCAGGTCCAGGGACCCATGTCCCGCCTTGTTCCAGCACTTGAAGGAGCGGTTACCGTATTGCAGCGCCCCGGTGCAGCGCTGGGGCATGTGGGTGTGCAGGTCCACCAGCCCGCGTCTCAGCGCCATGGCCGCCGTGGCCAGCTTGAACGGCGAACCCGGTGGATAGCGGACCTGCAGGGCCCGGTTAAGGAGCGGCAGGGTCGGATCGGTGGTGAGCCGGCGCAGCTCCTCCGGAGCGATCCCGCCGATGAACGCGTTCGGATCATAGGCGGGCGTGGAGTACAGAGCCCGGATCTCGCCCGAAGGGGTCATCGCCACCATCGCACCCGAGAACTTCCGGGGCCAGATGCTGTCGATGAAGAGCTGCAGGTCGAGATCGATGGTGGTCCGGATATCCTTCCCCGGGGCAGAGGGAAGCGGCGGCGCCGCTCCCTGGTCCCGGACCAGCCGACCGCGGGCATCCACTTCGAGGTAGCGCACCCCCATTGCGCCCCGGAGAGAGTCGTCGTATTCCCGCTCGAGTCCCGCCCGCCCTACCAGCGACCCCAGACGGGCCCCGGGATACCGATCTCCATCCAGTTCATCCTGGTTCACCTCGTTCACGTAGCCGACCAGGTGAGCCACGGCCGTGCCCCGGGGGTAGACTCGTCTGGGCTCCGACTGGACGACCAGGCCGGGAAGCACCGCACGGTGTTCCTCAAGCCTCGCCACCTGCTCCCGAGTCGCCCGTCCCAGCACGACGGCCGGCTGATACCGGGCCTGCAGAAACCGCCCGATCGCCTGCTCGATCTGGCTCGAATCGAGCGGCACGACGCGTCGGAACCGGGTCAGGATCTGCCGCAGCGCCTCGCTGGACGGGGCGAGCAGGGCCACCGAGAAGCCCGGGACCGTTTCCGCGATCACCTTGCCTTCCCGATCGTACACCGTGCCCCGCGCCGGCTGCAGCGGCACCGGCCGAAGCCGGTTGCTTTCGGCCCGCAGTCGGTAGCGGTCGTACTGGAGGATCTGGGTGCGGAAGAAGGCTCCCACCAGGACCAGGAAGGCGAGACCGAGCACCCACCGGGCCTGAATGGAGCGTTCGCGGAGCCGGGTTGGGTGGAACTCGTTCATGTTTCGAGCCGGATATCCAGCCAGCGCTGAAAGGTGACCAGCACCAGCGCGGCCGTGACCGCCGTCGTAATGGCCTGCAGCGGGGACCAGACCAGCAGCGGCATCGTGAGGCCGCCGACCCCGGGACCGCTGGCGAGGATCTGGATGGCGTTACGCACCCACACCCCGATCGCAATCACCAGCCCGTTGACGAACAGGTTGTCCGGAAAGAACACCGCCCGCCCCCAGGCGGCCAGGTAGCCGACCACGGTGTGCGCCAGTGCCCCCGCACCGACCCGCGCCGGGCTCACCGCATCCCCCGCCAGGCCGATCAGGAAGCCTGCGACCGCCGCGGCGCCGGGCCGACTTCGAATAGCATACAGCATCAGGGCGAGCAGCAGGAAGTCCGGTGCTACCGCCGGGTGACCGAGCCGTGGCCGGACCGCAAACTGGAGCACCGCCAGGAGCCCCAGCACGGTCCACAGTCGCCAGCGGTCGCCCCGAATCGCGATCATGGCGCGCTGTCCCCCGCAAAAGCCTTGGCCACGGAGCTATCACGCGGGGCCGCCAGAATGAGAACCTGGGCGGCATTCTCCGGGTTGGCCGCGGGCCTCACGATGTAGATCCGCTCCCACCCGGTCTCCTCGCTGCCCGGGCCGATGACCGTGCCCACGGGAATCCCCTGCGGATAGACCCCGCCCAGCCCCGACGTTACCACCATGGTTCCCGTCGGCACCGAGTCCCGGATGGCCACACCGCGCAGCTGCAGCAGCTGCTCGCTTCCCGTCACCTGCAGAGCTGGCGCGATCACGCCGAAGACGTCACCCGGCGTCGTGAAGGCACTGGCCCGGAAGTCCGGGTGTAGCCAAGTCATCGCGAGGCTCCGCTGGGCGTCGACCTCCAGCACCACTCCAAGGAGCCCCTCGGCACCAACCACCGGGTCGAAGGCGCGCACCCCGGCCCGGGAGCCGGCAGACAGAATCATGGTCCGGCCGTCGGTTGGAACCGACTGATGCAGGACCTCGGCCGGAATGTAGCGGGTGGGCAGCCGGTCCCCGAGCCT
The DNA here is from genome assembly GCA_036555275.1 of Gemmatimonadales bacterium. Classification (GTDB taxonomy): domain Bacteria; phylum Gemmatimonadota; class Gemmatimonadetes; order Gemmatimonadales; family GWC2-71-9; genus JADJOM01. The sequence goes on along the minus strand of DATBLR010000018.1, from coordinate 2,651 downwards.
GAGCAGGTTGCGCAGCCGCTGGTTTTCCGCCCGGAGCGAAGACAGGAACTGCGCCGCATTGGCGGCGGAGTCGCGCTCGGCGCGCAGGCGCTCGAACGTGGAGCGGCTGGTGCGGGACTGTTCAGCGCGTTCCTGCATCCACAGGAAGGGCCGCATGACCGACACCCGGACGTAGCCGGTGAGATCGTGTCCCCAGTCCGGTCGGGACAGCATCACGACCGACAGCACGACGCAGACAAGGAAGAGCACATTGTCCCGTCGGGAGAACGAATGGTCCGGCCCGAGCGCCATTACCGGTACAGCACTGTGCGGTACTTCTCGTAGTCGTCGAGAATCCGCCCCGCCCCGCGGACCACGCAGGTGAGCGGGTCCTCGTCTACGTGAATGGGCAGCCCGGTCTCCTGGGCGAGCAGGATGTCCAGCCCCCGGATCAGCGCTCCGCCACCCGTCATGATGATGCCGCGGTCGACGATATCGCTGGCGAGCTCCGGCGGCGTAATTTCGAGCGCCCGCCGGACGGCGTCGACGATCTGCTGGATCGGCTCCTGCACCGCCTCCCGGATCTCACTGGAGTGAACCCGGACCGTCTTGGGGATGCCGGAAACCAGGTCCCGCCCTTTCACTTCCATCTCCCGCTCGTCCCCGGTCGGGGCCGCGGAGCCGATCTTGATCTTGATCGCTTCGGCGGTCGGCTCCCCCACAAGCAGATTGTAGTTCTTGCGCATGAACTGGACGATGGACTGATCCAGCTCGTCGCCCCCGACCCGGATCGAGGTGTCGGAGACGATTCCGGAGAGCGCGATGACGGCGATCTCCGTCGTGCCGCCGCCGATATCGATCACCATGTTGCCGGTCGGCGTTTCGACCGGCAGTCCGACGCCAATGGCGGCCGCCATCGGCTCGGCGACCATGTCCACCTGCTTCGCGCCGGCGGTCTCCGCCGAGTCGCGCACGGCGCGGCGTTCCACCTCGGTTATCCCGGATGGCACGCAGACGATGACCTTGGGCCGCACCCGGAAGACGTGCTTGTCGATGATGGTCTTGAGGAAGTAGCGGAGCATCTTCTCGGTGACGTCGAAGTCCGCGATGACCCCGTCCTTGAGCGGCCGCACCGCGAGAATCCCGTCCGGGGTCCGCCCCAGCATGCGCTTGGCCTCGAGGCCGATCCCCTTGATCTTGCCCGAGGCTTTCTCGATCGCCACCACCGATGGCTCGTTCAGCACGATGCCCTCGCCCTTGACGTAGATCAGGGTATTGGCTGTACCCAGATCCACCGCGATCTCATTCGCGGGGAGAAACGACCCGAGTTTTAGCGCCGACAACCTCATTCCTGGAGCCAGCCGATCGAAGTGGGCCAAAAGCTAACGGTGGCCCTAAGGTGGGACAAGACGGACATTTAGACGACTCGGCGGTTCGGCGGCTTGGCGGCTCGGCGGCTGGTGACCCCGACGGGCAGCTGGCGCGTCACGCGGCCCCTTCGCCCGTGCCGGTACTGCCGAAGCCTCCGGCGCCACGCGCGCTCGCGGGCAGCTCCGCGACCTCCCGCCAGCCGGCCAGTTCCACTCGAGCGAACACCAGTTGCGCGATCCGCATGCCGCGGACCACCCGGAAGGGCTCCGCACCCAGATTGACCAGCGCAACCAGCAGCTCACCGCGATAGTCGCTGTCGATCGTGGCCGGGCTGTTGGGCAAGGTAATCCCGTGCCGGAGGGCGAGACCCGAGCGGGGCCGGATCTGACATTCGAACCCTGCCGGGATCGCGATCGCGAAACCGGTGCGGAACAGGCGCCGCTCCAACGGTGCCAGCTCCCCCTCCTCGGCGCTGGCGAGGTCGTAGCCGGCGGATCCCGGGGTCGCGAGTGCCGGAACCGGCAGGCCGTCTCCGTGGGGAAGCCGGACGAACGCCAGGTCGATCACAGCACGGTCTCGACCTTGGTGAGCGGCAAGCCAAAGGCCTCGGCCACACCGGGGTAGACGACCTTCCCCTCCACCACATTCAGGCCGCGACTGAGCGCCCGATCATCCCTGCAGGCCTGTTTCCAACCGTCTCTGGCCAGGCGGAGCCCGTAGGAGAGCGTCGCGTTGGTGAGGGCCAGGGTCGAGGTCCGCGGAACTGCCCCCGGCATGTTGGCCACCCCATAGTGCAGGATCCCGTCGACGAAGTAGGTCGGATTGTCGTGGGTAGTGGGCTTGATCGTCTCGACGCAACCACCCTGATCCACGGCCACGTCCACGATGACGGATCCCGGCTTCATGAGCTTGAGATCGTCACGCTTGACGAGATGGGGCGCCTTGGCCCCCGGAAGGAGTACAGCCCCGATCACCAGGTCCGCCCTGCGAATGGAGTCCAGGATGTTGTGGTGGTTGGAATACAGCGTCGTCACGTTGGCCGGCAGCACATCGTCGAGGTAACGAAGCCGTTCCAGGGAGATGTCCAGGATAGTCACCCGCGCTCCCATGCCGGCCGCAATCTTCGCTGCGTTGATGCCCACCACCCCGCCACCGATGATCACCACCTCGGCTGGGGGGACACCCGGAACCCCACCCAGAAGAACCCCGCTGCCACCAAACACCTTCTCGAGATACTTGGCGCCCTCCTGTACCGCCATCCGACCCGCTACCTCGGACATCGGAGTGAGGAGCGGGAGTTC
>DATBLR010000093.1:0-6938 GCA_036555275.1 Gemmatimonadales bacterium | reverse complement strand
TGCCCGGGCGATGCCGAAGTCGGCCACCAGGGTCGTGCCGTCCCCGGTGAGCAGGATGTTCTCGGGCTTGATGTCGCGGTGGACCACACCCTGCAGATGGGCGTAGTCCAGCGCGCGGGCAGCCTCGGTCGTAATGCGGAGCGCGTCGTCCAGGGGGAGCTGGCCCTCCCGGCGCAGCCGGTCGCGGAGCGATTCCCCGTCCACGAAGGGCATGGTGAACCAGAGATGCGGGGGGCCCCCGCTCGGGCCGGCGGGCACCTCGCCCGAATCGAGCACCGTCAGGATGTGGGGATGCTGGAGCCGGGCGGCGAAGCGGATCTCACGCTGGAAGCGCTCGGGGCCGGGTGCGGCGGCGCGCTCGGGCAGGAGGATCTTGAGGGCGACCGGGCGATCGTGGCGGAGATCGTGCGCGAGGTAGACCACCGCCATGCCGCCGCGGCCGATCTCGCGCTCGATAGTATAGCGGTCGGCGAGTGCCTCGCGAACGCTCTCCGGCACGTCCATGCTGGGGCTCCGGGGGGTCGAAGGGAAATCTGGCGGAGAATGTAGACAGGAAGTGAGCGGAGGGCAGGGGGAGGCGGGAGGGTGGGCTAATGGCTCCTGGTGTGACGCTCCGGCGTTCACGATACCGCAGGTGTCTGACGGCTCCGCATGAGCCGCAGGGCCTGGCGCGCTTGCGCAAGCGAGCGGGCCGACGTCTGGTTGTCTATCCCCCAAGAAAACCAACGGCCGAGGCGTGTCAGCTTGATGCGGTAGTCAGGCGCCACAACTCACGAGCCGGTGATAACCTGGCAGGCCTCCAAGCGATTGCCATCCAGATCCCAGAATGTGAAGAACCGCACGCCCTCAACCACCTCGATGGGCCCCACGGCAACGTCGCGCGCCCGGAGCATCGTCTGAAGCGCCTCCGCATCACTCGTCATGAGGATTGGATACGGGACGGCAGTGCCTCGCGGGGGCAGCACCTCGCCCGGCTTCAACTGCCAAATGGTGAGGGTATGGTCATTGAAGGGTAGGACGGCAAAGCCCTGCACGGGGTCGGTCGAACTAGCCTGGAGCCCGAGCTTCTCGGCGTACCAATCGGCGGCCGCTTCCCAATCGCGGACCCGAATGATGATCGTGTCGAGCCGACCAAAGAGAGGAGGGCCACTCATGGAGCCCCTAAGGAGAGTGGTGATACGAAAGGCACAAGTGCAGCGTCTCCAGGTACCGGCGGGCGCTGCTGCCTCCATGATAGTGCGGGGCGCGCATCCGGACTAGGGAGCGTGCGAACATCCTCTGTCCGTCATGAGCCGCAAGGCCACCTCTTCTTCCTGGACTTGCGGGGCATGGTCGATGATGGCGCCGGACGGTCCCGACTGGTCCATGCGCTGGTTAGGCGGCGTCAAATGCCCGCGGCGACCGGCTGGGCCTCGCGCCAACGGCGATCTGCGAGGACTACCGACGTCGCAATCTGTCGGTCAGGGATTGACCAGTAGGTGCGCAACAGGCGCTCCGTCTCGCCTGGCGGCAACATGGTAAACCCGTTTCGTCGGTAGAAGTCGATCGCCCACGACGCCGTCGCCCACGTCCCGATCAGGAGCGGCTTCCCGGCAAGGGATTCGACGTGACGTAACAGCTGTGTGCCCACGCCCTTCCGTTGGGTCGCTGGGGCGACATATGCATGGCGCACCAAGGCGACGGCGCCTTTGTCCTGAAGGCCGATGACTCCAAGCAGACGTCCATCCTCATCGGCGACCCAGAAGGCTATGCCATCGGCGATCTCGCGAACCAACTCGTCCTTCGCCATGTATGGCTCGTGCCATCGATCGTCAGGTATGACGCCGCAATAGGCCTGCGCGGCCTCGTTGACAACGCCCAGTATTGCGGAGAGCTCCGTGTCCTGGCTTCGCCGGATGTGCATTGGGCTCCTCGGAGGCTCGGTTGCGTGCGATGCGGAGGCGACACCGCATAACGACCGCGCATAAGATTGAGATGAGAAGGCCAACCTCTGGTGCACGGGGTACCATCAGAGGTCCCCAAGGGAGAACGGGCTCGACGCCCACTACCGAGAGGTTGGCCCATGTCTAGCATAACGATTGGTCTCGATCTTGGCGACCGGTACTCGTCCGGGTGTGCGGTGGATGCCGGGGGACGGAGCCAGCAGCAGGCCCGGGTGCTCACGACCCCCGAGGCCCTGCGGCGCCGGCGCGCCCGCCCGGGTGATCCTGGAGGTGGGGCCCCACTGCCCGTGGGTGAGCCGGCTCCTGAGCGAACTCGGGCATGAGGTGATCGTCGCCAACGGCCGGCAGCGGCGGTTCATCTATGGGAATGCGCGGAAGAGCGATCGCGTCGATGCCGAAGCCCTGGCCCGGGTGGGCCGCCTGGACGTCCGCGTGCTGGCCCCGATCCAGCACCGCAGCGCCCAGGCGCAGACCGACCTGGCCCAGCTGCGGGCCCGGGACTGTCTGGTGCGGGCGCGGACCCAGCTCATCAATCATGTCCGGGGCGCGGTGAAAGCGGTCGGCGGCCGCCTCCCCGCGAGCTCTGCCCCGGCGTTCCCGCGGCAGGTGGCGGCTGAGCTCCTCCCGCCACTCCAGCCGACGCTGCAGCCACTGCTCGCCTTGATCGAGGCGCTCACCGCCCAGATCCTCGCGGCGGAGCGAGCGCTGGCGCAGGTGGCGCCCGGATTTGGTGACTGAACTCCGCGAGCAGGGGAGCGTGCGAATGGCCAGAGCACCCGCGCTAAGTGAACGGACAGGATTGCCGCTCGCAATCGGGAGCAAGATTTGCTAGACTGGCCAGACAGGCGGAGCAGACAAGGCCGAGATCTTCCAAGAAAGAGTCCCGCGGAGTAGTACGGCGATAATCCCGGGTCGCCCGCGAATACGGCAGGTGCCTGAGCCGGGTCAAGAGGGGCTTCCTGGCACAGGGCGACGACCGGGCCGCGGGACTGCTCGGGGCAGGCTGCAGGAGCCCCGTCGGGAACTCTTTCCGATCTCCCGCGTCGGAATCCCCAGAGCGCGCTGACCGATCCAAGGGCCACCCTTGGGGAATCACCGACACCGACAGGAGGATCATCCAATGCGTCCCCCCGTGACACTGTTGGCCGCCTCGCTGGCGCTGGCCATCACTACGTTGCCGGCCGACGCGCAGCAACAGGGCAACCCCCCGATCATCGCGACACCGTCCAGCCTGTCCTGGAGCCCGGCGCCCGCGGTCCTGCCGGCTGGCGCGAAGCTCGCCGTCATCGAGGGTGACCCGACCAAGGCCGGAGCATACACCATGCGACTCAAGGTCCCGGACGGATATCGCATTCCGCCGCACTGGCATCCCGGCGACGAGCACGTGACCGTGCTACAAGGGACTTTCCGCGTGGGGCTGGGCACGCCGTTCGACAACACCAAACTTACCGACCTTCCCACCGGCAGCTTCGGCATGCTGCATCCGGGCATGGTCCACTTCGCGGAGGCCAGGGGCGAAACCGTGATCCAGCTGCACGGCATGGGGCCATGGAGCCTGACCTACGCCAACCCGGCGGACGATCCTCGGGGCGGTAAGGCCTCGCGGTGATCGCGGTGGACGTCACTTCCGGCGCGGAAGAGACTCTGCCGAGTCGGGACCCGGACGCCAGCCGCGTCTGGTTTGAGGAGGCGATCGTCGCACTGCTCCCCGATCTCTACGCGACGAGTCTCCGCTTGACCCGGCACCGGACGGATGCCGAAGACCTCGTCGCCGAAGCAGTGGCGAAGGCGTGGCTTGGCCTGGGTGTCCTCCGTGATCGCTCCAGCTTTCGCGGGTGGGTCTTTCGGATTCTCACGAATCAGTTCCTGAGCCTTTGTCGCGCCCGGGCCCTGCGTTGCGAAACCGAGCTGCCGGACGACGCGGCCGAGGCCGCAGCGCAGTTCTCGCTGTTCGAGCGGCTGCACCAGCCGTTTCTCCTCTGGGGAGGGAATCCGGAACGGGAGTTTCTGGACCGTCTGGTGCGGGAGGACCTGGAGCGGGCGGTGGCAGCGTTACCCGAAGTCTATCGGGTCGTCGTCGTGCTCACCGACTTGGAGGGGCTGTGTTACCATGAGGTCGCCGCGGGGCTGGGCATCCCCATCGGGACCGTCCGGTCCCGTCTGGCGAGGGGGCGGGCCCTGCTGCAACAGGCGCTCTGGCGCCACGCTGCGGACGCGGGGCTGGTCCGCGGGCCGGAAGGAAAGGGGGCAGCCTCATGAGCGAACCGCAGGTGATGGCGTGCGAGGAAGCTCTGCACCTGCTCGCCGCGCACCTCGATCGCGAGCTCGAGCCGCACAGCCACGACGCGGTGGAACGCCATCTCGCCGTGTGCCGAACCTGCTTCTCGCGGGCCGACTTTGAGCGCCGGTTGAAGGCGCGGCTCGGTGAACTGGGCCGCGAAGCGGTGGACCGGAGCTTCGAGGATCGGATCCGCGGACTGATCCAGCAGTTCACGCTGCCAGGACCGCGCCCCGGTCCGTAATCTGAGGGGGACTCATGGTGGGCATACTCTCCAACCAGCGCGAGACGATTCTCGACGCCGTGCGGAAAATGTATACCGCAGTCGCGTCCTCTCCGGCCCAGGAGTTCCATTTTCCCACCGGCCGCCGGGCGTGTCTGTATGTCGGCTATCCCGAGCACGAGCTGGATGTCATTCCGGCAACGGCGGTCGAGTCGTTCGCAGGAGTGGGATATCCCTTCGCGGCTGACCTCATCCGGCCAGGGGACATCGTCCTCGACGTCGGGTCCGGCTCCGGCACCGACGCGCTCATCGCCAGCCGGAAAGTCGGTCCTCGGGGTCAGGTCTACGGTCTCGACATGACAACAGCGATGCGCGCGAAGCTGGCGGCGAATGTCGGGCGCCTGGGCTCTGGCAACGTCACCATCCTCGCCGGCGAGGCTGAAGCCATCCCGCTCCCCGACGGCTCCGTCACCGTGGTCTCGACCAACGGGGTCATCAACCTCGTGCCGGACAAGGTGCGGGCCTTTCAGGAATGCCTCCGGGTGCTGCGACCCGGCGGCGGCCTCCAGTTGGCCGACATCGTGGTTGCCACGCTGCCTTCTGACGCCTGCCGTGCCCACCCGGAGCTGTGGGCCGAGTGCATCGTCGGCGCCGTCCGCGAGGAGGACTACCTCAGGATGCTCGGTGAGGCGGGTTTCACCGGCATCGAGGTCCTGGCCCGGCTCGACTATTTCGCTGCCAGCTCAAACGAAGAGACGCGGAAGGTGGCACGATCGTTCGGCGCGGGGACAGTAGTGCTTCGGGCGTCCAAGCCGGGATGAGGGCGACTCCCGCCACGCGACTCGGCGCCTGGACGATCTGCAATACGCTGGAAGAGAACAAGGCCGAAGTTGGCCGCGAGATTGCCCAGCTAGCCTAGGGCAGCGAGGAACGTACCAAGGAGAGCGGCGCAGGCCAGGACGGAGCAGTGCTCAGACCGGTCTGATGTTTCGGTTGGTGCGAAACACGTTCTGCGGATCCCATCTCGCCTTGATCTCGGCAAGCCGCTTGAGTCCCGTGCCAAGTGCCGCACGGGCTCAGCGTGCGCGCCGTTCGACCGCTGCGTGCGAGCGGTTTATGCGGTGTGCAGGATGTCTATCGTGGCGAAAGTCGGCAGTGCTCAGACCGGTCTGATGTTCCGGTTGGTGCGAAACACGTTCTGCGGATCCCATCTCGCCTTGATCTCGGCAAGCCGCTTGAGTCCCTTGCCAAGCGCTGCCTCCATGCGCTCAGGACCTTCGTCCTCGGTCAGGAAGTTGATGTACGTGCCACCGGTCGAGTAGGCCTTCATGTCGTTCCACGCGTCGCGTGCCCAAGCGATGTTCGCCCCGTCATCGCCCGCCTGCTCCCACGAGGCCGCCAGATTGAGCACGTAGCGCGCGTCGCGGTTGCCGACGGGAGAATGCCCCTCGTCGCGCCGGTTCAGCGCGCCACCGACCTGAAACAAGGCGACGGCCGTGTGCGGGGATGGGATCCTCGCCGCATGCGCGATGAGCTTCTCGCACAGGGCCGGCTCGATGCGCGAGAGGTACTCGCTCTTCCAGTAGTACCGCCGGCCCTTGGGCTGGGTGGCGTCGAGCAGCGCCTGCATCTGCGTGTACGGCCGGCGCACGAGCACATCGCCGATGGGTTTGCCGAACGACTTGATGGGGGCGACCGCCTTCTCCCCGTCCTCGGGCCTCCCGCTGTAGCAGGCAAGCACGCCCACGATCGGCTTCCCGTGCATGTCCTTCGGCAGCCACGGCGCAGGGGGCGCCGGGCGCATCAGCAGGACGAGCGTGAGCTCCGGCGGAGCCGTCTCGGCGAGCGTGCGGTACAACTCGAGCACCTTGGGCGCCTCGCTCGCCGGCCATGCGACGATGCCACCGACGACTTCCGGACCGACCGGATAGACGGCGTAATCGATGCCGGTCACGACACCGAAGTTCCCGCCACCACCCCGCAGCCCCCAGAAGAGATCCGGGTTCTCCTCGGTGCTCGCCCGCACCAGCCGGGCGTCGGCGGTCACGACGTCCATGCCCACGACGTTGTCCGCCGTCCAGCCCCAACGCCGCGTCAGGTAGCCGAACCCACCGCCCAGGGTGAGTCCCGCCATGCCGGTCAGCGACACGAACCCGAGAACGGTGGCGAGTCCGCGCACCTGCGTTTCCCGATCCACGTCGCCGAGCAGGCACCCGGCCTGTGCGTGGGCGATCTTCCGTTCGGGATCGACCCATACGCCGCGCATGAGCGACATGTCGAGCATGAGCGCGCCGTCGGCCGCGGCCAGGCCTGCGATGTTGTGTCCGCCACCCTTGATGCAGAGCAGGAGCTCGTTGCCGCGCGCGACCTGCACGCATGCGATCACGTCGGCGACGCCAAGGCAGCGCGCCACGACGGCGGGCTTCCTGTCGATCATGCCGTTCCAGACGGTGCGGGACTCCTCATAGCTCGCCTCGCCCGGCACGAAGACCGG